>NZ_DASQNP010000095.1:0-2975 GCF_035644915.1 Streptomyces sp.
CCTCGACCACGACAACACCACCCTGGTCGTCGACGTCCTCCGCACCATGAGCGAGGAGGGCTGCGCCGTCGTCATCGCCACCCACGACGACACGGTCCGCGACCGCTGCGACACCGTCCTGACCGTCGGGAGCGCGACACGCCCCGAGCCCCTGGCAGAGAGGCACCCCGCATGAACGCCCGCCTCGTCCGGCGCCTGGCCCTCGGCGCCCTGCTCCTCGCCGTCGCCGCGGTCTTCCTCGTCTACGGCGAGCACACCTTCGTCGTCCTCGGCCGGATCGGGCTCCAGGTGTTCTGACAGGTGTTCCGACCACCGCGGGGCGGGCACCGCCGCGAGGCACGGTGGCCGCCCCGTTCCGGGGGCCCCGGGCGGGACCGGCGACCGAACCGGAACGCGCTCCCTCCGGCCATTGAGCGCCTTCCGGCATCTCCCTGATCGTGAGAGGAACCGCACCGATAGGGTCGGCTCCGGGACGGTGTCGCTCGGGGGGAGCTGATGACGGCAGTGGATGCGGTGCCCATCGTCTTCGTCCACGGGACGCGCTTCAGCGCGGGGCAGTGGAGCGTGCAACTCGCCGCGCTCCGGGACGAGTTCCCGGTCCTCGCCGTCGACCTGCCCGGCCACGGGGAGCGCTCGGCCCAACCCTGGAGCCTGAACAGTGCGACCGAGGTCATCGCTTCCGCGGTGGACTCACTCGGCCGTGGACCGGCCCTGGTCGTCGGCCACTCGCTCGGGGGATATGCCGCGCTGGAATTCGCGCGGCGCCGCCCGGAGCACCTGCGCGGTCTGGTCCTCGCTGGAGCCAGCGCCTCCACCCGCGGCCTCCGGACGGCGCCGTACCGGTTGGTCGCCGGGCTGGTCCCCCGCATACCGGCGGACCGGCTGACCCGGTGGAACGACTGGCTGCTGCGACGGCTCTACCCGCCGGAGGTGGTGGAGGCGACCATCCGTTCCGGCTACGCCTTCCACACCCTGCCAACAGCCTGGAACGAGGTACTGGGACGCTTCGACGCGAGCGCGATGCGTTTCGTGAAGGCTCCGGTACTGATCCTGAACGGCGAGAAGGACGCCGTCTTCCGGTCCGGCGAGGCGGACTTCGCCCGCGCACACCCCCACGCCCGCGTCGAGTTGGTCCCGCGGGCCGGCCATCTCATGAACTTCGACGCCCCGGACGCCTTCACCGATGCCGTTCGCCGCTTCGCCCGGCAGCTCCCTCCTGTCGGCTGAGCGCGCCGTCGCCGTCACCACCCGACGCCCGCGAACGCCCACCGACCAGCGGTGACGGCCCGGCGCCGGACGCGGTGCGGCATCCCCGGCGTCACGGGACCACGCGGGCGACGCCTCCCGTTTCGAGCGCCGTCCAGAGGGCGCCGTCCGGGCCCACGGCGATGCCGTGCGGTTCCGACGACGGCGTCGGCAGGTCGTACTCGGCGGTCTCGCCCGCCGCGGTGACGCGTCCGATCCGGCCGGTCCCCCACGCGGTGAACCAGCAGTCCCCGGCGGGTGTCACGGCGACGGCGTGCGGTCTGGCCGCGGGGTCCGGGAGCGGGAACTCCCGCACCTCGCCGTCGGTGGAGATCCTGCCGATCCGGCCCGCCCCGATCTCGGTGAACCACAGGGCGTCGGCGCCGGCGGCGATGCCCACCGGAGCGGCCCCGGCCGTGGGGAGCCCGTGGAGGACGACCTCGCCGTCGAGGCCGATCCGGCCGATCGCGTCCGCCTGGTTGAGGGTGAACCACAGCGCCCCGTCCGGCCCCGCCGTGATCGCCGAGGGGAACGCCTTCTCCACGGGCAGGGGGAACCGCGTGACCTCGCCGTCGACCGTGATCCGGCCGATCCGGTCGGTGTGCATCTCGGTGAACCACAGCGCCCCGTCCGGCCCCGCGGCGATGCCGTAGGGGCCGCAGCCGGAAGCGAGGGGGAACGTCCCGACCTCGCCGTGGACGGTGATCCGGCCAATGGCGTCCGCCCGGTTGAGGGTGAACCACAGCGCCCCGTCCGGCCCGGCCGTGATGACCATGGGTCCGCCCGCCGGGGACCCCAGGGGGTACGTGGTCAGCTCGCCGCCGGGGGTGAGCCGCGCGATCTCGCCGCTGTGGACCAGGGTGATCCACAGCGCGCCGTCGGCACCGGCCGTGATGCCGTACGGCCCGGCTCCTCCGTCCGCGACGGGGAACTCCTGGACCGACGGCCGGCCGGGGCGCTGCATGCAGGTTCTCCTCATGGATCGGGCGGGTGGCGGTGGCCGTCGTCGCGCAGCCGCCGGTGAGCGGCCACGGGCACCTGCCGGTGTCCCCGACTTGATCACCGCCACCACCCTGGTGGCGGAAGGCGGCGGACGCAACCGCTTTGAAGAATCCGGCTCACCGCTCCGGCCCCAGGTCCGGACCGGTCACCACCTCGTTCCCGCGCTCAGGGAACGGGCGGATATCCGGTACCGCAGGCCGTCGTCGTCGGGCGCGGTGAGGATGTAGAAGCCGCCGCCTTCGAGGGCGTGCAGGGCGTCCCGGTGGGCGGTGGTGTCGAGCTGCCAGCAGCGCAGGAGGGCGGCGGCGTCCAGGGTGCCGCCCTCGTACGGGTGGACCGTGCCGGGGGCGGCCCAACGGGCGTGCGGAGACGGGTCGATGCGGTCGGCCAGCCGCTGGGCCTGGGCCCTCGTCCAGCGCAGGGCCCGCCTGGGGTTCCGGGCCCGGTAGCCGCCCAGCAGCCACTCGCGGCAGGTGTGCTCCTCCACGACGGTCGCCTCGCACCACACGTCGTTGCGGGTGGCGGCGGTACGGGCGGAGGCGAGCGCGAAGCCGGTCAGTGCCGCGCTGACGGTCATGATCAGCGCGCCCAGGCACACGGCGGTGAAGTCCACGCGGCTCACGTCCCCTCGTCGGGCGCGCGCAGCTCGAACCAGACCCGCTTGCCGGCGGGTTCCACACCCCCGGTCCAGGTGACGCCCCACGCGTGGCTGAGCGCTTCGACCAGGT
>NZ_DASQNP010000096.1:0-5265 GCF_035644915.1 Streptomyces sp.
CTGCTGGCGGAGGCCGCGGAGCGCTGCCGGCAGGGCCGCACCCTCGACCTGTACGGCTCCGGCCTCGCCGGCGGGCCGGCGCCGGCGCCCGCCGTGCCGGGCGGGGCGGCGCGGAGCGGAGAGGGCGGCTGACCGTGCCGCCCGCGGAGCGACACGACCCGGCCGGCGCCCCGCCCGCCCGCGTCCGCGGCCCCCGCGGCCCGTGGGACCGGCCGCTGTCGGCCCTGGCCGCCGACGGCCACGCCCTGCTGTACGGGTACGTCTCCGACTGGGTGCCGGACGGGGCGGACGACAGGGGGGACGGCGGCCCGTCCCGGCTGCTGGCGTCGGAGGCCCCGCGCTACCGCGCGTACCGCAGCCCCGGGCCGCGCCGCAGGTTCGCCGCCTCCCGGCTGCTGCTCAAGCACGCGGCGGGGGTGGTGCTGGGCACCGACCCCGCCCGGCTGGAACTCGGCCGTGAGCCGAACGGCCGGCCGTACCTGCGCGGCTGCCGCCACCTGGAGATCAGCCTGAGCCACTCCGGCGACCTGGTGGCCGTGGGGCTGAGCCTCCTCGGGCCCGTCGGTGTCGACGTGGAGGCGTCCGCGCGCCGGGTGTACGGCAGCGGGCTGGAGGAGGAGGCGCTCACCGGCCACGAGCGCGCGGCGCTCGGCCGGCTGCCGGAGGAGGAGCGCAACGCGGCCGTGATCCGCCTGTGGACCCTCAAGGAGGCCTACGGCAAGGCGCGGGGGCTCGGCCTGCGCCTGCCGCCCCGGTCCTTCGGCTTCCCGGTGCCCGGCGACCCCGGCGCCCCGGCCGCCGGGACGCGGCTGCTGCGCGCGGACGGGACCCCGGCCGACGACCGGGGCTGGCGGTTCGAGACCCACCGGCTGGAGGGGAGGTGGACGCTGAGCGCGGCGGTCGCCCCGGCGCCCTTCGGCGCCGTCCGCGACCCCGCGGCCGGCGCGCTGCTCGACCGCACCCTGGCGGCGGCGGTCGTCCCCCGGCGCCCGGCCCGGCACCCGGAGCCGGGGCGGTGAGGGCGCGCCCGTCGCGCCCGCCCCCGCCCCGCGGCTCGACCGGCGCTCGATCCGCGGCGCGCACAGTGGCACCGGTCCACCGGAATCCCCCGGAACCGCCCACGACCCGCCGCTCGGGAGGTGCCAGTGAACGGGAACGCGCGCCGCGCGGTCGAGCCGATCCCCCGCCTGCAGGAGGTGGCCGAGAACGTCTTCGCCTACGTGCAGCCGGACGGGGGGTGGTGCCTGAACAACGCCGGCGTCATCGTCGCGGACGGGCAGTGCGCGCTCGTCGACACCGCCGCGACCGAGACCCGGGCGCTCGCCCTGAAGGAGGCCGTCGCCCGGATCGCCCCCGGGCCGCCGCGGCTGGTGGTGAACACCCACTCGCACGGCGACCACACCTTCGGCAACCACCTCTTCGCCGACGACGCGGTGATCGTCGCCCACGAGAGGGCCCGTACCGAGATGGACGCGGTGGGCCTTCACCTGACGGGCCTGTGGCCCGACGTGCACTGGGGCGACCTGAAGGTGGAGCTGCCCGCCCTCACCTTCCGGGACCGGCTCACCCTGCGCATCGGCGGGGTGCGCGCCGACCTGATCCACCTGGGGCCCGCGCACACCACCGGCGACACCGTCGTCTGGCTCCCCGAGCAGCGGGTCCTGTTCACCGGCGACCTGGTGATGTCCGGGGCGACGCCGTTCTGCCTGATGGGGTCGGTCTCGGGTTCCCTGGAGGCGGTGCGGCGGCTGCGGGAACTCGGCCCGCGCACCGTCGTGGCCGGGCACGGACCGGTGGGCGGCCCCGAACTGCTGGACGTGACCGAGGGGTACCTGCGCCGGGTGCAGGAGCTGGCCGCGCGGGGGATCGCGGCCGGGCTCACGCCGCTGGAGACCGCGCGGGGGGCCGACCTGGGCGCGTACGCCGGACTGCTCGACGCCGAGCGGCTGGTCCCCAACCTGCACCGGGCGTACGCCGAGGCCGCCGGCGCGCCCCCGGGGCAGCCGCTGGACGTCGGGCGGCTCTTCTCGGAGATGGTCGAGTACCACGGCGGGCTGCCCGTCTGCCGCGCCTGAGGACGCCGGCCGGCGAGGGCGTCAACCGCGGTTCGAGTCCGTTTTGAGCCCCGCTGTCCAGCCTCGGAGATGTCCGCCGGACCCCGCGGTCCGGCACCGACGGGGAGTCGCTCGTCATGGAAGGGGCACACGTGAGCATCGTCGAGGAAGCGCCGCCGGGCGGTCGTGCCGAGTCGCGGGAACGGCGCCCGGGGAACGTACCGGGACCGGGCCGTTCCCCGGCGTCCCGGGCCGCGGCCGACGCGCGGGCGCGCGCGGCGGAGCTGAGGGAACTGCGCCAACGGATTCACGACGGGCCCGGCGCGAAGGCCACCGAGGCCCAGCACGCCAAGGGCAAACTCACCGTCCGGGAACGTCTCGACCTCCTCTTCGACGAGGGGTCGTTCACCGAGGTCGAGCCGT
Organism: Streptomyces sp.; assembly: GCF_035644915.1. GTDB lineage: Bacteria > Actinomycetota > Actinomycetes > Streptomycetales > Streptomycetaceae > Streptomyces. Next base: position 2,478 of record NZ_DASQNP010000096.1, read on the forward strand.
TCCGGCGGCACCGGGCCACCGGCTTCGGGATGGAGGGGAGGAAGCCGTACACCGACGGCGTGGTCACCGGCTGGGGCACCGTGGACGGCCGGACGGTCTTCGCCTACGCCCACGACTTCCGCATCTTCGGCGGCGCGCTGGGCGAGGCGCACGCCCAGAAGATCCACAAGATCATGGACCTGGCCGAGGCCGCCGGCGCGCCGCTCGTCGGGCTGTGCGACGGAGCGGGGGCGCGCATCCAGGAGGGCGTCACCGCGCTGGCCGGATACGGCGGCATCTTCCGGCGCAACGTCCGCGGCTCCGGCGTCATCCCGCAGATCAGCGTGGTCATGGGACCGTGCGCGGGAGGCGCCGCCTACTCGCCGGCCCTGACGGACTTCGTGTTCATGGTCCGCGGCACCTCGCAGATGTTCATCACCGGCCCCGACGTCGTCCAGGCCGTCACCGGCGAGCGGATCGACCACGAGGGGCTGGGCGGCGCGGACGTGCACGCCACGGCCTCGGGCGTCGCGGACTTCGCCTACGACGACGAGGAGTCCTGCCTGGCGGACGTGCGTCACCTGCTGTCGTACCTGCCCTCCAACAACCGCGAGCTGCCGCCCGACGAACCGGTCCGCGACCCCGTGGACCGGCGCACCGAGGCCCTGCTGGACCTGGTGCCGGCCGACGGCAACCGGCCCTACGACATGCGGGCGGTCATCGAGGAGATCACCGACGACGGGGAGTACTTCGAGGTCCGCGAACTGTGGGCGCCCAACATCATCTGCGCCCTGGCCCGACTGGGCGGCCAGCCGGTCGGGATCGTGGCCAACCAGCCGCGGCAACTGGCCGGGGTGCTGGACATCCACGCCAGCGAGAAGGCCGCCCGCTTCGTGCAGTTCTGCGACGCCTTCAACATCCCCCTGGTCACGCTGGTGGACGTGCCCGGCTTCCTGCCGGGCGTGGACCAGGAGCACGGCGGGATCATCCGGCACGGCGCCAAGCTGCTGTACGCGTACTGCAACGCCACCGTGCCGCGCGTCCAGCTCATCCTCCGCAAGGCCTACGGCGGCGCGTACATCGTGATGGACTCCCGCTCCATCGGCTGCGACGTCTCCCTGGCCTGGCCGACCAACGAGGTGGCCGTCATGGGGGCGGAGGGCGCCGCCAACATCATCTTCCGCAGGGAGATCGCGGCCTCCCCCGATCCCGAGGCCACCCGCGCCCAACTGGTCAAGGAGTACCGGGCCGAGCTGATGCACCCCTACTACGCCGCCGAGCGCGGCCTGGTGGACGACGTGATCGACCCCGCGGAGACCCGGGCCGCGCTGATCGGGGCGCTGGAGATGCTGCGGCACAAGCACGCGCAACTGCCCGGCCGCAAGCACGGGAACCAGCCGCAGTGAGCGGGGTCTGGCGCATCACGCGGGGCGTTCCGACCCCCGAGGAGACGGCCGCCCTCGCGCTGGTCCTCACGGCGGCCCTGGCAGGCGGGACGGACGGAGCGTCCGGGGCGGACGGGACGGCCGGCGCGCCGCGGACGCCCGGGCGGCGGGCGCCGTGGGAGTCCCAGTCGTCCGCCCACCGGCCGGCGCGCTCGTGGGCGGCCCGGTCGCGACCGGGATGGAAAGGAATGCCATAACTCGTCCGAGCTGTTTTCGTGGCGTTCCTCACATATACGCGGGAAGAACAGGATGCGGAACTTCCCTTTCCGGTCGATCCCGGTGAGATTTGACATTTTCACGGGGTCGACCGGGGGGAATCGCACGGCGCGCCTCTAGCATGTGGACGTCGGTTCGGTAATTGCAATTCATGGTTCTCGACGCGACGTCATGGGGGCATGAGGTGCGATTCAATCTGATCGGACCCTTTGAGATAATCGCCGAGGACGGCAGGTCGCACCTGCCCAGTACGCCGAAAGTCTGTCAGACTCTGGCGCTCCTCCTTACCCGTCCCAATGAGATAGTGACCTCGGACTCGCTCATCAGGGAATTATGGGGGGAGCGCCCTCCGAAAAGCGCTCTCACCACGCTGCAGACGTACATCTACCACGCCCGGAAGTTGTTCGCCAAGGAAGGCATGGCGCCGCCCGGGAGGGACCTTCTGGTGACCCGCTCGCCGGGTTACGTGATTCAGGTGGAGGACGACGAGGTCGACATCAGGATTTTCGAGCGTCTGATCGCGCGCGGGCAGAGCGAACTCCAGAGCGGCAGGCCCGAGGCCGCCGTCGAGCACCTGAGCCGGGCCCTCGCCCTGTGGAGGGGCCCCGCCCTGTCCAACATCCCGGCCGGCGACGTGCTGGCCGGACGCATCGTGCACCTGGAGGAACTGCGCATCAGGGCGCTGCAGTTGCGCATCGAGGCCGAGAACCGACTCGGCAGGCAGCGCGAGTCCATCCCCGAACTGCGGGCGCTGGTCAGCGAGTACCCGCTCAACGAGTGGTTCCACGGCCAGCTCATCTCCGCCCTCCACCACACCGGCCGCCGCGCGGAGGCGCTGCAGGCCTACCGGGACCTGCACCGCATCCTCGACGAGGAACTGGGCCTGGAACCCTCCCCGGAACTGCAGCGCCTGCAACTGGAGGTGCTGAACCCGTCGCCGTCGGTCCGCGCGCGGTTCCGGCGGCTCTCCGGGGGGCGGGAGCACCGGGTGCCGCACCCGGAGTACGAGGTGCCCCTGGTCTGACGCCCGCGGGCGGCGAACGCCGGACGGCGCCGGTCCCTCACGGACCGGCGCCGTCGCGCACGCGGGACGGGCGGGCGCCCGCGGCTCACCCCGCAGTCCCGCCCGCCCCGCTCACCCCGCCCCG
>NZ_DASQNP010000097.1:0-11326 GCF_035644915.1 Streptomyces sp.
CCGGCGCGGTCTCCGGCACGCTCACGCGGCGGCCTCCGGCGCCAGGCCGCGCTCGCGCAGCCACAGCAACTGCTCGTACGGCTGTGAGGCGCGTCCGCCGCCGTGGTCGCCGAAGTGCCACACCCGGATGTCCTTGTCCTCCCCGGCGTAGCGGTGGTAGGCGGCGAAGACCGTCGACGGCGGGCAGACCGGGTCCATCAGACCGACGCTGAACAGCGCGGGGGCGGTGGCGCGGCGGGCGAAGTGCAGGCCGTCGAAGTAGTTCAGGGTGGCGAAGACGGCCTCGGGGTCGGTGCGCTGGTGCACCCCGAGGTAGTGGGCGATCTCCGGGTACGGGCCGAGGGAGGCCAGTTCGGCGCCGCGCCGGAAGTGGCACAGGAACGGCACGTCCACCAGCGCCGCCGCCACCTCCTCGGGGGCCAGCCCGGCCACGGCCAGCGCCAGCCCGCCGCCCTGGCTGGCGCCCGCCACCACCACCCGTGCCGGGTCCACCGCCGGGTGCTCGCGCACCGCGTCCACCGCGCGCACGCAGTCGGTCATCAGCCGCCGGTAGTAGTGGTGGGCGGGGTCGTCCAGGCCGCGGGTCATGAAGCCGCCGACGTACTGTGGAGTGACCGCCGGGTCCGGATCGGGGGTGTCGTGGCCCTGGCCCCGGCTGTCGACGACGAAGGTGGCGTAACCGGCCGCGCTCCACAGCAGGTGCTCGGTGTACAGGCCGCGTCCTCCGCTGTAGCCGATGTAGGTGACCACCGCGGGCAGCGGCCCGCGCGCGCCGCGCGGCAGGATCAGCCAGGCCGCGACGGGCTGGCCGTCCCAGCCGGGGAAGCGCGCGTCGTACACCTCCACGGTGTGCAGCGGCGCGTCCTCGATCCGCCGGTACCGCGCCGGGCCGGACGCCGCCGCCCGGGCCGTGGTGAGGGTCTTGGACCAGAAGGCGTCGAAGTCCCCGGGCTCGTCCACCTCGGGCCGGTAGGCGCGCAGTTCGTCCAGCGGAAGATCGGTCAGCGGCATGCGGGTGTCCGTCCCCTCGTCGCGGCAAGCGCTTCCCGGGCAACCTACGGGCCGTCCGGGCCCTGGTCAACGACGTTGCCGGCGCTCCGGCCGGGTCCCGGGGCGCGGCCCGGCGGCGGCCCGCCCGGCCGGTGACGGTGGCACCGCCGGGGCCCTGCCAGGGTCTTGCCGGGGCCCTGCTGCGGCCTCGCTGTGGCGTTGGCCATGTCCTCCGACGACCCCTGGCCATCGGGGGGCCGCCCTGCCAGGATCACTGTCATGGCCAACGATCTCCTCCGTGATGTGTACGTGGTGGATGCGGTGCGGACGCCGGTGGGGAAGTACGGCGGGGCGCTGGCGGGGGTGCGCCCCGACGACCTGGCCGCGCTGGTGGTGCGGTCGCTGGTGGACCGCGCCCCGGAGCTGGATCCGGTGCGGATCGACGACGTGGTCTTCGGCAACGCCAACGGGGCCGGGGAGGAGAACCGGAACGTGGCCCGGATGGCGGTGCTGCTGGCCGGTCTGCCGGTGACGGTGCCCGGGGTGACCGTCAACCGGCTGTGCGCCTCCGGGCTGGAGGCGGTCGTCCACGCCGCCCGCGCCATCGCGGTCGGGGACGCCTCGGTGATCGTCGCCGGCGGGGTGGAGTCGATGTCCCGCGCCCCCTGGGTGCTGCCCAAGAGCGACCGGCCGTTCCCGGCCGGGCACCAGCAGCTCTACTCCACCACGCTGGGCTGGCGGCTGGTCAACCCGAAGATGCCGCCGCAGTGGACCGTCTCGCTCGGCGAGGGCGCCGAGCAGATCGCCGACCGGCACGGCATCACCCGCGAGCAGCAGGACGCCTACGCGCTGGCCAGCCACGAGAAGGCCGCCCGCGCCTGGAAGGACGGCCGGTACGACGCCGAGGTCGTCCCCGTCGAGGGCGTGGACCTGGCCCGGGACGAGACCATCCGCGACAACACCTCCCTGGAGGCCCTGGCCCGCCTCAAGCCCGCCTTCCGCACCGGGGACGGCACCGTCACGGCCGGGAACTCCTCCCCGCTCAACGACGGCGCCGCCGCCCTGCTGCTCACCGACGAGGAGGGCCTGCGGGCCACCGGCCGCGAACCGCTCGCCCGCATCCGCGCGAGCGCGGTCACCGGCATCGAGCCGAACCTGTTCGGGCTGGGCCCCGTGGAGGCCGTCCGCAGGGCGCTGGCGCGGGCCGGCCGGTCCTTCGCCGACCTGTCCGTCGTCGAGCTGAACGAGGCGTTCGCCGCCCAGGTGCTGGGCTGTCTGGCCGAGTGGCCCGAGCTGGACCCGGCGGTGGTCAATCCGCGCGGCGGGGCCATCGCCATCGGCCATCCGCTGGGTGCCTCCGGCGCCCGGCTGGCCGGCGCGGTCGCCCACCAGCTCGCCGCCGCGGGCACCGGCACCGGCCTGGCCGCCCTGTGCATCGGCGTCGGGCAGGGCCAGGCCCTCGTCCTGGAGCGCTGACCCGCCCCCACCCGTACGGCCGCGGGCGCCGCCCGGGGCCGCCGCATGACGGCGGTCCCGGGTGGTACCCATGATCCCCATGGAGTGGTTCGAGGCGCCCGAGTACTGGCTGAGCCGACTGGTCCTCCAGCGCGCTCTGGCCGCCGTCTACCTCGTCGCGTTCGTCTCGGCGGCGCTGCAGTTCCGGGCGCTGATCGGCGAGCGCGGGCTGACCCCGGTGCCGGACTTCGTGCGCCGGGTCCCCTTCCGCCACTCCCCCAGCCTGTTCCACCTGCACTACTCCGACCGCTTCTTCGCGGCCGTGGCCTGGCTGGGCGCGGCGCTGTCGGCGGCGGTGCTGCTGGGGGCCGCCGACCGGGTGCCGCTGGCGGTGTCCATGGTGATGTGGGCGCTGCTGTGGGCGCTCTACCTCTCGATCGTCAACGTCGGGCAGACCTGGTACGCCTTCGGCTGGGAGTCCCTGCTGCTGGAGGCGGGCTTCCTCGCGGTCTTCCTGGGCAACGCCGAGGTGGCCCCGCCGATGCCGGTGCTCCTGCTGATGCGGTGGCTGGTGTTCCGGGTGGAGTTCGGCGCGGGCCTGATCAAGTGGCGCGGCGACCGGTGCTGGCGCGAGCTGACCTGCCTGTACTACCACCACGAGACCCAGCCGATGCCGGGGCCGCTGAGCTGGTTCTTCCACCACCTGCCCAAGCCGGTGCACCGGGTGGAGGCCGCCGCGAACCACGTCACCCAGCTCGTCGTCCCCTTCCTGCTGTTCGCCCCGCAGCCGGTGGCGAGCGTCGCCGCGCTGGCCGTGATCGTCACCCAGTTGTGGCTGGTGGCCTCCGGCAACTTCTCCTGGCTCAACTGGATCACGATCGTGCTCGCCCTGTCGGCCCTGGACAGCTCGCCCCTCGCCGGCGCCCCGGCGCACGACCGGGTGCCGCCGTGGTTCGTCGCCGCCGTCCTCGGGGTCACGGCGCTGGTGGTGGTGCTCAGCTACTGGCCGGTGCGCAACCTGCTCTCCCCCCGCCAGCAGATGAACCGCTCCTTCAACCCCCTCCACCTGGTCAACACCTACGGCGCCTTCGGCAGCGTGACCCGGCTGCGCCACGAGGTGGTGATCGAGGGCACCGACGAGGAGCGCGACACCGGGGACGCGCAGTGGCGGGAGTACGAGTTCCGGGGGAAGCCGGGCGACGTGCGCCGCCTGCCGCGCCAGTACGCGCCGTACCACCTGCGGCTGGACTGGCTGATGTGGTTCGCCGCCCTCTCCCCCTCCTACGCCGCCCCCTGGTTCACCCGGCTGCTGGAGAGGCTGCTGGAGAACGACCCGGCCACGCTGCGCCTGCTGCGCGTCAACCCCTTCCCCGCCGCCCCGCCCGCCCGGGTGCGCGCCCTGCTGTACCGCTACCGCTTCACCACCCGGCGGGAGCGGCGGGAGACGGGCGCCTGGTGGCACCGCGAGTTGGTCGGCCCGTACGGCCCGCCGGTCTCCCGGCGGGCCGCGGACGCCCGGTGAGGGCGGCCGTCCCTCACGGGGTCACCACGATCTTCCGTCCCACGCCCGCGGCGAACCGCTCCAGCGCCTCCGGGTAGCTCTCCAGGGGCAGCCGGTCGCTGATGAAGACCTTCGGGTCGATGATCCCCGTGGCGAAGAGTTCCGCGGCGCGCTCGTAGCTGTGGAGCACCGCCATGGAGCCGGTGATGGTGATCTCCTGGTTGTAGATCTTGTACGGCTCGATGGTGGCCTTGGTGGCGTAGTCGGAGACACCGAACTGCAGGAACGTTCCGGCCTTGGCGACGCGGCCCAGGCCGTCCTGGATGGCCGCCGCGTTGCCGGTGGCGTCGATGACGATGTCCCAGCCCTGCGGGCGGTCGAACTCGTCGGCGCCGGTCGCCGTGCCGGAGCAGCCGAGCAGCTTGGCCGTGGCCAGGCGTTCGGGGTTGACGTCCACGACGTCGACGCTCGCCGCGCCCGTGCGCTTGGCCAGCTCCAGCATCATCAGGCCCATCGTCCCGGAGCCGTAGATCAGGATGTGGGCGCCCATCCGCGCGGACAGCACGTCGTAGCCGCGCACCGCGCAGGACAGCGGCTCGATCAGCGCGGCGTCCTGGACGTCGACGTGCTCGGGCAGCTTGACGCAGTTGGCCACCGGGGCGACGGCGTACTCGGCCGCGCCGCCCGCGACGGTCACGCCGATGGCGGCCCAGCGGTCGCACAGGTTGTTGTGGCCGCTGCGGCAGTAGCGGCACTCGTGGCAGTACAGCGAGGGGTCCACCGCGACCCGGTCGCCCACCGCGACCTCGGTGACCTCGCTGCCGACACCGACGACCTCACCGGCGAACTCGTGCCCCGGCACGATGGGCAGCGAGGGCGCGAACTCACCCTGCAGGATGTGCAGGTCGGTTCCGCACAACCCGCAGGCGGCCACCTCGACGACCACCTCGCGCGGGCCCGGCGCGGGGTCCGGCACGGTGGTCACGACTGCCTTGCCGACGGACTCGATGACGGCGGCTTTCACTTCACGGCTCCTAGCGACAGGCCCTGGACCAGCTTGTCCTGGGCGGCGAACCCCGCGGCGAGCACCGGCAGGGAGATGACGACCGAGGCGGCGCACACCTTGGCCAGGAAGAGCCCCTGGCTGGTGATGAAGCCGGTCAGGAAGACGGGCGCGGTCTGCGCGGTCACCCCGGTGAGGACCCGCGCGAACAGCATCTCGTTCCAGCTGAAGATGAAGCAGATCAGCGCGGTCGCGGCGATGCCCGGCCCCACGACCGGGGCGATCACCCGGCCCAGGACGGTGGGCAGCCGCGCCCCGTCGAGCTGGGCCGCCTCGATGAGGGCGACGGGCACCTCGGAGAGGAAGGACTGCATCATCCACACCGCGATCGGCAGGTTCATCGAGGTGTAGAGGATGACCAGCAGCCAGATGTTGTCGAGCAGGCCGGTGTTCTTCGCGATCAGGTACACCGGCAGCAGCCCGGCCACGACCGGCAGCATCTTGGTGGACAGGAAGAAGAACAGCACGTCCCGCCACTTGCGCACCGGCCGGATGGACAGGGCGTACGCCGCCGGGAACGCCAGCAGCAGCACCACGGCGGTGGAGAAGACCGAGGCCATGACCGAGTTGATCAGCGGCGGCCAGGGGCTCGCCCCGCCCGCGGCGCCGAAGAACTCGCGGTAGCCGTCCAGGGTGAGGGGCGCGGCGAGCGAGGGCGGGTTGGTGGCGGCGTCGGCCTCGGAGTGCAGCGAGGTGAGCGCCATCCAGGCCACCGGCAGGAAGAAGACGATCCCGGCCAGCCAGGCCAGCAGTCCGAGGGCGGCGCTCCGGCGCCGGGCGCGGCGCGCGGCCGGCGGCAGGACGGCGGTCCGGGAGGAGACGGCGGACGTCACGACCGGGACACCTCCTCACTGAACAGGGACGAGACCACCCGCAGGGCGAAGGTGGCGATGACGATCGAGCCGATGACGACGAGGACGCCCGCGGCGGAGGCCAGGCCGTACTCGTGGGCCTTGTAGAAGGTGTGGTAGATCGTGTACGGCAGGTTGGCGGTGTCCAGCGACCCGGCGGTGAGCGTGAACACCGCGTCGAAGTGCTGCACGATGTAGATCGAGCCCAGCAGCGCCCCCAGCTCCAGGTAGCGCCGCAGGTGCGGCAGCGTCAGGTAGCGGAAGATCTGCCAGGTGCCGGCGCCGTCCAGGCGGGCGGCCTCGATCATCTCCAGCGGACGGCTCTGCAGCCCGGCCAGCAGGATCAGCATCATGAACGGCGTCCACTGCCACACCAGCGAGGCCTCCACCGCGACCAGCGGCATCTCGGAGATCCAGTCCGGCTGTGCGGGACGGTCCACCCCCACCAGGGAGCCCAGCCAGGTCAGCGAGCCGTTGAGCAGCCCGTACTCGGGGTTGTACAGGGCGTGCTTCCACAGCAGCGCGGCGGCGATGGGGACCACCAGGAAGGGCGCGATGAGCATGGTGCGCACCACGCCGCGCCCCCGGAACGTCCGGTCCAGCAGCAGCGCCAGCGCCAGCCCGAGGACGAGGCTGACCAGGACCACGGTGACGGTCAGCAGCGCCGTGGTGATCACCGAGGCGCGCAGGTCCGGGTCGGAGAGCACCGAGGCGTAGTTGGACAGGCCCGCGAACTCCCGGGCGTCGGGGTCGAGCGCGTACCAGTCGAAGAAGGAGATCACCAGCGTCGCCACGAACGGGAGCTGGGTGACGACGATCATGAAGACCAGGGCGGGCAGCAGCGGGGCGCGGGTGGCCCAGGCCCGCAGCCGGCCGGGCTCGGCCGGCCGGCCGGGGACGGCCCGGGGTGGGGAGGCGGTGGGCGGCGAGGACGCCGCCGCGAGCTGTGCGGTCATCGGTCCCGGTACTCCTTGCCGACCTCTTCGGCCAGGCGCTGCGACTTCTCCAGGGCCTTCTCGACGGACTGGCGTCCGGCGATGGCCGCGCTGATCTCCTGGGAGACCTTGGTGCCCAGGTCGGTGAACTCGGGGATGCCGACGAACTGGATGCCGGGGGCGGGCCTCTTCTGGACGCCCGGGTCGCGCGGGTCGGCCTCGGCGATGGCGGACCGCGTCACCTCGGCGAAGGCCCCGGCCTCCTGCTTGTACTGCGGGTGCTCGTAGGTGGAGGCGCGCTTCCCGGCCGGGACGTTGGCCCAGCCGATCTCCTTGCCGACCAGCTCCTCGTACTCCTTGCTGGAGGCCCAGGAGATGAACTTCCAGGCGTTGTCGGCGTTCTTGGACGCCTTCTGCATGCCCCAGGCCCAGGTGTAGAGCCAGCCGGAGCTCTCGGTCTTCTCCACCGGGGCCGGCACGTAGCCGATCTTCCCCTTGACCGGGGAGCCGGCGGCCTCCAGCGACCCGGCGCCGGCGGTGGCGTCGTACCACATGGCGGTCTTGCCCTGGGTCATGTTGTTCAGGCACTCGGCGTAGCCGGCCTGGGCGGCGCCCGCCTCACCGTGCTTGCGCACCAGGTCGACGTAGAACTTCACGGCCTTCTTGGTCTCGGGGGAGGTCAGCCGCGCGTTCCAGTCCTGGTCGAACCAGGTGCCGCCGAAGGTGTTGACGACCGTGGTCAGCGGGGCGATCACCTCGCCCCAGCCGGGGAGGCCGCGCAGGCAGATGCCCTTCATGTCCTTCTCGGCGGCGTCCACCCGGGCGGCGAGGTCGGCGACCTGCTGCCAGGTGGGCTTCTCGGGCATGGTCAGGCCGTGCCGGGCGAAGACGTCCTTGCGGTACATCAGGAAGGACGACTCGCCGTAGAAGGGCTGGCCGTAGAGCTTGCCGTCCTCGCCGGTGAGCGAGAGCTGCATCGGCGGCAGGACGTCGTCCTGGTCGAACGCCCTGTCCTTCTCGACGTAGGAGTCGAGGGCGTGCAGCCAGCCGTTCTTCGCGTAGATGGGCGCCTCGTAGTTGCTGATGGTGGCGACGTCGTACTGGCCGGCCTGGTTGGAGAAGTCCTGGCTGATCTTGTCGCGGACGTCATTCTCGGGCAGGACCGTGAAGTTGACCTTGATCCCGGTCTCCTTGGTGAAGTGCGCGGCGGTGAGCTTCTGCAGCTCGACCATCGGCGGGTTGTTCACCATCAGGACGTTGATGGAGTCCCCTCCCGAGGAACCGGTGCCTCCGGCTCCGCTGCAGGCCGCCAGGAGGGCTCCGGCCGCTGCCGTGGCGATCAGTGCACGCGCCGGGTGTCGGCTCGGTGTGCGCATGTCGGGCTCCTTGCTGGTGTGTGTGGTGCTGTGTCGGGTGGCCGACGCGGGGCCGGACGCGGGCGTACGGTGCCGTACCGCCCGCGGCGCGTGCTCGCGTGCGGTGTGTCTGGGATCGGTTGTCGGGTCCGGGGTCGCCGCCGGGTCCGGTCACACCCGGACGACGTGCGGCCCCAGGAGTGAGTAGCGGTGCGCCTCGGAGGAGGGCAGCGCGGTGCTGGTGATGATCGTTTCGAAGTCGGAGACCTCCGCGAAGCGGCAGAAGGTGACCGCCCCGAACTTGGTGTGCGTCCCGACGAAGACCCGGCGGCGCGCGGCCCGTACGGCCGCCGCCTTCACCTCGCCGACCGCCGGATCGGGTGTGGTCAGCCCGTGGTCGCGCGAGATGCCGTTGGCTCCGACGAACGCCAGGTCGATGACGAATCCGGAGAGCATGCGGGTCGCCCAGTGGTCGACCGTGGCCAGGGTTCCGCCGCGCACCCGGCCGCCCAGGAGCAGCACGGTGAAGTTCTCCTGCTTCGCCAGCACGCCGGCGGTGGCCAGGGAGGTGGTGACGACGGTCAGCGGCCGGTCGCGCGGCAGTGCCTCGGCGATGAGCTGTGGGGTGAAGCCCTCGTCGATGAACAGCGTCTCCGCCTCGCCCACCAGGTCGGCGGCGGCTGCGGCGATCCGCCGCTTCTCGGGCACGTTCAAGGTGGTGCGGAAGGCGAGGGTCGTCTCGAACCCCGCGCTCTCCACCGGGTACGCGCCGCCGTGGGTGCGCCGCACCAGGCCGTGGTCCTCCAGGACCCGCAGGTCGCGGCGGATCGTCTCCTTGGCGACGGACAGCTTCTCGGCGAGCGCGGCGACGTCGACCGCACCGGCGCGGCGGGCCATGGCCACGATCTCCCGCTGCCGCTCCTCGGCGTTCACGGCCACGCTCCTCCCTGGCTCGATTTCCCCGCCCGTACCGACCCGGACGTGCCCGTTCGGGCCTGTGGGGAGATTTGTACAGGCAGCGGAGGGGTCTGACCAGATTCTTTCCCGGAAGGATAGTGACCGTTTGTGCCCGTTTCGCAGGGCACCCCCGGCCGCGGATACCAGGGGTGGAGCGCTCTCAGGCCCGTTCGGGCCTGCCCGTATGACCTGCAGTAATGCCCGCTCTGTGACCGTTATCGGGCCGTTACGGCACCACCGGGTGCCCGCGGCGGGCACGATCGGCCCGCCGCGGGCACCCGGTGGTGTCGGAAGGGAGGTTTTCCGGCCGTCTCACCGGACGTCCCGGTGCGGCCCCCGCGCGTTCTCCGTGTGCCTCCTGTGCGCCCCCGCGTCCCGGGCCCGGTTCAGCGGGGCACGCGGGCCGTCTCGGGCGAGGCGGTGTCCAGCGGCACCGACCAGGAGCGCACCAGGCCGAGCTGCACCGCCTGGCGCCGCAGCACGGCGTCCAGCGCCCAGTCGGCGGCCACCCGGATGCGGTTCCCCGGCATCGCGGCGAGGTGGTAGCCGCGGGTGACGAGGCTGGCGATCGGACCCGACAGCGGCACGCCGAAGGGGTTGGCCGCCGCCTGGAGCCCGCCGAGGTCCACCACGAAGCCCAGGTCGCTGTGCTTGTACGGGCGGCGGGTGCCGACGCCGTAGGAGGCCGCGATGTTGAGCGCGGCCGTCTTGCCCTGCCGGTGGGCGTGCTGGGCGGTCATCGCCGTGTACTGCCCCGGATTGGTCAGGTCCGGCACCGCGGCGGCGTCGCCGCAGGCGAACACGTCCGGGTGGCCGGGGACGTTCAGGTACTCGTCGACCACCAGCCGCCCCCTCTCGGTCGGCAGGCCGAGCTGCTCCACCAGCGGATCGGGCCGCACCCCGACGCACCAGATCAGCGAGCGGGTGGGGATGAACTCCCCGGTGCTCAGCAGCACCCCGTCCTTGGTGGCCTCCTTCACCGAGGTCTTGGTCCGTACCTCCACCCCGCGCTTGCGCAGCACCCGGTGCGCGGTCCGCGCCAGCTTCTCGTCCAGGCCGGGCAGCACCCGGTCCGCGATGTCGATCAGCATCCAGCGGGGCCGGGTGTCGGCCCGCATGCCGCCGGGGCTGCGGGCGTGCTGGCGGGCGAGCGAGTCGGTGAACACCTTGCCGTGCGCGGCCACCTCGGTACCGGTGTAGCCGGCACCGACGACCACGAAGGTGCAGCGCGCCTGGCACTCGTGCGGATCGTCGCCGGCGGCGGCGAGCGCGATCTGCCGGCTGATGTGGTCACGCAGGTACAGCGCCTCCGGCATGCCCCGGAACCCGCGCGCGTGCTCGGCCACGCCGGGGATGGGCAGCAGCTTGTTCACGCTCCCGACGGTGAGGACCAGCCGGTCGTAGCCCAGCTCCCCCTCACGCCCCTCGGGATCGGTGTAGGCGATCCTCCGCCCGTCGAGGTCCACCTTGTGTACCTCGCCCAGCACCAGCCGCACCTTCGGCAGCGTCCCGGCCAGCGACACCGAGACCCGGCGGGGCTCCAGGATCCCCGCCGAGACCTCCGGCAGCAGCGGCAGGTACAGGAAGTAGTCGTTGGGGTTCACCAGGACGATCTCGGCCGCCCCGCGGAGCTTCCGCGACAGCGTCCTGGCGGTCTGGTAACCGGCGAACCCTGCTCCGACGATCACAATCCGGGAACGGCTCACGTGCGACTCCAGTCCTTGGGACCAACGGCCAGGGCAATCGCGTTTCCCGCCAGCGCCCCGGCAAACCCGGCCCCGAGGGCACGCCCGCGCCCCGGAGCCGCACCGTCGGGCCGGGCTCCGTCCCGCCCTCTCCTCCCGGGCGACCGCGCGGGACGGCCCCCGACCGGCTCGTGCGCGCGCCGCCCCCGGGCCCGCGGGGGCACGCCGCATCCCGCACGGTGAGCGACGGGGTCGTCACGCAGGGCTTGACCGGACCAACCGCCCGCGTCCCCCGGGCCACCGGGGTCCCCGCCTCCCGACCTGGTGTGCGCAAGCACCCTCCGAAGTGCGGTATGGTTTCCGTGCGCGATCGGCGAGGGGGAAAACCCCGAGCCGGGAGAGCACCGGGACGTGGCGCAGCTTGGTAGCGCACTTGACTGGGGGTCAAGGGGTCGTGGGTTTAAATCCCGCCGTCCCGACACGGTGAAGCAGCGGGTCTGCCGGATACGGCAGGCCCGCTGGTTCATGTTCGGG
>NZ_DASQNP010000098.1:0-1618 GCF_035644915.1 Streptomyces sp.
GCCTGCGGGGCCGGTTGCCCCACCGGTCCGCCGGGCGCGGGTGCAGGCGCGGGCGCGGGCGCCGGAGCGGCGGCCGGGGCCACCGGGGCGGGGGCGGGCGGGGGCGGCGGGGCCGCGGGAGCACCGCCCGCAAGGCCACCCGCCAGGCTCGCGCCCCGCTCCAGCCGGTCCAGCCGGGCCTGGAGCGAGCGCTCGTCCCCGTACGCCGCGGGCAGCAGCACCCGCGCGCAGATCAGTTCCAGTTGCAGCCGCGGCGAGGTCGCGCCGCGCATGGCCGTCAGGCCCTCGTTGACGATGTCCGCCGCCCGGCTCAGCTCGGCCGGGCCGAAGACCGACGCCTGGGCCGTCATCCGCTCCACCACGTCGGCGGGGGCGTCGATCAGGCCCTTCTCCGCCGCGTCCGGGACGGCCGACAGGATCACCAGGTCGCGCAGCCGCTCCAGCAGGTCGGCGACGAAGCGCCGGGGGTCGTGCCCGCCCTCGATCACCCGCTCGACCACCTCGAAGGCGGCGGCCCCGTCACCCGCCGCGAAGGCGTCCACCACGTCGTCGAGGAGCGCGGCGTCGGTGTAGCCCAGCAGCGCCGTGGCCATGGCGTACGTCACGCCGTCCGCGCCGGCGCCCGCCAGGAGCTGGTCCATGACGGACATCGAGTCACGCACGGAACCGGCCCCGGCGCGCACGACCAGGGGCAGCACCCCGTCCTCCACGGGGATCGCCTCGCGCTCGCACACCTCGGCCAGGTAGTCGCGCAGGGTGCCCGGGGGCACCAGGCGGAACGGGTAGTGGTGGGTGCGCGACCGGATCGTGCCGATGACCTTCTCCGGCTCGGTCGTCGCGAAGATGAACTTCAGGTGCTCCGGCGGCTCCTCGACCACCTTCAGCAGGGCGTTGAAGCCCGCCGAGGTGACCATGTGCGCCTCGTCGATGATGTAGATCTTGTAACGGCTGGACGCGGGGCCGAAGAACGCCTTCTCCCGCAGGTCACGGGCGTCGTCCACACCACCGTGCGAGGCGGCGTCGATCTCGATGACGTCGATCGAGCCCGGCCCGTTGCGGGCCAGGTCCCGGCAGGACCGGCACTCCCCGCACGGCTCGGGCGTCGGGCCCTTCTCGCAGTTCAGACAGCGGGCGAGGATGCGCGCACTGGTCGTCTTGCCGCAGCCGCGCGGCCCGCTGAACAGGTACGCGTGGTTGACCCGGTTGTT
Organism: Streptomyces sp.; assembly: GCF_035644915.1. Lineage (GTDB taxonomy): Bacteria > Actinomycetota > Actinomycetes > Streptomycetales > Streptomycetaceae > Streptomyces. The sequence continues at coordinate 1,209 of NZ_DASQNP010000098.1, forward strand.
GCGGAGAGCCTGCTGGAGGGGGTCGGTGACATGCTCCTGCCCGATGACCTCGGCGAAGGTCTCGGGTCGGTAGCGGCGGTACAGCGCGAGGGACGACACGCCTTCGACGATATCCGCCCGCGCCGACAAGCGTGCCCCCACAACGCAGGCGCCCCTCACGCACCCGCCAGAGCCCACCTACCCTTGCTGCCTTCCGGCCCTGGGGGGGTTCAGCGAGATAGCGCCACGTGAGGGGCTGCGCTCAGCCTACCGGATCCCGGAGGCCCCCGGAGCACGGGCATCGGGTTCGCGACCACTCCCCCGGGTCTTGTATTGTTTGCGGCGGAGGATTCGCCTAGAGGCCTAGGGCGCACGCTTGGAAAGCGTGTTGGGGGCAACCCCTCACGAGTTCGAATCTCGTATCCTCCGCA
>NZ_DASQNP010000099.1:0-1800 GCF_035644915.1 Streptomyces sp.
CGCCGGAAGGCGGTGCGCATGGAAGTCCCCCCGTCCGTCCTGCTGTTCCCCTGTGGGCAGTGTCGTCCGGAACGCCGGCGGTGAACCCCGGAAGGCGCCGGTTCAGAGCGGAATCTGAGGTTGGCGGCCGGACCGGGCGCGGAACCGGACGCGGGGCGGTGTCACTTCCCCAGTTCCGCGGCCCGTGCGGCGCGCCGGGCGAAGACCTCGTCCTTCGACGCGGCCATCTCGCGCAGGACCTCCTTCCGTTCCCGCCGGGCGAGCCGGTCCAGGTACAGACGGCCGTGGAGGTGGTCGGTCTCGTGCTGCAGGCAGCGGGCGAAGTAGCCCCGGCCCTCGATCACCAGCGGCCTGCCGTCCTTGTCGAAGCCGCGCACGACCGCGTGGTCGGTGCGGGGCACGGGCCGGTACGGCCCGGGGACGGACAGGCAGCCCTCCATCTCCTCGACGAGCCTGCGCCGCGCGGCCGGCACCTCGTCCAGGACCGGGTTGGCGATGTGCCCGACGTGCCGGACGCCCCATTCGTCCGTGCAGTCCCACACGAACAGCCGCAGGTCCACATCCACCTGGTTGGCGGCGAGCCCGGCGCCCTCCGCGACGTACAGCGTGGCGAACATGTCGTCGACCAGCCGCGACAGTTCCGGCGTCCCGAACTCCGCGACCTCCCGGCAGGGACGGCCCAGGATCTCCTCCCCGACGACGGTGACGCGGCGCACCGCGCCCCGTCCGGCCTCCGGTGCGAGCCGCGGGTAGGAGTCGGCGGGCACCCCCTGCACCCGTACCTGGCGGTCCACCGATCCCTGCGCACCGAACCGTACGGCCATGCCCCACCCCGTCCTTCCCCGCGTGCCGAGTCGGCCGACTTGACCGGATGCTTTGCAAAGTACCATCTTTGCAAAGTGAATACCGAAGAACGTCCCAACGCCTCCACCGGTTCGCCGCCGCCTCCACCCCGCCGGGCCGCTCCGCTTCCCCTGCCCGACCACCCCGTGCGCGTGGCCCTGCTGGACCTGCTCGCCGAGGTCGGCACCGTCACGGCCACCGAGGCCGCGCGGCGGCTGGGCCACAGTTCGGGGCTGTGCTCGTTCCACCTGCGGCAGCTCGCCCGGTACGGCCTCATCGAGGAGGCCCCGCACGAGGGCGGCCGGGCACGGCCGTGGCGGCTGCGCTGGGAGTCCTCCGGCCGGCCGGAGCGGTACGGGCCGGAGGGCCGGGAGGACGCGGACGGGTTCGACGCGCTCGCGCGCGGACTGGAGGACGAGAGTTACCGGCGCTGGCTGTCCCACCGGGCACAGGCGCCCGTCGAGTGGCAGCGGGACGAAGCGTTCAGCGCCGTGCTCCACCTCACCCCCGCCGAACTGGCCGAACTCGCCGGATCGGTCCGCCGCCTCCTGGACCGCTACCGGGACCGGGAGCCCGCCGCGCGGCCCGCGGACGCCGCGGCCGTCGCCGCGGTCGTGCGGCTGTTCCCCCTGGTGCCGGAGGACGGGGCCGGCGAGCCGCCCGGTACCTGATCCCGGTGCCCGGCGCGGGCGGTCGCGGCGGCAGCGGGCTCACCCCTCCTCCGGGGCCTCCGTCCAGCCGTCCGAGCCCAGCGGATAGACGTAAGAAGGACGCCCCCGGGCGCCGCTGGTGCGGAACGGCGCACCGCGGTCGTCGATGCGGAGCGTCCCGTGCCGGTCGCCACTGGACCACTCCAGCTCCAGGTACCAGCGGACGTCGTGCGCGTCCGTGCGTGCGGCGACGTACAGCACCTCGGGGTCGCTCTCGCTCACCTTGTAGGGGAAGTCCCGCCGGCCG
>NZ_DASQNP010000100.1:0-67518 GCF_035644915.1 Streptomyces sp.
CGGCTGCGCGGAGGCGGTCCACCACGCCCGCCACGGGCCCGTACCACGCGTCCCGGAGGCGCCGTACGCGCTCCGCACGGGTCGGTACGGGTCGCTCGGCCGTCATCGTCCCCTCCTGTCTCCCCGCGCCGGCCGGCCCTCGGCGCGGGGACCGGCGGGCTATCGCTCCTGCGCCGCGGACCGGCCGGAGGCCAGGTCGCGGACCGCGGCGGCGAAGGCCTCGCCGCGCGCGTGGTAGTTGGTGAACATGTCCATCGAGGCGCAGGCCGGGGCCATGAGGACGGTGTCCCCGGGGCGGGCCAGCCGCGCGGCCTCCCGGACCGCCGCCGCCATCGCCCCAGTGTCGGTCCGGTCGAGGTCGACGACCGGGACATCGGGGGCGTGTCGCGCCAGCGCTTCGCGGATCAGGGCGCGGTCGGCGCCGATCAGCACCGCGCCGCGCAGCCGCTTCGCCGCCTTGGCCACCAGCTCGTCGAAGGTCGCGCCCTTGGCGAGGCCGCCGGCGATCCACACCACCGGGTCGTACGCGCCCAGGGACGCCTCGGCGGCGTGGGTGTTGGTCGCCTTGGAGTCGTCGACGTAGCGCACGCCGTCCACGTCGGCGACGTGCTCGATGCGGTGGGGGTCGGGCCGGAAGGCGCGCAGGCCGTCGCGTACGGCCCTGGGCTCCACGCCGAAGGCGCGGGCGAGGGCGGCGGCGGCCAGGGCGTTGGCGATGTTGTGCGGGGCCGGCGGGTCGACGTCGGCGACCTCGGCCAGCTCCTGGGCGTGGCTGTACCGGTTCTCCACGAACGCCCGGTCCACCAGGACGCCCTCCACCACGCCGAGTTGGGAGGGGGCGGGGGTGCCCAGGGTGAAGCCGATGGCCCGGCAGCCCTCGACGACGTCGGCCCGGCGGACCAGTTCCTCGGTGGCGGGGTCGGCGGCGTTGTAGACGCACGCGACCCGGTTGCCCTCGTAGATGCGGCCCTTGTCGGCGGCGTACGCCTCCATCGAGCCGTGCCAGTCCAGGTGGTCGGGGGCCAGGTTGAGCACCGCGGCCGAGTGGGGCCGCACCGAGGGGGCCCAGTGGAGCTGGTAGCTGGACAGTTCCACGGCGAGCACGTCGTACCGCTCCTCGCCGAGCACCACGTCGACGATCGGGGTGCCGATGTTGCCGACGGCGGCGGTGCGCAGGCCGGCGGCCTCCAGGATGGAGGCGAGCATCCGCACGGTGGTGGTCTTGCCGTTGGTGCCGGTGACCGCCAGCCAGGGGGCCGCCCCCTCGGGCCGCAGCCGCCAGGCGATCTCGACGTCGCCGACCACCTCCACGCCCGCCCCGGCGGCGGCCGTGAACAGCGGGCTGTCCGGCTTCCAGCCGGGCGAGGTGACGACCAGTTCGGTGCCCTCGGGCAGCGTGGTGCCGTCGCCGAGGCGGACGGCGATCCCGTCCCGCTCCAACTCGGCGGCCGCGGCGCGCTGTCGCTCGCCGTCGCCGCCGTCCACGACCGTGACCAGCGCGCCCCGCCGGGCCAGGGCGCGGGCGGCGCTGGCGCCGCTCACGCCCAGCCCGGCGACGGTGATCCGGCGTCCGGCGAAGTCGCCGGCGGACGGCTGCGCGGTCATTTCCCGGCCGCCCAACCGGCGTAGAACAGGCCGATGCCGACGATCGTGCACATGCCCTGGATGATCCAGAAGCGGACCACGACGAGCACTTCGCTCCAGCCCTTGAGTTCGAAGTGGTGCTGCAGCGGCGCCATCCGGAAGACCCGCTTGCCCGTCAGCCGGAAGGAGCTGACCTGGATGACGACGGACATGGTGATGATGACGAACAGGCCGCCGAGCAGGGCGAGCAGCAGCTCGGTGCGGGAGACGATGGCCAGACCGGCCAGCGCGCCGCCCAGGGCCAGCGAACCGGTGTCGCCCATGAAGATCTTGGCGGGCGAGGTGTTCCACCACAGGAAGCCGAAGCAGGCGCCCATCAGCGCCGAGGCGACGACCGCCAGGTCGAGCGGGTCGCGCACCTCGAAGCAGCTCGGGCTGCCGGTGATGGCGCAGGAGTCCTGGTGCTGCCACACCCCGATGAAGGTGTAGGCGCCGAAGACCATCACCGAGGCGCCGGTGGCCAGACCGTCGAGGCCGTCGGTGAGGTTCACGCCGTTGGACATCGCCAGGATCATGAACAGCGCCCAGATCACGAAGAGCACCGGGCCGATCGACCAGCCGAAGTCCTGGGTGAAGGAGAGCTTGGTGGAGGCCGGGGTCTGGCCCCGGGCGTCGGCGAAGTTGAGCGACAGCACCGCGAAGGCGATGCCGACGATGAGCTGGCCGAGCATCTTGGCCTTGGCGCGCAGGCCCAGGCTGCGCTGCTTGACGATCTTGATGTAGTCGTCGAGGAAGCCGACCAGGCCCATGCCCGCCATCAGGAACAGCACCAGCACGCCGGAGAACGACGGCTGGTTGCCGGTGATGACCTTGGTGAGCGCGTAGGCGATCAGCGTGGCCAGGATGAAGGCGATGCCGCCCATGGTGGGGGTGCCGCGCTTGCTGTGGTGGTCCCGCGGCCCGTCGTCGCGGATGTACTGCCCGTAGCCCTTGCGGGCCAGCAGCTTGATCAGCAGCGGAGTGCCGATCAGGGTCAGGAAGAGCCCGATGACCCCTGAGAAGAGGATCTGCCTCATCATCGGGCGGCGACCTCACCCTCGACCAGCGCGAGCGCCACCTTCTCCAGGCCGGCCGACCGGGAAGCCTTCACCAGTACGACATCCCCCGGCCGCAGCTCATCACGCAACAGGTCGATTGCCGCCTGAGCGTCGGACACGTGCACCGACTCCTCACCCCACGAACCCTCGTTCTTGGCGCCCATGTCGAGCCAGGCGGCCTCCCGGCCGCCCACCGCCACGAGCTTGCTGACGTTGAGCCGGACGGCGAGCCGTCCGACAGCGTCGTGCTCGGCGAGCGAGTCCTCACCGAGTTCCGCCATCTCACCGAGCACCGCCCAGGTGCGACGCCCCTCCCCCATGCCGTCACCGCCCGCGATCGCGACCAGCGCGCGCAGTGCGGCCCGCATGGATTCGGGGTTCGCGTTGTACGCGTCGTTGACGACGGTCACGCCGTCGGCGCGCTCGGTGACCTCCATCCGCCAGCGGGAGAGCGTGTCCGCGGCGGAGAGCGCCTCGGCGATCCCGTCGGCGGACATGCCCAACTCATGGGCGACGGCCGCCGCGGCGAGCGCGTTCGACACGTGGTGCTCACCGTACAGGCGCATCGTCACATCGCTGCACCCGGTGGGGGTGTGGAGGGTGAAGGCGGGCTGTCCCTTCCGGGTGAGTCGGACATTCTCGGCGCGGATCAGGGCATCGGCGCTCTCTCCGAAGAGCACGATGCGGGCGTCGGTGCGGGCGCGCATGGCGCGTACGAGGGGGTCGTCGGCGTTGAGGACGGCGATGCCGCCCTCCTCGGCCGGGGGAAGGGCCTCCACCAGCTCGCCCTTGGCCTGGGCGATCTGCTCCCGGCCGCCGAACTCGCCGATGTGCGCGGACCCCACGTTGAGGACCACGCCGATGCGGGGCGGGGTGAGCCCGGTGAGGTAGCGGATGTGGCCCACGCCACGTGCGCCCATCTCCAGGACGAGGTGGCGGGTGCCGGACTCGGCGCTCAGGGCGGTGAGCGGCAGGCCGATCTCGTTGTTGAGGGAGCCGGGCGTCCAGACGGTGGGGCCCAGCCGCTGCAGGAGCTGGGCGAGCAGGTCCTTGGTGCTGGTCTTGCCCGCGGAGCCGGTGAGGCCGACGACGGTGGCGCCCAGCCGCCCCACGACGTGGCGGGCGAGGGCCCCCAGGGCGGCGGTGACGTCGTCCACGACGATCGCCGGGACGCCGACGGGACGGGTGGCCAGGACGGCCACCGCGCCGTCGGCCACGGCCTGTCCGGCGAATTCGTGGCCGTCGGCGCGCTCCCCGCGGAACGCCACGAACAGCCCTCCGGGCCGCACGTCGCGGGAGTCCCTGACGACGGGGCCGGTGACGACCTGCTCCGCGTCCGGTATGTCGTGCATGCGGCCGGAGACGACGTCCGCGATCTCTGCGAGGGTCAACGGGATCATGGTGTGTTCTCCCCGGTCTCCCCGGTTTCCCCGGTCCTGTCGTGTTCGGCGGCCAGGCGGCGCTCGATGGCCCCGCGCAGCACCTCGCGGTCGTCGAAGGGGCGGACCACCCCGGCGATGTCCTGGCCCTGCTCGTGGCCCTTGCCCGCCACCAGGACCGTGTCCCCGGGCTCGGCCCGGGCGACGGCCGCGGCGATGGCGGCGGCCCGGTCCTCCTCCACCAGCACCGTGCCGCGCTCGTGGACGGGCACCTCGGCGGCGCCCGCGAGCATGGCGGCGAGGATGGCCAGGGGGTCCTCCGAGCGGGGGTTGTCGGAGGTCAGGACGGCGGTGTCGGCCAGCCGGGCCAGCGCCGCGCCCATGGCGGGACGCTTGTGCGGGTCGCGGTCGCCGCCGCAGCCGAGCACCGCGTGCACCCGGCCCTCGGTGACCTTGCGCAGGGCGCGCAGCACGGAGTCCACCGCGTCGGGCTTGTGGGCGTAGTCCACGACGGCCAGGTACGGCTGGCCCGCCTCCACGCGCTCCAGGCGGCCGGGCACCCCGGGCACCGCGGCGACGCCGTCGGCCGCGGTCTGCAGGTCGACGCCGGCGGTCACCAGGGCGGTGATGGCCGCGAGCGCGTTGGCGACGTTGAACGGGCCGGGCAGCGGCGCGGCGGCCCGTGCCGTCTCGCCCGCCGGCCCGACCACGGTGAAGGTGGAGCCGAGCGGGCCGAGCTCCACGTCCTGCGCGCGCCAGTCGGCGTCCGGGTGGCCCTCGGCCGAGTAGGTGGTGACCGGGACCTCGGACTCGCCGCCGGCCAGCCGCCGCCCGTACGCGTCGTCGAGGTTGACCACCCCGGCGCGGGAGCGCGCCTTGGTGAAGAGCTGCGCCTTCGCCCGGAAGTAGTCCTCCATGTCCGTGTGGAAGTCCAGGTGCTCGGGGCTGAGGTTGTTGAAGACGGCGACGTCGAAGACGCAGCCGTCCACGCGGCCCAGCACCAGCGCGTGGCTGGAGACCTCCATGACGACCGAGCGGACGCCGCGTTCGCGCATCACGGCGAAGAGGGCCTGGAGCTCGGTGGCCTCGGGGGTGGTCCGCTCGGACTTGATGCGTTCGTCGCCGATGCGGGACTCCACGGTGCCGATCAGCCCGGTCAGCTCCCCCTCCTTGGCCGCCGCGCGCAGCCCGCCCTCGACGAGGTAGGAGGTGGTGGTCTTGCCGGAGGTGCCGGTGATGCCGATCTGCAGCAGGTCCCGGCCGGGGTCGCCGTAGATGGTGGCGGCCAGGTCGCCCATCCGGTCGCGCGGCTCGGGGACCGTCAGCACGGGCAGGCCGGTGGCGGCGGCCCGCTCGGCGCCCGACGGGTCGGTGAGCACCGCGACGGCGCCCAGCCGGGCGGCCTGGACGGCGAAGTCCGCGCCGTGGAAGCGGGCACCGGGGCGCGCGACGTAGACGTCGCCGGGGCGCACCGCCCGGGAGTCGTGGGTGATGCCGGTGACGGCCGCGTCGCCCTCGGGGGGCGCGACACCCAGCCGCTGGGCCAGCTCCGCCAGCGGCACGGGGCGGACCCGCTCCGGGCGGGGTGGGGCCGGGGGGAGGGATGGGGTCTGATCAGCGTGTGGCACGGCGGTGAGCGTACCCGCCGCGCCCGGCGCGCCGCGAAGCGAGGTGCCGGGTGCGGCGGAGGGGTCGCCGGCGGTGCCGGCGCGGTGCCACGAGGGGTCGGTGTCGGTTCTCACGAGTCGCTTTCCGGTCAGTCTCCGGGTTCGAAGGTGACGGGCAGACGGGGGGGCTCGGCGCCGGTGGGGGGAATCCGCAGTGCCTTCAGCGTGTACTTCATGACCTGCTGGTACACCGGGCCGCACACGTCGCTGCCGAAGTAGCTGCCCTTCTTGGGGTTCTGGACGGCGCAGTAGACGGTGACGCGGGGCGCGTCGGCCGGGGCGAACCCGGCGAAGGAGGAGGTGTAGCCGTTGTAGCGGCCGGTCTCGGGGTCCACCCGGTTGGCCGTGCCGGTCTTGCCCGCCACCCGGTAGCCGGGAATACGGGCGACGGTGCCGGTGCCCTCCGTGTCGGCCACCACGGACTCCAGCATGGCGGAGAGCGTCCTGGCGGTCTCCTCGCTGACGACGCGGGTCCGCTCCGGCTTCGGCGCGGGCGTCCAGCGTCCGTCGGGGCCGGTGGTGCCGCGCACCAGGCTCGGCTCGACGCGCACCCCGCCGTTGGCGATGGTGGAGTAGACCGAGGCGGCCTGGACGGCGTTGATCGACAGTCCCTGGCCGAAGGGGATGGTGTACTGCTGCGAGGCGTTCCAGTCCCCGGGCTCGGCGAGGATGCCGGGGGTCTCGCCGGGGAAGCCGAGGCCGGTCCGCTGTCCTATGCCGAACTTGCGCAGGTAGGAGTGGAGGACCCGGTTGGCCTCCCGCTGGGTGTCGCCGAGCTGTTCGACGGCCAGGATCGTGCCGATGTTGCTGGACTTGGCGAGCACCCCGTTGAGGGTGAGGTACCAGGTGGGGTGGTCGACGTCGTCCGCGAAGCTGCGGTCGGCGCGGGGCAGCCTGTTGGGCACCACCACATGGGTCCGCGGGGTGGCGACGCCCTCCTCCAGGACCGCGGCCATGGACATCACCTTGCTGGTGGAGCCGGGTTCGAACGCGTCCTGGACGGCGGGGTTGCCCAGGGAGGCGGCGGTGGCCGTCGACAGGTCGTTGGGGTCGTAGCCGGGCGCGTTGGCCATGGCGAGGATCTCGCCGGTGCGGACGTCCTGGACGACCACGTAGCCGCGGTCGGCCCGCGACGCCTCGACCTGCCGGCTGATGGCGCGCTGCGCGGCCCACTGGATGTCGCGGTCGAGGGTCAGCTCCACGTCGGAGCCGGGCTGCGCCGGCTGCTCGCGCACGCCCGCGGTGGGAACCTGCCGGCCGCCGGACTGGGCGTAGGTGATCTTGCCGTCCCGGCCGGCCAGGACCTTGTCGAACTTCGCCTCCAGACCGCCGCCGCCCTTCCCCTCGGCGTTGACGAAGCCGAGCACGCCGGCCGCGAGCTGCTTGTTGGGGTACACCCGCTTGGCGTGCTCCTCGGAGTACACCCCGGCCAGCACGTTGTGGCCCCTGCCCTCGCCCTGCCGCTCGGCCAGCGCCCGCTTGAGGTCCGTGATCTGCCGCCAGGCCTGCGGGGACTGCTGCCGGGCCAGGACGACGTAGCGCGTCTCCTCGCGGGAGAGCCGCTCGGTGAGCGTCTCCTCGTCCACGCCGAGGATGGGGGCCAGCAGCTCGGCCGCCTGGGCGGGAGCGTCCGGGACCTCGGCCTGCTCGGGAGTGAACAGGTACGGGTCGGCGGTGATGTCGTACGCGTCGACCGTGGTGGCCAGGGGGACGCCCGCGCGGTCGGTGACGGTGCCGCGCTCGGCGGCGAGGGGGACGGTGATGTAGCGGTTGACGTCGGCCTTGTCGGCGTAGGTGCTCGCGTCCACGGCCTGCACCTGCAGCAGCCGCACGGTGAAGGCCAGCATCACCAGGGTGAGCGCGATCCCGAAGAGCCGCAGCCGGGGCCGGGGGCTGCCCAGCCGGATGGTCCCCTGCTGCGGCCTCGGCCGGGGCGCGCGGGGGGCGCCGGCGGCGCGGGCCCGCTCCGGGGTGCGGGCGGTACGGGAGGCGGGGCGCGGGGCGGAGGTGCGGCGCGGGCGCTGCTCGCTCACGGCCCCACCTCCCCCGCGGTGCCGTCCTGCCCGGGGGCCGGGGAGGGCACGCCGCGGACGGTGCCGTCCGGGAGGATGAAGACGGGGTTGCCGCCGGGCACCAGGCCCAGCTCGCGGGCCCGTTCGGCCAGTGTCCCGGGGGCGGAGTAGGAGTCCAGCTCCTGCTGGAGCGCCTGCTCCTCGTCGGTCAGCTCCTCGGTCTGCCGCTCCAGCTCGCTGAGTTCGAAGGATCCCTGGTTGACGGACGCGTTGAGCAGCAGCAGGGCCAGCAGCCCGGAGCCGAGCAGCACCACGACCAGCAGCACGAAGGGGGTGCGCGCGGCCGTCGGGGGGCTGCCGGACGGCGTCAGCCTCGCCAGCCGGGCCAGCCGCTGCTGCGGGGTCGGCTGGGCGCCCGCCCCGCCCTTCGGCACGGTCCTCGTCCCGGCCTTCGTCCCGGTCCTCGCTCCGGTCCTCGCTCCGGTCCTCGGCGCGTTCCTCGCGGTGACCTTCGGTGTGTCCTTCAGGGCTCCTCCCGGATGCGCTCGGCGCCGCGCAGCCGGGCGGGGGCGGCGCGGCGGTTCTCGGCGACCTCGTCCTCGGTGGGGAGCTCGGCGCCCCGGGTGAGCAGCCTCAGCCGGGGCTGGTAGCGCTCGGGCACCACCGGCAGCCCGGGCGGCGCGGTGCTCGTGGCCCCCGCGGCCAGGACCTGTTTGACCAGGCGGTCCTCCAGCGAGTGGTACGACAGGACGGCGATCCGGCCGCCCACCGCCAGCGCGGCGACGGCGGCGGGCAACGCCCGCTCCAGCGCGGCGAGTTCGCCGTTGACCTCGATGCGCAGCGCCTGGAAGGTCCGCTTGGCGGGATTGCCCCCGGTCCGCTTGGCCGCCTGCGGCAGCGCCTCGCGGATCAGCTCCACGAGCCGGGCGCTGGTGGTGAAGGGCTCCTTCTCGCGCTCCCGCACGATCGCCCCGACGATCCGCTTCGCCTGCTTCTCCTCGCCGTAGGTGCGCAGGATGCGCACCAGTTCCCCGGGCGGGTAGGTGTTGAGCACCTCGGCGGCGCTGATCCCCCTGCTCTGGTCCATCCGCATGTCCAGGGGCGCGTCCCTGGCGTACGCGAAGCCGCGTTCGGCCTCGTCGAGCTGCATGGAGGAGACGCCGAGGTCGAACAGCACGCCCTGGACGCGCGGTGTGCCGAGCCCGGCGAGCACCTCGGGGAGCTCGTCGTAGACGGCGTGCACCAGCGTGACCCGGTCGCCGTGGGGGGCCAGCCGCTCGCGGGCCAGCTCCAGGGCGGCCGGGTCGCGGTCCAGCCCGATCAGGCGGACGTGCGGGAAGGAGGACAGCAGGGCCTCGCTGTGCCCGCCGAGCCCGACGGTGCAGTCCACGACGGTGGCGCCGGGGCCCTCCAGGGCGGGGGCGAGCAGGTCCAGGCAGCGCCGGAGCATGACCGGGACGTGCCGCTCGTTGGTGCTCACTGGACTCTCCTTGCGCGGGCCGTACGGCCCGGTCCCCGCCCGCTCGGACGGAAGGTTGCGGCGGCCGGCGCCGGGGAAGGGACGCCGGCCGTCCCGAGGAGCGGGAGGAGGCCGGGCCGTACGCGGCCGTACGCGCGCGACGGGCGCACGTGGGGATGTCGGTTCCGGGGGAGCTCGGCAGCGTGTCCCGACTCCCACTTCGCGTCACTTTAGTCCACTCGTCCCCCCGGTCAACCAACTGGTCAAGCGCGTCACGGCCGCCCCCGGCCGGCGCCGTCCCCGGCACGGAGCGCCCGGTCGGCCCGTCCGCCCGGACGTGTGGGTTACCTCACACCAGCGGTGTGATGACCGGCTTTGCCCAGCCTCACGACGAGCCGGACGGACACGGGACGGTTACGGTCGTAGTCATGCCAGCGTCTCCTCAGCAAGAGTCGGTCGTCGACCGTCTCGTCGAAGCCAACAAGCGTTACGCCGCCGAGTTCACCGACCCCGGGATGGACGCCCGGCCGGTGCAGAAGGTCGCCGTGGTCGCCTGCATGGACGCCCGGCTCGACCTGCACGCCGCCCTCGGCCTGCAGCTCGGCGACTGCCACACCATCCGCAACGCCGGCGGCGTGGTCACCGACGACGTCATCCGCTCGCTGACCATCAGCCAGCGCGCCCTGGGAACCCGTTCCGTCGTGCTGATCCACCACACCGGCTGCGGTCTGCTGAACCTGACCGAGGACTTCCGGTACGAGCTGGAGGCGGAGGTCGGCCAGCGGCCCTCGTGGGCGGTCGAGGCCTTCCGGGACACCGACCAGGACGTGCGGCAGTCGATGGAGCGGGTGCGCACCTCCCCGTTCCTGCTGCACACCGACGACGTGCGGGGGTTCGTCTTCGACGTCACCACGGGCCTGCTGCGGGAGATCGACCCCGCGATCGATCCGGAACCGTGACGCGGAGGCGGATGTACGTGAAGAATGCGTGAGTGACGGCTCCCTCCCGCGGGAACCCGCGGGAGGCGGCGCCGGTTGTTCGGGGTGGGCCGGTCGCCCACGAAAGGGGCCGGTTCGTGGAACGGGCCGAGGAGGGCCGGGTGACGACCTATGACGAACGAGCGAACCTCAGCGATCTGACCGCCACGGCGGACCGGGTACGCCGGTCGGTGGAGAGTGTGATCGAAGGAAAGCCGGAGGTCGTACGGCTCTCGCTGACCGTCCTGCTGGCCGAGGGGCACCTGCTGATCGAGGACGTGCCGGGCGTGGGCAAGACCATGCTCGCCAAGGCCCTGGCCCGATCCATCGACTGCTCGGTGCGCAGGATCCAGTTCACGCCCGACCTGCTGCCCTCCGACATCACCGGGGTGAGCGTCTACGACCAGCAGCGGCAGGAGTTCGAGTTCAAGCCGGGCGCCATCTTCGCCCAGGTCGTGATCGGCGACGAGATCAACCGCGCCTCCCCCAAGACCCAGTCGGCGCTGCTGGAGTCGATGGAGGAGCGGCAGGTCACCATCGACGGGCGCAGCTACGAGCTGCCCGAGCCGTTCATGGTGGTGGCCACCCAGAACCCGGTCGAGATGGAGGGCACCTACCCGCTGCCCGAGGCCCAGCGCGACCGCTTCATGGCCCGGGTGTCGATCGGCTATCCGAGCCCGGAGGCCGAGCTGCAGATGCTCGACGTGCACGGCGGGGTCTCCCCGCTGGACGACCTGCAGCCGGTCGCCCACGCGCACGAGATCGCCAAGCTGGTGGAGGCGGTGCGCGGCGTGCACGTCTCCGAGCCGGTGCGCCGGTACGTGGTGGACCTGGTGGCGAGCACCCGCAACCACCCCGAACTGCGGCTGGGCGCCTCGCCGCGGGCCACCTTGCACCTGCTGCGGGCGGCCAAGGCGGCGGCGGCGCTGGGCGGCCGGGAGTTCGTCCTGCCCGACGACGTGCGCGCCCTGGCCCTCCCGGTGCTGGCGCACCGGCTGCTGCCCACCGCGCAGGTCCAGCTCAGCGGGCGCACCTCCGAGCAGATCGTCACCGACATCCTGCAGCGCGTCCCGGTGCCCGCCGCGAACTACCGGGAGGCGACCTCGCAGTCCCCGCTGTACGGCCGGCCGGCCCAGCGGGGGTACTGATGGACGGCGGTCCCGGCGCCGCGGGCCGGGACACCGGCGGGGACACCGGCCGGGCCGGGGAGCACCGCGGTTCGCTGCGCGCCGCGCTCGGCGGGCTCACCACGCGCGGCCGCTCGTTCCTGGCCGCCGGGACGGCCGCGATGGTCTGCGCCTACGTCCTGGGCCAGGGCGACCTGCTGCGGGTGGGGGTGCTGCTGGCCGCGCTGCCCCTGGTGTGCGTGGTCGTCCTGCACCGCACCCGCCACCGGGTGGCGGCCTCCCGGCGGCTGTACCCCACCCGGGTGCCCACCCATGACGAGGCCCGCGTGCACCTGCGGCTGGACAACGTCTCGCGGCTGCCCACCGGTCTGCTGATGCTCCAGGACCGGGTCCCCTACCTGCTGGGGCCGCGCCCGCGCTTCGTACTGGACCGGGTGGAGCCCGGCGGCCGCCGCGAGGTCTCCTACCGGGTCCGCTCCGACCTGCGCGGACGCTATCCGCTGGGGCCGCTGCAACTGCGGCTGACGGACCCCTTCGGCATGGTGGAGCTGACCCGTTCCTTCAGCGCGTACGACACCCTCACCGTCGTGCCGCGGACCGAGGCGCTGGCCCCGGTGCGGCTGGCCGGCGAGACCGGCGGCTGGGCCGAGGGGCGGCAGCGCGCCCTGGCGATGGCGGGCGAGGACGACGTGATCCCGCGCGGCTACCGCCACGGCGACGACCTGCGCCGGGTGCACTGGCGCTCCACCGCCCGCCACGGCGAGCTGATGGTGCGCCGCGAGGAGCAGCCGCAGAAGCCCCGCTGCACGGTGCTGCTGGACACCCGCCGGACGGCCTGGGCCGGCTCCGGACCGGACTCGGCGTTCGAGTGGGCGGTCTCCGGGGCCGCCTCGGTCGCCGTGCACCTGCTGGAGCGCGGCTACGCGGTGCGGCTGCTGACCGACACCGGCGTACCGGTGCCCGGCCCGGAGGGCGGCGGCCCGGAGTGGGGCTCCTCGGACACCGCCGGGCTGATCCTGGACACCCTCGCGGTGGTGGACCACTCCGGCGAGCCGGGGCTGTCCCGGGCGTACGGGACGCTGCGCGGCGGCACCGGCGGCGGGCACGAGGGACTGCTGGTGGCCTTCCTGGGCGCGCTGGACGAGGAGCAGGCGGTGCTGGCCTGCCGGATGCGGCAGCGCGCCCGCGGCGCGGTGGCCCTGGTCCCGCGCGGGCTCCAGGAGGCGGAGGCCGAGGAGGAGCGGGAGCGGGCGCTGCGCGAGGCGGGCTGGACGGTGCTGCCGTACGCGTCCGGCGACGCGCTGCCCGACCTGTGGCGGCGGGCGGACCGGACCGGCGGCGTCTCCGGAGGGAGAACGGCGTGACCGGCACGGCGGCGGACCGGCGAGCGAGGGGTGGACGGTGATGAGCGCACAGGCCCGGTTGGCGTTCTGCTCCTGGGTGGCCACGCTGGCGGCGGCGTGCGCGCTGCTGCCCCTGGTCTCCCCGGCGGGCTGGCTGGTGCAGGCCGCCCTGCTGCTGGGCGTCCAGGCGGCGGTGGGCACGGCGGCGCGCCGGGTGCCGCTCGCCGCCCCGGCGACGGTGGCGGTGCAGGCGCTGGTGTCGCTGCTGCTGCTCACCTTCACCTTCGTCCGCGAGGACGCCGTGCTCGGGGTGGTGCCGGGTCCGGACGCCTTCGAGTCCTTCGGCGTGCTGCTGGCGCAGGGCACCGCGGACGTCAGCCGGTTCGCGATCCCGGCGCCGGTCACCGGCGGCATCCGGCTGCTGCTGGTGGGCGGCGTGGTCGCCGTCGGCCTGCTGGTGGACGTCCTGGCGGTGACGTACCGCAGCGCGGCCCCGGCCGGGCTGCCGCTGCTGGCGCTGTACTCGGTGGCCGCCGGGCTGGCCCAGGGCGGTGCGCGCTGGCTGTGGTTCCTGTGCGCCGCGGCCGGCTATCTGCTGCTGCTCCTGACGGAGGGCCGGGACCGGCTGTCGCGCTGGGGCCGGATGTTCAGCGGCACGGACGCCGACGGCGCGGGCGGCACGCGGCCGGGCGGCGCGGCCGTGGCCCCGGTGCGCACCGGGCGGCGGATCGGCGCGCTGGCGCTGGGCATCGCCCTGGTGGCGCCCGCCGTGCTGCCGTCGCTGAGCGGCGGGCTGCTGGACGCCGCCCGGGGCGGGCGGGGCACGGCGAACGGCGGTGACACGGTCTCGGCGGTCAATCCGCTGGTCGCGCTGCAGGACAGCCTGAACCAGCCGGACAACCGCACGGTGCTGACGTACCGGACCGACGCCGACAGCACCGCGGAGATGTACCTGCGGATCGTGGCGCTGGACCAGTTCGACGGCACCGCGTGGAAGCCCTCGGAGCGGCGGATCACCGACCTGCCGCGACCGCTGCCGCCGCCGCCCGGACTGTCCGGAGCCGTCCGCACCGAGCGGGTCACCACCTCCTTCCAGGCCGCCGGCTGGTACGCCCAGAACTGGCTGCCCATGCCGTACCCGGCCGACGAGGTGCGCATCGGCGGCCGGTGGCGCTTCGAGCCGGAGGGCCGCACGCTGGTCGGCGACCGCGGGCAGACCACCCGGGGCGTGCGGTACGAGGTGGACAGCCTGGTGGTGCGGCCGACCGCGCGGCAACTGGCCGACGCGCCCGAGCCGCCGTCGGAGCTGCTGGAGGAGTACACCCGGGTGCCCGACTCGCTGCCGGACGTGGTGGCCGAGACGGCCCGGGACGTCACCGAGGGCGCCACCAGCCACTACGACCGGGCGGTCCGGCTCCAGGACTGGTTCTCCTCCCAGGGCGGCTTCCGCTACGACACCCAGGTGAAGGCCGGCAGCGGCAGCGCGGCCATCGTCCGCTTCCTGGAGGAGCGGGAGGGCTTCTGCGTCCACTTCTCCTTCTCCATGGCCGCGATGGCCCGCACCCTGGGCATCCCGGCCCGGGTCGCGGTGGGCTTCACGCCGGGCGCCTCGGACGGCAGCGGCGGGATGACGGTGGGGCTGCAGGACGCGCACGCCTGGCCGGAGCTGTACTTCGAGGGCGTGGGCTGGACCCGCTTCGAGCCCACCCCCAGCCGCGGCAACCTCCCGGACTACACCCAGCCCGACCTGCCGTCCCCGGACCAGCCGGCCGTTCCGGCACCGCGGCCGAGCGACGTCCTGGAACCCGGCCCGGAGCCGTCGCGGTCCGAGGAGTGCGCCGCGGACGCGCGGGACGGACAGGCGTGCGGGCAGTCGCCCCTTCCGGGGGACGACGGGTCCGCCGGCGGCGGCCTCCCCCTGCGCACGGTGCTGCCGACGGCGGCCCTGGTGCTGCTGGTGGCGGGGCTCCCGGTGCTGCTGCCGCTGTGGCGGAGCAGGGTGCGGGCCGGGCGGATGCGCGACGGGCCCGATCCCGGCGCCCGTGCGCTCGCCGCCTGGCGGGAGATGATCGACTCCGCCTGGGACCACGGCATCGTCCCGGAGGAGTCCGCCACCCCGCGGATGGCCGCGGAGCGCGTCGTACGGCTGGGGAAGCTGGAGGGCGAGGCGGCGGAGTCGGCGCACCGGCTGGCCACGGCGGTCGAGCAGGTGCTGTACGCGCCCGGGCCGCGGCCGGTGTCCGGGCTCGCCGAGGACGTGCGGCGGGTACGGGCCGGGCTGGGCGCGGCGGCCGGGCGCGGGACGCGGCTGCGGGCCCTGCTGCTGCCGCGGTCGGCCGTGCGCGTGGTGTGGGCGGCCTCGGAGCGCCGGTCCGCGGTGACCGGGCGGTGGGGCGGGGCGCTGCGGCGGACGGCCGCGCGGCTGAGGCCGTCACGGCAGCGGGCGTGAGCACCGGCCGCCCGCCGGCGCCGGGGCCCGCCGGGGGCCGGGTACGGGCGCGGAGGGGACGGCGGCGCACGGAGTGCGGGGACGGCACAGGCCCGGCTCGCGACGCCGGGTGACACGGCAGGGCGGTGCGGCAGGGACGGTGCGGCAGGGGTGAGGCATGGGTGACGTGCCGGGTGACGACATGGGTGAGGGGCCACCGGTCGGCCGGTGGCCCCTCACCCATCACGTCCGCCTCCCGCTCCCGGATGTCCGGATCACGCGGGTACCGGCCGTGCTGCTGGACCGTGCGGATCGTCCGCCGCCGGTGGTGACCGGTGCGGGCGGAGCGCCGCTACTGTCTGTGCTGCTGTTCGTCCGTTACTGCTGTTCGTCGCGACGGCGCTGCCAGCGTTCCTCGATGCGGCTCATCATGGAACGGCGCGGCCGGGCCTGCCTGCGGAGGTGTGGTCGTCCGCCGTGGCCCCGGTCCTCGGGGGGCTCGCCGGGCTTGGGGGCCTTGCGCCAGCCGGTCACCGCGAGGACGGCGCAGCCGAGCATGACGAGGAAACCCAGCACGCTGACGACGACCTGCTGCGCGACCATCCCGGCCATGAGGAGCGCGACGCCCACCAGAAAGCCCGCGACCGCCTGGTAGACCCGTCGCCGGGTGTACGTGCGCAGCTCGCTTCCCTCGAGCGCTGTCGCGAACTTGGGGTCTTCGGCGTACAGCGCTCGCTCCATCTGCTCGAGCATGCGCTGCTCGTGCTCAGAGAGCGGCACGGAGTCCTCCTACTCGTCGGTCGCGGGGGCGACCGGATGCGACCCTTCAAGGATAGGCAGGGATTCGCCCCCGTGAAACCCGCCCCTCTACGCCAGTTCGTGCCACCGGGACCGGGATGCCGGAGGCGGTTGCTGGGCTTCTCATTCCCCTGCCGCCGTGCCGTCATGCCGGACGGTGTCCTTCGATCATACGGCGGGTAGCGGCCTTTCGGGTCGCCTGTGGCCTACCGCACCTCAGCGCACGGACGGCGCGGTACCGGCGGGCGTACGCGCCAGTACGTGGAGGTGGGCCGCGACCGACCGGAAGGCGGGCAGTTCGGCCACCGCCTCCTCCAGCCGGGCCAGGGCCTCCGTGGCTCCCGGTTCGGCGTCCACCAGGGCGCCGGGCACCAGGTCGGCGAAGACCCGCACGCCGTGGACCGCGGCGACCTCCAGGCCGCCCGCGGTGATCAGGTCGGTGAGCCGCTCGGGGGTGAAGCGCCGGGGCACCGGGTCGCCGCTGCCCCAGCGGCCGTCGGGGTCGGCGAGGGCCCGGCGGGCCTCGGTGAAGCGCCCCGCCAGGGCACGGGCGAGCACCACGCCTCCCAGTCCCGCGGCGAGCACGCTCAGGACGCCGCCGGACCGCAGTGCGGCCGCCGCGTTGCGCACCCCCTCGGCCGGGTCGTCGACGTACTCCAGGACCCCGTGGCAGAGCACCGCGTCGTACCCGCCGCGCTCGGCCACGTCGAACAGCCCGTGCGCGTCCCCCTGCACGCCCCGTACCCGGTCGGCGACGCCCGCCTCCGTGGCGCGCCGCTCCAGCGCGAACAGCGCGTCGGGGCTCGGGTCCACCACGGTGACGCGGTGGCCCAGCCGGGCGACGGGCACGGCGAAGTTGCCGGTGCCGCCACCGGTGTCGAGGACGTCGAGCGTCTCCCGGCCGGTGGCCTTGGCCCGGTCGTCGAGTGCTTCCCTCAGCACCTCCCAGACCACGGCGGTGCGGAGGGATGTGTGGGGGCGGGACATGGCGGATGCTCCTCGGCGGCTCAGGACGCTGGGTGGCCCCAGCCTATTGGGTCGCCGTGTCCCCGCGGCCGTCCGGCCCGGGCACGGAGCGGCACGGCTAGCCCGCGCGCAGCCGCGGGCCCTCCCCGCCCGGTCGTCCCGGCCGTCCCGCCGGCTCGTCCTGGACGGTCCTGGGGAGCGGCAGGGCGGGCTGCTGCACGAGCATCCGCTCCACCAGGCGCAGGAACATCCCCGCGTCGCGTATCAGCTCGTCGGCGTCGCGGCGGCTGGCCGCGCCCTTGATGCCCGCCTCGGCGCGGGCCCGCCGCGGCGCCCCGGCGGCGAACAGCCTGCTCCACTCGTCCAGCTCGGGCGCCACCTCGGGCAGGACCTCCCACGCGCTGCGTATGCGGCGTCTGGCGCGGGCGGTGGACTCGGGCCGGCCGCGCACCGCCAGCACCGCGGCGGCGGTGCGCAGGGCGGCGAGGTGCGCGGTGGCGTAGCGCTCGTTCGGATCCTCCAGCCCGGCCGCCTCGTCCAGGCCGTGCTGCGCCTGGGCGAGCAGGTCGAGTGCGGCCGGCGGGGCCGCGGCCCGGCGCAGCACGGGATGGACATCCTCCGGGGGCCCGTTCATGGCGAACCTCCTGTCGTCGTCATGACTGTGCAGGTCGCGTGTGCCGTCGCGATGGGAACACCGTCGCACGCGACACTGACAATCGGCCCTGACCTGGGCAAACGCACCCCTGTCGGGTCTCGTCCGATGTGCCGGGACGGAAGGAACCGGACGGAGGGGCGGCGGGAGGACGGAGGCCGGGCCCCTCTTGCCGCAATCAGATCGCTGGGAAGCGTTTACGTCTGTGAAAATCGGCACATGAACAGCGGCACGCGCCGGAACGCGACCCGGCAGAGGCTCTACGACGCAGCCGTGACGCTCATCGCCGAACAGGGCTTCTCCTCCACCACGGTGGACGAGATCGCCGAGCGCGCCGGCGTCGCCAAGGGCACGGTCTACTACAACTTCGAGAGCAAGACCGGCCTGTTCGAGGCGCTGCTGCGGCACGGCGTGGAGCTGCTGACCGCCTCGCTCCAGCAGGCCGCCGACGACGCGGCCCGCGGCGGCGCGGGCCGGGGAGAGGTCCTGGACGCGATGGTCCGGGCCGGGCTGGGCTTCATCGACCGCTATCCGGCCTTCGCCCAGCTCTACGTGGCCGAGCTGTGGCGGACCAACCGCCCCTGGCAGCCCACCCTGGCGGCCGTGCGGCGGCGCATCGTCGCCGTGGTGGAGGAGGCGCTGCGCGACGGCGCGGACACCGGCGGACCGGAGGAGGGCGAGGAGGACGTCGACGTGCCGCTGGCGGCCTCGGCCCTGGTGGGGATGGTGCTGGTGGCGGCGCTGGACTGGAAGGTGTTCCAGCCGGAGCGGTCGCTGGAGGAGGTGCACGGCGCGCTGTCCGCGCTGCTGCGGGGCCGGATCGGCGGAGGCGGGCGGCCCGGCTGATCCGCCGTGCCGCCCGCCTCCGTCCCCCGTGATCCCCCGAGCGTTCCCCCACGGACGGCCGTCGCGCCGTTCCGCCGCCCCGTGCCGGCGGTCCGGCGCTCGGTTGCCCGTCGTCTCCGACTCTGCCGTCCGTGCGGGTCGAAGCCCATCCGCACGGCTACTCAAAACCCTACTCAGGTACTCCTACTCACTACTGCGTCCGGCCGTCCGAAGTCGTTACGGTCACCCGACTAGAGTCCCTGCTCATGGCACGGACTGTGGTGATCGGCGCCGGTATGGGCGCGATGGCGGCCGCCGCCCGGCTGGCCGTGGCGGGCCACCGGGTGACGGTGTACGAGCGGACTAAGACCCACGGCGGAGCGGTGGGGCGGTACGAGCGGGAGGGGTTCGGCTTCGACACCGGCCCGGGACTGCTCCACCTGCCCGCCGTCTACCGCGACCTGTTCGTCAAGACCGGCCGCGAGCCGCTGGAGGAGTGCGTCGAACTGGTCCAGGTCGAGCCGGCCGTACGGCACGTCTTCCCCGACGGCACGGACGTCAGCCTGCCGGGCGGTTCCCGGGCCGGGACGGTCGACGCCCTCGACGCCGCGCTCGGCGCGGGCGCGGGCGAGCGGTGGAGCGAGCTGCTGGGGCGGGCCCGCCAGGCGTGGGAGGCCACCCGCCGCCCGCTGCTGGAGGAGCCGCTGACCGCCGCCGTGGACCGCGGGCCGCTGGGCCGCGACCCGTACCCGGCCCGGCGGCGCGGGCTGCTGCGCCGCCGGGCCGGCACGCTGACCGGGGTGGCCCGCACCGAGCTGCGCGATCCGCGGCTGGTGGCGCTGCTGGAGAGCTACGCGCTCGCCTACGGCATCGACCCGCGCCGGGCGCCCGCGAGCGCCGTCGTCCTGCCCTACCTGGAGCAGACCTTCGGCACCTGGTACGTCCGCGGGGGGCTGCGCGCGCTGGCGGACGCGGTGTACGAGCGCTGCCGGGCGCGCAGGGTGGAGTTCCGCTTCGGCACGGCCGTCTCCCGGATCACCACGGCGGACGGCCGGGTCACCGGGGTGGAGCTGGCGGACGGGACGCGGGTGGCGGCCGACGCCGTGGTCTGCGGGACCGATCCCCGGGGGCTGTGCGACGGCCCGGACGCCGCGTCCGGCGCCGGCGGCGGACCGGGCCGCGCGACGGGGCGGCTGACCGTGCTGCTCGCGCTGCGCGGCGCCCGGCCCGAGGGGACCGCGCACCGCACGGTGGTGCACACCCCGGGCCCCGGCGGCACGACGCGCACCGTCACCGTGCTGCGGCCCGGCGACCCGGCGCTGGTGCCCGACGGGGAGCACGAGTCGGCGGTGCTGTCGGTGGTCGTGCCGCCGCACCGCGCGGGGGCGGGCCGGCCCGGTGGTTCCGGTGAGGACGCACAGGCCGTGGACTGGACGGTGCCGGGCGCGGCCGAGCGGGCCGCCGACGAGGCGCTGGCGGCGGTGGACGCCGCCGGGCTCGGGCTGGGTGGGCGGCTGCTGTGGCGCGAGGTCCGCACCCCCGCCGACACCGAGCGGGAGACCGGGGCGCCGGGCGGCGCCGTGCCCGCCCCCGTGCTGGCGGGGGCGGACGGCGCGTTCCTGCGGGCGGCCAACCTCGCCTCGCCGGCCGGGCTGTACCGGGTGGGCGGCTTCGCGCATCCCGGGGGCGGACTGGCCCACGCCGGGATGTCGGGGGCGCTGGCCGCCGGGCTGATCGTCGAGGGCGACGACTGGCGCGGCTCGCGGTAGGCGGCGGGCGGCGCGGGCGGGCGCGGGCGCCCCGGGACTCAGTAGCGGGGCTGCTCGCCGTAGTAGTAGCCGGTGCCGGAGGAGGTGTCGTACCCGCCGTCGCCGGTGCCGTAGCCGTCCGCGCCGTCCGTCCCGTAGCCGCCGTACGCCCCGGGCTGCGGCTCGGCGTCGCGCTGCTGCGGCACCCACACCTCGCCGGACGGGGGCTGCTGCCCGTACGGCTGCTGCCCGCCGGAGTAGGGATCGGCGGAGTACGGGTCGGCGGTGTAGCCGCCGTATCCGTCGGAGTAGGAGCCGGAGTAGGAGGGGTCGGGGGCGTAGCCCTGGGCGCCCTGCGCGTCGTCCGCGGCGGTCGCGTACCGGTCGTCGTAGGAGGGCGCGGAGGACGGGGAGGACGGGGAGGACGCGCCGGCGCCGTCGGCGTACGGGCCGGCATAGGGGGCGTACGGGTCGCTCTCCCCGCCGTACCCGTAGCCGTACGCGCCGTCGTACTGGCCGCCCCGCTCGCCCTGCTCCCCGTAGGGCGCCTGCCCGTCCGGGTCGTAGCCGGCGTACTGAGCGGTGGCGTACTGGTCCTGCGGGTCCTGCGACGGCTCCCCGGGCCGGGTGTCGCGCTCGTAGACGCCGTACTGGCCGGTGTCGTCGGGCAGCGGCTCCGGCCGGTACGCGGGCGGCTCCTGGGGCGCGTCGACCCGCAGGTCGGAGACCTCCAGGTGCGGGTCGGCCTCCACCGGCGGCATGGGCCGCACCTCGCGGCGGCGCCGGCTCGTCCCCGGCATGCCGCCCAGCGCCCAGCCGGCGGTGAACCCGCGCCGGTAGGAGAGGGTGACGAAGGTCTGCCCGACCGCGAAGGCCGCCGCGCCGAGCGAGATCACCACCACCGAGGACAGCAGCACCACGCCGACGACCACCGCGGCGAATCCGCCGAAGGCCAGCAGCCGCCAGCGCAGTCGCGCCTTGTACTGCAGCAGCACCTCGGCGAGCAGCCACACCGCGACAGCACCGAACGCGATGTAGAGGAGCGTCCACCCCATGTGCGTCCTCCCCACCCCGTCTTCTAGCCCCGCCGGTGCAGGCCCAGATTCTCGTAGATCTCCAACGTCGCCGTGGAGTGGTTGAGGGTGATGAAGTGGAGTCCGGGGACGTCCTCCGACATCAGCCTCGCGCACAGTTCCGTGGCGTACTCGATTCCCAACGAGCGTACAGCGGCCGGATCGTGCTCGACCGCCAGGATGCGTTCGGCCAGTTCCGGGGGGAAGGTCGCGTTGCTGAGCTTCGCGAACCGTTCGATCTGCCGCACGTTCGTGACGGGCATGATCTCCGGGATGATCGGGGTGTCGCAACCCGCGGCGGCCACCCGGTCGCGCAGGCGCAGGTAGTCCTCGGCGTAGAAGAACATCTGCGTGATGGCGTAGTCGGCACCGGCGCGGCACTTGTCCACGAAGTACCGGATGTCGCTCTCCCAGTCGGTGGAGCGCGGGTGCATCTCGGGGAAGGCGGCCACCCCGACGCAGAAGTCCCCCGACTCCTTGATCAGACGGACCAGCTCGGCGGCGTAGGTCACTCCCTGCGGGTGGGGTATCCACTCGCCCGTCGGGTCCCCGGGCGGGTCGCCGCGCACCGCGAACATGTTGCGGATGCCGGCGTCCGCGTACTGGCCGATGACGTTGCGCAGCTCGGCCACGGAGTGGTTCACCGCGGTGAGGTGGGCGACCGGGGTGAGGGTGGTCTCGGTGGCGATCCGCTCGGTGGCCCGTACGGTGCCCTCCCGGGAGGAGCCCCCGGCGCCGTAGGTCACCGACACGAAGGTCGGGGCGACGGCCTCGACGCGGCGGATGGCGTTCCAGAGGGTCCGCTCGCCCTTCTCGCTCTTGGGCGCGTAGAACTCGAAGGAGTACGAGCGCTCGCCTGAGGCCAGCAGCTCGCGGACGGTGGGTGCGTGGTCCGTCCTGGTGGATGGGGTGCCGAGAGCCATAGGGGCAGGCTAACCGGCGCCTTCCGTCCCGGGGGCGACGGCGGGGATTTTCGTCCGGTTGGCCCGTTTGCCGTCCAACAGGTGGACAGTTGGCGCCGCCCGGCGGGCGGGCAGCGGGCCGGACGGTGGGTCGGACGCCGGCCGCGCCCGGCCGCCGCTCAGGCCCCCCGCAGCCGCCCGGCGAGCTCCGCCGCGGCCGCCCCCGGGTCGTCCGCCTCGGTGATCGCGCGGACCACCACGACCCGCCGCGCCCCCGCCTCCAGCACCTGGTCCAGGTTGGTCGCGTCGATCCCGCCGATGGCGAACCAGGGCCGGTCCGGCCGCCGCGCCGCGGCGTGCCGCACCAGGGACAGCCCCGGCGCGGGCCGCCCCGGCTTGGTGGGGGTGGGCCAGCAGGGACCGGTGCAGAAGTAGTCCACGCCCGGTTCGCTCAGCGCCGCGTCCACCTGGGCCTCGGTGTGGGTGGAGCGGCCGATCAGGATGTCGTCGCCCAGGATCTCCCGGGCGGCCTTCACCGGCAGGTCGCCCTGCCCCAGGTGCAGCACGTCCGGGCGGGCGGCGTGGGCGACGTCCGCCCGGTCGTTGACCGCCAGCAGCGTGCCGTGGCGGCGGCAGGCGTCGGCGAGGACGGCCAGGTGCTCCAGCTCCTCGGCCGCCTCCAGGGACTTGTCGCGCAACTGCACGATGTCCACGCCGGACGACAGCACCGCGTCCAGGAACTCCGGCAGGTCGCCGCGCTCCCGGCGGGCGTCCGTGCACAGGTACAGACGGGCGTCGCCGAGCCGTTCGCGTGCGTCGGCTGCCATGTGGGTCATCCCCCCTGAACGGGGCGTACGGGCCGCGGCGCCCGGTCGGTGCCGCGGCCCGTACGCCGGTGGATCGGTCGTGCGGTCCCGGGGACCGCGGCCCTCCCGCCGCGCGTGCCGCGCGGGCCGGGCCGCGTTCCCGCCTCGTCCCCCGTCGCGTCCTGCCGCGCGGGTCAGACGGCGAGCGCCTGGGCGCGGCGCTTCACCTCGGTCCCGCGATTCTCGCGCAGTGCCTGCGCCGGGGTGCCGGGCAGGGAGTCGTCAGGGGTGAACAGCCACTCCAGCATCTCCTCGTCACTGAAGCCGTCGTCCTTGAGCAGGGTGATGGTCCCGGACAGACCCTTCACGATCCGGCCCTCGCCGATGAAGTCGGCGGGCACCTGGAGCACCTTGTTCTCCCCGCGGCGCACCGCGATGAGCTGCCCCTCCTTGATGAGCTGCCGTACGCGTGTCACCTCGACGCCGAGCCTCTCGGCGACGTCGGGAACGGTGAGCCAGGCCGGGACGAGAGCATCGGTCTTCGCGTCAATCTCGGTCACGGCACAAGCCTGCCACCTCGCACGGACAGTCACTACCGCACGGCACGCTTCAGGGGGACGGCCGGGTCGGCCGCCCGCACCGGATCGAGGACCGCGGACTGCTCGATCAGCTTGCGCCCCTGGGCGATGTCGCGCGGCCGCCCCACGGCCAGCAGCGCGTTGAGCACACCGTCGCGCAGCCAGCACACCGACCAGGCGGCGCCCGCCGGATCACCGCGCCACAGCAGCTCGTCGGCGTCCTCGTGGTGGCCCGCGTACTGCACGAAGCGGCCGAACTGCTCGGACCAGAAGTACGGCACCGGGTCGTACGGGGGCGTCTCGGCCTCGCCGACGGTCAGCACCGAGGCGACCGTGCGCGGCCCCTGGAGCGCGTTGTCCCAGTGGTGCACCAGCAGCCGCCGGCCGTAGCGGGCCGAGGGGAAGGAGGCGCAGTCGCCGACGGCGTACACGCCGGGGACGGAGGCGCGCAGGTACTCGTCGGCGAGCACCGAGCCGTCCCCGCCCAGCGCCACGCCCGAGCCCGCCAGCCAGCCGGTGGCCGGACGCGCGCCGATCCCGACCACCACGGCCCCGGCGGTCAGCACCGAGCCGTCGGACAGCTCCACCGCGCAGGAGTCCGCGCCGCCGGGGCGCACGGCGGTGACGGCGTGCCCGGTGCGCAGCTCGGCGCCCGCCTCCGCGTACCAGCGGCGCATGTGGTCCGCGACCTGCGGCGGCAGCACCCCGGCCAGCGGCCGGCCGGCGGCCTCCACCACGGTCACCCGGCAGCCCGCCTCGCGGGCGGCGGTGGCGAACTCCGCGCCGATCCAGCCCGCCCCGACGACCACCACGTCCCGCTGCCCGGCGAGCACCGGCCGCAGCCGTTCGGCGTCGTCGAGCGTGCGCAGCAGGTGCACCCCGGGGACGTCCTCGGCGCCGGGCAGGCGGACCGGCTCGGCGCCGGTGGCGAGGACCAGGTGGTCGTACGGCAGCGGCCCGGCGTCGGTGTCCACCACGCGGTCGCCGGGGCGCAGCCCGGTGGCGCCGTGGCCCAGGCGCAGGTCGATGCCGAGCGTGCCGAAGTCGACGTCGAAGGCGGCGCCGGTGGCCTTGCCCAGCAGCAGCGCCTTGGACAGCGGCGGCCGGTCGTACGGCCGGTGGGGCTCGGCGCCGATCAGGGTGATCGCCCCGGGCCAGCCCTGCTCGCGCAACTGCACGGCGGTCTGCACCCCGGCCATCCCGGCGCCGACCACCAGGACCCGCTGTCCGCTCTGCTCGGTTCGCACGCTCACGCGATCACTGTAGGAGGTCGGCGCGGGCGCCGTGGAGCCGCGCACCGGGAAGCCGGGCGGCGGAGCCCGGCGCCGGGCCGCCCTTCAGCCGCGCCGGGCCCCACAGTAGGGTGGCGGCTGTCCAGCGGACACAACTCGCGGGAGCCCGGCGCACCGGGCTGAGAGGGAGGCTTGCGCGGCCTCCGACCGTACGAACCTGATCCGGGTCATACCGGCGAAGGGAGGGGCGTGGTGCCCATGCGTGTGGTGGTCATCGGCGGTGGCGTCATCGGGCTGGTCACGGCCTGGCGGACCGCGCAGCGGGGGGCGGAGGTCGCCGTCGTCGACCCGTCGCCGGGCGGCGGGGCGGCCCAGGTAGCGGCCGGGATGCTGGCGGCCGTCACCGAACTGCACTACGGCGAGGAGGCCCTGCTCGCCCTCAACCTCGCCTCCGCGCGCCGCTATCCGGCCTTCGCGGCCGAGCTGGAGGAGGCCACCGGGCGGGGGATCGGCTACCGCACCTGCGGCACCCTCGCCGTCGCCCTGGACTCCGACGACCGCGCCCACCTGCGGGACCTGCACGAACTGCACCGTCGCTGCGGGCTGGACTCCCGGTGGCTGACCGGCCGGGAGTGCCGCCGCCTGGAGCCGATGCTCGCCCCGGGGGTGCGCGGCGGGCTGCGCGTGGACGGCGACCACCAGACCGATCCGCGGCGGCTGACGGCCGCCTTGCTGGCCGCCTGCGAGCGGGCCGGGGTGGCCCTGGTGCGGCGGCGGGCGGTACGCCTGGCGGTCGCCGGCGACCGGGCGGCGGGGGCGGTCCTCGACGACGGCACCGTGCTGGAGGCCGACCGGGTGGTGCTGGCGGCCGGCAGCGAGAGCGGCCGGCTGGCGGGCGTGCCCGAGGAGGTGCTGCCGCCGGTGCGCCCGGTCAAGGGCCAGATCCTGCGGCTGCGCGTCCCCGGGGTGTACGCCCCCTTCCTCTCCCGCACCGTGCGGGCCCTGGTCCGCGGCGGCCACGTCTACCTGGTGCCGCGGGTGGACGGCGAGCTGGTGCTCGGCGCCACCAGCGAGGAACAGGGCTGGGACACCACCGTGACGGCGGGCGGCGTCTACGAGCTGCTGCGCGACGCGCACGAACTGGTGCCCGGCATCACCGAGCTGCCGCTGGTGGAGACCCGGGCGGGACTGCGCCCCTGCTCCCCCGACAACGCGCCGCTGCTCGGCCCGACCGCCCTGCCCGGCCTGCACCTGGCCACCGGCCACCACCGCAACGGGGTGCTGCTGGCCCCGATCACCGGCGAGGCCATGGCCGAGGTCCTGACCACCGGCCGGCTTCCCGAACAGGCCCGCCCGTTCACCCCCCGGCGCTTCGACCGCACGTTCCAGGAGAGCCACGCATGAGCACCCACGACACCGGCACCGGCACCGGTACTGGCGCCGGCACCGTCACCGTCCGCGTCAACGGCGAGCCCCGCGAGGTCGTGGCCGGCCTCACCCTCGACCGGCTCGTGGCCACCCTCACCACCGCGTCCACGGGAGTCGCCGCGGCCGTCAACGAGGCCGTCGTGCCGCGCGGGCGGTGGCCCGAGACCCCGCTCGGCGACGGCGACCGCGTCGAGGTCCTCACCGCGGTCCAGGGAGGCTGACATGACGTCCGACGCCACGGGCACCACCGGCACCACAGCCGGCACCGCAACCGGCACCACGGTCGGCACCGCGGCCGACGACGCGTTCACCATCGGCGGCACCACCTTCACCTCCCGGCTCATCATGGGCACGGGCGGCGCACCCAGCCTGGACGTCCTGGAGCGGGCGCTGCTCGCCTCGGGCACCGAACTGACCACCGTCGCGATGCGGCGGGTGGACCCCACCGTCTCCGGGTCGGTGCTGTCGGTCCTCCAGCGGCACGGCATCCGCGTCCTGCCCAACACCGCGGGCTGCTTCACCGCCGGGGAGGCCGTGCTCACCGCCCGGCTGGCCCGGGAGGCGCTGGGCACCGACTGGATCAAGCTGGAGGTCGTCGCCGACGAGCGCACCCTGCTGCCCGACCCGGTGGAGCTGCTGGAGGCCGCCGAGACGCTGGTGGACGACGGCTTCACCGTCCTGCCGTACACCAACGACGACCCCGTGCTGGCCCGGCGGCTGGAGGACGTGGGCTGCGCGGCGATCATGCCGCTGGGCTCGCCCATCGGCTCGGGCCTGGGCATCCGCAACCCGCACAACTTCCAGCTCATCACCGAGCGGGCGTCCGTCCCGGTCATCCTCGACGCGGGGGCGGGCACCGCCTCGGACGTCTCGCTCGCCATGGAGCTGGGCTGCGCCGCGGTGATGCTGGCCTCCGCCGTCACCCGCGCCCAGGAGCCGGTGCTGATGGCCCGGGCGATGCGCCACGCGGTGGAGGCGGGGCGGCTGGCGTACCGGGCGGGCCGCATCCCGCGCCGCCACTTCGCGCTGGCGTCCTCGCCGGTGGAGGGGACGGCGGACCTCGATCCGGAGCGGCCGGCGTTCCGTTAGGACCCCGCCGGACCTGCGGGGCCGCCGTGCCGGTCCGCCGCACCCGCCCGCCGCACCGGTCCGCCGCACCTGTCTGTCGCACCGGTGCCGCGGGTCCGTCACCGTTTGGCTGCGGTCCGGTGCGCCTGCGGCCGGTGCGGGCGGCGCCGGGGGCGGCGGCTCGTAGACTCTGCGCCGTGGACACGACCCTCCAGGACCCGTTGCTCGGGCACGTGCTCGACGGCCGGTACCGCGTGGAAGCGCGGATCGCCGTCGGCGGCATGGCCACGGTCTACCGGGCCCTGGACACCCGGCTGGACCGGGTGCTCGCCCTGAAGGTGATGCACCCCTCCCTGGCGGCCGACGCCTCGTTCGTCGAGCGGTTCATCCGGGAGGCCAAGTCGGCCGCGCGCCTGGCGCACCCCAATGTGGTGGGGGTCTTCGACCAGGGCTTCGACGGCGGTTACGTCTACCTCGCGATGGAGTACGTCGAGGGCTGCACGCTGCGCGACCTCCTGCGCGAGCGCGGGGCGCTCCAGCCGCGCGCCGCCCTGGACGTCCTGGAGGCGGTGCTCGCGGCGCTGGGCGCCGCCCACCTGGCCGGCCTGGTGCACCGCGACGTGAAGCCGGAGAACGTGCTGCTCGGGGACGACGGGCGGGTCAAGGTCGCCGACTTCGGCCTGGTGCGGGCCGTGGACCAGCAGACCTCCGCCTCCACCGGATCGGTGCTGGGCACCGTCTCCTACCTCGCCCCCGAGCAGATCGAGCACGGCACCGCCGACGCCCGGGCCGACGTCTACGCCTGCGGCGTGATGCTCTACGAGATGCTCACCGGCGCCAAGCCGCACCCCGGCGGCACTCCGGCCCAGGTGATCTACCAGCACCTGAACGAGGACGTCCCGGCCCCCTCCGCCGCCGTGCCCCATCTGGCCGCCGCGCTCGACGAGCTGGTGGCCCGCACCACCGCCCGCGCGCCCGAGCGGCGTCCGGCCGACGCCGTCGGGCTGCTCGCCGAGGTCCGCGCGGTCCGGCAGGCGCTGACCGACGAGCAGCTCGACGCCCTTCCCCCGGCCGCCGCCGGCCCGGGCGGGTCCGCCGGCCCCGAGGACCCCACCACCGTCCTCCCGCGCCGCGCGCCCGGAACGCCGCAGGCCCCGCCGGACGCGGACGCCCTGGACCGCACCAGCGTGCTGCCCGCGCCGCCGGCCGCCCGCACCCGGCCCGCCGCCGGGCCCCGGGCCGGGCGGGGGCCGCGCCGCTCGGTGCTGGCGCTGGTCGCCGCCGTCCTGCTGGTCCTGGGGGCGGGGCTGGGCGTGTGGTACATCAACTCCGGACAGTTCACCCGGACCCCCGGGGTGCTCTCCATGACCGAGGCCGAGGCCAAGCGGACCGTCGAGCGGGCCGGGCTGGAGTGGCGGATCACCCGGGACTACAGCGAGACCGTGGCGAAGGGGCGGGTCATCGCCACCGACCCCGGCCGCGGGGAGCGCATCCGCGGCAACGGCACGGTCACCATCACCGTCTCCCGGGGCCCCGAGCGGGTCGAGGTGCCCGATGTGACGGGCGCCACCCTGGCCGAGGCGCGGCGGCGGCTCGCGGACGCCGGGCTGGCGCCGGGCATGGTGACCAGGGAGTTCGACGAGGACGTGGAGCGGGGCTCGGTGGTCCGTACGGACCCGGGTCCGGGCACCGGGCGCCGACCCGGCGCGGCCGTGGCGATCGTGGTCTCCAAGGGCGCGCGGATCGAGGTCCCCGACGTCGTCGGCGAGAACGAGGGCGAGGCGCGGCGGCGGCTGACCGAGGCCGGCCTGAGGGTCGAGGTGGCACCGGAGCGGGTGTTCTCCCGGGAGGAGGCGGGCGCGGTCGCCCGGCAGTCCCCCGGCCGGGGCGCGGTCGCGGCCGAGGGCGACACCGTCAGGCTCACCGTCTCCAAGGGGCCGGAGCGGGTCGAGGTCCCCGATGTGGAGGGGATGAAGGAGGGCGAGGCCCGGCGGGCCCTCGAGAACGCGGGCTTCGAGGTGAGGGTCCGCAAGGTCTTCTTCACCGGCACGGTCTTCGACCAGTCCGTGAACGGCGGCGACCGGGCGCCACGCGGCTCGACGATCACCATCTGGGTGCGCTGAACCGGTCACGGAGCGTCACCCGGGGCGGCGGCCGTTGTGAGACCGCCCATAGGACCTGCGTCACGTACGAAACCCCGTAGTGCCCGGTACGGCCGCCCCGAGCAGGGGAAACGGCCCCCTCGGCCGCAGGCGGTCCGGGGATCCTACGAGATGGGGTAGTACGTCCGTCCTTTGTCCGGATAAGTTCCCCCCGCTAACAATGCAACGGTCGCGCGGCGCCGTGGAGCAGAACCCGGCGCACCCTCTCCGGCCCCACGGCCGGTCCGGATGATCCGGCTCCGCGACGCAAGCGATCGGAAGAGGTTCTCCTCCCCATGACCGTTGCCAGACTTCTCGACCAGGTCCGTACGCAGGTCTGTACGCAGGTCCGCGCCCAGGTCCACGCCCAGGTCCGCGCGGCCGGCACCCGCAGGCTCTCGGCCATCGGCATGGCCGCGGCCACCGGCGCCGCCACCCTGGCCCTGGGCTTCGCCCCGGGCGACGAGGCGGCCCCCGCGGCCCGGAGCGTCCCGGCTCCCGCCCCCGTGAAGCTGTCCGCCCAGGACACCGGCGCCTCCCTCCAGGCGGGCAGCCTGCGCGAGCAGTCGGCCAGCGCCTACCAGCAGGCCCAGCAGGACGCCATCGAGGCGGAGCGGAGGGCCGCCGCCGAGGAGATGGCCCAGGAGAAGAGGGAGGCCCGGCGGCAGGCGGAGGCCGAGCGGCGGGCCGCCCGGGAGCGGGCCGAGAAGCAGCGGGCCGCCAGCCGTTCCGCCGCCCGCGAGCGGCAGCAGGCCGCCCCCTCCTACCCCGACAACCTCGACGGCTGGATCCGCGAGGCCCTGGCCATCATGAAGCGCGAGGGCATCCCCGGCACCTACGAGGGCATCCACCGCAACATCATGCGCGAGTCCAGCGGCAACCCCCGCGCCATCAACACCTGGGACATCAACGCCCGCAACGGCGTCCCCTCCAAGGGCCTGCTCCAGGTGATCCAGCCCACCTTCGACGCCTACCACGTCGAGGGCACCGCCTACGACCTGTACGACCCGGTGGCCAACATCGTCGCGGCCTGCAACTACGCCGCCGACCGCTACGGGTCGATCGACAACGTCAACGGCCCCTACTGACCCGGCCGGGGACGGACGCCCCCGACCGCCCCGGCGGCCCGCCCGCGAGCGGGCCGCCGAGGCGTCTCCCGCGGGCACCTGGCACCCTCGGTGTGTGAGCACAGCACCTTCCCCGTCCCCCGGCCCGTCCCCCGCTCCGTCCCCGCGCGGCACCGGCCGCTTCCCCGGCCCCCGCGCCCGCAACCCCGTCGGCAGCCATGTCGCCGTGGCCGGCGGGCTCGCCTCCCGGGGGCTGGCCTACGCCCGGGAGATCGGCGCGGAGACCGTCCAGGTCTTCGTCGCCAATCCGCGCGGCTGGGCCACCCCGGCCGGTGACCCCCGGCAGGACGAGGCGTTCCGCGCGGCCTGCGAGGCCGAGGGCATCCCGGCCTACGTCCACGCCCCCTACCTGATCAACTTCGGCTCGCACACCGAGGCCACGGTCGAGCTGTCCGTGGCCTCCCTGCGGCACTCGCTGCGCCGCGCCCGGCGGATCGGCGCCCTGGGCGTGGTGGTCCACACCGGCTCGGCCACCGGCGGACGCGACCGCGCCACGGCCCTGGCCCAGGTGCGGGAGCGGATGCTGCCGCTGCTGGAGGAGCTGGACCGGGACGACGACGGCTCCGGGACGACCCCCTGGCTGCTGCTGGAGCCGACCGCGGGCCAGGGCGCCTCGCTGTGTGCGCGGGCCGAGGACCTCGGCCCCTACTTCGACGCCCTGGACCGGCACCCCCGGGTGGGCGTCTGCCTGGACACCTGCCACGCCTTCGCCGCCGGGCACGACACGGCCGCCGAGGGCGGCATGAAGGCGCTGCTGGACGAGGTGACGGCGGTGGCGGGCGAGGGACGGCTGCGGCTGATCCACGCCAACGACTCCCAGGACGTCGCCGGCGCCCGCCGGGACCGGCACGCCAACATCGGGGCGGGGCACATCGGGACGGAGCCGTTCCGCGAGCTGTTCCGCCATCCGGCGACCGAGGGCGTGCCCCTGGTCATCGAGACGCCGGGCGGCCGGGAGGGGCACGCCGCGGACGTGGCGCTGCTGAAGCGGCTGCGGAGCTGAGCACCGGTTCCGGGCATCGGGCACGGGCGGCGGGCACGGGCGGCGGGACCGCCGGCTACGGCTGGGGGCCGTCGCCCGGCTCCTCCTGGTAGGAGTAGCGCTGCTCGCGCCAGGGGTCGCCGATGTTGTGGTAGCCCCGCTCCTCCCAGAAGCCCCGGCGGTCGGCGGTCATGTACTCCACGCCCCGCACCCACTTCGGGCCCTTCCAGGCGTACAGGTGGGGTACGACCAGCCGCACCGGGAAGCCGTGCTCGGCGGTGAGGGGTTCGCCGCCGCGGTGGGTGGCGAAGATCGTGTGCCCGGCGGCGAAGTCCGACAGCCGCAGGTTGGAGCTGTACCCGTACTCGGCCCACACCATCACATGGGTGGCCTCCGGCGCGGGCGGCACCAGGTCGAGGATCGTACGGGCCCTCACCCCGCCCCATTCGACGTCCAGCATGCTGAACCGGGTGACGCAGTGCAGGTCGCCGACCACGGTCTCGTACGGCAGCGCCGAGAACTCCTCGTGACTCCAGCGGCGTTCGCCGCCGTCTGCGGTGGCCCCGAAGACGCGGAACTCCCAGCGCTCGGGTCTGAACCGGGGTACCGGGCCGTAGTGCGTCACCGGCCAGCCGCGCTGGAACCGCTGCCCCGGCGGAAGGCGACGATGCTCCCCTTCGCGGCTTTCCGGCTGAACCATGCCTCCATGGTGACAGAACACGGAGCGTGTCGGTCACCGCACCCTCACGGTACGTTCCGCGCTCCGGCGCTCCCTTCTTTTCGGATAAGTCATCATTTACTGGACGGCACGCGGTGACGGTGCGAGGATGCGCCCATCCGACGAGTCCCCGCGCGGAAGGAACGCCGGCATGCAGGGCGACCCCGAGGTCATCGAGTTCCTCAACGAACAGCTCACCGCGGAACTGACGGCGATCAACCAGTACTTCCTGCACGCCAAGCTGCAGGAGAGCAACGGATGGACGAAGCTCGCCCGCTACACGCGGGCGGAGTCGTTCGACGAGATGCGGCACGCCGAGCGGCTGACCGACCGCATCATCTTCCTGGAGGCCCTGCCCAACTACCAGCGGCTCTTCCACGTCCGGGTGGGCCAGACCGTCACCGAGATGTTCCAGGCGGACCGCCAGATCGAGGTCGAGGCGATCGACCGGCTGCGGCGCGGCATCGAGGTGATGCGGGGCAGGGGCGACATCACCTCGGCCAACATCTTCGAGGACATCCTGGCCGACGAGGAGGAGCACATCGACTACCTCGACACCCAGCTCCAGTTGATCGAGAAGCTCGGCGAGCCGCTGTACATCGCCCAGCAGATCGAGCAGCCGGACCCGGAGTCGGACTGAGCCGCCCCGCGCCGGGCGGCCCCGCACCGGACGGCAGGGCCGGCGGTACGGGCGCGGGCAGCGGGGGCGTCAGGCCGCCGCGGCGGTCCGTACGGGCCCGCCGGGCACGGCGGGCCCGGCCGCGGGCACCCGCCCGGGGGCGCTCTCCCGCTCCGGCCGTCGCGCGGCCTCGCTCCGCGGGCACGCGCCGCGGCCCAGCAGGCCCTGGATGCGGCGGACGCAGGAACCGCAGTCGGTGCCCGCCCGGCTCACGGAGGCTATCTGGCGCGGGGTGCAGGCCCCGGCCGCCGCGTGTTGGCGCACCTGCTCCTCGGTGATGCCGAAGCACGAGCAGACGTACACGCGGTTCACCTCCACCGAAGCGGTCCAGGCACGGGTGGGACACCCGCCCCGATTTGGTGAGGTAAACCTTACCTTACTTCTCGCTCCGGCTCGCGACAGCACCGCCGACAGCACCGTGGGGCGCGGATCGCCATGATCCGCGCCCCACGGGCGCACGGTCCGCCGGCCCCCTACTGGTCGCGGTACATCTCCGCGACGAGGAAGGCCAGGTCCAGCGACTGGCTGCGGTTCAGACGCGGGTCGCAGGCGGTCTCGTAGCGCTGGTGGAGGTCGTCGACGAAGATCTCGTCGCCGCCGCCCACGCACTCGGTGACGTCGTCGCCGGTCAGCTCCACGTGGATGCCGCCCGGGTGGGTGCCCAGGCTCTTGTGGACCTCGAAGAAGCCCTTGACCTCGTCCAGCACGTCGTCGAAGCGCCGCGTCTTGTGGCCGCTGGCCGCCTCGAAGGTGTTGCCGTGCATCGGGTCGCACACCCACGCCACCTGGGCCCCGGAGGCCGTGACCTTCTCCACCAGGGTGGGGAGCCGGTCGCGGATCTTGTCGGCTCCCATCCGGGTGATGAAGGTCAGCCGTCCGGGCTCGCGCTCCGGGTCCAGCCGGTCGATCAGCGCCAGGGCGTCCTCGGGCGTGGTGGCCGGGCCCAGCTTCACCCCGATCGGGTTGCGGATGCGGGAGGCGAACTCGATGTGCGCCCCGTCGAGCTGCCGGGTGCGCTCGCCGATCCACACCATGTGGCCGGAGACGTCGTACAGCCGCCCCGTCCGGGAGTCCACCCGGGTCAGCGCGGACTCGTAGTCGAGGATCAGCGCCTCGTGCGAGGCGTAGAACTCGACGGTCTTGAACTCCTCCGGGTCCACCCCGCAGGCGTTCATGAAGTTCAGCGCCCGGTCGATCTCCCGGGCCAGGGCCTCGTAGCGCTGGCCGGAGGGCGAGTTCTTCACGAAGTCCTGGTTCCAGGCGTGCACCTGGCGCAGGTCGGCGTAGCCGCCGGTGGTGAAGGCGCGGACCAGGTTGAGCGTCGCGGCGGAGGCGTGGTACATGCGCTTGAGCCGCTGCGGGTCCGGGGTGCGCGCCTCCGCGGTGAACTCGAAGCCGTTGACGGAGTCGCCGCGGTAGGAGGGCAGGGTCACCCCGTCGCGGGTCTCGGTCGGCTTCGAACGGGGCTTGCTGTACTGCCCGGCGATCCGGCCCACCTTGACCACGGGAACGGACCCGGCGTAGGTGAGCACGGCCCCCATCTGGAGCAGCGTCTTGAGCTTGTTCCTGATCTGCTCGGCGGAGACGGCGTCGAACGCCTCGGCGCAGTCGCCGCCCTGGAGCAGGAACGCCTCGCCCTTGGCGACGGCGGCCATGCGCTCCCGCAACTGGTCGCACTCACCTGCGAAGACGAGCGGCGGATAGGACTCGAGCTCAGCGATCACATCGCGCAGAGCCTCGGGGTCCGGCCAGTCGGGCTGCTGCGCCGCGGGTAGGTCTCGCCAGGTGTGGACACCGGCGTCGGGGTTGGCGTTCACGGTCACGGACCCAAGATTACGGGGTGTGGTCCTCCGCTCCCCGCCGTGCCCGATGGGTGAGACGGGGGACATCGGCGACGGGAGGGTCGGGTAGGGTGCGGGACATGTTCGCGCAGACGACCACGGCGGCCGTGACGGCCGCGGCCTGGTGGTGGCCCGCTTCTCCGGCGGCCCACCGACGCGCGCACTGAGACGACCGACGCGAAGGCCGCCCGAGGGGCGGCCTTCGTCGTGTCTGCCGGCATCCGGCGCGCGGGTCGTTCCCTCCCGGCGGACGGAAGGACCCGCCATGGAGAACCCCGAGAACCCCCGCACCCCCGCCGACACCGCGAGCGCCGCGAGCGCCCTGGTGGAGCGGCTGCTGGCCGA
Source organism: Streptomyces sp. (assembly GCF_035644915.1). Lineage (GTDB taxonomy): Bacteria > Actinomycetota > Actinomycetes > Streptomycetales > Streptomycetaceae > Streptomyces. The sequence goes on from NZ_DASQNP010000100.1 coordinate 34,983, forward strand.
CGACTGCCCGCCCTTCGCGCTGCTGCGGCGGCGCACCCCCGGCCGGGACGAGCACACCGTGGAGGTGCTCGTCGGACCGGTCACGGAGGTGGAGCGGCTGGCCGACATCCCCGTCGGGAGACCGGCCGCCCTCGCCCTGGTGCCGTTCCGGCAGATCCGCGAACGCGGCTTCGACGCGGCCGACGACGGCACCCCGCTGTCCGTCCTCGTCCCCGCCGAGACGCGTGAACTCCCCCTGGACGCGGTGATGGCCGCGCTGCCCCGGCACGCGGTCCGGGTCGACGGCGGCGGCTTCGACGTGACCGACGCGGCGTACGAGGAGATCGTGCGCCGCGTCGTCGAGGACGAGATCGGCGCCGGCGAGGGCGCCAACTTCGTCGTCCGCCGCACCTACCGGGGCGTCATCCCGGGCTACGGGCGCGCCGACGCGCTGGCGCTGTTCCGGCGGCTGCTGGCCGGGGAGCGCGGGGCGTACTGGACGTACGTCGTCCACACCGGCGACCGGACGCTGGTGGGGGCCAGCCCCGAGGTCCACGTCCGGATGAGCGGCGGGACCGTGGTGATGAACCCCATCAGCGGCACCTACCGCTACCCCGCCGAAGGCCCCTCGGTGGAGGGCCTGCTGGCGTTCCTCGGCGACCGCAAGGAGACCGAGGAGCTGTCGATGGTCGTCGACGAGGAACTGAAGATGATGTGCGCCGTCGGCGACCGGGGCGGGGTGGTGGTCGGGCCGCGGCTGCGGGAGATGGCCCACCTGGCGCACACCGAGTACGAGCTGCGCGGGCGCAGCACGTGGGACGTGCGCGACGTGCTGCGCGAGACGATGTTCGCCGCGACCGTCACCGGCAGCCCGGTGGAGAACGCCTGCCGGGTGATCAGGCGGTACGAGCGGGGCGGGCGCGGCTACTACGCGGGGGCGCTGGCGCTGGTGGGCCTCGACGCGGGCGGCCGGCAGACGCTGGACTCGCCCATCCTCATCCGCACCGCCGACATCGACGCGGCGACCGGACGGCTGCGGGTGCCGGTGGGCGCCACGCTGGTGCGCGCCTCCGACCCGGCGGGCGAGGTGGCCGAGACCCACGCCAAGGCCGCCGGGGTGCTGACCGCGCTGGGCGTGCGCCCCGGCCCGGTGCGGGAGGCGCGGGAGGCCCCCGTACGGCCGGGACTGGCGGACGACCCGCGGGTGCGGGCCGCGCTGGACGCGCGCCGCGCCGGCCTCGCCCCCTTCTGGCTGCGGATGCGGACCGCCCGGGAGCGCGGCACGGCCCGCGGCGAGGTGCTGGTGGTGGACGGCGAGGACACCTTCACCTCGATGCTGGCGCACCTGCTGCGCTCCACCGGCCTGGCGGTGACGGTGCGGCGGTACGACGAGCCGGGGCTGCGGCGGGCGGCGCTCGCCCACACCGGCCCGGTCGTGCTCGGCCCCGGCCCCGGCGATCCCCGGGACGCGGCCGACCCCAAGATGCGGCTGCTGCGCGGCCTCGCCGCCGAGCTGCTGCGCGAGCACCGGCACGGGCTGCTCGGGGTCTGCCTGGGGCACGAGCTGATCGCCGCCGAGCTGGGCCTGGAACTGGTCCGCAAGGACCGGCCGCACCAGGGCGCGCAGGAGCGGATCGACCTGTTCGGCACCGAGCGGACCGTCGGCTTCTACAACTCCTACACCGCGCGCTGCGACGCGGCGGCGGCGCGGGAACTGGCCGCGGACGGGGTGGAGCTGAGCCGCGACCCGGTCAGCGGGGACGTCCACGCGCTGCGCGGCCCCCACTTCGCCGGGGTGCAGTTCCACCCGGAGTCGGTGCTGACGCTGGAGGGCTCGGCGATCACCGCCGAGCTGCTGGCCGCGGTCCTGGTCTGACCCGGTCCCGGACCGGCCCGGTGCCCCGGGCCGGGAGCGCCTTCCGGGCGGCCCCGGCCCGGGCCGCCCGGGAGGAGCCGCAAGGGGCCAGCCGCCCGGCCGGCGGTCAGCCGAAGAAGACGCTCGCCTCCTCGTACAGCGCCGGATCGACCGTCTTGAGCGTGGCGGTCGCCTCGGCCAGCCGCACGCGGGTGACCCGGATGCCCTGCAGGGCGACCATCGAGCCCCAGTCGCCCTCGTGCACCGCGTCGATCGCGTGGAGGCCGAAACGGGTGGCCAGCCAGCGGTCGAACGGGCTGGGGGAGCCGCCGCGCTGGATGTAGCCGAGCACGGTGGTGCGGGCCTCCTTGCCGGTGCGCCGCTCGATCTCCCGCCCCAGCCACTCCCCCACGCCGGAGAGCCGGGCGCGGGGACCGGCCGCCGCCGGCGCGCCGCCGTGCAGGCTGACCTCGCCCTCCTCGGGCAGGGCGCTGTCGGCGATGACGACGATCGGGGCGTAGGTGGCCCGGAAGCGGGACTCGACCCACTCGCACACCCTCTCGACGCTGAAGGGCTGTTCGGGGATGAGGATGCAGTTGGCCCCGCCCGCCAGGCCCGCGTGGAGGGCGATCCACCCGGCGCTGCGCCCCATCACCTCCACCACGAGCACCCGCTTGTGGGACTCGGCGGTGGTGTGCAGCCGGTCGATGGTCTCGGTGGCGACGCCGACGGCGGTGTCGAAGCCGACGGTGTAGTCGGTCAGGGGGATGTCGTTGTCGATGGTCTTGGGGACGCCGACGCAGGGGACGCCGTGCTCCTCGGCGAACCGGGCCGCGACGCCGAGCGTGGCCGTCCCGCCGAGCACGATCAGGGCGCCCACCCGGTGGCGGGCGAGGGTGCCGAGGACCCGGTCGGACCCCTCGTCCTCCAGGAAGGGGTTGGTGCGCGAGGAGCCCAGGATGGTGCCGCCGCGCGGCAGGGTGCCGCGCACCGCGGAGATGTCGAGCCGCACGGTCTCGTCCCGCAGGACGCCGCGCCAGCCGTCGCGGAAACCGACGAAGTCGTCGCCGTACTGCTGCACGCCCTTGCGGACGATCGCGCGCAGCGCCGCGTTGAGCCCGGGGCAGTCGCTGCCGCCGGTCAGCACTCCGACCCGCATGAGGTTCCCTTCTCCGCCTGGTTTCCCGGTCTCCGGCATCCTCCGGCCTACCCCGCCCGGGTCTCCCCAACCCGGGCGGGATAGGCCGGCCCGGCAACCGGAACGGCGGAACGGGCGGAACGCGGACGGCGCGGGGTGCCGCGGGGCGGGGCGGGGAAGGGCGGCGGGGGCGGAGCGCGCGGGTCAGGCGTCGTCCAGGCCGCGCTCGATCGCGTAGCGCACCAGCTCCACGCGGTTGTGGAGCTGGAGCTTGCCGAGGGTGTTCTGCACGTGGTTCTGCACGGTGCGGTGCGAGATGACCAGCCGCTCGGCGATCTGCTTGTACGACAGCCCCTTGGCGACCAGCCGCAGCACCTCGGTCTCCCGCTCGGTCAGCCGCGGCGCGGCGGGCTCGTCGGGCTTCCCCGGCGCGGGCGCCCCGGCCAGCCGCCGGTACTCGCCCAGTACCAGCCCGGCCAGCCCCGGGGTGAACACCGGGTCCCCGGCGGCCGTACGGCGCACGGCCTCCAGCAGTTCACCGGTGCTCGCCGACTTCACCAGGTAGCCGGTCGCCCCGGACTTCACCGCCTCCAGCACGTCCGCGTGCTCGCCGCTGGCGGAGAGCACCAGCACCCGGGGCGCGGCGGGGTCGGTCCCGGAGCCGACGAGCTGCCGGCACACCTCGACGCCCGGCAGCCCGGGCAGGTTGAGGTCCAGGATCAGCACGTCCGGCGCGGTGGCCCGCGCCCGGCGCACGGCCTGGGGGCCGTCCCCGGCCGTGGCCACCACCTCGAAGCCGGCCTCGGTCAGATCGCGGGCGACCGCGTCCCGCCACATCGGGTGGTCGTCGACGACCATCACCCGTACGGCCCGCTCACCGGTTCCGCCGGCCCCGCCGGCCCCACTGACCCCGCTGGTCTCACTGGTCATTCTTGGGCACCCTCAGCTCGACTTCCGTTCCCTGCCCCGGCACCGACACCAGCTCCGCGCTGCCGCCCAGGTCCCGCAGCCTTCCGCGGATGGACAGCGCCACGCCCATCCGTCCCTCGGCCTCCGCGTCCTCCAGCCGCCCGGGCGGGATGCCGGGCCCGTCGTCCCGGACGGTCACCACCACGGCGTCCGGCTCGTCCTCCAGCAGGATCCACGCCCGGGCCTCCTCGCCCGACGGTCCCCGCGCGTGCTTGCGCACGTTGTCCAGGGCGGCCCCGACCGCCGCCGCCAGTTCCCCGGCCGCCGCGGCGGGCAGCGGCACCGGAGCCCCGGGCTCCGCGAAGGACACCCGGGTGCCGGCGTAAGCGGACAGCAGCGCGCGCACGTCGCAGGTCTCCCCGGACGGCGCCCCGTCGGAGGCGGCGGCCGCGGCGGTGCCGTCGGCCGCGGCACGGGGCGCGGGGACCTCCGGCACCACGCCGCTGGAGACCAGCGTGCGCAGCGCCGCCTCCTGCTCCCCCGCGAGCCGCCCCAGTTCGGCCGCCTCGCCGCCGATGGCCGCGCCGCGGCGCTGCACCATCGCCAGCACCTGGAGCACGCTGTCGTGGATGTCGCGGGCGAGGCGTTCCCGTTCGCGGGTGGCGGCCTCGATCCGCAGCGCCCGCGCCAGGGTGCGCTCGCTGGCGCGGGCCACCTCGACGACGTAGCCGATGGCGATGCTGGCGATGCACACCAGCAGCACGTCGTGCACGGTGTCCTGGGCGAAGCCGCCCGTAGCGACCACGTTGGCGGCGCCGACCAGCAGCGAGGCGCCGGCGGCCCGGCGCCAGCCCTTCTTGACGGCGAAGCCGAGCACCGCGCCCGCCGTCCAGATGGACGGCAGGGTGGGACCGCCCGCGTCGATGCGCGCCTGGGTGTCCACCAGGGGCGTCAGCAGGATGCCGGTGACGGCGACGGACAGGTCGACGGCCAGGAAGGCCGGCGTGCAGCGCTCGGCGGAGGACACCCGGCGGACGGTCGCGAGCGTCCACAGCGCCAGGACGGCCAGGTAGGCGCCCGCCCCGAGCGGATGGACGTACTCGCCGTACCCGTGGACGTACAGCGCCAGCGCGTATCCCATGGTGAGCACGCGGTAGGCGGTCAGCGCGCTCCACAGCGGCTGCTCGACCGACATTCTCGCGGTCATCCTCCCCCGATCCCCCGATCCCCCGTGCGGCCGTCAGGCCACTCTGTCCGGCCCGTCCGGGGCGCCGCTCCCGCCGGCTCCGCCGGTTCCTTCCTTCGCCGCCGCCCTCCGGGCCTTCTCCGCCTTCTCGCGCTCGGCGATCTGCCGCTTCGCCGCCGTCGCGTACATGTCCACGTACTCCTGGCCGGAGAGCTTCATGATCTCGTACATGACCTCGTCGGTCAGCGACCGCAGGACGAAGCGGTCCCCCTCCATGCCCCGGTAGCGGCTGAAGTCGAGCGGCTTGCCGATCCGGATGCCGGGCCGCATCAGCTTCGGGACGATCTTGCCCGGCGGCTGGATCTTCTCGGTGTCGATCATCGCGACCGGGATGACCGGCGCCCCGGTGGCCAGCGCCACCCGGGCCAGGCCGCCCGGCTTGCCGCGGTAGAGACGGCCGTCCGGGGACCGGGTGCCCTCGGGGTAGATGCCGAACAGCTCGCCGCGCTCCAGCACCTGGATGCCGCTCCTGATCGCCGCCTCACCCGCGCCGCGCACGCCCGAGCGGTCCACCGGGAGCTGCCCGACGCCCTTGAAGAACGCGGCGGTCAGCCGGCCCTTGAGCCCCGGGGTGGTGAAGTACTCGGCCTTGGCGATGAAGGTGACCTTCCGGTCGAGGACGGCGGGCAGGAAGAAGGAGTCGGAGAACGACAGGTGGTTGCTCGCCAGGATGGCCGGCCCTTCGGCCGGAACGTTCTCCAGCCCCTCCACCCAGGGGCGGAAGGCGAGCTTGAGCCCGTTTCCGACGGAGAGCTTCATGACGCCGTACAACAACCGAGGAACCTCCTGTATCCGACGGGGAGACCTTATCTCGCCGCTGCGGACCCGCCCTGGCCGTTCCGGTTCCCCGCGACCGCCCGGCCTACCCGGTCACCGTGCGCACGCGTAGGGTGGCAGCACTCCAACCCGCTGCTTCGCCCGCTCCCGGCAGGGTGCCGGCGAGGTGTCGTCCACGAACGGAGATCCACGGTGCCCCTGCTCCCCGGTGCCGAACCGCTGCGCCACGACGGCGGCGAGGTCGGCGTCCTGCTGTGTCACGGTTTCACCGGCTGCCCGCAGTCGCTGCGCCCCTGGGGCGAGTACCTGGCCGAGCGGGACCTGACCGTCTCGCTGCCGCTGCTGCCCGGTCACGGCACCCGCTGGCAGGACCTGGCGGTCACCGGCTGGCAGGACTGGTACGCGACGGTGGACCTGGAGCTGCGCCTGCTGCGCGAACGCTGTGAACAGGTCTTCGTCTGCGGCCTGTCGATGGGCGGGGCGCTCGCGCTGCGCCTGGCCGCCCGGCACGGCGACGCGGTCAGCGGCGTCGTGGCGGTCAATCCGGCGATGACGCTCCCCCGCATCCAGGGGTACGCCCTGCCGGTCCTGCGCCACCTGCTGCCCTCCGCCCGGGGCATCACGAGCGACATCGCCAGGGAGGGCGTGCGGGAGGTCGGCTACGACCGGGTGCCGCTGCACGCCGCCCACTCCCTGTGGCACCTCCTGCGGGTGGTGCGCGGGGAACTGCCCCAGGTCACCCAGCCGCTGCTGCTCCTGCACAGCAGGGTCGACCACGTCGTGCCGCCCTCGGACTCGGCGCTGGTCCTGAGCCGGGTCTCCTCGCGCGACGTGACGGAGACGGTGCTGGAGCGGAGCCACCACGTGGCCACCCTGGACCACGACGCGGAGCGGATCTTCGCGGACTCGTACGGATTCATCACCCGCCTGACAGCGAGGAAGACGGCACGTGACGGAGCGTGAGCACAACCGCGGCGAAGGTTCCGAGCCCCTGGACGAGGAGGCCGCCTGGGCTCAGATCGTGGCGGCGTACGGCGAGGAGCCCGCCGTCCCGCCGGACGTCCGGTCCCCGGACGGCCCGCGCGACCGCACCGGCGGCGCGGAGGACGCGGAGGACGCAGACGGCGGGGACGGTACGGAGGACGGGGACGGCGCGGACGGCCGGCGCGGGCCGGACGGCGGCACCCTCACCGGGACGCTCCCTCCCGGCCCTCCCGGCGCGGACGGCGACGAGGCGCCGGCACGCAGCTTCACCGTGTACGCCGCGGGCTCCGGGCCGCGCGACTGGCGGCCCGCCGAGCCGTCCGACGGCGACCTCGACGAGGACGACGAGGGCCACTTCGTACCGCCCGAGCCCCCGCCGCTCCCCCGGGGCGACACCACCTCCCGGTTCGCCTGGCTGGCGGTCCTGGGCGGCCCGCTGCTGCTGGTGCTCACCGTCCTGTTCCAGCAGGACATGACGTGGTGGATCACCACCCTGGGCGTGGGCGGCTTCCTGGGCGGCTTCGCCACCCTGGTGATGCGGATGCGCGACGACGAGGACGACGACTTCCAGGACCCGGGGCGCGGCGCGGTGGTGTAGCGCGGCGGCGCGGCGCTCAGCCCGTGCGGCCCGCACGGGCCGCACGGGCCGCAGGGGCCGTACGGGCCGGGCCGCCGGGGTCGGCGGGGACGCGCAGGGCGGCCAGGACCGGCAGGTGGTCGGTCGCCGCCCGCAGGTCCGCCTCGCTGACGCCCGGGAGTCCGGTGGGCACGCCGCAGCCCAGCACCTCCACCGCCCCGGTGGCCAGTACGGCGTCGATGCGCTTGCGGGGGGCGCCCGGTGTCGAGGTGTGCTCGCCGCCCCACGGGCTGGTGGCCCAGCCGTCCTGGAGCGCGCCCGCCAGCCGGCGGAAACTCCGGCCGTGGGGCTCGTCGTTGAGGTCTCCGGCCACGACCCCCGCGGCCGTACCCATGCCCGCCAGCCGGTCCAGGACCATCCCCGCCTGGGCGTACCGCTCCCGCTCGGCCAGGCTGAGGTGACAACTGATCACCGCCAGCCGGGCGGCCGGGCCGAAGCGCAGCACCGCCGTCGCCAGCCCCCGGCGGTGCAGGCCGGGGGTGTGCGGCAGCAGGACGTCCTCGCTGTGCTCCACGGCGGCGCGCAGCGAGGACAGGATCATCGGCCCCGTGGCGGTCGCCCCGCCCGTGACGTACACCAGGTCCGTCATGCGGGCGAGGCGGGCCGCGTGCTTGCGCCAGCGGAAGAAGCGGGGGGCCTCCTGGACGCAGACGACGTCGGGGGCGCAGGCCCGGATGACCCGGGCGAGCGCCCGCACGTCGTCCCGCAGGGAGCGGACGTTGTAGCTGAGCAGCCGGACCACGGCCGAGCCGTCGGGCTCGGTGCGGGACGCGGGCAGGTCCCGCGGCTCCGCGGACCGGTCGTCCCGCGCCTTCCCGGCGGCGTCGCTCATCCGCGCCCCGCGCCCTCAGCCCTGGCGGGCCAGGTCGGCCGCGCCCACCAGACCGGCCCGGCCGCCGAGCTGGGCGGCGAGCACCTGGGCGTGCGGGCGCCAGCGGCTGCCCACCAGCCAGCGGCGGTAGGACTTGCGGATCGGCTCCAGGACGAGGTCGCCCTCGTCCGAGACGCCGCCGCCGACGATGAACGCGGACGGGTCGAAGAGGGAGGCCAGGTCGGCCAGGCCCGCGCCCGCCCAGCGGGCCAGCTCGCGGAAGGAGTCGACGGCGACCGGGCAGCCCTGCCGGGCCGCCTGGCTGACGTGCCGCCCCTCGATCCCCTCGGGGGTGCCGTCGCCCAGGGAGAGCAGGACCGCGGCGTTCTCCGGGGTGGCGACGGCGCGCTGGCGGGCGTAGCGGACCAGGGCGCGGCCCGAGGCGTACTGCTCCCAGCAGCCCTGGTTGCCGCAGCCGCACAGCAGGCCGTCGGGGACGACCCGGATGTGGCCGAACTCCGCCGCGACGCCGAAGCGTCCGCGGTGCAGCTTGCCGCCGATGATGATGCCGCCGCCCAGGCCGGTGCCCAGGGTGATGCACACGACGTCGTCGTGGCCCTGGCCCGCGCCGAAGCGGTACTCGCCCCAGGCCGCGGCGTTGGCGTCGTTCTCGACGACGACCGGGAGGTCGACGCGCTGCTCGACCTTGTCCTTGAGCGCCTCGTTCCGCCAGTCGATGTTGGGGGCGAAGAGGACGGTGGCGCGCTTGTCGTCGACGTAGCCGGCGGCCCCGATGCCGACCGCCTCGATCCGGTGCCCGGTGCTGACGGTGCGCACCGCGTCCGCTATGGCGTCGATGACGCCGTCGGCGGTCTGCGGGGTCGGCACCTTGCTGATCTCGAGGATCGTGCCCTCTTCATCGACCACGCCGGCCGCGATCTTCGTACCGCCGATGTCGACGCCGATGGTGAGTCCCATGTGTCCCTCAGTTACTTGGTCGATCCCCGCTGTGCACAACCGTACCGGAGGGCGGGGGTCGAAACGGACCCGGATCGGGCCCGGACCGGGCCGGAACGAGGCCGGCGCGGGCCGAACCGGGCGAGGCCTCAGTCGAGATCGATCCTCTCGGAACCCGTGGAGCCGCCCCCTTCACCGTTCTCGTCCCGGTTCTTCCGGCCCGTTCCGCCGCCGTCCGTCCCGTTCGCCGCCTTCTCCCCGGGCTCACCGGGTTCCCCGGGCCGCCCGTCCGGGCTCCTCTTCTCCCGGTCTTCCTCCCGGGGCTCCTCCCGGTGTTCCCCCCGGGGCTCCTCCCGGTCCGCTCCGCCCCTCGTCCAGCGCCGCTCCTGGCCCTCGACCGCGGCGCGGTAGGCGGCCAGCAACTCGCCGCCCGCGGCGGCCAGATGCTCGAAGACCCGCGGGTTCCGTTCGACGACGGGCTCCACCACCGCCCTGGCCTGGGCGGCGATCTGCTGGAACACCTCCCGGGCGTCCGGTCCGGCCAGGGGCGCGCCGAGTTCGGAGAGCTTCCCGGCGACCGCGTCGGCCAGGCGGCGCAACTCCTCGGCGGCGCTGCCGGGCGGGGTGCCGTACCGCTCGCGGCGGCGCTCCCGCTCGGCGGCGAGGTCCTCCTCGCACGCGGTGGCCCAGGCGTCGGGGTCGACGTCTGCGGGACGCTCGGTCGCATCGCTCATGGCGGGCTCCTGGAACGGTGACTGCGGCGGGAACCACGGCGGCTGCCGCGGCGACGGCGGCGGACCGCCGCGGACCGTGGTCGTCCGTGGCGGACGGGCTCTTTCCCCCGACGTTACCCGAACGTTCCCCCGCCGTTGAGCGCCTTCGGGGGTGCGGGACCGGCGCGGGCGCCCGGTGCGGACGCCCCGGTCCGCGGCTCAGTCCCGCTCGGGCCACATCCCCGGCTCGGGCACGAAGCGCACGGACAACTCGCCGCCGGCCAGCCGGGCACCGGCCACCGCGCAGCGGCGCAGCGCGGCGGGCAGCGGCAGGACGCGCCGGAACGGCCCGGTGGTGACGACCACCTCGTCCCCGCGCCGCACCAGCGTCAGGGACTCGCGGGTGGCCCCGGGCAGGGGCAGCCGCCACAGGAGCACGCCGTCGGCGGCCAGCCGGTCCTCCACCGTCCACGGCTCGCGGGCCGGTCCGCCCGCGCCCGCGTCGGCCGGTACGGGGGCGACCCGCTCGGCCAGTTCGGCGAGGTCGTCCACACCACCCGGACTCCGGCCCAGGTGCGGCAGTTCGCACACGGTCACGGCATCGGCCGGGCACTCCTCCAGGAGGGCCTTGAGCGCCTCCTGCTGCCGGGACGCCAGGTCCGCCAGCCAGGGGTCGGGCGAGCCGGCGGGCAGCAACCGGTTGGCGACCACGGCGTCCAGGGCCAGGCCGTGCAGCGCGAGTCCGGCGCGGGCGGCGCGCAGCGCGCGGACGGCCGCCGGCCCGGGCTCGGTGACCAGCCGCACGGTCGTCCCCGGCGCCTCGATCAGCGCCTGTACGGCGGCGAGGTCGCGGTCGAGGCGGCCGGCGGCCTCGTACAGCGACCGCGCGGGCATCGGCACCCCGGCGAGCTGGGCCAGGACCGGCCGCAGCGCGCGGGCCGCCTGCCGCTCGGGCGGCAGCAACCGCCGCAGCCAGCGCCGCGCCTGCTCGGGCAGCGCCAGGGTGCGCACCGCCTGCTCGACCGGCGGCATGTCCACCACCAGCAGGTCGTGCCCCGACGCGGCGCCGGCGGCGTGCGCGGCGCGCACCGCGCCCAGCAGGGCGAAGGCGTCCGCGCCGGGCGGTTCGGCCAGTTCGTCGTCGTCCAGCGGTTCGGCGCCCAGCAGGTCCAGGGCGGAGCGGGCGCGTTCCTGGAGGGAGACGGCCCGGGCCCGGAAGGCGGCCCCGGAGTCGATCCGGGCGATCCGCAGGCCGGGGGCCACCTCGCGTCCGCCGTCCGGGACGGTCCCGACGCCGGCGTCAACGCCGAACAGCTCCGCCAGCAGGCCGGGGTCCTCGGCGCTGAGCAGCAGCGTCCGCCGTCCGCGGCGGGCCGCCGCCAGCGCGGTGGCGGCGGCGACGGTGGTGCGGCCGGTGCCACCGCCGCCGGTGACCAGGACCGTGCGCGTGCGGGGAGTGCTCAGGACCGGCCACCGCTCTCGACGCGCTTCTTCAGCCCGGCCAGGGCGCGGTCGATGATGACCTTCTCCGCCTTGCGCTTGATCATGCCGAGCATGGGGATCTTCACGTCCACGGTGAGCTGGTAGGTCACCTCGGTGCGGCTGCCGCCGTCGAGGGGCGCCAGGCTGTACACCCCGTCCAGGGTGCGCAGCATCTGCGACTTCACCAGCGACCAGCGGACCTCGTGGGGGCCGGCCCAGTCGTAGGCGAGGGTGTGCTCGTCCCGGATGGCCCCCGCGTCGAGCAGCAGCCGGACCCGCTCGGCGCGGCCCTGGTCGTCGGTGGAGAGCACCTCGGCCTCCTTGACCTCACCGGTCCACTCCGGGTAGCGGGCGAAGTCGGCGATCACCTCCATCACCTCGGCCGGTGCCGCCTCGACGATGATGCTCGACCTGGTGTGTTCGGCCATCCCTGTGGCTCCTCCGCTTGCTGCGCTCGGCCCGTGATCACTGCCGTCTGCGGTGGAAGGCTACCGCGCGCGGCGGACCGGCCCGTCGCCCCGTCCGGTCACCACTCCAGCACCCAGGGCCTGCCGGTGGCGGCGAAGTGGCCGACGTTGACGCACTCGGTCGGGCCGATCCGCGTCCGCCTCACCAGGGGCTGGTGCACGTGCCCGAAGAGGGCGTACCGCGGGCGGACCCGGTGGATCGCCTCCAGCAGCGCCTCGCTGCCGCGCTCGAAGCGGCGGGCGACGGTGTCGTAGCACAGCTCGGGCACCAGGGGCGGGATGTGCGAGCACAGCACGTCGACCTCGCCGAGCGCGGCGACCTTGGCGGCGTAGGCCTCGTCGTCGATCTCGTACGGGGTGCGCATCGGCGTGCGCAGCCCGCCGCCGACGAAGCCGAAGCGCAGGCCCCCGATGTCGGCCGTCCGCCCGTCCAGGACGGTGGTGCCCTCCGCCGCGTACTCGGGCCACAGCCGGGGCACGTCGACGTTGCCGTACGTGGCGTACGTCGGGGTGGGGAAGGCCGCGAACAGTTCGGCGTACTGGCGGCGCACGGCCTCCTCCAGGGCGGCCCGGCGGCCGGTGCTCCCCCGGTCCCCGTCACGGGCGGTCCCGTCCCACAGCCGGGCCGACAGCTCGCGGGCCTCGTCGAAGCGGCGGGCGGTGCGCAGCTCGACGTACCGGGCGGTGTTCTCGGCCCCGAACAGCTCGGGGAAGATCCCGCGGGTGTGGTCGGCGTAGTCGATGAACAGCACCAGGTCGCCCAGGCAGACCAGCGCGTCCGCGCCGTCGCCGGCCCTGGCCAGGTCCCGGCTGTTGCCGTGCACGTCGCTCACCACGTGGACTCGCATGACGCCACCCTAGGCCCGTTCCCCGGCCCGCGGGAGCCCTCGCGCACCCCGCGGACCTGCGGTTACCGCACGGCCGTCCGGCGTGTGGACTACGCTGCCACCCGTAACAGTCCTGTGGTGTGTGACGCACCGAACATCTCGGCGCCACCCCCTACCCCGAATCCCGTACCGGTGGGTAACGTCCGTGGCCGTCCACCTCAAGATCCACCGACGTCTTGGGTCAGAGCCGGCGGAGGCCGTTCCCCAGCGGTTCCGTGACGGCGCCGACGAGGAGCATCAGTCTTGCGCGAGTTCAGCCTTCCGGCCCTGTACGAGGTCCCCGCGGACGGAAACCTGACCGACCTCATCCGCCGCAATGCCGTACAGCATCCGGACGTTCCCGTCATCGCCCGCAAGGACCCCGCCGGCGGCGGTCGCTGGCAGGACCTGACCGCCAGGGAGTTCCTGGAGGAGGTGCGGGCGACGGCCAAGGGCCTGATCGCCGCCGGGATCCGGCCCGGCGACCGGATCGCCCTGATGTCGCGCACCCGCTACGAGTGGACGCTGCTGGACTTCGCGATCTGGAGCGCCGGCGCGGTGACCGTGCCGATCTACGAGACCAGCTCGCCGGAGCAGATCGAGTGGATCCTCGGCGACTCCGGGGCGGTCGGCTGCGTCGTGGAGACCGGCGCCCACGCCGCCGCGGTGGAGTCCGTACGCGGCCGGGTGCCGGGCCTGGCGCACCTGTGGACCATCGAGGACGGCGCGGTGCAGAAGCTGGCCGACTCCGGCGCGCAGGTCCCGGACGCGACCCTGGAGGAGTACGGCTCCGCCGCGAACGCCGACTCCCCGGCCACCATCGTCTACACCTCCGGCACCACCGGCCGTCCCAAGGGCTGCGTGCTGTCCCACCGCGCGTTCTTCGCGGACTGCGGCAACGTGGTGGAGCGGCTGAGGCCGCTGTTCACCCCGGGCGAGGGGTCGGTGCTGCTCTTCCTGCCGATCGCCCACGTCTTCGGCCGCATGGTGCAGGTGGCGGCCGTCATGGCGCCGATCCGGCTCGGCCTGAGCCCCGACGTCAAGCACCTCACCGACGACCTGGCCGGCTTCCGTCCGACCCTGATCCTGGGCGTGCCGCGGGTCTTCGAGAAGGTCTACAACGCGGCGCGGGCCAAGGCCCGGTCCGAGGGCAAGGGGAAGGTCTTCGACCGGGCCGCGGAGACCGCGATCGCCTACAGCCGCGCGCTGGACGCCCCGTCAGGTCCCTCGCTGGGGCTGCGGCTGCGGCACTGGCTGTTCGACAAGCTGGTCTACGGCAAGCTGCGCGCGGTGCTCGGCGGCCGGGCCACCCACGCCATCTCCGGCGGCGCCCCGCTGGGCGAGCGGCTGGGGCACTTCTACCGCGGCATCGGCTTCACCGTGCTGGAGGGCTACGGCCTCACCGAGTCCTGCGCGCCGACCGCGTTCAACCCGTGGGACCGGCCGAAGATCGGTACGGTCGGGCAGCCGCTGCCGGGCTCGACGGTGCGGATCGCCGACGACGGCGAGGTGCTGCTGCGCGGGGAGCACCTGTTCAGCGGCTACTGGAACAACGAGGCGGCCACCGCCGAGGCGATGCGGGACGGCTGGTTCCACACCGGTGACATCGGCACCCTCGACGAGGACGGCTACCTCACCATCACCGGGCGCAAGAAGGAGATCCTGGTGACGGCGGGCGGCAAGAACGTCGCCCCGGCCGTCATCGAGGACCGCATCCGGGCCCACGCCCTGGTCGCCGAGTGCATGGTGGTGGGCGACGGCCGTCCGTTCGTCGCCGCGCTGATCACCCTGGACGAGGAGTTCCTGCCCCGCTGGGCCGCCGAGCACGGCAAGTCCGGCCTGTCGAAGGAGGAGCTGCTCGCCGACCCCGACCTGCTGGCCGCCGTCCAGCAGGCGGTGGACGACGGCAACGCGGCGGTCTCGCGGGCGGAGTCGGTCCGCAAGTTCCGCCTGCTGCCGACCCAGTTCACCGAGGAGTCGGGCCACCTGACGCCCTCGCTCAAGCTCAAGCGCGGCGTGGTCGCCAAGGACTTCGCGCGCGAGATCGAGGCGCTGTACGCCTCCTAGCGCGTCCGCGGCGCCCCACGCCGCCCCGTGCCGCCCCGGCCCCGCCGCGTCTTCTGCGGCGGGGCTCCGCCAACTCCCGTGGGCGGGGCGGCGGTTCCGTCCCGCCCACGGCCGCCACAGCCGCCACGGCCCCGGTCCGGGGCGCGGCTACAGCAGGTCCTTCAGGCGCTCGGCGAGCAGGTCCCAGCGCCAGCGCTCCTCGACCCACTGCCGGCCGCGCTCGCCCATCCGGCGGCGCAGCTCGGGGTCCTTCAGCAGGGTGACGATCCGGTCGGCCGTCTCCCGGGCCGCCTCGTCACCGGGGGCACCGGCCCGCACCACCCAGCCGGTCTCCCCGTCCAGCACCGCGTCGGGCGCACCGCCGGAGTCGCCCGCGACGACCGGCAGCCCGGTCGCCGACGCCTCCAGGTAGACGATCCCGAGCCCCTCGACGTCCAGTCCGCCCCGGCGGGTGCGGCAGGGCATGGCGAAGACGTCGCCCGCGCCGTAGTGGGCGGGCAGTTCCTCCCAGGGCACCGCCCCGGTGAAGCGGACCGCGCCGGCCACGCCGGTCTCCGCCGCCAGGCGCCGCAGCTCCTTCCCGTACGGGCCGCCGCCGACGATCAGCAGCACCGCGTCGGGCACCTCGGCCAGGACGCGCGGCATGGCGCGGACGAGGGTGTCCTGGCCCTTGCGCGGCACCAGCCGCGAGACGCACACCACCACCGGCCGGCCTTCGAGCCCGAGCCGGGCGCGCACGGCGTCGCCGCCGGAGCCGGGGTGGAAGGTCTTCTCGTCGACGCCGGGCGGCAGGTGGACCATCCGCGCCGCCGCCTCGGGGGTGAGCGCGGCGGCGATCCGGGAGCGGGTGTACTCCCCGAGGTAGGTGAGGGTGTCGGTGCCCTCTCCGATCCGCCGCAGCAGCCGCCGGGCGGCGGGCAGTTGGGCCCAGCCCGCCTCGTGGCCGTGGGTGGTGGCCACCAGCCGCTTCGCGCCCGCGCGGCGCAGCGCGGGGGCCATCAGGCCGAGCGGGGCGGCGGCCCCGAACCACACCGACGTGCAGCCGTGTTCGCGCAGCAGCTCCACGGCCCGGCGCGTCACGCGCGGGGTGGGCAGCAGCATGGTGGTGGCGTCGCGCACGACGGTGAAGGGCTGTTCGGCGTCGAAGCGGGCGGTGGCCTCGGCGCCCTCCCGGCCGCGCTTCCAGGTCGAGGCGTAGACGACGACCCGTTCGGGGTCCAGCCGCAGCGCCATGCTGTGCAGGAACGCCTGGATGCCGCCCGGGCGGGGCGGGAAGTCGTTGGTGACGATCAGGGTCTTGTGCATCGCCGCCGACAGTACCCGCTGCTCCTCCGGCGCCGGGGGGCACCCGGTACGGTCGGTCCATGCGCATTGCCGTCGCGGCCTGGGCCGCCACCCGGACCGTGGTGCTCCTGTGCGTGTTCAAGGTGATCACGGTGCCGGGGCCGGACGTCACCAGCGACGTCTCGGTGATCTACCGGGGCTGGTACGAGGTGCTGCGCACGGGCGTCTTCCCGCCGGACGACGTCACCTGGCAGTACCCGCCCGCCGCCGCGCTGGCGATCCTCTCCCCCGCGCTGCTGCCCTTCCTGGAGTACCCGGCGGCCTTCTACGTGCTGGCCTGCGCGGCCGACGCGGCGGCGTTCGCGCTGCTGCTGCGCGCCTCCCGGCGGGCCTCCCGGGGCGCGGAGCGGCACCGGTACGCGGGTGCGTGGGTGTGGGTGGCCGGGGTGCCGCTGCTGGGCCCGACCGCGTACGCCCGCTACGACCTGATGGTCACCGCCGTCGCGGTCGCCGCCCTGCTGGTCCTGGCCCGCCGGCCGCGGGCGGCCGGGGCGCTGGCCGCCCTCGGGGCGCTGCTGAAGGTGTGGCCCGCGCTGCTGCTCGTGGGCACCCCCCGCGGGCGCGTCACCCGCGCCGTGTGGGGCACCGCCGTGGTGACGGCCCTGGTGCTGACCGCCGCGTTCGCCGCCGCCATGCCCGGCGCGCTGGACTTCCTCACCCACCAGCGCGACCGCGGCACCGAGGTGGAGTCGCTGGGGGCGCTGGTCTTCCACGTGGCCCGGCACTTCGGCTGGGAGGGCCAGGTGCTGCTGAACTACGGGTCGGTGGAGTTCCTGGGCCCGTACGTGGACGCGGTGAGCACCGCGGCGCTGGCGTGCACCGCCGCCGCCTTCGGCTGGCTGCTGTGGTGGCGGCTGCGCGCGGTGGAGTGGACGGCGGGCACGGCGGCGGACGCCGCGTTCGCCGCCGTGCTGCTGTTCACCGTCACCAGCCGGGTGATCAGCCCGCAGTACCTGATCTGGCTGGTGGGGTTGGCGGCGGTGAGCGTGACGCTGCGCACCGGGCGCCAGGGGCTGCCCGCGCTGTTGGTGGTGGCGGCGACCGGGGTGACGCTGCTGGAGTTCCCGCTCAACTTCGGGAGCGTGGTGGCGAGCGACGCCCTGGGCATCACGCTGCTGGTGGTGCGCAACGGGCTGCTGGTGGCCGCCGCGGCCCTGTCCTGCGCCCGGCTGTGGCGCACCACGGTGACCGGGCCGCGGCGGCGCGCGGCGGCCGGTGCGGACGGGGACGGGGACCGGGCGGCCGCGTCCCGGGAGCCGGAGGACGGGCTGCTCACCCGGTGACCGGCCCGGCTACCCGCCGTCCCCCAACTCCGCGCGGACGTAGGCGCGCCAGCGCTCGGTGAGTTCGTCCAGGCCGATGCCGAGCACCTCGCGGACCGCGGCGTCCCCGGTGCCGCCCGCCGTGCCGTCCGCCCCGTTGCGGCCCGCCGCCAGGTACAGCTCGACCAGCTTCTCCCGGCCCCACCGCTCCGCCACCATCCGGCAGACCAGCCAGCCGCTCTCGTAGGCCCGGGCGAGCCGGTCGCCGTCCCCGGCGAAGTCGAAGTCCTCGTCCGTCGGCAACCGCCGGGGCACCTCGTCCTGCCGCACGGCGGCGGCGAGCCGGGGCGCGACCCGGGCCGGGTCCCGCCCGGTGCCCCGGTAGCCGACCCAGTCGGCGAAGCCCTCCGAGAGCCACATCGGGACGGCCTCGGTGGTGTACGGGCGGGTGGCGACGTGGGTCGTCTCATGGGTCATCACGATCCGCCGCCCCTGCGGACCGAGCAGCCCGTACGCCTGGGGGTTGACCACGATCCGCTCGGCCGGCGCGGCGCCCCGGCCGCCCACCTCGCCGGTGGTGACGGCGGCGACGCCCTGGTAGGAGGCGGGGGGACCGCCCAGGAGCTCGGCCATCCGCCGCAGGGAGGAGGGGGCCTGGACCAGCACCCGCCGGGGCCAGGGGCGCGGCCAGACGGCGGTGACCTCGGGCACCGCGCGGTCGGCGTCGGCCGCCAGGGCGCGCAGGACGGCCTCCTCGCGGCCGGTGCCGAGCACCAGGCTCCGCTCGCCGCGGACGACGGTCATCTCGCCCTGCTCCCAGAGCTGCCGGGTGCTCCGGCGGCCCCCGGCCGCGCCGTCGCTGTCGGAGGAGACGTACCAGCGGCCCCGCCGTTCGGTGAGGGTCAGGTACTCCACGTCCCGCACCGGCACGGTGTCGTAGCCCCGGACGCGGTAGCGCAGCTCGGCCCGCACGGCGACCCGGCGCGGCCCCTGACGCGTGCCGCGCGGGAGGGGGAAGGCGGCGTCACCGGTGGCGGTGACGTGGTAGGACCACTGCGCGAACGGCAGCCGGGTGAGGTTGCGGAACACCGTGCGCTGTGCGTCGCGGTAGCGGGCCGCGCGGGGGTCGACGGTCGCCAGGTAGGCCGCGCGGTCGCCGTCGCGGACGGCCTCGGCCTGCCGGTCCAGCACCGCCTGGAAGGGCGCGCGACCGGCGTCCCGGTCGGTTCCCGGGCCGGTGCAGGCGACCGGGCACGCCAGCAGTCCGGCCGCCAACGCCGCCACCGCGCCCCGCCACCGCCGTCTCACACCGCCGATCGTACGGGCCGGGACGCGGGGCACGGGGGAGGACGGGCGGCATCAGGGGCGGACGACGGCGGCGACGGGCAGCATCCCGACCGGGTCGTAGCGCACCCGCGCCCCGGGGTGCGGGGCGTGCACGACCTGCCCGCCGCCGACGTACATCCCGACGTGGCTGGCGTCGGACCGGTAGACCACCAGGTCGCCCGGGCGCGCCCGGTCCAGCGGTACGTGCCGCCCGGCGTGGAGCTGCCCCTGGGAGGTGCGGGGCAGGGCGACGCCGGCCCGGCCGTACGCCCAGGCGGTCAGCCCCGAGCAGTCGAAGGCGTACGGCCCGGACTGGCCCCAGGCGTAGGGCGAGCCGACCGCCCGCCGTGCGGCGGCCACCGCCGCGGCCGCCCGCGGCGAGGAGGCCGGGCCCGCGTCCGCCGTGGCCCCGGGGGCGCGGCCGGCGTCGCGCGCGGCGCGTTCACGGGCGGCGCGCTGTTCGGCCGGGAGCCGGTTGAGCAGCCGCTGGGCGGCGCCGAGCTTGCGCTGTACGGAGGCCCGGTGGCGGCTCAGGGCCTCGCGCTGGCGCCCCAGTTCGGCGAGTTTCCCGCGGGCCTCGGTGCGCCGCTGCTCCAGCGCCCGCGCGGCGCGCTGGAGCACCCGGATCCTGGCGGCCTGGCGGCTGTGGATCCGCTCCAGGACGGCCGCCCTGGCGAGGTAGTCCTCGGGGTCGTCGGACAGCAGCAGCGCCAGGACGGGGGCCGTCCCCCCGGAGCGGTACTGCGCGTTCGCCAGGGCGCCCAGGGTCCCGCGCAGCCGGTTGACCCTGGCCTGGTCGCGCGCGGCGCCGTCCTGGGCCCGCTCGACCTGCCCGCGGAGGTCCTCCACGCGTTCGGCGACGGCGTTGTACCGCTCGGTGGCCCGCTCCGCCTCGGTGTAGAGCCGGTCCACGCGCGCGCTCACCGCGGCCGGGTCGCTCCCGCCGCCGGGATCGGCGCCCGCCGGCACCGCTGTCAGGGCCGCCGCCGCGCCCGCGGCGGCGGACAGCGCGGTGACCCGGGCGCTCAGCCCGAAGACGCCGGGGTACGGGGCGCGTTGCCGGTCGGCACGTCGATGAGAGCCGTGTCGGGGGGACCGGTGCGAGACCACGATGGGGCCGCTCTCCCTTCCGCTGAGGAGTCCTCCGCGCCGTCCCCGCGCCCGGGTGGGGCGGGCGGTGTGCGGGCACGGCGACCGCCGACAGTAGCGGCGCGGACGCCTCCGGCCCGCGGACCGTTCCGCCGGACGGGCCGTGCCGTCCCGTCCGGTGCGCAGGTCACGGACGGCGGGAAGGAAAAACCCTCCCCCTCCCGGGTTCACCCGGAGGGGGGAGGGAGGAAGGCGCGGGAAACGGCCGGCGAGGGCCGTGGGACGGCGCCGGTCAGACGCGCACGCCGAACATGAACGGCATGTTGTTGATCGACTCGTAGCGCACGTTGGCGCCCGGCTTGGGGGCGTGCAGGACCTGCCCGTTGCCCGCGTAGAGGCCGACGTGGTGCAGGTCGCTGTAGAAGATGACCAGGTCGCCCGGGGCGAGTTCGCTCTGGGAGAGGCGGGTCCCGGCGTTGGCCTGCGCCTGCGAGGTGCGCGGCAGGGAGACGCCGGCCTGGCTGTACGCCCAGGAGGTCAGCCCGGAGCAGTCGAAGGAGTTCGGGCCGGTGGCGCCCCAGACGTAGGGCGAACCGACCTTCGTGGCGGCCGCGTTGAGGGCGGCGGCGGCCCGCGAGCTGGCGGAGGGCGAGCTGCCCAGGTCCACCCGCTCCGCGGAGGCGCGGTTGGCGCGCTCCTCCTCCTCGGCCAGCTCCTGGCGCTCCTGCGCGGTCAGGGTGTTCAGCAGCCGCTGGGCCTCGGCGAGCTTGCCCTGGATCTTCTTCTTCTTCTCGCCGAGTTCCTTGCGGGTGTCCTCCAGGTCCTTCAGCTTGTCGGACGCCTCCTCGCGCTGCTGCGCGAGGGCCCGCTGCTTGGACTGGATCTTCCGCAGGGCCTCGGTCTGCTTGCTGCTGAGCTGGTCGAGCGCGGAGGCCTTGGCCAGGTAGCTGTCGGGGTCGGAGGAGAGGAAGAGCTGCAGGGACGGGTCCATGCCGCCCGTGCGGTACTGGGCGGTGGCCATGGTGCCCAGGGTGTCGCGCAGCTTGTTCAACTCGTCCTGGCCGCGGGCGACGCTGTCCTGGAGGTTGCTGACCTGCTTCTGCAGCTTCTCCTGCTTCTCCTTGGCGCCGTTGTACTTCTCCGTGGCGTGCTCGGCCTCTTCGTAGAGCTTGTCGACTTTGGCCTTGACCTCCTCCTTGGAGGGCTTCGGCTCGGCCTGCGCCGCCTGCGAGGTCAGCGCGACCGCCGCTGCTGCGGTCGCGGTGAGCACGGTCACCCGGGTGCGGTTCGGCTGCTTGGGTCGACGGTGGGACGCCACTGGGGCGAGCTCCTTCTTCCTCAGCCGCCTGCCGGGAGTCGGCCGGAGCCACTCCCCGGCTCCGCGATGAGCGCCGCGGAATCGGCGGTACCTCCGCTGCCACCCCGGTTGGGTGATCAACCGCGCGGAGGTTCGGGCCAGACACTAGCCATGCGCCGTGATCGCTTCAAATCCTCATAGGAAAAATCTCGCTCAACGGCCACATCCTTTACCATCACCCCACGGGCAGCGACCGGTGTCTGACGCTGTGTGCTGTTTCCGCGGGACATTCCGGGCCTCGGCGCGATGCGTCCACACTCCCTCAGCGTCCCCCGGCGCTCCGGGAGTTCGGGCCCGGGGACAGCGCGCCCCGGGCACTGCGCTCAGGTACGGCCGAGCCGGCGCAGCAGCAGGGTCGACGCCACCGGCCGGGCCCCGGCCGCGGCCACCCCGTCGGCCACCTCGCGGTCCGCGGAGACGACGACCACCGGCCGTCCCGGCGGCTCGGCGCGCACCAGCCGCCGGATCAGCTCGTCGGCGGTCTGCCCCGGCTTGCTGAACAGCACCCGCACCCCCCGCGGCGGGGCCAGCAGCACCGGGGCCGCCAGGTCCGCCCCGTCGAAGACGCAGGTCACCTCGGCGCCCGTCTGGGCCGCCAGGCCCGCCAGTCCGCCCAGCAGCCGCAGCCGCTGCTTGTCCAGGGGCATCGACGGATAGCCGGTCTTGGTGACGTTGTAGCCGTCCACCACCAGGTGCGCCTGGGGCAGCGCCAGCAACTGGTCGAGCAGCGCGGGGTCGTCCTCGGACAGGGCGCGCCGCGCGATGTCCTTGGGGGTCATCCGGCCCGGCTCGACCGCGTCCACGGTCTCCGCCGGGCGCGTCGTGACGGGCGGCAGGGCGAGTTCGCGCCGCAGCCCCTGGGCCGCGTCCAGCACCGTGTCCAGCAGCAGCCGCAGCCGCATGTCCTCCACGCTGCGTCCCTCGCGCGCCGCCCGGCGGCTCGCCTCCAGGGCCGACTCCGCCTCGGCCAGCCGCGTCCGCAGGCGGCGCGCCTCGCCCTCGGCGACCGCCTTCTCCGCCGCCGCGGCGGCCCGTACGGCCTCCAGCTCGGCCCGCAGCTTGCGCACCGCCGCCTCACCGCGCTTGACGTCGCTCTGCGCGCTGCGCAGCTTGCGCTGCAGGACGTCGGCCTCCTTGCGGGCCGCCTCCAGCTCCGCGCGGAGCTGCTCGGTGTCGCTGCGCGCCCCCGCCCGGACCCGGGCCAGCTCCTCCCGGAGCCGGGCCAGCTCCCGTTCGGCCTCTTCCCCCGCCCGCTCGGCCTGTGCCCGCTGGGCCTCCTCGCCCGCGGCGGCGACGAGCTTGACCCAGCCCTCCGGGCGCAGCACGTAGGCGACCGCCGCCACGTCCACCGGGTCCGCGGCGGCGGGGAGCGTGCCGCTCTGCACCGCCCCGGCCAGCTCCGGCAGCGCCTCGCGCAGCCGCTCGGCGATCCGCTGCCGGAAGACGGCGTCGCTCTCCAGCGAGGCGGCCATGGCGTTGCCCGCGAACTTGACCCGCCGCTGCGGGGTGAAACGGGCGTACTGCCGCAGGGGGACGGGGAGTTCGGCGACAGTGAGCCCGCCGAGCGCGTCCCCCGTCAGCGCCACCACCCGGTGACGCACCTTCTCGGGCAGCGGGCGGTCGAGCGTCTCCTCCCCCGGTCCGCGCTCACCGCCCGTCCGTTCCACCACGGTTCACACCCGCCCGTCGTCACACCTGCGCGCTGGGACGGTCCACCAGCTCGACCTGGTCCACCGCGTTGCACCAGCGACAGCGCACCGACTCGATCGTCTCACTGAGCACCTCGCGCTCCTCGACCCGCGGCTCACCGGCCAGATCCAGGTGCACGTACTCCACCACCCTGCTGGAACGCGTCACGTCGAAGCGGGTGAGGTTGCCGCACATGGTGCAGCGCCACCGCGTTCCTTCACTCGGTCGGGGAACCGGCATCGTGTCGTCCTCTCCTCGGTGTCTCCCTGCGCCGCCGGCGCCCTCGGCGTCACCGGCGTCCCTGCTGTCCCGCTGTGCTGCCGTCCTTCGCGCCTTCGACTCCTCCGCCTCCCGGTTCCTCCGGCCGCCGGAGGTCCCGGGTGCCCCGGATGGCCCGTTCGTCCCACGCGCCGCGTGCCGCCGGACACCCGACCGGGGGTATCTCCGCAACCCTACGGCCTGGCGACCACCGGGTGCGCCGTGGCGTGCGACCCGTATCCGAGCCGACACCATCGCCCGTCCGGAACGGACCGCTTCCCGCCGTCCGCGGCGGTACGCCCCACGGCGGCGTCCGCCGCGCGGGGCCCTCACCAGGGGCGGGCTACAGTGAGCAGGCCGGCCCCGGCGGCCACGGGAGACGACCAGGGGAATTCCGGAGGAACCCCGGCCTCCCGGGGGCGCCGCCGACGGCGGTCCCGCCGCAGGCCCTCCCCCGACGAAGGGAAAACCGTGATCACCTCGATCGTGCTCATCAAGACCAGCACCGACCGCATCCCCGAGATCGCCGAGCAGATCGCCGCGCTGGACGGGGTGAGCGAGGTCTACTCGGTGACCGGCGCACACGATCTGATCGCCATGGTGCGGGTGGCCCGGCACGACGATCTCGCGGAGATCATCCCGGGCCGCATCAGCAAGATCCCCGGCGTGGAGTCCACCGAGACCCACATCGCCTTCCGGACCTACTCCCAGCACGACCTGGAGGCCGCCTTCGCCATCGGGCTCGACTCCTGACCCCGGCGGCCGGGCGGCCGGGCCGGGCGGCGGACCGGTGCGTGACGGCCCCGCGGGGCTCGCGGGGCCCCGGGACCCGTCTCAGGCTCTCAGGCGTTGCTGGCGGCCACCCAGCGCTCCAGGACCGCCTTGGCCGCGCCCGAGTCGATGGCCTCCGCCGCCCGCCGCATGCCCGCCGCGATCTGCTCGGTCAGCGGCGCGTCGGACGGCTCCAGGGCGGCCAGCGCGGCGGCGGAGTTCAGCAGTACGGCGTCCCGCACGGGGCCGCCCTCGCCGTCCAGCAGCCGCCGCGCCACGTCCGCGTTGTGGGCGGCGTCGGCGCCGCGCAGCGCCTCCAGCGGGACCAGCTCGACGCCCACGTCCCGCGGGTCGAAGACCTCCGTGCGGACCTTGCCGTCCCGGACCACCCACACCGTCGAGGTGCTCGTCACGGTCAGCTCGTCCAGGCCGTCGTCGCCGCGGAAGACCAGCGCGGAGACCCCCCGCTCGGCGAGCACGCCCGCCACGATCGGCGCCATCCGGGCGTCGGCGACCCCGGTGGCCTGGGCCCCCACCCGGGCCGGGTTGGTCAGCGGTCCGAGGAAGTTGAAGCTGGTCGGGATGCCCAGTTCCTTCCGGGCGGCGGCCACGTGGCGCAGGGCGGGGTGGAACTTCACCGCGAAGCAGAAGCTGATCCCGGCCTCGACCGCGACCTCCGCGACCCGCTCCGGGGTCAGCTCCAGGTTGACGCCCAGCTTCTCCAGCACGTCCGACGCCCCGCACGCGCTGGAGGAGGCCCGGTTGCCGTGCTTGACGACCCTGGCGCCGGTGCCGGCCACCACGATCGAGGACATCGTGGAGATGTTCACCGTCCTGGCGCGGTCGCCCCCGGTGCCGACGATGTCGACCGACGGCCCCGGCACCTCGATCACCCTGGCGTGCTCGTACATCGCGCGGACCAGTCCGAGGACCTCCTCCACCGTCTCGCCCTTGGCGCGCAGCGCCACCGCGAACCCGGCGATCTGGGCGTCGGTCGCCTCGCCGCGCATGATGCGGTCCATGGCCCAGGCGGTGCTGTCGGCGGTCAGGTCCTCACCGGCCAGCAGCGCGCTCAGCACGTCCGGCCAGGTGCGGGCCGCCACGGTGTCGCCTCCGACGGGGGTAGCAGCGCTCATGGGGATCACTCCTGGCGTGGTCGGGTACAGGGGCCTGACCGGCGCGGCGGGGCCCCACGCCAGCCTAATGGCGCGATGGGGCCGCCACGGCCGTTGCCCGCACTCCGGACACGGCCGGGAGCACGCCTCCTCCCGCACACCGCGGGGCCCCGGCTCCTCCCGAAGGAGGGACCGGGGCCCCGGGTGTGGCGATCTTCGATCTTCGGATGTGCCTGCTCAGTGACCGTGGCCGTGGCCGCTGGTGAGCTCCTTGTACTCCTCCGCCGTCG
Organism: Streptomyces sp.; assembly: GCF_035644915.1. Lineage (GTDB taxonomy): Bacteria > Actinomycetota > Actinomycetes > Streptomycetales > Streptomycetaceae > Streptomyces. Next base: position 60,372 of record NZ_DASQNP010000100.1, read on the forward strand.
GCTTCGGAATCTGGTTGCCCTCGCCGTAGTAGCCGTGGCTGAGCTTGGCGCGGAGCTTCTGCATCCGGCCGATCTTGCGCCGCACGCCGTTCCCGTCCACCTCCGGGCCGAGCTCCAGCGGCTTGTACTGCTCGTGCGCGGTGAGGGTGTAGAGCTGCTCCTGGGTGAGCGGCTCGTGCACCTCGACGAACTCACCGTGCGGGAGCCGCTTGATGATGCCGCTCTCCCGGCCGTGCAGCACCTTCTCCCGGTCGCGCCGCTGCAGACCCAGGCAGATCCGCTTGGTGACGATGAAGGTGAGCACCGGCACCACGAAGAACCCGATGCGCACCGCCCAGGTGATGGCGTTGATCGACAGGTGGAAGTGGGTGGCCCACAGGTCGTTGCCGCCGCCGACCAGCAGCACGAAGTACAGGCTGATCCAGGCCGCGCCGAACGCGGTGCGCGTCGGGGCGTTGCGCGGGCGGTCCAGGATGTGGTGCTCGCGCTTGTCCCCGGTGACCCAGGCCTCGATGAACGGGTACACCGCGATCGCCGCCAGCACCAGCGGGAAGATCAGCAGCGGGATGAACACGCCCAGGGCGAGGGTGTAGCCGCCCGGCAGCACGATCTCCCAGCCCGGCATGGCGCGGATCAGGCCCTCGGAGAAGCCCATGTACCAGTCGGGCTGCGCGTTGGTGGACACCTGGTCCGGCCGGTACGGGCCCAGCACCCAGATCGGGTTGATGGTGAACGTCGCGGCGATGACCGCGATGATGCCGAAGACCAGGAAGAAGAAGCCTCCGGCCTTGGCCAGGTAGACCGGCAGGAACGGCATGCCGACGACGTTCTTCTCGGTCCGGCCGGGCCCGGCGAACTGGGTGTGCTTGTGGTAGACGATCAGGATCAGGTGCGCCACCACCAGCCCCAGCATGATGCCGGGCAGCAGCAGGACGTGCGCCACGAAGAACCGCGGGATGATCTCCGTCCCCGGGAACTCGCCGCCGTACAGGAACATGGCCAGGTAGGTGCCGACCACCGGGACGGAGAGGATCGCGCCCTCCATGAACCGCAGGCCGGTGCCCGACAGCAGGTCGTCCGGCAGGGAGTAGCCGGTGAAGCCGGTGAACATGCCCAGCACCAGCAGCAGGAAGCCGAACAGCCAGTTGATCTCGCGCGGCTTGCGGAACGCGCCGGTGAAGAAGACGCGCATCATGTGCACGAACATCGCGACCAGGAACACCAGCGCGGCCCAGTGGTGGATCTGCCGCATGAGCAGACCGCCGCGGACGTCGAAGCTGATGTCCAGGGTCGAGGCGTACGCCTCCGACATGTGCACGCCCTGCATCGGCACGTAGGCGCCGTGGTACTCCACCTCGGCCATGCTCGGGTGGAAGAACAGCGTCAGGTAGACGCCGGTCAGGATGACGATGATGAAGCTGTAGAGCGCAACCTCGCCGAGCATGAAGGACCAGTGGTCCGGAAAGATCTTGCGCATGTTGGCCTTGGCCAGGCTGTAGATGCCCAGCCGGCCGTCGGCCCAGTCCGCGACCCGCTCGCCGGCGGGCGCCTTGCCCCGGCGCTTCGAGGCGTCGCTTGCAGTACTCATCCGCGCTCCCAGAAGCTCGGGCCGACGGGCTCCGCGAAGTCGCCCTGCGCTTCGAGGAAACCGTCCTTGTTGACACTGATCCGCAGCTGCGGCAGGGGGTGACCGGCCGGGCCGAAGATCACACGCGCTCCGTCAGCCAGGTCGAACGTCGACTGGTGGCACGGGCACAGCACGTGGTGCGTCTGCTGTTCGTAAAGGGTAACCGGGCAGCCGACGTGGGTGCAGATCCTGGAGAAGGCGACGATGCCCTCGTGGGACCAGTCCAGCTCCCTCTTGTCCTTGATGTCCTTCGGCTCCAGGCGGACCAGCATCACGGCCGCCTTGGCGATCTCCTTCTGGAAGTCGTGGGAACCCTCCTCCAGGCCCTCGGGCTGGACGAAGGTCAGGGAGCCGACGGTGATGTCCTCGGGACGCAGCGGCTCGCCGGTGTTCTGGTTGACGAGCAGCTTGCCCTTCTTCCAGGCGGTGTGGCGCAGCTTGTCCTCGGGCAGGGGGCCGAGGTCGCGCAGCAGCACCACGCCGGAGAGCGGCACCATGGCCAGCGCGCCGAACATGGTGTTGCGGATCAGCTTGCGCCGCCCGAGCTGCGACTCCTTGGCGCCCTGGGCGAAGTCCTCCAGGACCTTCTGCTTGGTCTCGGGCGAGGCCTCGACCGGGTGCCGCTCGTCGGCGAGCTCGTGGTCCGACATCAGCGTGCGGGCCCAGTGGACCGCGCCGGCGCCGATGCAGAACAGGGCGATGCCCAGGGTCATGCCGAGCGAGAAGTTCAGGGCGCTGATCCTGCCCAGCGGCCAGATGGTGACCAACTGGTCGACGGGGAAGATCACGTACGAGGCGATGAAGCCGATGGTGGCCAGCATCGACGTGGTGAACAGCAGGGCGACCGTGCGCTCGGAGCGCTTGGCGGCCCGCTCGTCGATGTCCTGGATGCGCGGCTCGTGGGGCGGCAGCCCCGGGTCGGCGAAGGGGTTCTCACCCCTGGCCGCCACCTCGCCGTTGGGGCGCTCGCCCGGCAGGTTCTCGCCGGGCACGTCTGCGTTGGATCCGGTGTGGCTACTCATGACTTCCTGGCCTTGGCGGTACGTGCAGCGACCCACACGGCGGCGCCGATCAGAAGAGCGAGGACGATGGTCCAGGCGAACAGACCCTCGGCCACCGGGCCGAAACCGCCCAGCTTGAAGCCGCCGGGGGTCGCGGTCTCCTTGCCGTTGACCTCCTGGAGGTACGCGATGATCTCCCGCTTCTTCTCCGGCGGCATGACGCTGTCGGGGAAGGAGGGCATGTTCTGCGGACCGTGGAGCATGGCCTCGTAGACGTACTTGGGGGCGACGTCCGTGAGCGGGGGGGCGTACTTGCCGTTGGTGAGGGCGCCGCCCTCACCGGTGAAGTTGTGGCACTGCGCGCAGTTGGTGCGGAACAGTTCGCCGCCCGCGGCCGTGTTGGCGCCCGCCGGGTCGTACTGCTCCTCGGTCGGGATGCTCGGACCGGGGCCCAGGGACGCGATGTAGGCCGCGAGCTGGTCGATCTGCGCCTGCGTGTAGACCGGCGGCTTCTCGGGCACCTGGGCGCCCGGCGACTGGGCCGGCATGCGGCCGGTGCCCACCTGGAAGTCCACGGCGGCCGCGCCGACACCCACCAGGCTGGGCCCGTCGGATGTGCCCTGGCCGCCGGTTCCGTGGCAACTGGCGCAGCCGGTGGCGTAGAGCTTCTTGCCCTCCTCGATGGCGAGGGACTGGGCCGAGGTGTCGGCCTTCGCCTCGTCTGCGGGAGCGAACGCGGCGTACAGCCCCCCGGTGGCCGCCAGCGCGAAGAGTAGGACGACGAGCGCCGCCAGCGGATGGCGCCGTCGTGCGGAGAGCTTTTTCACGGATTACCCCGGTGTCAGGATCTTCTGCGTCGATGCTTCTGGCTGTGTCTGTCCGCCGCGCGGGCCGGCGACGGGACCGGACCTACCGGATCACTTGATCAGGTAGATCGTGGCGAAGAGGCCGATCCAGACGACATCGACGAAGTGCCAGTAATAGGACACCACGATGGCCGCGGTGGCCTGGTGGTGGGTGAACCGCCTGGCCGCGTACGTCCGTCCCAGGACGAACAGGAAGGCGATCAGGCCGCCCGTCACGTGGAGGCCGTGGAAGCCGGTCGTCAGGTAGAACGCCGAGCCGTAGGGCCCCGAGGAGATCGAGATGCCCTCGTGCTCGACCAGCTCCGTGTACTCGAAGACCTGGCCTCCGATGAAGATCGCACCCATGACGAAGGTGACCACGAACCACAGGCGCAGTCTCTTCACGTCACCGCGCTCGGCGGCGAAGACGCCGAGCTGGCAGGTGAGGGAGGAGAGCACCAGGATCGTGGTGTTCGTGGCCGAGAACGGCAGGTTCAGGGAGTCCGCCTGCTCCTGCCAGTAATCGGGCCCCGTCACCGATCGCAGGGTGAAGTACATCGCGAAGAGGGCCGCGAAGAACATCAGCTCGGAACTCAGCCAGATGATGGTTCCGACACTGGTGAGGTTCGGCCGGTTGACCGACGGGGGCGCGTGCCCGGTGTCTACTGCTGTTGCTGTCGCCACGCCGACATTATGTCGGGCGCTTATCCGGCCCTCACCTCGGGGGGTGGTGTTCGGTGTGTCAAGCCCCCGTGTCCAGCTCAGACGGCCTCGCCGCGGCGCGTTCCGGAGCGCTGACGGGCGGGCACGGATCGGAGTAGCATCCGCCGACAACGGCTTGTCGATCCCATGGCCCCATGCCCCATGGACCCATGGACCCCGAGGACACGGAGGAACCATGCAGCCGACCGCCACGGTGCTGGTCTACAGCGACGACGCCAACACCCGGGAGCAGGTGCGGCTGGCCGCCGGGCGTCGGCCGGCCGCCGATGTCCCGCCCGTCGAGTACATCGAGTGCGCCACGCTCCCCGCGGTGCTCGACGCCCTGGAGGAGGGCGGCGTCGACGTCTGCGTGCTGGACGGCGAGGCGGTGCCCGCCGGAGGGATGGGGGTGTGCCGGCAGATCAAGGACGAGATCTTCGACTGCCCGCCCGTCCTGCTGCTGATCGGCCGCCCGCAGGACGCCTGGCTGGCCACCTGGAGCCGGGCCGAGGCGGCGGTCGCACACCCGGTCGACCCGGTGGCCCTCGCCGACTCCCTGGCCGGACTGCTGCGCCGCAGACTGGAGCGCACGGCCGCCTGAGCGGACGCGGACGGGCCGCCACGGGCATCGGATGCCCGTGGCGGCCCGTCCGCGTCCGCGGTCCGTCCGCGACCCCCGCGCGGCCGGTCAGTTCCGGAGGCCGTGGAGGGCGCTGCCCTCGCGCCACCGGTCCCAGGGGAGGTTCCAGTCGCCGAAGCCGTTGCCGAAGGCCGGCATCCTGGGACCGTCCCCGCCCACGTGGCGGACGATGTCGCCCAGCCGGACGGTCTCGAAGAACCAGCGGGCGTCCTCGGTGCTCATCCCCGTGCAGCCGTGGCTGACGTTGTCCCGGCCGTGCCAGGCGGCCGACCACGGCGCGGCGTGGACGAACTCGCCGCTCTCGGTGAGCTGCGCGGCCCACTCGACGGGCATGTCGTAGGACTCGGGACTGCCCTCGGGGATGCCGATGCTGGTGCCCGTCATCCGTACGTGGGCCTGCTTCCCGATGATCACCTTGACGCCCTCGCGGGTGCGGAACCCGGGTTTGCCGGTGGTGACCGGGACGGTCCTGAGCGTCTCGCCGTTCTTCCTGACGGTCATCTCCGTCCGGTCGATGTCCACGACGGCCTCGACGCGGTCGCCCGTGCGGATGCGCAGCGGTTCGGCCGCGCCGCCGCGCAGTCCGTCCCGGATCCACACGCCCTCCAGGGCGCTGCGCACCACGATGGTGGCGTGCGCGGGCCAGTACGTGCGCGGGCGGTAGTGCAGTGTCCTGTCGTCCACCCAGTGCCAGGAGCCCTCGGCGGCCTGAGGTGAGGAGGTGACCCGCAGCGCGCGCTCCACGATCGCGCGCTGCTTCCCCTCCCGGACCGCCCGGCTGAGCTCGGCCGTGATGGGCTGGCCGACGCCGTAGGTGCCGGGGGACGGGCCGAAGTCGACGCCGAGTTCCCTCCCGTCGCCCGGGCGCGTGCTGAAGGCGGCGGTGCGGCGGCCGGGAGCGCCGTCGTCCCGCTCGGTGCCGACCGCGACGGTGTAGCGCGTCGAGGCGGTCAGGGGGGTGGTGCTGCGCCAGCGGGCGCCGTCGGCGGAGAGCTCGCCGTCCAGTCGGCGGCCCGCCGCGTCGACCGCGCGGACGTCCGTGATCCGGTCGCCGTCGCGCGCGGTGATCTCCAGGGGTTCGTCCGGGTCCACGGCACGGCCGCCCTCCCCGACGTTCAGCGCGACGTGCGCGGTGGCGTCGTGGGGGGCCGCGTCCCAGGGGTGCTCGTTGCTGCCGCAGGCGGCGGGTCCCACCGCGAGCGGCACGAGTATCAGGAAGCAGATCAGTGCTGTCCTGCGTGATCCTCGGTCCATGCAGTCACCGTAGGAACGGTCTCCGGAACGGACGAGCCGGATACGTACGAACGGGTCATCTCCGGAGCGTGTCCGGAGATGACCCGTGCGTGGTGGGGAAGGGTTACTGGTTCTGGTTCTCCCCGTGGTAGTACTCGAACACCCAGCCGAACAGGCCGACGAGGATGACCGGCAGCGAGAAGTACAGCAGCCACCAGCCGATCGCCACGGACAGGAAGGCGATCGCGCTCCCGACGCCCAGGGCCAGCGGCTGCCAGCTGTGCGGGCTGAAGAAGCCCAGCTCACCGGCGTCGTCCGCGACGTCCGCGTCCTTGTTGTCCTGCGCCCCGGTGTCGACCCGGCGGGCCGTGAAGGCCAGGTAGTAACCGACCATGATCGACAGGCCGAACGACAGGAACAGTGCCGTGGTGCCGGCCGGCTCCTTCGACCACAGGCCGTAGATGATGGCCACGGCCAGGATGAAGACCGACAGCCAGAGGAACATGCGACCCTGGATCTTCACTTACCGGCCTCCTTGCCACCGGCGAGCACCTTGTCCTCGGAGCCGTGGTTCTCGAGCTGGTCGAGGGCCGAGATCTCCGGGTGGTGCAGGTCGAACGCCGGGGATTCGGAACGGATCCGCGGCAGGGAGAGGAAGTTGTGCCGCGGCGGCGGGCAGGAGGTCGCCCACTCCAGCGACCGGCCGTAGCCCCACGGGTCGTCGACCTCGATCTTCGGCGCGTACTTCGCCGTCTTCCAGACGTTGTAGAAGAACGGCAGGATCGACATGCCGAGCAGGAACGAGCTGATCGTCGAGAAGGTGTTCAGCGCGGTGTAGCCGTCGGCCGCCAGGTAGTCGGAGTACCGGCGCGGCATGCCCTCGGCACCCAGCCAGTGCTGGACCAGGAACGTGCCGTGGAAGCCGATGAACAGCGTCCAGAAGGTGATCTTCCCGAGGCGCTCGTCGAGCATCTTGCCGGTGAACTTCGGCCACCAGAAGTGGAAGCCGGCGAACATCGCGAAGACCACCGTGCCGAAGACCACGTAGTGGAAGTGCGCCACCACGAAGTACGAGTCCGAGACGTGGAAGTCCAGCGGC
>NZ_DASQNP010000101.1:0-11583 GCF_035644915.1 Streptomyces sp.
CTCCCCGGCCCAGCCCGCCGCGGGCACCCGGGGCCAGGCCAGGGGCCGGGGCGCGGGCGGCGCGGCCCCGCACCGGCGCGGCCGGGCGGCCCCCCGGCGCCCCAGCGGCCGCGAGCGCCACGACGAGAAGATCACGGTCTACGTCTCCGCCGAGGAGCTGATGGACCTCGAACACGCCCGGCTGGTGCTCCGCGGCGAGCACGGCCTGGCCGTGGACCGCGGCCGGATCGTCCGCGAGGCGGTCGCCGTGGTCCTCGCCGACCTGGAGTCGCGCGGCGACGCGAGCATCCTGGTACGCCGCCTGCGCGGTCGCTGACCCGCCGGGCGGTAGCCTGCCCGCGATGCCGACCGCCGACGCCCCCGTGCCGAACCCCCGGCCCTCCCGCCGCCCTCTGGGCCGGGGGCCGGGGACGGCACCGGACGCCCCGGCCCCGCCCCCCGGGCCCGCACCGGAGCCCGCGCCCGAGTCCGGCACCCAGGCTCCGGCGGAGGCGGAGAAGACCCCGGACTCCGCCACCGGCACTGGGACTGGCACCGGCGCCGGGAGCGGGGAGACGGCGGGCGAGCCGGACGACGGCCGCTTCAAGGTCGTCCTGGACAACTTCGAGGGGCCCTTCGACCTCCTCCTCCAGCTCATCGCCAAGCACAAGCTGGACGTCACCGAGGTGGCCCTGTCGAAGGTCACCGACGAGTTCATGGCCCACATCCGCGCCATGGGCCCGGACTGGGACCTCGACCAGGCCACCGAGTTCCTGGTCGTCGCCGCCACCCTGCTCGACCTCAAGGCCGCGCGGCTGCTGCCCGCCGCCGAGGTGGAGGACGAGGCCGACCTCGCCCTGCTGGAGGCGCGCGACCTGCTCTTCGCCCGGCTGCTGCAGTACCGCGCGTACAAGCAGGTCGCCGCCATCCTCGGCGACCGCATGGCCGCCGAGGCCCGCTGCCACCCCCGTACGGTGGGGCTGGAGCCGCACCACGCCGAGCTGCTGCCCGAGGTCGTCATCGGCATCGGCCCCGAGGGCCTCGCCCGGCTGGCGGTGAAGGCGATGCAGCCCAGACCGGAACCGCAGGTGTACGTCGACCACATCCACGCCCCGCTGGTCAGCGTGCGCGAGCAGGCCGGGATCGTGGTGGCGCTGCTGCGGGAGAGGGGCGAGGCCACCTTCGCGGAACTCGCCGAGGACGCGCCCGACACCCTCACCGTCGTCGCCCGCTTCCTGGCGCTGCTGGAGTTGTACCGGGAGCGGGCGGTCGTCCTCGACCAGGAGGAGGCCCTGGGTACGCTCACCGTGCGCTGGAGCGGCGGGGAGGACACCCGGCCGCTGGTCACCGACGAGTTCGACGCGGGGGACCGCAGGGGGAACGGCGACGGGAAGGACGGCCAGGAGTGAACGCGGACCCGGACAAGGCTCCGGACAAGACCCCGGACACGGGCCGGGACACGGGCCCGGCCCCGGAGGAGGGCGCCGGCACGGACCGCGGGACGGCGCGGCGACGGAAGGGACCGGCGGAGCCGGAGCGGCCCCGTCCGCCCGCCGGCGCCTCCACCGTGGCCGAACTGGACCTCAAGCCCGCCCTGGAGGCGGTCCTGATGGTCGTCGACGAGCCGGTCACCGAGGAGCACCTCGCCAAGGTCCTCCAGCGCCCCCGCCGCGCGGTCGCCGTGGCGCTGCGCGAGCTGTCCGAGGAGTACACCCGGCAGGGCCGCGGCTTCGACCTGCGGCCGGTCGCGGGCGGCTGGCGGTTCTACACCCGTCCCGAGTACGCCGACGCGGTCGAGGGCTTCGTCCTGGACGGCCAGCAGGCCCGGCTCACCCAGGCCGCCCTGGAGACCCTGGCCGTGGTCGCGTACCGCCAGCCGGTCAGCCGCTCCCGGGTCTCGGCCGTGCGTGGCGTGAACTGCGACGGGGTCATGCGCACCCTCCTCCAGCGCGGTCTGATCGAGGAGGCGGGCACGGAACCCGAGACAGGTGCGATCCTGTACAGGACGACGAACTACTTCCTGGAACGGATGGGCCTGCGCGGCCTGGACGAACTTCCGGAGCTGGCGCCCTTCCTCCCCGAGGCGGACGCGGTCGAGGCCGAGAGCCAGGAGGGCGTGCCGTCGTTCGACGTGGACGACGGCGGCGGCGCCCCCACGTAGAGACAGCCCGACGTAGAGACAGTTAGACGGAAACTTGATGCGAAGCAGCGGCAGGAACAGCAACCGGAACTACCGGGGCGCGGGCAACAGCCGCGACGACAGGCAGAGGCGCGCGGGTCGTCCCCGCCCCGAGGAGCGCCGTTACGACGTGGGCACCGGAGGGAAGCCCGGCAAGCCCAAGGGACCGGGGAACAACCCCAAGACAGGTGCCAAGACGGGTGCCAAGGGCGGCGGACGCAAGCAGCGGTCCGCTCCGGCGCGTCCCCGCGAGTACGAGGCCCAGTTGGAGGAGCGCAACCGCGCCCGGCACAGCAAGCCGCCGGTCAAGCTGCCCAAGACCTTCGGCGAGCCCGAGGGCGAGCGGCTGCAGAAGGTCCTGGCCCGTGCCGGAATGGGCTCGCGCCGCGCCTGCGAGGAGCTGGTCGACCAGCGCCGCGTGGAGGTCAACGGCAGGATCGTCACCGAGCAGGGCCTGCGCGTGGACCCGGAGAAGGACGAGATCAAGGTCGACGGCCTGACGATCGCCACGCAGTCGTACCTGTTCTTCGCGCTCAACAAGCCCGTCGGCGTCGTCTCCTCCATGGAGGACCCGGAGGGCCGCCCGTGCCTGGGCGACTACGTCCAGAACCGCGAGACCCGGCTGTTCCACGTCGGCCGCCTGGACACCGAGACCGAGGGCCTGATCCTGCTCACCAACCACGGTGAGCTGGCCCACCGGCTCACCCACCCCCGCTACGGCGTCCGCAAGACCTACCTCGCCGCCATCCAGGGGCCCATCCCGCGCGACCTGGGCAAGCGGCTCAAGGAGGGCGTGAAGCTGGAGGACGGCTACGCCCGCGCCGACCACTTCAAGGTCGTGGAGAACACCGGCAAGAACTACCTCGTCGAGGTCTCCCTCCACGAGGGCCGCAAGCACATCGTGCGCCGCATGCTGGCGGAGGCCGGCTTCCCGGTCGACAAGCTGGTCCGCACCCGCTTCGGCCCCATCGCCCTGGGCGACCAGAAGTCCGGCTGGCTGCGCCGCCTGACCAACACCGAGGTCGGCATGCTGATGAAGGAGGTCGGCCTCTAGGCCGCCGTCCGTACCGGCCCCGGCCCGGAAAATCCCTGGCCGGGGCCGTCGGCCGCCCGCCAGGATGGGCGGCGTGACCGACTCGAGCACCGCAGGCCTCCCCGGCCTGCGTCCCGTCCTGGCCGGGGAGCGCCACCCCCTGGTCTTCGCGACCGTCTCCGGGGCGCACCTGTACGGCTTCCCCTCCCGCGACTCCGACATCGACCTGCGCGGGGTCCACCTGCTGCCCGTGGAGGACCTGATCGGGCTGCGGGAGGGAGAGGAGACATGCTCACGGATGTGGGACCGCGACGGCACCGAGATGGACCTGGTCACCCACGACCTGCGCAAGTTCGCCCGGCTGATGCTCCGCCGCAACGGCTACGTCCTGGAGCAGCTCCTCTCCCCGCTGGTGGTCCACACCACCGAAGCGCACGCCGAACTGGCCGCCCTCGCCCCGTCCGTGCTGACCCGGCACCACGCCCACCACTACCGGGGCTTCGCCGGCACCCAGTGGCGGCTGTACGGGAGGACGGGGGAGCTCAAGCCGCTGCTGTACACCTTCCGGGCGCTGCTCACCGGCATCCACCTGATGCGCACCGGCGAGGTGTGCGCCCACCTGCCCACCCTCCTCGGCGCGGTGGACGAGGCGCCCTCCTACCTCCCCGAGCTGATCGAGGCCAAGGCGGAGGCGGAGCACGGCCCCGTCCCCGGCGGGCCGGACGCCGGGCGCGTGCGCGAGGACGTCGAGGCCCTGCACGCCGTACTGGCGGACGCCCGGGACGCCTCCCGGCTCCCCGACGAGCCCTCCGGCCGCGACGCCCTCCACGACCTGGTCGTCAGGGTGCGGAAGGCCGCGGATCGGTACAGCTAGGTACGGCCGGGCCAATCGAGTACGGCTGGGTCGGTACAGCTCAGGTGCGGGCGCGGCGGGTGCGGACCAGGAAGTCCTCCACCCGCGCGCGGTCCGGCCCGGCGGGCAGCGGGGTGCGGGCGGCGGCCTCGTCCACCTCGTCGCGCAGGCGGCGCAGCCGGGAGACGACCTCGGACCAGGGCACCTCCCCGCGCCTGACCGCCAGCAGCCGCTCCCGGTGGGCGCCGACGTCGAGGACCAGCTCCCCGGTGCGCAGCAGGTCGCGGCAGGAGAGCAGCAGCCGCAGCAGGTGCATCGCCTGCTTCCAGCGCACCTCGCCGTGCTCCCGCAGGTGCGTCTCCAGCCTGCGCCGCTGCCCCTCGGCGTACTTCACGAAGGTGCGGTGCGCCTCCCGGGACAGGAAGGCGCCGCGCAGCGCGAGGAGTTCCCGGCCCGTGGCGTCGGCGTACTCGACGAGGGGGGAGTGCAGGCACTCCAGGACGGTGGGGTTGGCCCGCAGCGCCAGCTCGCAGAAGCGCTCCAGCTCCCAGGAGAACTGCTCCTCGGCGGGGCCGTCCACGTGCGCCGGGGGCTTGTCCAGGCGCCAGAACAGCGGCGTCGGGGCGGCGTACACGCCGCGCCGGTCGGTGTCGCTGTCCCGGGTCGCCAGCCCGAAGGCGCGCGAGCCCATGACACAGGCGTAGACGGTGTGGTCGCGCACCAGGTCGTGCGGGGTGACGGGCGTCGCGGGCACGGACGGCACGGGAGAGGACACGGCCGCGATTGTGGCACGCCCCCGCGACACGGCCGCCCGTCTCGCAGGGCGGGCGGTGGACACGGACGGGGCGGTGCGCCCCTACCCTGGTCGGGACGGCAGTACGGCCGCGCGGGGCAGCGCGGCCGCGGAAGCACAGGGAGCGAGCAAGGTGACGGTACGAGCGGTGCGGGGCGCCGTCCAACTGGACCGGGACGAGGCCGAGCACATGGACGAGCGGGTGGCGGAGCTGCTCACCGCCATCCTGGAGCGCAACTCCCTGACCGCCGACGACCTGATCAGCGTCTGGTTCACCGCCACCCCCGACCTGCACAGCGACTTCCCGGCCGCCGCCGCCCGCAAGCTCGGCATCGTGGACGTGCCGCTGATCTGCGCCCAGGAGCTGGACGTCACCGGCGCCATGCCGCGCGTGGTCCGCGTCCTCGCCCACGTCGAGACCGAACTGACCAAGGCCGAGATCACCCACGTCTACCTGGGTGCCGCCGCCGCTCTGCGCAAGGACATCGCCCAGTGAGGACAGCGCTCGTCATCGGCACCGGACTCATCGGCACGTCCGTCGCGCTGGCCCTGGCCGGGCGCGGGGTGCGGGTGCACCTGGAGGACCGCGACGCCGACCGGCTCCGCACCGCCGCCGCGCTGGGGGCCGGGAGCGAGCAGCCCCCCGAGGAACCGGTGGACCTCGCCGTCGTGGCCGTGCCGCCCGCGCACATCCCCGCCGCCGTCGCCGACGCGCAGCGCCGGAAGGCGGCCCGGGGCTACATCGACGTCGGCAGCGTCAAGGGGGGACCGCGCCGGGAGGTCGAGGCGCTGGGGTGCGACATGACCGCCTACCTGGGCACCCACCCGATGTCCGGACGGGAGGTCTCCGGCCCGCTGGCCGCCACCGCCGACCTCTTCGAGGGGCGCCCCTGGGTGCTCACCCCGACCGCCGTCACCGACACCGAGGTGCTCAACCTCGCGCTGGAGCTCATCGCGCTGTGCCGGGCCGTCCCCGTGGTGATGGACGCCGACGCCCACGACCGGGCCGTCGCCCTGGTCTCGCACACCCCTCAACTGGTGTCCAGCCTGGTGGCGGCCCGGCTGGAGTCCGCCGACGAGACGGCCGTGCGGCTGTGCGGCCAGGGCATCCGCGACGTGACCCGGATCGCCGCCTCCGACCCGGGCATGTGGATCGACATCCTGTCCGCCAATCCCGGACCCGTGGCCGACGTCCTCGCCGCCGTGGCGGACGACCTGGAGGAGACCGTACGGGCGCTGCGCGCCCTGCAGTCCGCCGACGAGGCCAAGCGCGCCGACGGGGCGGCCGGGATCGAGGACGTGCTGCGCCGCGGCAACAACGGCCGGGCCCGGGTGCCGGGCAAGCACGGGCAGGCCCCGGCCGTCTACGAGACCGTGGCCGTGCTCATCAGCGACCGCCCCGGCGAGCTGGCCCGCATCTTCGCCGACGCCGGGCGGGCCGGGGTCAACATCGAGGACGTGCGGATCGAGCACGCCACCGGCCAGCAGGCGGGCCACGTCCAGCTCATGGTCGAGCCCAGCGCGGCCCCCGTCCTGTCGGCGGCGCTGCGCGAGCGGGGCTGGGCCATCCGGCCGCAGTAGGGGGTCCGCACCACCGGTAGCCTGGTGGCGGGGTGGGACGACCGCGGCAGCGGCCCCGCCACCAGCGTCCCGCGCTTCCCACCGACCGCGCTCCGAGCAGTTCGAGAAGTACGAGAAAGGTGCCCCACACCGTGGCAGCAACCTCCCGGCAGGCGGCCTCCGTGTCCCCGGACGCCCCGGCCCCCGTCATCGTCGCCATCGACGGCCCCTCCGGCACGGGCAAGTCCAGCACCTCCCGTGCCGTGGCGGCGAAGCTCGGCCTGAGCTACCTGGACACCGGCGCGCAGTACCGCGCGATCACCTGGTGGATGCTCAGCCACGGCATCGACGTGCGGGACGCCGCGGCCGTGGCCGCCGCCGCGGACCGGCCCGAGATCGTCTCCGGCACCGACCCGGCCGACCCCGGCATCACCGTGGACGGCGCGGACGCCTCCGGCCCGATCCGCACCCAGGAGGTCACCGCCGCGGTCAGCGCGGTCAGCGCGGTGCCCGAGGTGCGCGCCCGGATCACCGAACTCCAGCGCGCCATCGCCGCCGGCGCGCCGACCGGCATCGTCGTCGAGGGCCGGGACATCGGCACCACCGTCCTGCCCGACGCCGACCTGAAGATCTTCCTCACCGCCTCGCCCGAGGCCCGCGCCGCCCGCCGTGGCAACGAGCTCAAGAGCCAGGGCGGCGGGCAGGTCGACCTGGACGCGACCCGCGAGGCGCTGCTCAAGCGGGACGCCGCCGACGCCGGCCGCAAGACCTCCCCGCTGCGGAAGGCGGACGACGCCATCGAGGTGGACACCACCGACCTGACCCTGGAGCAGGTCGTCGAGTGCGTGGTCACCCTGATCGAAGAGAAGCAGCAGGCCAGGTGACGGGTCCGGTGAGCGGAACGGGCGCCCCGCCCGGCGCGCGCGGCGCCGCGGTCGGCCGCCGCATCGGCACCGTCGTGGTGCGGGGGTTGTGGCGCCCCCGGGTGCTCGGCGCCTGGCGGGTCCCGGCCACCGGGCCGCTCATCCTCGCCGTCAACCACGCGCACATCGTGGACGGCCCGGTGCTGATGGGAGTCGCCCCGCGGCCGGTCCACTTCCTGATCAAGAAAGAGGCGTTCACCGGTCCGCTCGACCCGTTCCTGCGCGGCATCGGCCAGGTCGGGGTGGACCGGGACACCGCCGACCGCACCGCGATCACCCGGGCGCTGGGCGTGCTGGAGCGGGGCGGCGTGCTGGGAATCTTCCCCGAGGGCACCCGGGGCGAGGGCGACTTCGCCTCGCTGCGCTCGGGCCTGGCCTACTTCGCCCTGCGCTCGGGGGCGCCCGTCGTCCCGGTCGCGGTGCTGGGGACCACCGGGGCCCGGGGACGCGCGATACGCGCCCTGCCGCCGCTGCGCAGCCGGATCGACGTCGTGTTCGGCGAGCCGTTCACGGCGGGCGACGGCAGCGGCAGACGGACCAGGGCGGCGCTGGACGAGGCGACCGTACGCATCCGGAAGCGGCTGACGGCCCACCTGGCCGACGCCCGGCACGCCACCGGACGCGGTTAGGCGACACTGGACCCCTGCGCGGCCGCGCCGCCCGTCCGGGCACCGGCCACGGGCACCGCGCACGGAATCCGCGCAGGCCATCCGCACAAGGCCCCGGCACGGGGCACGAACACCACGAACACGAGGACAGGACTTCATGAACGAGCAGACCCACGTCGGCGACGAGCACGGGCACGGTGAGCTCGGCGACGCCGAGTACGCGGAGTTCATGGAGCTCGCCGCGCAGGAGGGGTTCGAGGCCGAGGACGTCGAAGGGGCGCTCGGTGAGGCCGGACACGGCCCGCTGCCCGTCCTCGCCGTCGTCGGCCGCCCGAATGTCGGCAAGTCGACTCTGGTCAACCGCATCATCGGCCGCCGCGAGGCCGTCGTGGAGGACCGCCCGGGCGTCACCCGGGACCGGGTCACCTACGAGGCCGAGTGGGCCGGCCGCCGCTTCAAGGTGGTGGACACCGGCGGCTGGGAACAGGACGTCCTCGGCATCGACGCCTCCGTGGCGGCCCAGGCGGAATTCGCGATCGAGGCCGCCGACGCGGTGGTCCTCGTCGTGGACGCCACCGTCGGGGCGACCGACACCGACGAGGCCGTGGTGAAGCTGCTGCGCAGGACGGGCAAGCCCGTGGTGCTGTGCGCCAACAAGGTGGACGGCCCCTCCACCGAGGCCGACGCCGCGATGCTGTGGTCGCTCGGCCTCGGCGAGCCGTACCCGGTCTCCGCGCTCCACGGCCGGGGCACCGGCGACCTGCTGGACGCGGTGCTCAAGGTGATGCCCGAGGCACCGCCGCAGACCTTCGGCACCGCGATCGGCGGCCCGCGCCGGGTGGCGCTGATCGGCCGCCCGAACGTCGGCAAGTCGTCCCTGCTGAACAAGATCGCGGGGGAGGACCGGGTGGTCGTCAACGAAATGGCGGGCACCACCCGCGACCCGGTCGACGAACTGGTCGAACTCGGCGGCAAGACCTGGAAGTTCGTGGACACCGCCGGCATCCGGCGCCGGGTCCACCTGACGGAGGGCGCGGACTACTACGCCTCGCTGCGGACGGCCGCCGCCCTGGAGAAGGCCGAGGTCGCGGTCGTCCTCATCGACGTCAGCGAACCGATCAGCGTGCAGGACACCCGCATCGTCTCGATGGCGGTCGACGCCGGACGCGCGCTGGTCATCGCCTACAACAAGTGGGACACCCTCGACGAGGAGCGCCGCTACTACCTGGAGCGCGAGATCGAGACCGACCTGGGACAGGTGCGGTGGGCGCCCCGGGTGAACGTCTCGGCCCGCACCGGGCGCCACGTGGAGAAGCTGGTGCCGGCGATCGAGACCGCCCTGGCCGGGTGGGAGACCCGCGTGCCGACCGCCCGGCTGAACGCCTTCCTCGGCGAGCTGGTCGCCGCCCACCCCCACCCGATCCGCGGCGGCAAGCAGCCCCGGATCCTCTTCGGGACCCAGGCGGGCACCCGCCCGCCGCGCTTCGTCCTGTTCGCCTCCGGCTTCCTGGAGGCCGGGTACCGCCGCTTCATCGAACGGCGGCTGCGCGAGGAGTTCGGTTTCGAGGGGACGCCGATCCACATCTCGGTGCGGGTGCGCGAGAAGCGCGGGCGCAACAAGAAGTAGCACGAGCGGCAGGGAGCGGGGGAGGGGCGGCCGGCCGGGGAACGGTCCGGTACGGCCGCCCGCCGTCCCCGTGACGCGAGCCGTGCCCCGGCGGGCGGGGGCACGGGATCACCGGTCGTAGGAGTGGCCGTCCCGCGGAGCGGGCGGCAGGACGGCGGGGAGGAGGCCGCCGGCCCGCCGCCCGCCGTCCCAG
Source organism: Streptomyces sp. (assembly GCF_035644915.1). GTDB lineage: Bacteria > Actinomycetota > Actinomycetes > Streptomycetales > Streptomycetaceae > Streptomyces. The sequence continues at coordinate 9,749 of NZ_DASQNP010000101.1, forward strand.
TGGGCCGTTCCGGTGCCGAAGCCCGTGAACCGCAGCTCCTCCTCGCCGGTCCGGTCCCCGGGCAGGGCCCGGAACAGACGCCGGTACTCGGCGTACAGCGAGTCGTAGATCGGGGTGGCCGAGTGGCTCGTCATGGGCTCGTGGGGGGAGCGCATCCCCGGGATCTGGCCGCGGTTGAGGTGCGCGTTGTGGGTGCGGGAAGGTTCGTAAGGCTGCACATCAGTGCCAACGATCACGCCGCCCGGCGGATGCGGGCCCGGGCGGGGGAAACGGAGGCGGACGGCGCTCAGGTGCCCGCCAGCGGCATGGCGGCGGCCACCAGGACACCGCTCGCGGCGGCCTTCTCCAGCGCGTCGCGGAGCAGGTCCTCGCGCGGCTGCTGGCCGATGGCGCCGACCGGGGCGGCGTAGACGAAGACGGTGCGGGTCCTGTTGGCCGCCGTCCGCCAGTCGTCGGTGACCGGCAGCGGCTGGTGAGCCTGCCACCAGGAGGTCGGCTGCCCGCCCGCGATGCCCGGCTGGAGGATGGCGTGGAGCCGGCCCGTGGCGAGCAGCACGGACCAGCCGGTGACCGGGAAGGGCGCCCGGGCGACGTCGTTGACGGGCATGAAGCCCTGCTCGATCAGCAGCGGCAGGAAGTCGTCCCCGGGCCCGTCGGAACCGGGCCGGGCGATCGGCGCGGTGGGCTCGACGACGAGGGCCGGATGGAGCTGGTCGTCGACGAGCACCTGACCGCAGGTCACCCCCAGGACGGCCGGGCGGGAGGCGGTGACGGGCCCGGGGCCGGCGGGGGGCTCGACCGCTGCCCCGAGCGCCCCCCCGAACGCCTCCGAGGACTCGGACGCGTGGGCCGGGGCGCCGGGCCGGTCGGCGGTGATGGTGCGCACGGCGTCCTGGAGCTGCTCCTCGGAGACCGGGACGACCTGGGACGGAATGCAGCTCGCGTGGGCGAAGGCGAGCACGGCCGTCTCCTCGCCGACGAAGAGCACCGTGCTGGTGCGTTCCTGTTCGGTGTTGCCGGGAGCCCGGCAGGAGGTGCAGTCGTAGCTGCCGGGGGCGCTCTCACCGGCGAGCAGCCGGGCGGCTTCCTCGTCGCCGATCTCGGCGCGGACGTCGTCGCTGACATCGAGCATGGGGGACACGGGTGAACTCCTGGCGTTCGGTTCTGGTTCACCTGCACAACGGGCCACCGGGGGCCGCGGTCACGCGCCGGGGGGAGCCGGGTCGCGCCGGGGGGTGCGCACGGCGGAGTGCGCGCCGCCTTGTCCCCCCACCCATCGGAAGGCGCGGAACCGCCCGGGGGCGGCGGCGCGGAACCGGACGCGGACCGGTCCGCCGACCGGGTGGGGACCGCGCCCGCACGGGCGCGGTTGCGGCGGTCGCGCGGTCCCGCCCGCCTAGCGTGGAGCGGTGTCGCACCTGCGCTTCCACCCCCGGGCCGGTCCCGCCGCCCCCGCCGCCCCGCCGTCCGCCGCACTCCCGGCCCCGGCCGGTGCGGCGCGCCGGCCCGGGGGACGCGGTACCGTCCGACGACGCCGTCGGAGCGCCCGGCACCGGCGGGCCGGAGGACACGGAGGCGGCCGAGAGGGAGATCCGCGAGAACCGGGGGACGCCCCTCAGCCTGGAGACGTCCCCCGACCAGAGGGCCCGCGCACCGCGGGGCGGCCGGCGGCACCGTCCGCCGGCCGCCCCGCGACGACGCCGGCCACGCACTGACCCATAAGGCGCGCACACCGCCCCGTCCGGGCCCGCCCGCCCCGCCGTCCGCCGGGACGGGGAGCGGACGGACCCGCGCGGAACGGCGTGCGCGCCGGCGAAGAAGAGCGGAGACGCGCC
>NZ_DASQNP010000102.1:0-20152 GCF_035644915.1 Streptomyces sp.
TTTCACCACCTTAGCGGATTTCCCTTCCGGCTCCTAATCGAGCCACCCGGAACAGAATTACGGCACGCCGCAATTCACCCCGGGAAGGGGAGTCACACTGGTGAGTGGTCGCCACCGGACGTGGCAGAAGAGCCGCCAGGAGAACCGTTCCGGCCCTGGCAACTCGGAGTACCCTACGGATCGGACCCCGGGCTGTCAAACCAATCCGGGGCCGGTCAGTTCAGGTCGCTGAGACGGCCCCCCGCGTCCGGCTGGGTGTCCTCCACCCGGCGCAGGAGACGCGTCAGCAGTTCCCCCAGCGTGCCACGCTCCTCGCGCGACAGGTCCTGGAGCAGGTCCTCCTCGAAGGCGGAGGCCATCCGCATCACCTGGAGCCACTTCCCGCGGCCTTCGTCCGTCAACTCGACGATGACCCGGACGCGGTTGTTCTCGTCCCGTTCCCGGGTGACCAGGCCGGCGGCGGTCATGCGGTCGATGCGGTGGGTCATGGCGGCAGGAGTGAGGCCCAGGCGCTTGGCGAGGGCCCCCGGTCCCAGTCGGTAGGGCTCGCCCGCCATCACCAGTTCCTTCAGCACCTCCCACTCCGCGTGGTTCAGGCCCACGGTCGCGAGCTGGCGTCCGTACGCGACGCTCATCCGCCGGTCGAGACGGCTGAGCGCGTTGACGATCTTCTCCACCTGGGGGTCCAGGTCGCCGTACTCGCGCTGGTAGATGGCGATCTGCTCGTCGAGCGTGGGTTCGCGGACCGGCTCGGCGGGGGGCTGGTCGGACATGGCGGGAGTATGACACGGAAATTCTTCGCCTCGAAGTTTTTCCACATGTACTCTTTAGCGTCGAACTTTATCTTTGAAGTTCTCGACTTCCTCCCCTTCCGACCTCTTCGACGAGCCAGATGCAAAGGCAGGTGAGTGTGACCACCGCGATGGGCGCGGCGCTGCGCAGGATCCAACTGGGGAACGCACTGAGTGCGTTCGGCAACGGCTTCACCGTCCCGTTCCTGTTCATCTACGTGGCACAGGTGCGGGGCCTTGGTGCGGGCACCGCCGGGACGGTGCTCGCGCTCTTCGCCGTCGCCGCGCTGCTGGTGCTGCCCTTCACCGGGCGGGTGATCGACCAGCGGGGCCCGGTGCCCGTCGCCGTCACGGGAACGGTCCTCGCCGCCCTCGGTGCGCTCGGCATCGCGCTGTCGGCCGGCGTGGCGGCGACCTTCGCCTCCGCCGCCGTCTTCGGGGCGGGCATCGCCGTGATCCAGCCCGCGCTCGCCACGATGATCGTGTGGTGTTCCACGACGGCGACGCGGTCGCGCGCCTTCGCCACCCAGTTCTTCCTCAACAACCTCGGACTCGGCGTCGGCGGGCTGCTGGGCGGGCTGGTCGTGGACCCGGGCCGGCCGTCGTCGTTCCTGCTGCTGTTCATGATCGAGTCGGCGATGTACGTGCTCCTGGGCGTGATCGTGGCGACCGTACGGCTGCCGGACGGGCCGCGCGTCGAGCGCCTCGGCCGCGTCGGCGTCGGTGCCGAGGACGGCGGTCCGGCGCGGGGCGGCTGGCGGACGATGCTGTCCGACCGGGCGATGGTGACGCTGTGCGTGCTCGGCTTCGTGACGTTCTTCGCCTGTTACGGGCAGTTCGAGTCCGGGTTGTCGGCGTACGCGGTCGAGGCCTCGCGGATCTCCCCGGCCACGCTGGGGGTGGCGCTCGCCGCGAACACGGCCGTGATCGTGGTGGCGCAGTTCGTCGTGCTGAAGGTCGTGGAACGGCGGCGGCGCAGCCGGGTGATCGCGGTGGTCGGGCTGATCTGGACGGTGGCGTGGCTGGCGGCCGGGACGTCCGGTCTGGTGGCCGAGCGGCACGCACTGGCGGTCGCGGCGATCATCTCCACGTACGCGCTGTTCGGGCTGGGCGAGGCGATGCTGTCGCCGACCGTGGCGCCGCTGGTGGCGGACCTGGCGCCGCCCCGGATGGTGGGGCAGTACAACTCCGCCTTCGCGCTGGTGAAGCAGTTGGCGCTGGCGGTCGGCCCCGCGGTGGGCGGGCCGATGGGAGCCACGCTGCACGTGCCGTACATCGTGATGCTCGTGCTGTGCTCGCTCGGCATCACCGCGCTGGCCCTGCTGCTGGGGCGCCGTCTGACCGCCGCGCAGGACAGCCCGCTGCGGGCCGCGCCGGACGCCTCCCCCGAGATCGCCGCAGCGGCCTGAGGCGGGCGGCCACCGGACCGCCGGAGCCGCCGGGCGGGGGCTACCGGGACACCGTCTCCGGGAGGGCGAACTCGCACCACACCGCCTTGCCGCCGCCCGGTGTGCGCCGGGAGCCCCAGGCGGAGGCGATGGTCGCGACGATGGAGATGCCGCGGCCGTTCTCGTCCCCGGGCTCCGCGCGGCGGCGGCGCGGCAGGTGCTCGTCGCCGTCGGTCACCTCGATGATCAGACGGCGGTCCGTGCGGCGCAGGCGCAGCCGCATCGGCGGGGTGCCGTGCTGGAGGGAGTTGGCGACCAGTTCGCTGGCGGCCAGCACCCCCAGGTCGTGCAGCTCCGGGGGAAAGCGCCAGCTCGCCAGGACGCCCGAGGCGAAGGCGCGGGCGCGCGGGGCGGCCTCGACGCCGCCGAGGAGGTCGAGCGCGGCGTTGTGGAACAGCTCCGCGTCGTGGCCGGTGCGGACCGGGTGCTGGAGGACGAGGAGGGCGACGTCGTCGTCGTGCTCGGCGGTGATGCCCAGGGCGCGCTGGAGCCGGTCGCAGACGACCTGCGGGCCGCCGGTGGCTCCCGCGAAGGCGGCTTCCAGGGCCTCGATGCCCTGGTCGATGTCGGCGTCGCGCCGCTCCACCAGGCCGTCGGTGTAGAGCACGGCGGCGGAGCCGGGGCCGAAGGGGACCGAGGCGGAGGTGTGCAGCCAGCCGCCGGTGCCCAGCGGGGGGCCGGTCGAGGCGTCGGCGCGGTGGACCGTGCCGTCCGGGTCGCGGACGAGGATCGGCAGGTGGCCCGCGGAGGCGTACGCCAGGCGGCCCTCGTTGGGGTCGTGGACGGCGTAGACGCAGGTGGCGATCTGGTTCGGGTCGATCTCGGCGGCCAGTCCGTCCAGGAGCTGGAGCACCTCGTGGGGCGGCAGGTCCAGGCGGGCGTACGCGCGGACGGCCGTGCGGAGCTGGCCCATGACGGCCGCCGCCCGCACCCCGCGGCCCATCACGTCGCCGATGACCAGCGCGGTGCGGCCCGCGCCCAGGGTGATGACGTCGTACCAGTCGCCGCCGACCGCCGCGTCCGTGCCGCCCGGCCGGTACGTGGCGGCCACCCGCAGGTCGTCCGGCTGCTCGAGCTGCTGCGGCAGCAGGCTGCGCTGGAGGGTGACGGCGGCCTCGCGCTGCCGCCGCTCGCTGGCGCGCAGCCGCTGGGCGGCCTCGACCTGGTCGGTCACCTCGGCCGCGAAGACGAGGACGCCGCGCCGCGGGTCGGGGCCCGCCAGGTCGATGGGGGTGCAGGTGAAGGTGTAGTACCCCGGGCGCGTCCGGCCGCCGGAAGCGCCGGAGACCCGGCGGGACTTGACCGTGCGGGGCCGGCCGCTGCGCAGCACCTGGTCCATCAGGGGCAGCAGGCCCAGCTCCGCCAGCTCCGGGAGGGCCTCGCGGGCGGGGGCGCCGGGGGTGCGGGGGCCGAAGGCGGCGGCGTAGGCGTCGTTGACGAACGCGACGCGGTGGTCGGGGCCGTGGACGAGGGCGACCAGGGCCGGGAGGTGCCCGAGCAGGTCGTGCGCGGACAGGGCGTCGATGCTGTGTCTGACCCCGTCGGCGGCCGGAGCGGACGGCTCTCCGGGGTCTCCGGGCTCGGCGTGCTCGTCCCGGGCCGCCGGGACGGCACCGTGGGAGGCGGGTGCCTCGGCCGGCCGCCGTACCGCCCGGGCAGCGGTGCGTCGTCGCTGTGTGCGGGGCAGCCGGGCGCTCCAGCGCGTGAAGTTCACTGCGTGCGGTCCGATCCGATTCCGATGCGTCTGTTGTGTTCTCGTCTGCCGAACTCGTGGTGCTCGTGGTGCTCGTGGTGATCGCCGTGCCTGCCGTGTCCGCGCCCGCCGGTGACTCTTCGCTGACACGGGCCCACCCATGGTCACACGCCCAGTGTGACCGACGGCGCTGACATCCGTCAGGGCCCCTCGGGATGGCGTCCGGTGCCCGCGGCGAGCTCGAACTCGGCGCGCGGGTTCTCCAGCGAGCCGAGCGAGACGATCTCACGTTTGAACAGCCCGGACAGCGTCCATTCCGCGAGGATGCGCGTCTTGCGGTTGACGGTCGGCACCCGGCTCAGGTGGTACGCGCGGTGCAGGAGCCAGGCGGGATAGCCCCTGAGCTTACGGCCGTAGACGTGTGCGACGCCCTTGTGGAGGCCGAGCGAGGCGACGGAGCCGGCGTAGGCGTGCCGGTACTCCTTCAGTTCCTCGCCGCGCAGCGACGCCACCAGGTTGTCGGCCAGCACCCGGGCCTGGCGCACGGCGTGCTGGGCGTTGGGGGCGCACTCCCGGCCCGGCTCGTCGGCCGCCAGGTCGGGGACGGCGGCGGCGTCACCGGCGGACCAGGCGTGCTCGACGCCGTCGACGCGCAGGGTGGCCGCGCAGCGCAGCCGGCCGCGCTCGTCGCGGGGGAGGTCGGTCGCGGCGAGGACGGGGTGGGGCTTGACGCCCGCGGTCCACACGAGGGTGCGGCAGGGGTGGCGGGAGCCGTCGCTCAGCACGGCGACGCGGTTCTCGCAGGACTCCAGGCGGGTCTCCAGCCGGACGTCGATGTTGCGGCGGCGCAGTTCGCGCACGGCGTAGCGGCCCATCGTCCCGCCCACCTCGGGGAGGATGCGGCCCGTCGCCTCGACGAGGATCCACTTCAGGTCCCGGGGGCGGAGGTTGTGGTAGTAGCGGCAGGCGTAGCGGGCCATGTCCTCCAGCTCCGCGAGGGCCTCGACGCCCGCGTAGCCGCCGCCGACGAAGACGAAGGTGAGGGCGGCGGCGCGGATGTCGGGGTCGCGGGTGGAGGAGGCGATGTCGAGCTGTTCGAGGACGTGGTTGCGCAGGCCGATGGCCTCCTCGACGGTCTTGAAGCCGATGCCGTGGTCGGCGAGACCGGGGACGGGGAGGGCGCGGGAGACGGAGCCGGGGGCGAGGACGAGTTCGTCGTAGGGCACCTCCACGGGGCCGGTGCCCGCGTGCTCGGTGGCGAGGGTCTCGACGGTGGCGACGCGCCGGGCGTGGTCGATGGCCCTGGCCTCGCCGGTCACGACCCGGCAGTGGGGCAGCACCCGGCGCAGCGGCACGACGACGTGGCGGGGCGAGATGGAACCGGCCGCCGCCTCGGGGAGGAAGGGCTGGTACGTCATGTAGGGCTCGGGGCCCAGCACGACGACCTGTACGCCCCCGCGCCCCTCCCGCGCGCGCCGCAGGTCCCGTTTCAGGCGCCGCTGGAGGCGCAGGGCGGTGTACATGCCGACGTAGCCGCCGCCGACCACGAGAATGCGCGCGGGTTCCTTCGTCACTTGTCCATGACGCACCCGCGGGTGGACGTTTGTCCACAGGTCTGGGAAATCGTATGACCGGCGGAACCACTGGGTCCGGAACGCGCGCCGGTCTTGAAACAGGGCATTTCCGCAGGTCAGGTGGGCTGCGAAGGGTGCGCTGGAGGGTGGCGGGGGAGGACGGAGGGGCGTACTCCGATCGGGGACGGAGGTGGCGGAACAACCCCCTACTCTCACGGCCCGGCCTCAACTATGTTCGTAGGCGCCGGGGCGGAGTCCGACCGTGCTCCGGCGGCAAGGGCGGGAGTCTCCGGGGGGAGACTGCCACTACCGGGGGAATACAACATGCATATTCAGGGCATTCAGGGCTCTCGTTGGTCGACCGCCGTCGCTGCGGATCCGTCCGGGGGCAATGGGACGACACACGCGATCAGCGGCGGAAGCGTCGGGGGAGGCGGGAGCACCGAGGGAGGCATCGGCAGAGGCGAGCGCACCACTCCGCTGCGGGTCGACGCCCAGCGCAACCTGGAGCACGTCCTGCGGGCGGCCCGCGAGGTCTTCGGCGAGTCGGGGTACGGCGCTCCCATGGAGGACGTGGCGCGCCGGGCACGGGTCGGGGTGGGCACGGTCTACCGGCGCTTTCCCAGCAAGGACGTGCTGGTCCGGCGGATAGCCGAGGAGGAGACCGCACGGCTGACCGAGCAGGCGCGGACGGCGCTGCGGCAGGAGGAGGAGCCGTGGTCGGCGCTCTCCCGGTTCCTGCGCACCTCGGTGGCCTCGGGCGCCGGGCGGCTGCTGCCGCCCCGAATACTCCGGGTCGGTTCGTCCTCCGCCTTCTCCGACGGATCGTCCGGGGCCACCGCGACCACCGGGATCGCCGGTTCCCCGGAAGATGTGGGGGCTCCGCGGAGCGGCGGGCACGGGCAGCCGGGGCTGCGGCTGGTGGACGGCCGGACGGCTCCGGAGGCCGGGCCGGAGGACACCGGCCGGAAGGAAGCCGGGGAGGACGCGGGCGCCGCGGAACTGCTCGACGTGGTCGGGCAGTTGGTGGACCGGGCGCAGGCGGCCGGTGAGCTGCGGTCCGACGTGACGGTCTCGGACGTACTGCTGGTGATCGCGACAGCGGCGCCGTCCCTGCCGAACGCGGCGCAGCAGGCGGCGGCCTCGGCCCGGCTGCTCGACATCCTGCTGGAGGGGCTCAGGCCCAGGACAGCGGCTGGACGGCTCGGCGGCTGAGGCACCGGAGGCGGTACTCACTGGCCTGTTCACCGTCCTGTTCACCGGTCCGGACTTCCGGGAGCACGTCCGTCCGGCCGGCCCGGGACGGGTGCCAGGGGTGGCGGACCGCTACCGGGCCGGCTCCGGATCGGGTCGATTTTCGGCCACGTTCGAGTCGCCGCTGTTCGGTCCGCCTCAACTCCCTTGTCGTGCCTCCCTATTACCTCGCGTAAGCACTCCGTGCGCACCGCTTTGCGATTCATCACCTCGGATGGGTGATTGAGGCGCACGCCGGGGGTCGCGCGGTCGTCGCTGTGACACGCTGTGCCGATGTTCGGTGGCAACAGTGTGTACGGGGGTGCTCGCTTTGGGTGTTGAGGGGTGGGAGGAGACGCGCGGTTCGGAGGAGGAACCGCCGAGCGACACCGAACTGGTCTCGCGGATGCGCGGCGGGGACAACGGGGCGTACGGGGAGCTGTACCGGCGGCACGCCCACGCGGTGCGCCGCTACGCCCGGCACTGCTGCCTGGACCCGGCCACCGCGGACGACCTGACGGACGAGGTCTTCGCCCGGATGCTGCTGGCCGTACGCGGTGGCGCGGGCCCGGACACCGCGGTGCGCACCCACCTGCTGTCGACCGTCCGAGGGGTGGCGGCCGTCTGGGGGAGAACGGCCGGCTGGGACCTGCTGGCCGAGGACTTCGCGGTGTTCGCGGTGGCGGCCGAGTCCTCGGGAAGCGGTGATGCCTTCGAGTCGGAGGCGCACGTGCGGGCCATGCGGAAGGCCGAGCGCTCAACGGCGGTGCGGGCCTTCCGCGGCCTGCCCGAGCGCTGGCAGACGGTGCTGTGGCACACCGTGGTCGAGGGTGAGTCGCCGCAGAAGGTCGCGCCGCTGCTGGGCCTGACGGCGGACGCGGCGGCGGCGCTCGCGCAACGAGCGAGGGAGGGGTTGCAGCAGGCGTACCTCCAGGAACACATCCACCGGGCGCGGACGGCGGACGACGACTGCGCGCGCCATGCCGGCCGGCTGGGGACGTACGCCCGCGGAAGCCTGCGGATGCGGACCGGACGGGGGTTGCACAGGCACTTGGAGCGGTGCGCCGACTGCCGGTCGGTGGCGCAGGGAGCCAGGGACGTCTGCGAACGGCTGCGCATCCTGCTGCCGTTGGCGGTCGTGGGCTGGGGTGCGGCGGTGTACTGCGCGGCGGCTCCGGCTCCGGCGGCGGTTTCGGCTGCGGCTGTAACAGCGGTTTCGGTGGGGCGGGCCGGTGCGGTGGGGCACGCCGCGACCGAAGGCGTTATGGACCTGACGGGCATCACGGGCATGGACGGACTGGCCGGGAACGGCACCGCGACGTTCGAGGGGCTGGGCGCCACGGCGAAGTCGGGCGTCACGGCGGGTGTGATGGCCGCCGCCGTGGCCACCGCACTGACGCTGGCACTGGTCAGCGACGATCAGCAATCCCGGGGGCCGCGGCCGGAGACGCGGCCGTCGGCGGCGGGAGCACCCGGTACGGCCAGGACGGAGCTGGGCGCGGGGGCGAGGGGGTCGGAGCCGCAGACCGTGGCGCCGACGGGGCTGCCGGGGCCGGCGAACCCGGCAGGTCCGGCGAGGGGTTCGGCGGGGCGCACCCCGATCATGTCTCCCGGGACCGTACGGGTCCCGGGGCCGGAGTCCGGGGCCGTCCTCCCGTCCGTGCCGGAACCCGGCACGGGTTTCGGACCGGGATCCGGACCTGGAGCCGCTCCAGGGGACGGGCCGTCGCTTCCCGGTTCCCCACCGGCGCCCGGCCGGGGGGCCGTCCCGGCGTCCCCGCAGGCCCCACCGTCCGTGTCCACGGTCCACCGGCTCGACCGACTGTCCCGGGGCGCCTCCGCCGGCGCCGACCGGCCCACCGTGCGAAGCGGCGGGAGCGGCTGGCTGTGGCAGCGTTCCCGGTTGTCCATCGGCGGACGGGACCGGGGCCACGGGGTGACGGTGCACGCCCGGTCCTCCGTGACGGTCGACCTCAACCGCGCCTGTACGGCGTTCGACGCGCTCGTCGGGGTCGACGACCTGACGGTGGGGCCGGCGACGGTCCGCTTCTCCGTCTACGGCGACGGCGTCCGGCTGTGGCGGTCGGGTGCGGTCCGCCGGGGCGAGGAACCGGTGCCGGTCCACGTGTCCCTCTCCGGGCGGAGGACGGTCCGGCTGGTGGTTGAGCCGCACACCCTCCTGGACTCGGCGGCCCTGGCCGACTGGGCCCAGGCGCGGATCAGCTGTAGCTGACCCGGAAACCGGCAGTCCGGCAATGCAGCAGTCCGTCGGTCCGGCAGTACGACGGGCGATCCGGTAGTCCGTCGGTCCGGCAGCCCGGTGGGCGGTCCGGGGCGCGGCGGGTGCCGGATCACAGACTCGGGCGCTGCGGCACCCCTCCGGCCACTGCCCGCTGGCGTGGCGCGGCCGTGCCCGTCCAGCAACTGCCGCGGCGGGCCAGCAGGCGGCGCAGCCAGACCTCGGTGGAGACCAGCTCCGCCAGTCCGTCCAGCGGCAGCGCCTCGCCCTCGGCCGCGGCGCGCAGAGCCTTGCGGACGACCCTGGCCTCGACCAGTCCGGCGTCGGCGAGCAGGGGGGCGTCGAACAGGTCGATGAGGTCGCCGACACGGGCCCGCAGCCCCGTCCGCGCGGTCGCCACCTGGGTGGCCGGGGAGGCGGCGCCCCAGCCGGACGGCAGGTCGTGGACGCCCGCCCCCGCCAGGACCGCGCGCAGCACGGACGCCCGCGCCCCCGGCTGGACGCGCAGGGCCTCGGGGAGGGCACGGCAGGCGCGGACGACCTGGTTGTCCAGGAAGGGGGCGTGCAGGCGCTGGCTGCGGACCTCCGCCGCCTGTTCGAGGATCCGGTGGTCGGCCGCCAGCCGGGCGAGCGTGGCCCGCGCCCGCCGCTCCCCCGGGCGCGTGCCGGCCTCCCCGGGCACCGGCCGGAGGGCCGCCTGCTCCAGGCGAATCGATACTTCGGCCAGCACCTCTCCCGTCAGCCAGCGCGCGGCGGGCCCCGGACGGCACCAGGTGAGAGCGGCCAGCGAGGCGTCGAGCACACCGTCCTGTCCGGTTCCCCCGGCACCGGCCCCCACCACGTCCCGCTCCCGCAGCCGCCGCGCGGCCTCCAGCACCCCGTCCCGGTAGGGGGTGCGGGCCAGCCGCCGGGCCGCCCGGTAGACGGTGAGCGGAACGAGCACCGACCGCCCGCTCGTCCCCTCCGCCCTGGCCAGTGCCGTGACCGGCCGCAGCAGATGGCGGCGGCGCCGGTCGAGGAGGAGGTCGGCCAGCCGGGCCGGGTGCGCGTCGAGCACCTGCCGGGCGCCGTAGCCGGCCAGGTGGTCCGCGCTGCCCGCGGCCAGCCGCCTGCGGTGCCGCTCGGCGACGACCAGCGAGGGGCCGGGCTCGTCGGTCAGCGGGCCGTCGAGGAGCGAGCCGCCGTCCGGACCGGCGTACGGGAGGGCCTCCTCGCCCGCCGCGACGACGACGTGGTGCAGCCGGGGGTTCTCGGCGATGCTGCGGGCGCGCTCCAGTTCGGCCTCGCGGCCCGCCCGGGGCTCGACCGCCAGGTCGTTGAAGGTGACGGCCAGCAGCCGCTCGCCCGCCGACGTCCCCGCGGTGCCGAAGATCGTGCCCGGCATCCCCGGCAGCCCGGCGGCCAGCAGCGCGAGCGTCGCCGACGCGCTGCCGCCGGACAGGTCGGCGCCGAGGCCGGGCGCGGGCCCGCGCCCGGGGCGGCGCTGCGCGGGGCCCATGCCGGGGATCGGGCCGGGATCGAGGCTGTCGAAGTCGGGCACGGGCGCGTGGCGCGGGGCCGCCAGCCGCACCCGTACGGCCTCCACCAGCGCGTCGCGCACGCCCGCTACCGCGGCGTCCGCGTCCACCGGGGGCGCGGCGACGACGGTCGGGACGGCGGGTTCGTAGCTGACGGTCTCGCGGCTGCGGCCGTCGCGCAGGATCAGCGCGTGGCCGGGCGGTACGCGGTGCACGCCCGCGTAGGGGGTGCCGTCGCCCAGGGCCTCGGGCGCGTCGGGGCAGGCGAGCAGGGCGGCGAGGTGGCCGACGTCGAGCTGTGCCTCGATCAGGTCGGCGAGCGGCAGGGCGGCGGTGGCGTAGGCGGTGCCGCCCGCCCAGGGGGCGTGGAACACGGGCCGGGCGCCGGCGAGGTCGGTGGTGACGGTGACGCGGCGGCCGATGCGGACGACCGCGGTGTAGCTGCCGGGCCAGGCGGTCAGGTGGCGCAGGGCGCCGCCGCGGGCGGCGAACAGCCCGGCGCGCAGTTCCTCGTCGGAGGCGCCGCAACAGCCCAGCACCGCCAGTCTGTTGCCGCCGTCGACCTCCACCAGGCGGATCTCGTCCGGCCGCCAGTCGCCGACCGCCCACAGCGGGTCGGGGCCGTCCCACAACTGCTGTGCGCCGACGGGCTGGATCGTGTGCCCGGGCCGTGCCGCGGAGCCCGCACCGTGCGCGTTGTCTGCGGCCCACCCCACCAACCACCGCATCGCCGCCTCCGCATGGGCCCATGAGCTGCCGTCAGCCGCTGTCGACCGCTGTCAACTGCCGTCACTTTGCGGACCATGCTGCCACGGGATGGGCGTGCCGGAGGCGCTCAGGGGCGCGGACGCGCGGGCGGCGGCGCCGGAGGGCCGGCGCCGTACCGGTCGCCGAACGACCCGTCGCGCACAGCACCGCGCACAACGTCATTCGGCCAAATATGTGGCGTGAGATATGCCGTACGAATCGTCACGCACGGCGTCGCCGACGCTGCCGCCGGCGGTGTCGTCGGCAGTCCGGGAGGCGTCGTCACCTCCCGGACCGAACCGCCGTCCGCGGGGAATGGAACGGCGGTGTTCCCCCAGCCCACTGTTTCCTGCGCAGCGGGCCGACCCACGCGGCATCCATGGAAGCGCTTCCCGTCCGGGCCGCACAGAGCGCACGGGCGGGCGCATCGGCACACACCCGGAGCACACGCCAGGGGGGCATGCGCGGTGTGCCCCGCGGTGGTTCCCGCGCCGTTCGCGCGGTGCCGATTGCGCACTCTTGTGCGGACATGAATCCCGCCATCCCGGAAGACGCCCCTTAACGGTAGGGATGCGGCGAACTACGCTGGGTTGACGAGCGCCCCGCGTGTGCGGCGCGGGGCGGCCGTCGGCTGTGTGTCAGGGGTGCGCATGTCCAGGGAGCCACGCGGGCCGAACGAGAAACTCGGCGCCGTTCTCGCCCTCGCGGGAATCAGCAACGCCGGACTCGCCCGCCGGGTCAACGACCTCGGCGCGCAACGGGGGCTGACCCTCCGCTACGACAAGACATCGGTCGCCCGGTGGGTCTCCAAGGGCATGGTGCCGCAGGGCGTCGCCCCCCACCTGATAGCCGCCGCGATCGGCAGCAAGCTGGGGCGTCCCGTCCCCCTGCACGAGATCGGCCTGGCGGACGCCGATCCGGCGCCGGAGGTGGGCCTGGCCTTCCCCCGGGACGTGGGCGCGGCCGTGCGGTCGGCGACCGAGCTGTACCGGCTGGACCCGGCCGGGCGGCGGAGCGGCAGCGGCGGCATCTGGCAGTCGCTGGCGGGGTCGTTCTCGGTGAGTGCCTACGCCGTGCCCACCTCGCGCTGGCTGATCAAGCCGGCCGACAGCTCGGTGGCGCGGGACGCGAGAACCGCCGTGAAGGGCGCGGAGGCCAGGGTGGGCGCCCCCGGGAGCGTTCCGTCCGCCTCCCCGCCCCCGCCCGTCCCGACGTCCCTGCGCGTCGGCCACAGCGATGTGGCCAAGCTCCGGGAGGCGGCGGAGGAGGCGCGGCGCTGGGACTCCAAGTACGGCGGCGGCGACTGGCGTTCGTCGATGGTGCCCGAGTGCCTGCGCGTGGACGCCACCCCGCTGCTGCTCGGCTCCTACAGCGACGAGGTCGGCCGCGCGCTGTTCGGCGCCACCGCCGAACTGACGCGGCTGGCCGGGTGGATGGCCTTCGACACCGGTCAGCAGGAGGCCGCCCAGCGCTACTACATCCAGGCGCTGCGGCTGGCGCGGGCGGCGGCGGACGTGCCGCTGGGCGGATACGTCCTGGCCTCGATGTCGCTCCAGGCGACGTACCGCGGCTTCGCCGACGAGGGCGTGGACCTCGCGCAGGCCGCCCTGGAGCGCAACCGCGGCCTGGCCACGGCCCGCACGATGAGCTTCTTCCACCTGGTGGAGGCGCGCGCCCACGCCAAGGCGGGCGATCCGGCGGCCTGCGGTACGGCGCTGGCGGCGGCGGAGGGCTGGCTGGAGCGCTCCCGGGACGGCGACCCGGACCCCTCCTGGCTGGACTTCTACTCCTACGACCGCCTCGCCGCCGACGCCGCCGAGTGCTACCGCGACCTGAAGGCGCCGCGGCAGGTGCGCCGCTTCACCGAGCAGGCGCTGTCGCGGCCGACGGAGGAGTTCGTCCGCTCGCACGGCCTGCGGCTGGTGGTGTCGGCGGTCGCGGAGCTGGAGTCGGGCAACCTGGACGCGGCCTGCGCGGCGGGCACCCGGGCGGTGGAGGTCGCCGGGCGGATCTCCTCGGCGCGCACCAAGGAGTACGTGCGGGACCTGCTGCACCGGCTGGAGCCGTACGGCGACGAGCCGCGCGTGGCGGAGCTGCGCGAGCGGGCCCGGCCGCTGCTGGCGGCGCCGGCGTGACCGGACGGCGCGTCCTGCCGGACCGGCCGCGCGAACCGGGCGGACACGGACCGGGCGGACGTGTCCGGTCCTCCGGAGGTGTCCGGTCACCCGGACGCGACCGGCCGGCGGGCCGCCGGAGGGTTGGCTGTCAGTGGGCGGGGCCATGATGGAGAACGTGTCCACTGTCTCCACGGCCCCCTCCATGGTTCCCGCGAGGCGCGCGGCGTACGACTGCGACGTGCTGGTGATCGGCGGCGGGATCATCGGTCTGTCGACGGCGTACGCGCTCACGCGCGCCCGGCCCGGCACGCGGGTGGTGGTCCTGGAGAAGGAGTCCGGCCCGGCCCGGCACCAGACCGGCCGCAACAGCGGGGTGATCCACAGCGGCGTCTACTACCGTCCCGGCTCGCTCAAGGCCCGGTTCGCGGTGCGGGGCTCGGCGGAGATGGTGAAGTTCTGCGCGGAGCACGGCATTCCGCACCAGGTGACGGGCAAGCTGATCGTCGCCACCGAGCGGGCGGAGCTGCCCCGGCTGCACGCGCTGGTGCAGCGCGGCCGGGAGAACGGCATCCCGGTGCGCGAGCTGGGCCCGGCCCAGATCGCCGAGTACGAGCCGCACGTGAGCGGGCTGGCGGCCATCCACGTCGGCACCACCGGCGTCTGCGACTTCGGCGCGGTCGCCGCCGAGCTGGCCCGGCTGGTGTCGGACGCGGGCGCCGAGGTGCGCTACGGCGCGGAGGCGGCCGTCGTGGACCGCCGTCCCGGCGTGGGAGTGGCCGTCCGTACGGCGGCGGGCGCGGTGGTGCGGGCCCGCGCCATGGTGAACTGCGCGGGGCTGCACAGCGACCGCGTGGCCCGGCTCGCCGGTGACGCGCCGCCGGTGCGGATCGTGCCGTTCCGCGGGGAGTACCACGAGCTGTCCCCGGCCCGTGCGGGGCTGGTGCGGGGGCTGGTCTACCCGGTGCCGGGTCCGGCGTTCCCGTTCCTGGGCGTCCACCTCACGCGCGGCGTGGACGGCTCGGTCCACGTCGGGCCCAACGCCGTGCCGGCCCTGGCCCGCGAGGGCTACCGCCGGGGCACCGTCCACCCCCGGGACCTGGCCGAGGCACTGGGGTACCGGGGCACCTGGCGCATCGCCCGCCGCCACTGGCGCTACGGCGCGGGCGAGCTGCGCCGTTCCCTGTCCAAGGCCGCCTTCACCGAGGCCGTGCGGCGGCTGCTGCCGGAGGTGACCGCCGAGGACCTGCTGCCGGCCCCGGCGGGGGTGCGCGCACAGGCGGTCGGACCGGACGGCACGCTGGTCGACGACTTCCTGATCACCGAGGCCCCGCACACCGTCCACGTCCTCAACGCCCCCTCCCCGGCGGCCACGGCCTCCCTGCCGATCGGCCGCGAGGTGGCCGGGCGGGCGCTGGCGGCGCTGGACGCCACTCGCTGAGGACGCCGGGGGCGCCGGGGGCGCCGGGGCGCCGCGGAGGAGCCGGTGACCCGGGGCGGGGCGTGGAATGCCGTCCGCCCCGCGGGTGTTGCAACTCGCGTTCCCTGTTGGGCAGTTGCTGCCCCACCCGCCTCACAGACAAGGATTCCGGCCATGGCGGTCCACCTCTCGAACGAGCTGAAGAAGTACGTCGACGAGTCACGGGTCTTTGCCACCGTGGCGACGATCCTGCCCGACGGACAGCCCCACCTGACGGTCGTCTGGATCAAGCGCGACGGCGACGACCTGCTGTTCTCCACCACCGTGGACCGGCAGCAGGGGAAGAACCTCGCCCGCGACCCGCGCGTCACCGTGATGATCAACCCGCCCGAGGACCCGTACCGGTACGCGGAGATCCGCGGTACGGCCACCATCACGCCGGACCCCGAGAGGAAGCTGCCGGACGAGCTGTCGCTCAAGTACACCGGCCAGGACTACGCCTCGTTCAATCCGGCCTCGAAGAACGACGGCGAGCGCATCGTCGTGCGCGTCACGCCGGTCAAGATCACCGGCCGGCTCTGAACCCGGCGGCCGAGAGGGGCGGGGTGGGGACAGCCCTCCCCCCGGAGGGGGGCGAGCCGTATTCCGGAGCCCCGGCCTCCGGGAAAGGATCGCCGCCATGACAGAACGCGATCTCCGACCGACCGGCCGGATCACGACCGCCCCGACCGCTCCCACCGCCCCGCGCCGGGCCGGCGGACGCGTACGGCGCGGCGCGGCGGCCGTCGCCGCCGCCCTCCTGCTGTCCGCGACGGCCGCGCCCGCGCTGGCGGCCTCCCCCGCCGCGCCGCGGACCGCCGCCTGGGACGCGCGGACCGCCCAGCACGCCCGGGGCGCGCTGCTGTCCACCACCCCCCTGCTCGACCGGACCCCCGCCCAGCTCACGGAGCTGCTGGCCGCGAACGGCGTGGACGCCTCCGCCGTGCGCCACGGCGTCACCGCCCACCGCCTCACCTACGCCACCGTCACCCCGGACGGGAAGCCGACCACCGCCTCCGCCCTCCTCGTCCTGCCCACCGGCGGCGGCGAGCGGCTGGCCACCGTCTCCGAGACCCACGGCACCACCGCCTACCGCGGCTACGCCCCCTCCACCGGGGAGAACTTCTCCGCCCTGGCGGCCCTGCTCTACGCCTCCGGCGGGCGGGCCGTGGTCGCCCCCGACTACCTGGGGCTGGGCAGCGGCCCGGGCACCCACCCGTACGTGGACACCCGCTCCTCCGTCTCCGCCTCCCTGGACGCGCTGCGCGCCGCCCGCGCCGCCGCGCCGCGGCACGGCAAGCGGCTCACCGGCGAGGTGTACGTCACCGGCTTCTCCCAGGGCGGGCAGGTCGCCATGGCCCTGGGCCGCGAGCTGGCCCGCGGGGCGGACCCGCGCTTCCGGCTGCGGGCGCTGGCGCCGGTGGCCGGGCCGTACGACATCGAGGGCGTGGAGCTGCCCGCGCTGCTCGACGGGCGCGTCGACGGCCCCTCCGCGGTCTTCTACCTGAGCTACTTCCTCGTCGCCCAGAACCGGCTGCACCCGCTCTACTCCGATCCCCGCGAGGTCTTCCGCGCCCCGTACGCCGACCGCGTCGAGGAACTCTTCGACAACGACCACCGCGACGAGGAGATCGCCGAGCAGCTCCCCGGCACGCCGGAGGAGCTGCTGACGGACGAGTGGTACGAGCGGGTCCGGCACCCCGACGGCACGTTCCTGGAGGTGATCCGGCTCAACGACGGCGTCTGCACCTGGGCGCCGCGCGTACCGGTGCGGCTCCACACCTCCGCCGGCGACCGCGACGTGCCCGCCGCCAACACCCGCTCCTGCGAGCGCGACCTGGCGGAGCGCGGGGTGCGGGCCGAGGTGGTGGACCACGGTGACGTCGATCACTTCGGCGCGTACGTCCGGGCGATCGCCCACAACGCGCGCTGGTTCGCCGGCCTGGGCTGAGCCACCGGGCCGATCCGCCGGGCGCGGCGCCCGCGACGCTCCCGGACACCGTGCCGTACGGCCGCCGGGCCGCCCCCGGCCGTACGGGCGGCCGGGGGCGGCCCGGCGCGGCCGTAGACTCGTATCCACTGTGTCCGAGAAAGCGCCAGAACAGACGTCCCCCGCCAAGCCGATCCCCGCGCCGTCCGACGGGCGCCGCCGCGGGTCCATGTTCCCCGACGGCACCGGCCCCTCCCCCAACCCGGCCGGGGAGCGCCACGAGCGCCGCATCCGCAGCTTCCAGCCCCGCCGCAGCCGCGTCAGCGCCAACCAGCGGGACGCCCTGCTGCGCCTGTGGCCGAAGTGGGGCGTGGAGATCGACGGCGACCGCCGGCTGGACCTCGACGCGCTCTTCGACACCCTCCCGCCGGGCTCGCCCGTGGTCCTGGAGATCGGCTTCGGGATGGGCGAGGCGACCGCGCAGATGGCCGCCGCCGACCCCGGCACCGGCATCCTCGCCGCCGACGTCCACACTCCCGGCCAGGGCAACCTGCTGCTGCTGGCCGAGCAGCACGGGCTGACCAACGTCCGGGTCGCCAACGGGGACGCGATCATCCTGCTGCGCGAGATGCTTCCCCCCGCCAGCCTCGCCGGAATCCGGGTCTTCTTCCCCGACCCCTGGCCCAAGAAGCGCCACCACAAGCGCCGGATCATCCAGCCGGAGTTCGTGGAGCTGGCCGCCACCCGACTGGCCCCGGGCGGGCTGCTGCACTGCACGACCGACTGGGAGGAGTACGCGGAGCAGATGCTCCAGGTGCTCAGCGACAGCCCGTCGTACGAGAACACCCAGCCGGACGGCGGCTACGCGCCCCGCCCCGACTTCCGGCCCCTCACGCGTTTCGAGCAGCAGGGCCTGGAGAAGGGCCACGTCGTCCACGATCTGCTCTTCCGCCGCGTCCCCGTCCCCGGTGGGAAGTCCGCCTGAACAACCCGTAAGGGTGGTTTGGCATCCGAAGGCGCGGTCCGGTGTCCGGGGCGGTCCCTGCGGTCCGGCCATGGAGAGCCTGGACGACCTCGTCCGCCGTGTGCGCGGCGAACTGCACGAGGAGTACCACGCGCGGCTGCGCGCGTCACTGACCGAGCGGCCGAAGGAGTGGCTGGTCGAGCAGCTCCTCGCCCGTGCCGCGCCGGACGCCCCGTCCCCCGCCCTGCCCGCCGCCCGCGCGCCGCAGCCGGAGCCGGAGTCGCGACCGCAGCCGGAGCCGGATGCGGAGAGCGAGGAGGAGCGGGCGCGCCGGCTGGAGCGGATCCGCGCCTGGAAGCTGGACGCCCCCCGACTGGCGGACTTCGTGGCGGAGCTGCGCTCCTGGGACCGCGAGCGCCTGGAGGCGGAGGGCCATCTGCTCGACCCGCCGCCCAAGGGCGGCGGGCTGGTCCCCGCCCGGTGCCGGTCGGCGACGGCCGGGGAACTGCTGCGCACGGCGAAGGACCTGCTGTACGCGCTGCTGTTCGGCGACGCCGAGGCCGGGGTGGAACTGCCCCGCGTGGAACGGGAGCTGCTGACGCTGACCATGCCGCGCGCCAAGGCGCACGCCGTCTCGTTCCTCATGCGCGCGGCGACGGAGATCGGCGCGGTGGGCACCTGGCGCGACCCGCGGCGCCGGGCCGACGACGAGCGCGCGCCGAACGTCCTGGTGCAGGTGGAGTACGGCGAGGTCGCCGGGGAGCTGGTCGGCAGCGGCATCGCCGCCGCCCTGAGGCTGATCAACAACCTGGAGGTCAACGAACAGGTGCTCTACGCGCGGATGGAGAACGTGGAGGAGAGCACGCTGGAGTGAACCGGCCGCCCGGCCCCCGGCCGCCACCGGGCCGCCCCGCCGCCACCGGTCGGCGGGACGGCCCGGTGGCGGAAGAACACAGGTCGCCGGGATGGGCACTGGCCATCCGGGCCCGGGTGCGTTAAAGGTCATCGAGTGCACCACGACGTTCCAGCGCCACCGACGGGCGACGGGCGGCTCCGCCGTACGCGCCGCGCCGTCCGCACGGCTGCCCTCGCCGTGCCGCTCGCGCTGTGCGGCGCGGTGATCCTCGCGCTCGTCCACGAGCAGACCGGTCCCGACGGCTTCCTCGTCGGGCTGTGCCTGGCCGTCCTGCCCGTCCCGCTGCTGGTCGCCGCCTTCCGCTGGCTCGACCGGGCCGCTCCCACGCCCTGGCGGAACCTGCTCTTCGCCTTCGGCTGGGGCGCCTGCGCGGCCACCCTCGTGGCGATCACCGCGAACGGCCTGGCCACCGAGTGGCTGGCGTCCAGCATCCTGCCGCGCGCCCCCGACCGCGCCGATGCGCTGGGCACCGTCCTGATCGCACCCGTGGTGGAGGAGACGGCGAAGGCGGGCGCGGTCCTGCTGCTGTACCTGCACCGGCCGCGGGACTTCGGGGGCGTGGTGTCCGGCGTCGTCACGGCGGGGATCACGGCCACGGGCTTCGCCTTCACCGAGAACATCCTCTACCTGGGCCGGGCCTTCGGCGAGGACCTGGCGTTCGGGCACTCCGGCCTGGAGTCGAGCACGCTCGGGACGTTCCTCCAGCGCGTGGTGCTGGCGCCCCTGGCGCACCCCCTCTTCACGGTGCTGGTGGGCCTCGGCTTCGGCGCGGCGGCCCTGGTCGCCCGGCACCGGCGCGTCCTGCGCACGGCGCTGCCGCTGCTCGGCCTGGCCGCGGCCGTCACGCTGCACGCCGTGTGGAACGGGGCGGCGAGCCGGCCCACGCGGGTCTTCTTCACGGTCTACGGGCTGTTCATGCTGCCCGTGCTGTGCGTGGTGGCCTGGCTGGCGCTCTGGGCGCGCCGGCGCGTCCTGCGCACCGTACGCGCCACCCTGCCCCAGTACGCGGCGGCGGGCTGGCTCGCGCCCCCCGAGCCGTACGCCCTGGCTTGTCTGCGCACCCGCGCCCTGGCCCGCGAGTTCGCGCGCCGCCACCACGGGCGCCGGGCCGCCCGCGCGGTCGCCGAGTACCACCGCGCGGCCACGTGCCTGGCCCTGCTCCGCGCCCGCGCCGAGCGCGGCGCACCGCCCCCGGGCTTCCCCGCCCACGAGCGCGAACTCCTCCACACCCTCTGGCGCCGCCGCCCCCTCGCCTCCCCCGCCACCACCTCCGCGGCCCTCGCCGCCCTCCGCCGGCCCCCCGAACCCCACGGCGGCGGGAGCGCGGGGCGGCCTTCCGCGAGGTGAAGATCAACGACGCCCGTGGGGGCGATCTCTGCTAGACAGGGGCCCATGAGCCTCTACGACATCCCCCTGCGCACCCTCTCCGGTGAGCCCACCTCGCTCGCCGAGTACCGGGGCAAGGTGCTCCTGATCGTCAACGTCGCCTCCCGGTGCGGGCTGACCCCGCAGTACGAGGGCCTGGAG
>NZ_DASQNP010000103.1:0-16907 GCF_035644915.1 Streptomyces sp.
GCTCTCCCAGTGCCAGCTGGGCGCCCAGGGGGTCGGCGAGTGCTCCAGCGCCCTCACCGGCAGGCCGTGTTCCCGGGCGAAGGCCCTGTCGCCGGCGCCGGCGGCGATGACCAGGGTGCGGGTGTCCCGCAGGGAGGCGAAGGCGCCGGGTGCGGTGCGGGCCGCGTCGGCCAGCAGTCCGCCGGGCAGCCGGCCGGCGGGCTGGGCGGGTTGGTAGGGCTCTCCGACCACCGCGTCCACCAGGTCCGCCGCCGTGCCGGGCCGGGGAACGGTGTCCGGCGGCAGCCACGGCTGCCGCTCCAGGGCCGACAGCGTCTCCTCGTCGTCCGCCGCGGCCAGCCAGGCGGCCACGTCGGGGCAGACCAGCACGCCGGCGTCCGCCTCGCCCCGGCCCAGCAGGTCGGCGGCGAGCAGGCAGCCCAGCCCGTAGCCCACCAGCAGCACCGGCCCCGCGCCGGTCTCCCTGCCCAGGGAGACCACCGTCCGGGCGGTCTCCCGGGCGGTGCGCCAGTCGGCGGGCCGCCCGGTGACCGTGCTGTCGCCCTGTCCGGGGTGGTCGTACTGCAGGACGTTCATCCCGCGGGCGTGCAGTTGCCGGGCCAGGATCGACCACAGGTACCGCGGTTCGCTCATGCTCACGCCGAGGGCGCTGATCACGACGGCGGTCGGCGCGTCCTCCCCGTGCCGCAGCCGGACCGTGCACACGGCGGAGTCCGGTCGCCTGTCCGGCGGCGGGAGCAGTCCGGTGCCTCCGTGGGCCCGCGGGGACCCGGCGGGGACGTCCGGCCCGGGCAGGAGGAAGAACTGGGTGAGGAACGGGTTCACAGCCCCGACACCTCCTTCTCGAAGGCGGTCACCGGCATCCCGTGCAGGGTGAGGTCGAGCAGCAGCCCGGCGGGGACCTGCGGGTGCCGTGCGGCGAACAGCTTCGTGGACTCCTCCAGCGACCGCCGGTAGAAGCCGGGCGGCCTGCGGTGGGCGAAGTGGTAGTTGCGGGCGGCCTCGCACCGGCGGAACGGCGTGCCCAGCTCCACGAGCCGGTAGCCCAGTTCCAGGTGCTCCAGCCCCCAGCCGGTGAACGCCTCGTCGAACCCCCCCGTCTCCTCCAGCAGCCGCTTGGGCAGGGAGACGTTCCCGCTGAGGAACGTCAGCCAGCGCACCGGCGATTCGGTGTGCTCCCCGTCCTCGAACAGGGCGGTGACCTTGCGGACGAAGGCGGGTGTACGGGAACGTGCCGCCAGGCGGTCGTCCGGGGCGGACAGCGCCTGCCGCACCTCCTCCACCCGGGCCTCGAAGTCGTGCAGGTACACCTCACGCACGTCCCCCACCACGACGTGCCCTCTCCCCCGCCCGTCGCCGGCCCGGGCGTGCGCTTCCCGGTGTGCTCTGACGAAGGCCGGAACGGGGGCCCGGTCGGCGTCGCAGAAGACCACCAGTTCGCCCGAGGCGATCCGGGCCCCGCTGTTGCGGGCGGCGGCGCGTCCGGCCCTCGGGGTGCGCACCGTGCGCAGGGGAAGGCGGTCCGCGAAGCCGGCCAGCACATCGGCGGCGCCGTCCTCGGATCCGTCGTCCACCACGATCAGTTCCCAGCCGCCCGGTTCCGCGTCCTGCAGGGTGAAGGCGTGCAGGGTCATCGCGAGCCGGGTGGCCTGGTCCCGGACGGGCACGACCACGCTGACGTCCGTCTCCATGGGGGCGCTCACACCACGACCAGGTCGGGGCCGAGCCAGTAGACCCGCTCCGAGGGATCGGACTCCGCGAAGCGCCGCTCCACGTCGAGGTACCCCTCGACCAGTTGTTCGGGAGTGAGGAGCTTGGGCCGGAAGGTGACGGCCAGCGGGTCGTCGATGCCCTGGGGCCGCTCCTCCAGCAGCCGCCCCTCCGCGCGGAGGCTCTCGTACAGGGGGGTGCCGGCGATGGGGTAGAGGACGCTGAGGAACAGCCGCGAGACCTTGGTGCGCATGGCGAACTGGTAGGTCTCCTCGAAGACGTCCGGGTCGTCCCAGTCGAATCCGAAGATGACGTTCACCTGGGTCTCCACCCCGGCTTCGTGCAGCCGCAGCAGCAGGTCCTCGGCCTCGGGGATGGTGAAGAACGTCTTCTCGGTGAGCCTGCGGTTCTGTTCCCGGACGCTCTCGACGCCGAAGGAGACGACGCGCATCCCGCCGGCGAGGGCGGCGTCCACGACCTCGGGGTGGCGGGCCAGGTTGAAGTCGGTCTGGCAGCCCCACTCGATGCCCTCGCCGGCGATCCGGCCGAGCAGTTCCACGGACCGCTTGGGGTGCACGAGGAAGTCGTCGTCCCGGAAGACGACCCGGGGGATGCCGAAGGTGTCCCGGTAGGCGAGCAGTTCGCCCACCACGTCGTCCACCGGCCGCAGCCGCCACTTGCTGTACAGGAACTCGCTGCAGAAGGTGCACCGCCGGGGGCAGCCGCGCGCGGTCAGCGAGGGCAGCACGTGGGGGGTCTCGATCTTGCTGAAGTCCACCAGGTCGAACCGGGGCAGCGGGTGGCCGTTCATCGGCACGGCCAGCGCGCTCTCGTACACCTTCCTGAGGGGCTTGCCCGCGGCGAGGTCCGCCAGCACGTCCCGCCACAGCAGGTCGGCCTCGCCGACGACGACGGCGTCCGCGAACCGCTTGATCACCGGGACCAGGCTGTGCCCGTCCTCGACCGTGGCGGGGCCGCCGACGATCACCCGGGGGCCGTGGCGGCGCACCAGCCGGGTGAGCTCCAGCGTCCGCTTGAGCTGGATCGTCTGCGTCGTGATGCCGACGACGTCGTAGGAGGCGAGGTCGTAGTCGTTCTCCAGGTCCTCGCACACCTCGTACGCCAGGTCCACCTCCCAGTCGGGAGGCACCATCGCGGCGAGGTACGGCAGGGTCAGGGAGATGAGCTGGGTGGGCCGCATCTCGCGCTTGTCCAGACCCTCTGGTGTGTACACCGCCGGTTCGACCAGTAACAAGCGCATGACAGCTCCTCACTTCGCCGTCTTGTGGATGTCGTCGAGGGGGCTCGTGCTCGCTTCCGGGGTGCCGTACCGGTCCCGGAACCGCGCGTAGCGTTCCGGGGTTCCGATGTCGGTGAACGGCACGTCGGTCCGGCGGGCGGCCAGTGTTCCGCGCCGGATGAGTGCCTGGAACAGGCTTCCCAGGTCCATGGGGTCGGGCAGGACGGACACGTGGCGCAGCGCGGACCGGCGCAGGACGCACACCCCGGTGTCCGTCCACGCGGGGGTCTGCCCGGGGGGCCGCCCGGCGTGCCCGGCGGTCTTGCCGTACCAGGTGACGAGGTCTCCGGTCACCGCCGTGTTCGGTGCGACACCGGTGTGCGCCGAGGTGACGAGCATGGCGCCCTCCTGGTCCGGGCCGCACCAGGTGGCCGCGGACGAGTAGTCCAGCGGCAGGTGGGTGTCGCCGAGGAGCAGCAGGAACCGGTCGTCCAGGTGGGGCAGCGCCGCCCGGAGCGCACCCCCGGTGCCCCGCGGCACGGTCTCCACCTGGAAGGTGACCTCCAGTGTTTCCGGCAGCTCCCGCAGATGCCGCACCACCGGTTCCGCGAGGTGGCCCAGGCAGAAGTGGAAGCGGCGCAGCCCGGAGCGCACCAGCGGTTCCAGCAGGTGGTGGAGGAAGGGCCGGCCGCCCACGGGCTGGAGCACTTTGGGGACCGTGGTCGCGAGGCGGCCCAGGCGGGTCGCACGGCCGCCCGCCAGGACCACCGCCTGCAGCGCCGTACCGGGCCGGTTCATCGGCCGCCCCCGTGGTCCAGCGCGCCCTGGTGCTCTGCCAGCAGCAGGGCCAGCGCCGTGGGTGCGTCCCGCAGCTCGCCGCCCGCCGCCATGGCCACCGCCTTCCGGACCGGCAGGGGATGGAGGTGCAGCACCTCGCCGGGGTCCGGCTCCGCGGGGCCGGGACGGACGCCGTGCGCCACGAAGAGGTGGACGAGTTCGTTGGAGGTGCCGCTGGAGGGCCAGACGCTGCCGAGGGACCGGAACGTCCCGCCGTGCGCGCCGGTCTCCTCCCGCAGCTCGCGCCGGGCCGTCTGCTCCGGTGTCTCGCCCGGCTCGCAGCGCCCCGCCGGGGCCTCGACGCACCACTGCCGCACGGCGATCCGCCAACTGCGCACGAGCAGCACCTCCCCCTGTTCGGTGACCGGGAGGACGAGTGCGCAGCCGGGGTGGTCGAGGTAGTACCACCGGTCGCCGGGACCGGCACCGGTACCGGTCAGCGCCTCCCGGACCGTCAGCCACGGGGTGCTGAAGGGGGTCCGGACGTCCGTCGGCACGCGGTGGCGGGGGGCCGGGTCAGTCACGGCCGGCCACCACGGGCAGCGACGCGGCGAGGGACTTCACCACGTGGACGAGCCGCTCCTCCCCGAGGGTGGGGTAGATCGGCAGGCAGAGCTGGCCGGCGCAGGCCGCTTCCGCGCCGGGGAACGTCTCGCCGGCGTGCCGGGCGGCCAGTACGGGCTGGTGGTGCAGCGGCGTCGCGTAGACCTCGCCCGCCGTCGCGACCCCGTGGCGGCGCAGCTCCTCCTTGAGCGCCTCCCGGTCGGTGCCGGGCGGCAGCCGCAGCACCGCCTTGTAGCCGCTGGCCGGGTGGTCGGGGGCGATGAAGCCCTCGATGCCGGCGTCCTCCAGGGCCTCGCGGTAGCCCTCCAGCACCTGCTGCCGGGCCTCGACCGCCTGCGGCAGCTCGGCCAGTTGCGCCCGGCCGAGAACGGCCGCCAGCTCCGGCATCCGGGCGTTCCACCCCGCGCCGGTGTGGTGGCTCACCCACGGCTGGGGTTTGCCGAGGTTGCGCAGCAGGCGGACCTCGTCGGCCAGCCGGGGGTCGGCGGTGACCACCATGCCGCCCTCGCCGCTGGTCATGACCTTCGTGGCGAAGAAGGAGAAGGCCCCGGCGGTACCGAACGATCCGGCGTGCCGCCCGTCGCGGCGGCTTCCGTGCGCGTGTGCGCAGTCCTCGACCAGGGCGATGCCCTCGTCGCGGCACCAGGCGGCGATGGCCTCGATCTCCGGGGTGACGATCCCTCCGGTGTGCACCACGGTGACGGCCGCGGTGCGCTCGGTGCGGGCGTCCTGCAGGTGGCGCAGGCTCGGCGCGAGGGTGTGCGGGTCCATGTCGGTCAGCACGACGCGGGCGCCCGCGCGTTCGGCCGCCACGTAGGTGGCGTAGTTCGTGCCGGCGGGCACCAGCACGTCCCGGTCCCGCACCCCGACCGCCCGGTGGATCAGCTCCAGCGCGGTGGTTCCGTTGCTCACCGCCACGGCGTGCGGAACGCCGGTGAACGCGGCGAACTCGGCCTCGAAGCCCTCGACGTTCTCGCCCTGCGAGAAGCGCCCCGCCGCCAGCAGGCGATCGACCTCCCGGACCACGCGCGAGCGGCTCGGCTCGCTCATCACCATTTCGACAGCGGGAACCTGCATGACATCACTCCAGGAGAACCGGTGGCACGGTGGGGGCGCGGACCGGACGCGGAAGATCACCCGCTCACGGCGCGGAAAACAGCCGATGGTCGGACAGCCGGTGGTCAATTTCGCTTTTCTCCGGCGCTTTTCACGTTAGCGATCCCCTCGGTGGGGTGCAACCCCCTCGCGAACTTGACCGCTCCGGATTACTCGCCTATCAATGATCTGCAATACGGCCGGACGGCCGTGTCGAATGAGAGGAGAACAGCATGGCTTTTTCTCCGTTGGGTGAGCGCGTCAAAGGGTTCGCCCTGCGCGCCTACGACTCGGTCTCCCGGCCGCTGCACCCCTCGATCGCCGAGCTCATCGGTCTCTCGGTACCGGCGGTGGACGGGCCCTGGCTGGAGGCGTTCAACGGACAACACGCACGTCAGCAGCTCGTTCGCGCCATCCTGCGCACCGTGGAGCCCTATGCGGTCTTCGAGGCCGGGTCCTACCGGGGCGCCACGACCCGCTTCCTCTGGTACGCCTCGGGAAAGCCGGTGTTCACCGCGGAGAAGAACCGCTCGTTCGCGCGTTACGTCGGGCGGGTTTTTCGGCACGTGCCCGAGGTGAAGGTAATCAACCGGGATTCGCGCGATGCTCTGCGCGTGCTGCACGACGGAAATTATCTGCCGTCCGGGGCGTGCATTTTCTTCTACCTGGACGCGCACTGGAACGCCGACCTCCCGCTGCGGGAGGAGGTCGAGTTCATCACCGGCGCTTATCCCGAGTCGGTGATTCTGATCGACGATTTCAAGGTCCCCGACGACGAGGGCTACGGATTCGACGTCTACGGGCCGGTGGAGCTGTCCATGGAATACCTGGCGGGAGCGACCGGCCGCTACCGCGCACTGTGGCCGTCCGTTTCCTCCGACAAGGAGACCGGCTACCGGCGCGGCTGCGTGGTCCTGGCGGGGCCTGACACGGCGCAGCGGCTGCAGACGCTGTCCGAACTGCGCACGCTGCCCGGCCTGCCGGACTGAACCGCGCCGGGCGGCGGCCTGCTCCCCCCGCCGCGGGGGAGCAGGCCGCGCACCACGCCGGCCGTCCGCCGGTCACCGCCACGCTCCGCCCCGGGCCGACACGGCCTGCTCGTACACCTTCAGGTATCCGTTGACCATCGCCTCCGCCGTGAACTCGCGGCGCGCGGCCTCCTCCGCCCGTTCCGCGTCCCGTGCGGCGGCGTCCGGGTCCGCCAGCACCGCGCTGATCGCACGGGCCAGCGACGCCGGGTCGCGGGGCGGCACCCCCACGGTGCCCGGGCAGTTCTCCAGGACCTCCGACAGCCCCGGCACCCGGGTCGCCACCAACGGGCGTCCGGCGAGCACCGCTTCGATCGCGGACAGGCCCAGCCCCTCGCTGTGGCTGGGCTGCACCACGACGTCGGCCGCCCGGTAGAGGGCGCTCATGCCCCCGTAGGGGCGGTCGGACGTGCGCAGCGCCACCCGGCCGGCCAGCCCGGCACGGGCGATGTCCTCCTCCAGCGCCCGCTTGTAGGCGGCCGACGCGGAGTTGAGCGAGCCGACCAGGACGGCCCTGGCCCGTGGATGGTCGCGCACCACGTGCGTCATCGCCTCCACCAGCTCCCGCTGGCCCTTGCGCTCCTTGAACCGCCCGACCAGGAGCACGATCCGGTCCTGCGGCCCGGTCCCCATCCAGGCGCGGGCCTCGCGCACGGCTTCCGGGGTGACCTCCCCGTACAGCGTCTCGTCCACGCCGTAGCGCACCAGGTGCAGCTTCGCCGGGTCGGCTCCGTAGTCCAGGGCCTGCTCGGCGAAGGCACGGCTGCCGGCCACCACGCGGTCGTGCGGCAGACCGCCGAAGACCAGCCGCGAACGGGCGTCGCCGAACGGGTCGGTGTGGGGTGTCGTCTCGTTCATGGACACCACCAGCGGGCAGTCCAGGGCCGCTTTCATCATCGCCCCCAGTAACGCGCCCACCTGGCAGAAGGTCTGGAGGACGTCCACCTCACCGCGGCGCACCAGCCGCTCCGCGTCGCGCAGCAGGCCGAAGCAGCGTTCCTCCCAGGGCACGCAGTCCGGGGACGACCACCGCTCGGGGTCGGTGGCCACCCGGTGGACCCGTACTCCGTCCAGGACCTCCGTCTCCGAGGTGCCCGGGTAGCGCTCGGTCAGCACCTGCACCCGGTGGCCGCGCCGGACGAGTCCCGCGGCCAGGGTGAACGCCTGCGTCTCCGAACCGCCGTGCACGGGCGGGAAGGTCGGAGTGAGGAACCAGATCTTCACGGATTGCCCCTTTCCCCCTGCCTGACCTGCCACAACTGGGCCAGGTAGAGGTCGTTGACGTAGGTCTGCTCGCGCAGGGCGATCCGGTCGGCGACCGCCGCCAGGCTCTCGTAGGCCGCCGCGGGGCGCACCACGGTGGAGGTCCGCGGGCTCGACACGTCCACCGGGGCCTCCCCGTCGGCGTATCCGTCGATGATGACGATGCGCCCGCCCGGAGCCGCGAGCCGGGCCATCTCGTCCAGGGAGGCGCGGAACTCGTCCTCGTCGGTGACGTGTTGAAGGGTGAAGACGGCGAGGACGGCGCCGAAGGCGTGGCTGGGCAGGGGCACCGCCGACGTCGAGGCGTGCACCACCTCCGCCCGTGTGCCGGCGACGTTCCTCCGCGCGGCCCGCACCATCCCCGCCGAGCGGTCCACGCCCACGGCCCGCCGGGCACGCCGGCCGAGCCAGCCCGTCAGGCGTCCGATCCCGCATCCCAGGTCGACGACGTCCAGGGTGTCGAGGCCGGGTAGGAACTCCTCGATCAGTTCCTTCTGCGCGCGGTCGACGTCCGCGCATTCGCGCTCGCTCCACCGGCGCGAGAGCACCGCGTGCAGTCCCGGCCGCTCGGCCCGGTCATCCCACAGGTCCACGGTGGCCGCCTCCTTCCGTTCCCGGAACGGCCGCCGTGCGCCTGTGGGGCGCGTACACGGCGCCGAGTGTCTTCAGGTAGTCGGTGAGCATGTGGTTGATCGCCAGGTGGACGTCCTCCGCCAGGCCGTAGTGGTGCACGTACGCGGTGATGGTGTGGTCGGCCCGCAGGGCCGCGGCGCCGCCCTCGAAGCCCAGCAGGGCGATCGACTCCACCGCGCACGCCCGGGCGGCGGCCAGGGCCTTGAGGATGTTGGGGGAATTGCCGCTGGCGCTGATGACCACCAGGACGTCTCCCGGCGAGGCGAGGGTCCGCAACTGTGCGGCGAACACCTCCTCGTAGGAGGTGTCGTTGGCCCAGGCGGTCAGCACCGCGGTGTCGAGGAGCGGTACGGCCCGCAGTCCCGGGCCGCCTTCCACGGCGGTGGACTTGGACAGGTCACAGGCCATGTGCGCGGCGGTCGCCGCGCTGCCGCCGTTGCCGACGACGAACACCGTCGCCCCCCGGGCCCATGCGGCCGCCAGCCGGTCGCCCACCGCGCGGATCTGTCCGGTGCTCAGTCCGGCCAGGGCGTCGCAGAGGTTCTTGACGTAGGTGTCGGGGTCCAGCGTGCTCGGTTCCGGGCCGCCCACCGGACGTCACCGCACACAGGCACTGGTGAGGTGTCCCACCAGCTCGTCGACGGTGGTGTAGGCGGACAGCAGGAGCCGGTCCTCGTCGAGACGCACGTCGAACTTCTCCTCGAAGGCCACCATCGTCTCGATGAAGGCCAGCGAGTCGATGCCCAGGTCCTCCGTCAGGGACTGATCGCCCGTGATGCTGGGGACGGGGCGCTGCGGTGTGCTCAGTTGCGCCAAACGCTCGATGATCCACGTGGTCACCGTGTCGTCCGTCATGGTCCTGCCTCTCCTCAGCCGGTCGTGACGGGAACGCACCCGCGCATGCGCTAGGTGCGGCGGATGATCTTGCCGTTGCGGGTCCGGGGGAAGTCCGGTACGACCACGACGGCCTGCGGCACCTTGTGCCGGCTCAGCCGTTCGCGGCAGTACGAGAGCAGCGCGTCGGTGATCGACGGGTCGTAACCGGGCGCCAGGCGCACGTGGGCGACGAGCCGTTCGCCGGAGCGGACGTCGTCCGCGGGCCGGCACACCGCCTCCTCGACCGCCCGGTGCCCGGACAGGCACGTCTCGACCTCTTCCAGGGAGACGTTCATGCCGTTGACGATCGCGATGTTGCGCAGCCGGCCGCGCAGGGTGAGGTGGCCCTCGGGGTCCAGGCTCCCCAGGTCGCCGGTGTACAGCCAGCCGTCGCGAAGCACCCGGGCCGTCTCCTCGGGCGCCCCGTGGTAGCCCTTCATCACCCCGGGGCTGCGTACCGCGATCTCTCCGGTCCGCCCCGGCGGCAGGACGCTCCCGTCCGGGGCGCGGACGGTGATCTCGACTCCGGGGATCGCCCGTCCGACCGTTCCGGGGTGGGCCGCGCGGTCACGCCCGCGCAGCGTGGTGACGCGCGGTCCGGCCTCCGTCTGTCCGTAGGTCTCCACCAGTTCGGTGCCGGGCAGCAGGCTCCCGACCCGTTCCAGCAGTCCCGGCGGGGTGGGCGCGCCCCCGAACACGATGTGGCGCAGTGAGGAGAGGTCGTACTCGCGGTACCAGCCGCCCTGGGTGAGCAGCCGGAGCATGCTGGGCACCAGCAGGGTCGTCGTCACCCGGTGCCGTTGGACGAGGGCGCCGAACCGGCTCGGAAGAAACGTTCCTTCTAAGAGGACGACGTGTCCGCCGGACAGCAACTGGCCGACCAGTTGGACGGTGTTGGCGTACCCGAACCCCGGCGGGACGGTCACCAGGGCGGTCTCCCGTTCGTCGCCGAGGTCGAGCGAGGCCCGGTGCGCCCGCGCGTTGGCCAGGACCGCCCGGTGCGAGAGCGCGACGCGCTTGGGCATTCCGTAGGACCCCGACGTGCTCAGCAGCAGTGCGGTGGCGTCCGGGTGGCCGGCGTCCTCCCGGGGCGGTGGAGCCGTGGCGGTGCCCCCGGCCGGCTCCGGCAGGCCCACTCGGCCGGTCGCGTGGGCCGTCACGGGGACGCGGGCCACCGGAACCGAGGTCGGGGGCACCGGTCCGCGGGCTGCGGTGAAGTCCCTCAGCAACAGGTCCGGGGCGCAGATCCGCAGGTCCCGCAGCACCTCCTCCGGTCCGGCGTCCACGGGGAGGGGGGCCACCACGGCGCCCAGCCGCAGGACGGCGAGGTAGGCGACGACGTACTCCGCCGAGCGACGGACCTGGAGCATCACCCGGCTTCCGGGGCCGATCCGTTCGGCCAGGCGGTCCGACGCCGCCCGCACGGCGGCGTCCAGTTCGGCGTACGTCAGCCCGGCGTGCCCGTCGCTGAGGGCGGGCGCCGACGGCCGGCGCTCGACGGTCCGGGCGAAGGCGCCGGGGATGGTCTGCTCGGGGTCCGGACCGGCGGTCGTCGGTTCCGAGGGCGCCGACGGCACCGGGGACTGATGCGATCGATCCATGCACCCCTCCGCCATCCACTACAGCGGTCAAGTCCAGCCCAGATCATAAGCTGCTAGTTAATGAAGTTGTCAACGGTGCAGCCTGCACGGGGGTGGGATATAGTGACTCCGTCAGTCATGTGGAGATCGTTTCCGCCCGCCGCCCCGGAGTCGGAGGTTCCGTCAACGTGCCCGGCTCAGAGCCAGACAGGCATCTCGGCGAGAAGATCGGGGAGCGGCTGACATACCTCATCGGCCAGTTGTATCCGGACGAACGCAAGCGCCCCGGCTACGCCAGGCTCGCCCAGGAGATCCGCGAGACGGTCGGTGGAACGCTGTCCGGCACCTATCTGTGGGAACTGGCCACCGGGCGGAAGCAGAACGTGTCACTGGAGCAGCTCGACCAGTTGGCGCGGTTCTTCGGTGTCCCGCCCGAGTACTTCTTCAGCGAGAGCGCGGCGGAACGCGTCAACGCACAGCTCCGGCTGGCCACCGCGCTGCGGGACGCCAGAGTGCGCAACCTCGCCCTGCGCTCGGAGGGGCTCTCCCCGGAGACCCTCGACGCGCTCTTGGCGATCGTGAACGAAGCGCGAAAACTGCATGGACTGTCCACCGTCGCCGAGTCCACGGACTCCGACGCCTCGGACGAGACCTGACGAACACCCGGGAACCACCGCCGAACGGGGGGATGTGCGGTGTCCAGCGGAAAAAGTGCTTAACCCACCGTGCACTCGACCATCCGGAGGGTGAAGGATGCTGGTGAGTCATCGCGCGTTACGCCGACGCTGCATGCCCATCCTCAAGAAGCTGGACCTGCCGCCCCGCCCCTCCGCGGCCCGCGTGTGCCAATTAGTCGAGGAACAACGGAAACGTCCCCTGTACGTCCGCCCGCTCCCCCTGCGGACCACCGCCGGGACCTGCGGCGTCTGGCTGGCCACCGATACGGCGGACTTCGTGTTCCACGAGGTCAACACCACCCGGCCGCACCAGGACCACATCATCCTCCACGAGGTGGGTCACCTCCTCTTCCAGCACCACGGGCTGGATCTCCCCGGGACGCGTCTGCTCGCGGACGCGCTGCCCGACCTTGACCCGCGCCTGGTCAGGCGCCTGCTGCAGCGCACCGCCTACACCACCGAACAGGAACTGGAGGCCGAGATGTTCGCGAGCCTGGTCCTCGGCCACGCCCCGCGACCGCGTCCGTCCGGTCAGGGGAGAGCGTTCGCCCTGCTGGAGGAGTCCTTCGGGCTGAGCGCCGCACGCGGGTGAGAGGACGTGCCGATGACCGTCCTACAGGGGTTGGCCTGTGCCTGCATGCTCCTGGTGGTCCTGGCGCGTGCCCCCCGCGTCCTATCCTCGCCCCAGCAGCGCAGCCTGTGGCTGGCCACCCTCGCCTCCTTCGTCGTCACGGTCCTCGACATGGGCAACCTCGGCGCGCTCCTGCACGGCGGCCCCCCGAGCCTGCACGCTGCGGACCTGGCCGTCTTCGGCTTCGGCCTGCTCTCCTCGATCGCCGCCACGGAGACCGTCATGTCCGCCGTCCGCGCGGGACGGGACCGGTGGGGCGTCCGCGCCCTGGTCCTCCTGAGCGTGCTGACGGCCGTGTTCCTCTACGCGGTCTCCACCGCTGCGGTCACCTGCGGAGCGGTGTGTTCGCGCTTCTCGGCCCCGGTCGTCTACTGGTGGCTGCTGGCCGCCCCCCACCTGATATGCAACATCACATGCCTCGTGACATGCCTGCGTTACCGGAGACAGGTCGGCGACGCCCCGCTCGGAATGGCCCTGCTGCTCCTGGGGGCGGCCGCCGCGTACGCGGCCGTGTTCTGGCCCCTGGCAGTCCTGGGCGTCCCTTCGGAGGCCCGGTTGCCGCCCGTCGCGCACGGGGCCCTCCTCGCCGCCGCGCTCGGCATGCCCCTGCTGACCTCCGCTCGCGAGGCGGCGGCCGCCGCACGTGCGTGCTGGCGCATATGGCCCCTGTGGCACGACCTGGCCATGGCCTGCCCGCGGGTCACGCTCGGCGGACCGCGCCGGCGGCTGATGGACGTCGTGTGGCCCCACGGCTCCTGGCACCTCCAGCTCTACCGCAGGGTCGTCGAGGTCCGCGACGCCATTCTCGTGCTGCACCCCTACGTCTCCGACTCGCTGAGACGCGCCGCACGGGCCCACGCCGCCGCGTTCGCGCCCTCCCGCCGGACCGCGGCCGAGTTCGCGTACATCATCAAGGCGGCACGCCTGGCGATGCTCGCGCAGAAGACCTCGGACAGCACCTCGCCGCCCGACGTGCGCGGAGGCGACACCCTGGCCGCCGACATCACCTTCCTGATCAACGTGGCCGACATCTACTCGTCGACGCACCTCGTCGGCAACCCACCGTAAGACTCTCAAGGAAAGTTTTCATGACGTCAGTCACCCCGCCTCCGGCCGGACGCCGGGAGTGGATCGGGCTCGCCGTCCTGGCCCTGCCCATCCTGCTCATCTCCATGGACATGACCGTCCTGTACCTGGCGCTCCCGCATCTGAGCGCCGATCTGCGGCCATCCTCCACGGAGGTGCTGTGGATCATGGACGCCTACGGGTTCCTCATCGCCGGTGCCCTGATCCCCATGGGCGCGCTCGGCGACCGGACGGGGCGCCGGCGCATCCTGCTGATCGGCGCAACGATGTTCTGCGCGGCATCCGTACTCGCCGCGTACTCGACCAGTCCCGCCATGCTGATCGCCGCCCGTGCCGCACTCGGAATCGCCGGGGCGACCGTGATGCCGTCCGCGCTGTCCCTCGTCAGGGCGATGTTCCACCAGCCGTCCCAGCGCGGGTTCGCCGTCGCCGTGGTGATGACGAGCTTCTCGGTGGGCACCACCATCGGCCCGCTGCTGGGCGGTCTGCTGCTGGAGCACTTCTGGTGGGGGTCGGTCTTCCTGCTGGGCATCCCCGTCATGGTGCCGCTGCTCGTCCTCGGGCCGATGCTCCTGCCGGAGTACCGGTCGCCGGGTTCCGGACGCCTGGACGTCCTGAGCGCGGCGATGTCGCTGAGCTCCGTCCTGGCCGTGGTGTACGCCGTCAAGCACGTGGCCTCGGGCGGCTTCGACCTGACGGCCGCCGCGTCCGCGGTCGCCGGGGGCGCGATCGGCATCGCCTTCGTCCGGCGCCAGCAGCGGCTGGCCGATCCGCTGATCGATGTCGGCCTGCTGCGCAACCGGGCGTTCAGCATCTCCCTGACCACGATCCTGCTGGGCCTCATCGCGATGGGCGGTACCCAGTTCTTCATCTCGCTGTTCCTCCAGGACGTCGCGGGCCTCTCGCCGCTCAACGCCGGCCTGTGGATGGTCCCGGCCATGGTCAGCACCATCATCGGCTCCATGGCCGCCCCCGTCCTCACCCGGCGGTTCCATCCCGCTCCCGTCATCGGTGCCAGCCTGTCGCTCGCGGCCGTGGGCTTCGCCATGCTGGTCTGGAACGGCCCCGACGACCTGTGGCTGCTGCTGGCCGGCTACGTGGTGATCGCGCTCGGGCTCAGTCCCATGATCACCCTGTGCACCGACCTGGTGATCTCCACCGCCCCGGCCGAACGGGCCGGAGCGGCCTCGGCCATGTCCGAGACCGCCGGCGAGATGGGCGTCGCGCTCGGCGTCGCCATCCTCGGCAGCGTGGGGACCGCCGTCTACCGCCTCCAGGTCTCCGACCGCTTGCCCGAGGGACTCCCGCCCGACGCCGAAGCCGCCGCCCGCAACACCGTGTCGGCCGCCCGCGCGGCCGCCGAGGACCTCGCGGACCCCCTCGGCTCCGAACTGCTGTCCGCCGTCAGGGAAGCGTTCAGCCACGGCCTGAACGTGACGGCGGCGCTGGCCGCCGTGCTCGTCGCCGTCGCGGCCGCCCGCGCCGCGCTACGGCTGCGGAGCCTGCCGGCTCCCGCCGACGAGGCGGGGGGCGACAGGACGCCGGAAGCGGAGGAGACCGCGTGAGGAGGTGACCGACCGCCTTCGCCCACCGGCTCGCCCGCGGGAAGTCCGTTGACGTCCGTCCCGCCTGCCGGACCGTGCCGGCCTCGCACCCGCAGGGGCTCTCCCCGTCCGGCATCCGCCGTCCGTCCCTGGGCTGTCCGGGGACGGCGCCGGACCACTGGTCCACCGCCTGCGCAGGAGGCCGGGTGGGCGGCGAGGACGGCGCGGTCGTGGCGCGGCGGGACGCGCGGGATCGCCCGCTCCCCCGCCTCCGGTGGGGGGCGGGGCGCGGCCGGGGATCGGGGCGGACTGTGCTTGGTTGCGCGCCGGCCGGGACCTCCGCGCTCTGCCCGGGCGCCCCGGCGCACCAGGAAAACAGACCGACGTCGATCGCCCCTTGTGACAGCGTCTGCTGACGGGCTCCGACGTCGTTCGGCTGCGGACTCCGCGGATCGGTACGAGTTCTGGTGCCGCCTGCCGACGCAGCCGAGTCGTGTCGGCGGCTCGCACCAGGGATGTCACAAGGTTCCAAGATCGGTCGTCTCTGCGCCAGGGGGGAGGACGGCCGTAGGGCTTTGGAGGTATGTGCGATTGGTTCTCCCCGCCGATGCGGCGAGTTGATCACCGCTCCTAGGGTCGAAGCGCCAAGGACGATCGACTTGAGGTCGAAAGGGAGACCCCGTGATCGTAGTGACCGGTGCCACCGGGAACGTCGGCCGTGCCCTTGTCGGGCGGCTCGTCGCCGAAGGGCAGTCTGTGCGGGCGGTGAGTCGCCGCGATGCGGAACACGCCGCGCTTCCCTCGGGGGTGGAGGTGACGCGTCTTGAGTCGGCCGATCTGTTCGAAGGGGCGTCGAAGCTCTTCCTGCATGTGCAGGCCACCGGCGACCGCACGGGCACCGTCCTCGACAGGGCCCGCGCCGCCGGGGTGCGACACGTGGTCATGCTCTCCTCGGGGATCATCCAGGAAGGCGCCGACGAAACCCACCCGGTCCATGTCATGCACGCGCGGGCCGAGCAACTGGTCCGGGACAGCGGCCTGGAGTGGACCTTCCTGCGCCCCAACGCGTTCTCCACCAACGCCCTCCAGTGGGCCGGGCAGATCCGTGAGGGCGATACCGTGCGCGGTCCGTTCGCCGACGCCGTCACCGCGCCTATCCACGAGGACGACATCGCCGCGGTGGCCGAGCGTTCCCTGCTCGACGCGGGTCACCACGGCGCCGTCCACCGGCTCACCGGGCCCGAGGCGGTGACGAACGCAGGGCAGGTCGCGACCATCGGGCGGGCGCTCGGACGGGACCTGACCTACGTCGAGGTTCCCATTGAGGAGGTGGAAGCGGACTTCTTCCCGGACATGCCACGGCAGGCGGTGCGGGCCGTGCTGAAGTCCTTCGCGGCGCTGGTCGGTTCTCAGCCCGAGATCACGTCGGCGGTCGAGGAGGTCACCGGCCGCCCGGCGCGCACGTTCGCGCAATGGGCCGAGGACCACA
The DNA here is from genome assembly GCF_035644915.1 of Streptomyces sp. Taxonomy (GTDB): domain Bacteria; phylum Actinomycetota; class Actinomycetes; order Streptomycetales; family Streptomycetaceae; genus Streptomyces. The sequence continues at coordinate 16,254 of NZ_DASQNP010000103.1, forward strand.
AGGCGGACTTCGTGCGCTGAGCCGATCCGTCACCACCGGGGCCGGAGGAGTACGTGAACCGGGCCCGGCCGCGAGCGGTACGCGGCTCCTCCGGCCGCGTGACGTCGGTGTACTGCGCCGACCCAGCTCGGCGGGCGGGGCACGTCCCCGCTGATGCCGAGGGTGAAGTGCCGACACGACAAGCCGGGGAACGCCCGCTCCTGCTTCTGCCGGAACGCAGACGACCGCCGTCTTCGCAGCACCGTCCGACTCGGCATGCCACTGAGGGCGATGACGTCATCCCCTGCTCGGCGATCCTCTACTCGACGAGGGGATGGCCCCAGGGCCCGGTCCCAGGTCCCCGTTGTGTGGTGGGCCCGGGCCGTCGGCGGCGTCTTCGAGAGCGTGGTCGCGGACGTGGGGCCAGGGCCGGCACCGCAGGCCCCGGCAGGGTTCGGCGCGTTCGTCCCCGAACGCCCGGGCCGCTCAGTTCAGCAGGGCAGCCGTGAACCTCTTCCGGCGGTCCGCCAACCAGGCCTGCACGCGGTCCCAGCGTTCCCAGCCACCACGCTCGGCCAGCGCCTGGAGGTAGACGGGGTCGCCGTCGGCCACGCGGGCGGCGACGAAGGCCCGGCACACCTCCGTCGCCTGCTCGATGACGCCGGGCAGCTCGGC
>NZ_DASQNP010000104.1:0-32400 GCF_035644915.1 Streptomyces sp.
CGGACACCGCGCGGGCGGCCGACCCCGTCGCACGGGTGTGGATCACCACCCCCGACGGCGGCAGCAGGCTCCGCGACGCCGGCTCGGTGCCGTTCACCTCCGGCGCGCAGCCGACCGACATACGGATCGACCCGGCCGCCACCGCCCAGCGGTTCACCGGGGCCGGGGCCTCGGTGACGGAGGCGTCCGCGCACCTGATCCAGGGCCTCCCGCAGGACCAGCGGGCCTCCCTGATGAGGTCCCTGTTCTCCGCCGACGGCGACGGCATCGGCCTCAACTACCTGCGCCAGCCGCTCGGCAGCACCGACTTCAACGCGGGCGGCTTCTACACCTACGAGGACACCCCCGGCGCCTTCACCATCGAGCGCGACACCCGGGAGATCATCCCCGTCCTGAAGCAGGCCACCGCGGTCAACCCGGCCATCCGCTTCATGGGCTCCCCCTGGTCCCCGCCCGCGTGGATGAAGACCGGCGGCTCCCTCAACGGCGGCAGCCTCAAACCCGAGCACCACCAGGCCTACGCCGACTACCTGGTCAGGGCCGTCCGCGCGTACGGGCAGCAGGGCATCACCCTCACCGACCTGACGGTGCAGAACGAGCCCCTGTTCGCCACCAGTTACCCGTCCACGAGCATGCCGGCGGACCAGCAGGCCGACTTCGTCAAGGTCCTGGACCGCGCCCTCTCCGCCGCGGGCCTGCCCACCAACATCCTGGCCTACGACCACAACTGGGACCGCCCCGACTACCCGCTCCAGGTCCTCTCCGCCACCGCCGGCGTCAACCGGGTGATCGGCGCCGCCTTCCACTGCTACGGCGGCAGCCCCGAGGCCCAGGACCAGATCCGCCGGACCGGCAAGCGGGTCTTCTTCACCGAGTGCTCCGGCACCGACAGCGCCGACCCCGCCGCCACCTTCGCCGACACCCTCCGCTGGCACGCGGAGAACCTCGTCGTGCGCAACATGCGCAACGGCGGCGAGACCGTCATCACCTGGAACCTCGCCCTCGACGCGAACGGCGGCCCGCACCAGGGCCACTGCCAGACCCGCTGCAACGGCGTGGTGGAGATCGCGAACGGCCGGGTCACCCGGAACGCCGAGTACTACGTCCTGGGCCACCTCACCAAGTTCGTGAAGGCCGGTGCCACCCGCATCGGCTCCACCGGCGGGGGCAGCGGCTCGGTCCAGAACGTGGCCTTCCAGAACCCGGACGGCTCGCGGGCCGCGTACGTGGTGAACACCGCCTCCTCGGCGCAGCGGTTCTCGATCACCGACGGCGGGCGCTCGCTCGACTACACCCTGCCCGCCGGTGCCGTGGCCACCTTCGTCTGGAACGGCGGCACCACGCCGCCCGCCGACGGCATCGACCCCGCCCGCTGGTACCAGGTGGTCAACAGCGGCAGCGGCCGCTGCCTGGACGCCGTGGACTGGGGCACCGCGGACGGCACCCAGCTCCAGCAGTGGGCGTGCGGCGGCCCGGACCAGGCCAACCAGAACTGGCAGTTGCGGCCGGTCGGCGACGGCCACTACCAGGTGGTCAACCGGCACAACCTGCGGGTGTGGGACGTCGACGGGGGCGCCGGCGCGACCGCCGACGGCGTCCGCGTCCACCTGTGGAGCTACACGGGCAACACCAACCAGCAGTGGCGCGCCGAGCCGGCCGGCTCCGGCGGCCACCGGTTCGTCGCCCGCCACAGCGGCAAGTGCCTGACCGTCGACGGCTCCTCCACCGCCGACGGCGCCCGCCTGTCCCAGCGGCCCTGCGACGGCTCGGCGGCCCAGTCCTTCCGGCTGGTCTCCGCCGCCCTCTGACCTCCTTCGGGAAACCCGCGGAACAGCCCGGGCCCGGCCGCTCCGGCGGCCGTGCCCGGCCCGGGGCGGGACGTCATCTGCGCAGCAGCTCCTCCACCGCCTCGGCCGCGACGGAGGCGGCGAAGCCGAAGGGCTCGATGACGAGGTCCACCCGCTCGGCGCGGAGCTGCTCGGCGACGTGCCGGGTGTGGGCGGTGAGGGCGATCCCGCCCCGGTAGCGGTGGTGCCGCAGGCCGTGCAGCAGGGCCCTGTTGGTCTCCGCCAGGGAGATGGTGCTGATCACGCAGCGGGCCCGGCTCAGCGGCAGGGACTCCAGGAAGTGCACGTCCTCGGCGCTGCCGAAGACCGCGGTCACCCCCGCCCGGTCGTTGCGCCGCACCCGGCGCGGGTCGAAGTCCACGGCCAGGACGCGGTGCCCGGCGGCGCCGAGCCGGCCGGCCAGGGGGCCGCCGAAGCGGCCCAGCCCGTAGAGGATGACGTCGACGTCCCGGTGGATGCCGGTGAGTTCCGTCCTGCGGCTGTCGGTCCGGTCGAACCGCGCCAGCCGGCGCTCCAGGCGCCGGTAGACCCGGTCGGAGTTGAGGACGAGGTAGGTGGAGCCGCCGATGGTGACCAGGCTCACGACGGTGATCAGGCCGACGGTGGCGGCGGTGATGTGGCCGAGCCCGTACCCGAGCGCGGCGAGGATGAGGGAGAACTCCGAGACCTGGGCGGCCGTGAGCCCGGTGAGGAAGCCCACCCGCACCGGGTAGCGCATGGCGGCCATGATGGCGGTGACGATCAGCGGTTTGCCGACGAGCACGAACACCGACAGGACCACCGCCTCGGTGATCCACGCGGCGGCGCCGGTGAACTCCAGCCGGGCGCCCAGTTCGAGGAAGAAGAACAGCAGCAGGAAGTCGCGCAGGCTGGCCAGCCGGGCGCCCAGGGCGTCGCGGTAGGGGGTGGACGCCAGGGAGACGCCCGCCAGGAACGCCCCGACCTCGGAACTGAAGCCCAGCCCCTCGCTCAGCGCGGCGACCGACACGGCGTAGGCCATGCCGAAGAGCACCAGCAGTTCCTGGGACCGGGCGACGCGGTGCAGCAGCGGCGGCAGGACGTAGCGCATCAGCAGGCCGATCCCGGCCAGCAGCCCCAGCCCCTTGGCGACGACCAGCGCGATGTCCAGGGCGACGTTTTCGCCGTCCCCGCCGGCCTGCTGTCCGAACGCGGTCAGCGCGATCATGACCAGCACCACGACGATGTCCTGGACGATGAGGTAGCCCACCGCGACGCGCCCGTGGAGCTGCTCCATCTCCCGTTTGTCGGAGAGCAGCTTCACGATGATGATCGTGGACGAGAAGGTGAGCGCGACCGCGACGTAGAGCCCCGCCACGGCGTCCAGGCCCAGCGCGAGCACGATCAAGTAGCCGATCGCCGAGGTGAACAGGACCTGGCCGAGCCCGGTGGCCAGCGCGACGGGGCCGGTGGTGCGGACCAGGTGCAGATCGAGCCGGAGTCCCACCAGGAACAGCAGGACCGCGATGCCCAGCCGGGCGAGCAGTTCGACGGTGCCCGAGGCCTCCACCCAGCCGGTGCCCGCGGGACCGACCAGGATGCCGACCCCGATGAAGGCGACGATCAGCGGCTGCCGCAGATGGACGGCCAGCAGCCCCACCGCGGCGGAGAGGGCGAGGACTGCGGCGACGAGGGGGAAGTCGTGCGGTTCCATGGCATCCGCTCGATCACGGTGGGGGCGGTGCCGGACGGCCCCCGAGCGGTCCGTGGACGTCCCGGCGGCCCGGGGCCGCGCCCGGCGTCGCCCTGGGTCGGCGGTCCTGAATGTCAGGTTAGTGGCTTTCCGCGCAGTCCACAGCGGTCGCGCACGGCCCGGCTTGCGCGGCGGCGTTCGGAGGGCGTCCGCAGTGCCGCTCCGGGGCCGTGCGCCCTCGCGCGGATTTTCCCGGCAATGCGGCCCCCCGAAAGGTTTCACCCCCTCCAGCAAGGAGACCCGACCAGGTGAAATACCCCATATGTCCGAATGCCACCGCACGGGACATGCGGGCGCCACACGGCTGATGACACACGCACACGGAGCGTGAACGCCGTACTCCCCACAAGGAGGCACCAGTGAAAGCCGTCGTCTACAAAGAGCCGTTCAGCGTGGCCGTGGAAGAGGTCCCCGACCCCCGGATCGAGTCCCCCACCGATGTGGTCATCAAGGTCACCACGACGGCGATCTGCGGCTCCGACCTGCACATGTACGAGGGACGCACCGGCGCGGAGCCGGGCATCGTGTTCGGCCACGAGAACATGGGCGTCGTGGAGGAGACCGGCTCCGGCGTCACCTCGATCAAGAAGGGCGACCGGGTCGTCCTGCCGTTCAACGTGGCCTGCGGATTCTGCAAGAACTGCCTGGCCGGCAGGACGGGCTTCTGCCTGACCGTCAACGAGGGATTCGCCGGCGGAGCCTACGGCTACGTGTCGATGGGCCCCTTCACCGGCGGCCAGGCCGAGTACCTGCGGGTACCGTTCGCCGACTTCAACTGCCTGAAGCTGCCCCCGGGCGACGAGCACGAGGACGACTTCGCGCTGCTGGCCGACATCTTCCCCACCGGCTACCACGCGACCGAGCTGGCCCAGGTCTCCCCCGGGGAGAGCGTGTGCGTGTTCGGCGCCGGACCGGTCGGGCTCATGGCGGCCTACTCCGCGCTCCTGCGCGGCGCCTCCCGCGTCTTCGTCGTCGACCGGCAGCCGGACCGGCTCCGGGTCGCCACCGAGATCGGCGCCACTCCGATCGACTACAGCAAGGGCGACGCCGCCGAACAGATCAAGGAGCACACGGGCGGCGAGGGCACCGACAAGGGCATCGACGCCGTGGGCTACCAGGCCACGGTGGCCGAGGGCGAGGAGCAGCCGGCGATGGTGCTCAACACCCTGATCGAGGCCGTGCGCCCCACCGGGATGCTCGGAGTCGTCGGCCTGTACGTGCCCTCGGACCCCGGAGGCCCCAGCGAGACCGCCAAGAAGGGCGAACTGCTCTTCAAGGTCGGCAGGTTCTTCGAGAAGGGCCTGCGCATGGGCACCGGCCAGGCCAACGTCAAGATGTACAACCGCCAGCTGCGCGACATGATCATCGCCGGGCGGGCCAACCCCAGCTTCGTGGTCTCCCACAGGCTCCCGCTCGACGAGGCGCCGGACGCGTACCAGCACTTCGACCGGCGGGACAACGGCTGGACCAAGGTCCTGCTCAAGCCCCAGATGGCGGCGTGACGCACACCGGCGGAGAAGGAGCGGCGAAGGAGGAGCACCACCCGAGTGACACCGGGCCCCCGCGCACACCGTGCGCGGGGGCCCGGCCGCGGACCGCCGGACCGCCGGATCACCGGGGCGCCGGATCAGGAGCGCGGCGGCTTCTCCGCGGGGAACCACTCCAGGCCGAAGCCGTACGCGCGGTCGATCCGCTCCTGGTGGAACACCCCGGGCTCCGGGGTGAACCAGCGCGTCTCCCGGCGGACGGCGAGTTCGGCCCCGCGCACCGTGACCAGGGCGACCGCGCAGGCCACCGCCCCCGGCGGCGAGTCGTCGAGCGGAATCCGGTGGCCGCCGGAGGAGGACCCGGAGGAGGGTCCGGCGGAGGGCGTCGCCAGGGTGACCACCGCGCCCAGCCGCCGGAAGTCCACCGCGCCCTCGTAGACGTACGCGTAGAACAGCAGGCGGCGGAAGAGGGCGCGGTGCTCCAGGTTCACGCGCAGGGTCTCCCCGTCGGAGGCGTCGCCGGTGCGGTCGTCCTGGTCGAGGGCGACGTACGGCCACGAGGAGAGCGAGCCGTAGGTGTCGCCCAGCGCCTGGACCACCGCCGTGCCCCCGTCGGCGAACTCCACCAGACAGCCCAGGTCCAGGTCCACGTCGGCCCCGGGGGGCCACCGGAGGTTCGCCTGGAGGACCCCGCGTCCCGCGATCCGCGCGGCGGGCGCCGCCGCCGTCAGCGTGGTGTCACGGGCCCTCCCGCCCGGACCGCGCAGCCTGATCACCCCGCGCGGACGGTCCTCCGGCATCCCCATCCCCCCAGTCAACCGGACCTCCGCGGACCGCGGCGTACGAATTCGGAAGTTCGCCCCGGAGCATGGGGGTCCGCGCTACGATCGGCCGCCCACGGCGGTACGCCGACCGTGGCGCCGTGCACGGGGGGTTGGGGCGCCATCACGCGACGGGCGGACAGCGGACCGCTCCTCCTCCCCGGTGTCTTTCATGGGGGTGGACATGCCCGTAGGGGCCTTGGCGGACCGGCAGAAGGTCGCCGCACAGATCACGCACCTCGCGGACGAACCGGGGCTCGCCTCCCGGCGCGACGAACTCCGCGCACTCGCGAAAGCCCTGCTGGGCACCGGCGACGGGGACGTCGAACCCTGGACCGAGCTGGACCTCGTCCAGGCGTTCGCCCGGCCCGAGAGCGTCCACCACGCCGCCCGTACGCGCCCGGAGCCCGCGTTCTTCACCTGGCTGGAGGCCGGGATCGGCGCCCTGGTCTTCGTGCCGCTGCTGCTCACCTGGTTCGGCCTGACCAAGGCGTCCAGCGCGTACGAGGCGCTGGCCGGCGCCGACCCCAAGCAGGCCGCCCGGCCGTTCCTGCAGTTGTGGCAGACCGGCTTCGAGGGGCACCTGACCGGCTGGTTCACCTTCGGCCACGTGGCCGGGACCGCCACCTTATCCATCCTCCTGCTGCTGGTGCTCGCCGCCGTGCACGGGGCGCGCCGCGCCCACGCCGACCGCGCCGAGGAGGCCGCCCGGCGGAACGCGGACGACCTGCTCGCCCGGCTGGTGCCGGTGCTCACCAGGGCCCAGCTCCTCCTCAACGAGGAACGGCTCGGCTCCCCGGGACGCTTCGCGGCCGAACTCACCAAGGCCGCCGCCACCCTGAACCGCCTGGTCACCAAGGCCGCCAAAGTGCAGCAGAGCCTGGAGACCGCGGCCGAGCAGGTCGGCGAGGCGGTCGGCGGCGCCGAGCGCAGGCTCGCGGGCGTCGACTCCGCCGTGCGCCCCCTGGAGGAGGCGGCCGTACGCATCGAGACGGCGGTGCGCGACGGCGACGCCTCCCTGACGCGGACGCTCGGGGAGGTGCACACCGTGAGCGGCGAGATCCGCGACCGGCTGGAGCGGGCCGGCGAGCGCGTCGAGGACGCGGTCACCACCCTCGCCGCGTCCCAGCGCTCCTTCACCACCAGCACCGAGGTGGCGGCCGACCTCACCGGCCGGGCCCTGACCCGCCTCGACGAGGTCGCCGGGCAGACCGCCCGGGCCGTCACCACCTCCCAGGACGCGGCCCACCGCCTCGCCGAGCAGACCGACGCGCTGCGGACCGCCGCCGAGCGGTTCGCCGAACTGGCCGCGCTGCTGCGCGAGCCGCCGGCCGGAGGCCGGGCCGGGGACCGTCCGGGACCCGGGGACGCCGTCGGCGTGGAGCAGGCCGACGACCTGGCGGAGGCCCGGTGACGGGCCGCCGCCGGCCGCGGCTGAACCCGCTGCACCTGGCCGGCTGGCTCTTCGCCGACATGCTGCTGGTCCTCGCCCTGGTGGCGATGGGCGACCAGGGCGACCCGGTGAAGGCGGCCGAGGCGGCGAGGCGGCCCGGCTCCGCCTCGGCCGGCCCCTCCGCCAAGCCGAAGCCGGAACCGAAGCCGAAGCCGTCCGGTCCGCGCGCCGTGGAGCGCAGGCCGGTGAAGGTGTCCGTCGACGCGGCCTCCACCGACCGCCGCCGCATCGTCGAGCGGCTGCGCGCCGCCACCGGGAAGTACGCCGGCCGCGAGGCCGCCATCGTCCTCACCTTCGGCCGCAACCGCGATCCGGGCGCCGGCATCGCCTACGCCCGCCGGATCAACTCCCTGCTGCCCGAGGCCCGCCCGGAGATGTTCGAGAGGACGACCACCCGCGACTTCATGGACCTCGGAGGGGCGGGCGGCCACGCGGACCTGGAGATCTACTTCTACACCCACTGAAACGGGCCGGCCCCTTCCCGCCCGGCCCCGGCCCCCGAGCCCGACTCCGACTCCGAGGAGAACTCCCGTGCAGATCCTGCCCTTCTACCTGGTGTGCGACGAATCCGGCTCGATGAGCGGGGAACCGATCGACGCGATCAACGGCGCGCTCCCCGCCCTCCACCAGGAGATCAGCACCAACCCGACCGTGGCCGACAAGACCCGCTTCGCGCTGATCGGCTTCTCCGACGACGCGAAGGTCCTCCAGCCGCTGGTGGACCTCAGCGAGCTGGAGGAGCTGCCCGCGCTCGCCGCCGGCGGGGTGACCTCCTACGGCCACGCCTTCCGCACCCTCCGGCAGTGCGTCGAGTCGGACGTCGCCGCCCTGAAGGCCGAGGGCCACGAGGTCTACCGGCCCGTCGTCTTCTTCCTCTCCGACGGGGTGCCCACCGACCCCGGCTGGGAGCAGGCGCTGAAGGACCTGACGTCCTCCCGCTACTGCCCGAAGATCATCGCCTTCGGCATCGGCGCCGCGGACACCGCGACCATCTCCCAGGTCGCGAACTTCCGCGCGTTCATGCAGAACCAGGACGGAACCTCGGTCTCGCCCGCCGCCGCCCTGCGCGAGTTCGCGGCCAGCCTCACCCGCTCCATCGTGCGCTCCGCGAGCAGCATCTCCGCCGACGGCAGCTCCGGCTTCACCCTGGCCGTGGACGAGAACGTGCCCGGGTTCAGCACGGTCTCCCTCGACAAGCTCTGAGCACCCGGGAGTTCACCGTGGACGACGAGACGACGGACACCACAGGCACCGGGACCACCGGGCACACCGGGGACGGCGCGGACGGCGACCTGCTCGACGGCCTCCCGCCCGGCCTCCGGGAGGCCATCCGGCCGCGCCGCGCGGCACCCCCGCCCGACGCGCCGCGCGGCGGCCTCCACCACATCGGCCCCCGCCCGCCGAGCTATCCCCCCAGGCCCCGGGGGCTGCCCTCCGCCCGCGGCGGCGACCTGCTCGCCGCCGTACTGCCCGACACCGTCCTCGACGGCGCGGAGTACGGCCCCCTGACCGTGCGGGCCGCCTCGGTGCGGGGCGACTCCCACCGCTGGCAGGGCGAGTGCCGGCAGGACGCGCTGTGCGTGACCCGGCTCGGCACGTCCGGCGTACCCGGCACGTCCGGCGCGGACGGCGCGGACGGACAGGGCCTGCTCCTGCTGGCGGTGGCGGACGGCGTCGGCTCGGCACCCCGGTCGCACCGCGGCTCGCACGCCGCCGTCTGCCTGGCGGCCGAGCACCTGGACCCCGTCGCCGGAGACCTGGAGGCGGCCCTGCGCGCCCAGGACGCCGCCACCTTCAGCGGGCTGGTCAACAAGGCGGTGGCCGACGCCGCCGGAGAGCTGCGGGCCCTGTTGGGCGCCCCGGGCGCGGAGTACGCCACCACGCTGCGGGCCCTGCTGGTGCCGCTCGACCCGCACGTCGCCGTGCGCGGCTTCCTGGCCGTCGGGGACGGCGGGCTGTTCCGGCTGCGCGGCGAGGGCTGGTGGGACATCGGCCACCCCGCGGTGACCCCGGACGGGTCCGGGGTCATCGACACCGGCACGGCGGCCCTGCCGGACGCCTACCAGCGGGTCGTGACGTGGCTCCTGGACCCCGCCGAGCCGGGGGACGTGCTCGTGCTGTGCACGGACGGCTTCTCCGGGCCGCTGGCGGGCGAGGCGGGACTGCGCATGTTCCTGGCGGAGCAGTGGGGCGGCACCGCGCCCGTCCCCCAGCCCTCGGACTTCCTGTGGCAGCTCCAGGCCCGGGTGAAGTCCTACGACGACGACCGCACCGTCGTCTGCCTGTGGGAGGGGGTCCGGTGACCGCCGAGGACGGCGCCGACGTGCCGCTCTCCTCGCTCCCCCTCGGCGGCAAGGTCGGCGACGGGGGCCAGGGCGAGGTGCTCGCCGTGGCCGGCCGGGACGACCTGCTCTACAAGGGCTACCGCGCCCCGGCCCTGGTCGACGGGCAGGCCCTCGCCGCGCTCGTCGCCGTACGCCGCGCGCTGCCGCCCGGGGAACGCGACCGGCTGGACGCGCAGGCCGCGTGGCCGCTGTGCCGGGTCCTGGACGGCGGACGCGCCGCCGGGTTCCTGATGCGGCGGGCGCCCGCGGAGATGACCTGGCGCACGGCCGGCGGCGACACCAAGCTGACCGAGCTCCAGTTCCTGCTGCGCGAGCCCAGGCCGGCCTGGCGGGACATCGTCCAGCCCGAGCCCGGCGGGCGCCGCGAACTGGCGCTGGCCCTGGTGGAGCTGATCGACCGGCTCCACGGCTGGGGGCTGGTGCTGGGCGACGTCTCGCAGGCCAACGTGCTGTGGACGGTGCGGCCCGGGCCGGCGGTGTACCTGCTGGACTGCGACGGGTTCCGCGTCACGGGCGAGCCCCCGGTGCTCGCCCAGGCCGACACCCCGGACTGGGGCGACCCGCTGGCCCCGCCCGGCACGGTCACGGTGGACAGCGACCGCTACAAGGCGGCCCTGGCGGTCGGCCGCATCCTCGCGCAGGACGCCTACGTCACGCCCGGCGGGCCGCTCCCGCTCGTCCCGGGCGCGCTGGACGAGCGGCAGGAGACGGCCGTACGGGCGCGGTTCGCGGAGGCGGCCGGCCCGTACGGCACCCGGCCCACGCTCGCCGAGTGGCGCACGGCCCTGTCCGACCGGGGCACCATCAGGCTGACCGCGGCCACGCCCGCCCCCCGCCCGGCGGTCGACCGCGCCGTCCTGGACGGAATCCGCGAACGCGGCTCGATCCCCCTGCGGCACCGGCCCGACTGAGGCCGGTGCCGCGGAGGGGCCGGTGCCGCGGCGGGGCCGGTGCCGTACGCTCGCACGGCCGACACCCGGCCGGAGCGCCGGCCGGCGATCCGGGGAGCCGACGCCAGGGAGGCACGATGGCCGCGACGCCGACGAACTGGGCGGGGAACGTGGAGTTCGCCGCACGGGCCCTGCACCGCCCGGCGTCGCTCGGGGAGCTGCGGGAGACCGTCGCGGCGGGCGACCGCGTCCGGGTGCTGGGCTCGGGGCACTCCTTCAACCGGATCGCCGACACCACGGGCGTCCTGATCGGGCTCGACGGGCTGCCCGGCGCCCGCGCGATCGAGGTCGACTCCGCCGGCCGGACGGTCCGGGTCGGCGGCGCCGTGCGGTTCGCCGAGCTGTGCCCGGTGCTGCGGCGGCACGGGCTGGCCCTGCCCAACCTGCCGTCCACCCCGCACTTCACCCTCGCCGGCGCGTACGCCACCGGCACGCACGGCTCGGGGGACACCGGCGGCACGCTGGCCGCCGCCGTGCGGTCGGTGGAGCTGGTGACCGCGGACGGCGGCACGGTCACCGTCTCGCGCGGCAGCGACGACTTCTTCGAGGGGAGCGTGGTCTCGCTCGGGGCCCTGGGGGTCGTCACCGCCCTCACCGTGGAGGCGTGCGAGGGGTTCGAGATCGAGCAGCACGTTTACGAGGGGCTCTCCTGGCCGGTGTTCACCGAGCACGTCGGGGAGATCCTGGGCGCCGCGTACAGCGTCAGCGCCTTCACCGACTGGGCCGGTCCGCTGCGGGTGTGGGCCAAACGGCGGGTCGGCGACCCCCTGCCCGACCTGGCCTGGACCGGCGCCCGGCCCGCCGACGGCCCCCGCCACCCGATCGAGGGGATGCCCACGGAGAACGCCACCGAGCAGCAGGGCGTGCCCGGGCCGTGGGACGAGCGGCTCCCCCACTTCCGCGCCGGGTTCATGCCCAGTGCCGGGCAGGAGCTCCAGTCGGAGTACTTCGTGCCCCGCGACCGGGCCGCCGAGGCCGTCCGCGCGCTGAAGGAGATCGGACCGCTGCTCGCCCCCGTCCTCCAGGTGTCCGAGATACGCACCGTGGCCGCCGACCCGCACTGGCTCAGCCCCGCCCACGGCCGGGACAGCCTCGCCTTCCACTTCACCTGGCTCCCCGACGCCCGCGCCGTCGCCCCCGTGCTGCTCCGCGTCGAGGAGGCGCTCGCCCCCTTCGACGCCCGGCCCCACTGGGGGAAGCTGTCCGCCACCTCCCCCGGCACGCTGCGCGCCTCCTACGCGCGCTGGGAGGACTTCCGCGCCCTGCTGCGCCGCCTCGACCCGGCGGGCACGTTCCGCAACGCGCTGCTCGACCAGTGGTTCCCGCCGGAGCACTCCCCCGGGGAGCGGGAGGACGGGCCGGACGAGCTGGGCCGCGGCGTCTGAGGACCGTTCCGGCCGGGGCGCTCCGGCCGCAAGACGCCCGCATACCACGGGACTTCGGGGACTGCGGTCCGGCATCGCCGTGCGGGCGGTCCGCGTGGGCCAATCCGGGCCAGTTGTGTCCCACTCATTCCCACGGAGCCGTTCCGTCGCTACCTTCCCTTCCACCGCGTCCGCAACCCGGACACGCAATCCCCCACGCCGAACAGCTCTGTCCCCGCTGTCCGCACCGGAAGGATTCTCCCGTGCACGCACCTCTCCGCAGAGGCAGGAAGCGCAGGTTCACCAGGGCGGTCGCGGTCGCGGCAGCCGCGTCCCTCGCCACCCCGCTGCTGCTCGCCGCCTCCGCCGCCCCCGCCTCGGCGACCCCCGACCCGGGCAGGCAGGGGGAGCACCTGGCGAGGAAGCTGGTCCGGCAGGCCGGTGCCGAGGGCGCCATGAGGCACCTGCGGGCGTTCCAGGCGATCGCCAGGCTCCACGACGACAACCGCGCCGCGGGCGCCGACGGCCACGCCTGGTCCGCCCAGTACGCGGGCACGCTGCTCAAGGCCGCCGGCTACCGGGTCACGTACCAGAACTTCGACTTCGTCTACCGCGAGACGCTCGCGGAGAAGCTCACCGTCCTCACGCCCGAGCGGTACGAGGTGCCGGTCAAGCTGATGACGTACACCAGGAGCACCCCCGCCGGCGGCGTCGAGGCCGCCGTCGCGGCCGTGCCCGTGGACGCGGACGGCACCACCGGCTGCACCGCCGGGGACTTCGCCTCCGGCGACTTCACCGGCAAGATCGCGCTGATCCGGCGCGGCGGCTGCACCTTCGCCGAGAAGCAGGCCGCGGCCGCCGACGCGGGCGCGGTCGGCGCCGTCATCTACAACAACACCGACGGGGAGCTCAACGGCACCATCGGCGACGTCTCCGCGGGCCGCATCCCCACCGGCGGCATCAGCCGGGAGGCGGGCGAGGCGCTGGCGGCCAGGGCCGCCCAGGGCACGGTCACCGTCAACCTGGAGATCCGCGAGTTCCAGGAGGTGCGCAGCACGCCCAACGTCATCGCCGAGACCCGCGGCGGCGACCCCGACAACGTGGTGATGCTCGGCGCCCACCTGGACTCCGTCGCCGACGGCCCCGGCATCAACGACAACGCCTCCGGCTCGGCGGGCATCCTGGAGGCCGCCCTCCAGCTCGCCAAGGCCGACCGCAAGGGCAAGCACCCCAACAAGGTGCGCTTCGCGCTGTGGTCCGCCGAGGAACTGGGCCTGCAGGGCTCGGAGCACTACGTGGCGAACCTCCCCGCGGCCGAGCGCGAGAAGATCGCCCTCTACCTCAACTTCGACATGATCGCCTCGCCGAACTACGGCCTGTTCGTCTACGACGGCGACGACTCCGACGGCGTGGGCGCCGGCGCCGGCCCCGAGGGCTCGGCGCAACTGGAGCACGCGATCAACGAGTTCATCCGGTCGCAGGGCCACGAGCCGCGCGGCACCGACTTCACCGGCCGGTCCGACTACGGCCCGTTCATCGAGGCCGGCATCCCCTCCGGCGGCACCTTCACCGGCGCCGAGGGCATCAAGAGCGAGGAGGAGGCCGCCCTGTGGGGCGGCGAGCCCGGGGTCGCCTACGACGCGTGCTACCACCAGGCGTGCGACGACCTGGAGAACGTCAGCACCGAGGCGCTCGGCATCAACGTCGACGTGATCGCCCACGCCGTGGGCACCTACGCCTGGGACACGGCCTCCCTCCGCGAGGAGGTGCCGTTCGAGCCCACCGAGGGCACGGCGGGCAGCGGCGGCGGTCTGCACGACCACGACCACGACGTCACCTCCTGACCCGGCCCGGTCCGGCGCCGACCCGGCCCGGACCGCGGTCCGCTCCGTCCGGCAGCCGTGTGCGCCGGGGCACCCGCCCCGGCGCACACGGCGTGTCGTGCGCAGGGCGCCGCATCCCCGCGCCGCGCCGTGTCCCCGTCCGGCCGGGCCGGGGTCCACACCGGTGCGCACGGGCCGCTCCGGCGCCGGACACCCGCTCCGAGCCGCCTCCGGAAGGCTGCGCCCGGAGCCGCCGGACCGGTAGGCTTTCCGTGTGATCTTCAAGCGAATCGGAAACGGGCGGCCGTACCCCGACCACGGCCGGGAGAGCACCCGCCAGTGGGCGGATGTTGCCCCACGGCCGGTGCGCCTTGACCAGCTCGTCACCACCAAGGGTCAGCTCGACCTGGAGACCCTGCTCGCCGAGGACTCCACCTTCTACGGCGATCTGTTCGCGCACGTCGTGAAGTGGAACGGCGACCTCTACCTGGAGGACGGTCTGCACCGCGCCGTACGGGCGGCTCTCCAGCAGCGGCAGGTGCTGCACGCCCGCGTGCTCGAACTCGACTGACGCGCCCGCGGCGGGTCGCCACGGGCGCTCCCATTGACCCTTTCGGGGCGGACTGCGGTGCGGGTATTGATCGTTTAGTAGGCATTACGGCGTCCCCGCACTACGCTGCGCCCATGAGCATGCTCACTCCTCCCGGCATGGGCGGTAAGTACCGCATCACGGGTAACAGCTACCCGCGCATGCGCCGCCCGCGCAGACGCCGCAGGATCGCCGTCACCACCGTCGCGGTGGCCGTCGGCCTCGGGGTCCTCTCCTGGGGGACGGTGCAGCTCATCGACGTCTACACCGGCGGTGGCGACACCGTGCGGGCCGCCGCGGCGCGGGGCTGCGAACGCGACGGCGGCGCCTCGGCACGGCCCACCGACAAGCCCGGGCAGCGGCCCGGGGCCACCGGGAAGGGCACGCGGCCCGGCCCCGGCGCGTACCCCGAGCCGTCGGCCGTCACGGTCAACGTCTACAACGCCACCACCCGCAGCGGCCTGGCCAAGAAGACCGCCGACACGCTGAAGAAGCGCGGCTTCCGGATCGGCGAGGTGACCAACGCCCCGGCGTCCCTCGACAAGAAGGTGAAGGAGGCCGGGCTGCTGATGGGCCCGCCGAGCGCGCACCGCACCGGCGCGTTCGACGTCCTCGCCACCCAGCTCCCCGGCGCCCGCGTCAAGGCCGTGGACCGCAAGGGCGACGAGATCGACCTGGTGATCGGCAAGGCCTTCCGCTCCCTGGCGGAGGAGAAGGACGCCCGCAGGGCCCTGGCGGCCCTGGCCAGCCCCTCGCCCTCGCCCTCCCCCTCGCGCTGCTGAGCGGGCCCGCGGCGCCGGGCGGGCGGGCGCCGGACGCGCCCGGCGCCCCGTCCCGGCCCGTCCGGTCCGCCTAGGGCGTGTTGCGGAAGTGCCGACCGTGCAGCACAACGATGTCTGATTACCGCCAGCAAGGTCCTGCTGTGGTCCTCATGCTGGCGGCATGACGATGTCATCCACTACGGAGTCAGCAACAGTTCTCACCGGCATGTATGCGGCTGAGGCGGAGTACCTGGCGGCGGGAGGCCCTGGCGAGGCTTCGTTCGACCTCCTCGCCCCCTTCTTTGCGCCGGATGTCGAGCTGCATCAAGCAGATGCCCTGCCCTACGGAGGCACTTGGCGTGGGCACAACGGCATGACGCAGTTCTTCCTCATGATGGGAGAGGTGTGGGAGTCGTTCGAGATGGTGGAACAGGAGTTCCTGGCCACCGGTGAGACTGCGGTCGTGCTCACAAAGGTCCGTGCTCGCGCTCGCGCGACCGGCCGTGAACTCAGCTTCCCCATTCTGCAAGCGATCACGGTCAAGGACGGGCGGATCACCGAGGTCCGTCCGTTCTACTGGGACACGCGGGCTATCGCCGATGCCTGCGCCGTGCCGACACCGACAGACTGAGGTCGACGACAAAACCCACTGGTCACAGCCACTCGTTGAGGACTGCCACCAGCACGGTCGCCTCGTAACGGACGGCAAGCTTGTCGTATCTCGTGGCCACGGCCCGGTGGCGCTTGAGGCGGTTGATCCCGCATTCGACCGCGTGGCGCTCGCGGTAGTCGGTCTTGTCGAACTTCGGCGGCCGACCGCCTCGGGAGCCGAGTTTCTGGCGGTTGCGAACTCGGTCCGCCGGGACCGGGATGGTCGCCTTGATACCGCGTCTTCGCAGGTAGGCCCGGTTGCGGCGGGAGTCGTACGCCTTATCGGCCCGCACATGGTCCGGTCGCTTACGGGGTCGACCAGGACCGATCCGCGGCACCCGGATCGCGTCCAGGACGGACTCGAACTGCGGAGAGTCGCCTCGCTGCCCGGCCGTGATCAGCACCGACAGAGGCTTCTGCCCCTGCTCGACGGCAAGGTGGATCTTGCTCGTCAGACCGCCTCGGGAGCGTCCGAGGCCGTGGTCGGCCGGCTCGACGGCAATGCCGCCGGGCGGCTCCTTTTGCAGGTCCCCCTTTTCGCCGCCCCGGCCGCGTGCTGGTGGGCCCGGCAGACGGTGGAGTCGACGTTCACGTCCCAGGTGATCAGGCCCTTCGCATCCGCCTCGGCCTGGAGGTGGGTGACGATCCTGGCCCAGGTGCCATCCCGCTGCCAGCGGCGGAACAGGTCATAGACCCGGTCCCAGGGCCCGTAGCGTTCCGGCACATCGCGCCAGGGAGCACCTGTCCGGGTCCGCCACCGTATGCCGTCTATCAGCTGCCGCCGCGTCCACACCGGCGGACGGCCCGGCTTGATGCCCTGTGGCAACAACGGCTCCAGCCGGGCCCACTGGCCATTCGTCAGATCACCACGTCCCACAGAGCGTGATCATCCACGACCAAGATCCACTTTCGCAACAGACCCTAGCCCGCCGTCCCGTACATGCGGTCGCCCGCGTCGCCCAGGCCCGGGACGATGTAGCCGTCCTCGTTGAGCCGCTCGTCGACCGCGGCGGTCACCACGGTGACCGGCCTGCCCGCCAGCTCGCGCTCCATCGTCTCCACGCCCTCGGGCGCCGCCAGCAGGCAGAGCGCCGTGACGTCGTCGGCGCCGCGCCGGATCAGCTCCTGGATCGCCGCCACCAGCGTGCCGCCGGTGGCCAGCATCGGGTCCAGGACGTACACCTGACGCCCGGAGAGGTCGTCCGGCATGCGGGTGGCGTAGGTGGACGCCTGGAGCGTCCGCTCGTCGCGGATCATGCCGAGGAAGCCGACCTCGGCGGTCGGCAGCAGCCGCACCATCCCGTCGAGCATCCCGAGCCCGGCCCGCAGGATCGGCACCACCAGCGGACGCGGGTGGGACAGCCGTACGCCCGTCGTCGCCGTCACCGGAGTGGTGATGTCCACCGGCTCGATGCGCACGTCCCGGGTGGCCTCGTAGGCGAGCAGGGTGACCAGCTCGTCGGCGAGCCGCCGGAAGGTCGGTGAGTCGGTGCGCTCGTCGCGCAGGGTGGTGAGTTTGTGCGCCACCAGCGGGTGGTCGACGACGTGAATCCGCATGCTCTCGACAGTAACCGAGGCCCGGATCCGGTCTCGCACTGGCGTACCGGCGTCTTTTCGGGGGACAGTGGGCATGTACGACCGGAGGTGTGGCCGTATGCCCGAACAGCAGGACCAGCAGCACAGCACGCCCGACTCCCGTCGGGCCTCCATACGCCGGGACCGGCCGGCGGACCAGCCCCGCACGGAGGCCCGGGAGCGGTACGGACGACAAGAGGCCCCCGGGACCGTCCCGGATTCCGGGGGCGTCGAGAACGACCTGGAACGGCGCCGCCGCCGGGCGGTCTTCCTGCGCGAACTGAACGAGGCGAAGGCGCTGCGCGAGCGTGTTCAGCCACGCCGCGCCCGCGCCGCGCGCATGCGGCAGGCGATGCGGATGAGGACATTTCGCTGGTAGTCCGCCGCAACACCCACACGACGCACAGCCGAAGACCTCTCGCCGGGCGCCGGTTTCTGCCACGATTCCGATTGGGCGGGGCGCGGTCCCGTCAGCACTCGGGCACCTGAAACCAGTGGGAGAGTCACGGTGTACTTCGCCGCACTGCTCGCGCGCACCGAAGACGGGTGGGAAGCGAGCGACACAGAACTCGACGAGGTCGAGACGCTGGCCGATCTCGCCGACCTGGCCCGGGAGGCCGCGGAGGACGACGAGCCGGTCCTGGTCTGCATCGAACAGGAGGGCGCCTGGTTCGGCGTCGTCCGGGTGGAGGGCGAGGAGGATCCTCGCATCTTCGTCTCGGACGCCGCCGCGGCCGCACGCAGCTCGTACGGGGAGATCCTCCTCACCGACGAACTCCTCGGCCGCGAGCCGGACGAGCGGGAGGACCTCGACCTGCTCGTGGACCTCGACGGCACGGAGGACGGCGAGCCGGAGCAGGCCCTCGACGACGAGGAGGACGAGGACGGCACGGCCGGGGCCGACACGCTCCCGGCGGGGCCGGTCGGCGACGCCGGCCTGCTGGCCGACTTCGGCCTGGACGAGAAGGTGCTGCTCTCGCTCACCTCGGAGGACGCGCTGAGCGAGATCGCCGACGCGCTGGGCTGCACGGACATGCTGGAGGCGGTGCGGTAGCCCGTACGACGGACCGGCCGGTGACCGCCGGCGCGGCGGCGGACGGGACACTGGCCGCATGAGCGATCGACCGTCCGTCGGCCCGCCGTCCGCCCCGCGGGCCGAACAGAGCGGACAGAGCGAGGGAATCCGGCAGGCCGGGCGGGCGGACCCGCTGCGCGACCCGTGGCGGCCGGCGATGCGCCATGCCCTGGAGGAGGCCGCACGGGCCCCGGAGACCGGCGACGTCCCCGTCGGCGCGGTCGTCCTGGGCCCGGACGGCGCGGTCCTGGGCCGCGGCCGGAACGAGCGCGAGGCCACCGGCGACCCGACGGCCCACGCCGAGGTCGTCGCGATCCGCGCGGCGGCCCGGGCGGTCGGGGAGTGGCGGCTGTCCGGCTGCACGCTGGTGGTGACGCTGGAGCCGTGCACGATGTGCGCGGGCGCGATCGTGCTGGCCCGGCTGGAGAGGGTCGTGTACGGGGCCGTGGACGAGAAGGCGGGCGCGGCGGGCTCGCTGTGGGACGTCGTGCGGGACCGCAGGCTCAACCACCGGCCCGAGGTGATCTCCGGAGTGCTGGCGGAGGAGTGCGGCGCGCTCCTGACGGACTTCTTCCGCTCCCCGGGCCGCGGCCCGGGAAACCGCTCCGGTGTCCGGCCGGGCGCCGGACGGGATACCGATTTCGGAGCACGCCCGCCCGTGGGCTAAGCTTCCTCCCGGTAGCGTGTCCGAGCGGCCGAAGGAGCTCGCCTCGAAAGCGAGTGTGGGGGCAACTCCACCGTGGGTTCAAATCCCACCGCTACCGCTCGTACGGAGGGCCCCCTCGCACCGAGGGGGCCCTCCGCCATTGTCCACGCCGTCCCGCCTCCCGCCTGCCGGCCTCCCGCTGATCCTCTTCCCGCGCACGGGCCTGGGCCCGCCGCGCGGCGCCGGATAGACTCTCGCGACCGCACGGACGGTCTCGGTGGACGTTCTTGTTCGGGATGTACGGGGAGAGGCAGGACGACGTGGACGTCAAGAAGGTCGCGCTGTACGCGTTCCTCGTCTTCATCCTGTACACGATCATCAACTCCCCCGAGCGCTCCGCCGAGCTCGTCGGGGTCGGCTTCGAGGGCATATCCGGTGCCGCGAAGGGCGTCGGCGCCTTCATGACCGAACTGGTGAACTGAGCCCGGCCACCCGTACGGCCCCCACACACACCGTTCCGCGCGTCCGGCGGCGCATCCGGCGGCGGCGCCCCGCCCCGCCCCCGTACGGGGGTCAGCCGTGCGCCCCCCGGTAACAACACGGAGTTATACGGTGCTTGCACACAGTGCATATAACTTGTGATGCTATGACCGCTTTTGCCGGACGAGTCTCGACCATGAAGGGGTTGGACGAACGGTGGCGGCCACGCAGACCCTTCCCCAGACCCCGCCCGGGGGAGCCCTCAACCGCCGGAGCGCGGAGACCCGGGCCCTGACCCAGGTGCTCTTCGAACGCCTCTCCGGCCTGGAGTCCGGCACCCCCGAGCACGACCGGGTGCGCGGCGCCCTCATCGAGGCCAACATCCCGCTCGTCCGCTACGTCGCCGCCCGCTTCCGCAGCCGCAACGAGCCGATGGAGGACATCGTCCAGGTCGGCACCATCGGCCTGATCAACGCGATCGACCGCTTCGACCCCTCCCGCGGGGTGCAGTTCCCGACGTTCGCGATGCCGACGATCATCGGCGAGATCCGGCGCTACTTCCGCGACAACGTCCGCACCGTGCACGTACCGCGGCGGCTGCACGAGATGTGGGTGCAGGTGAGCAGCGCCACCGAGGACCTGACCGTGCTCTACGGGCGCTCGCCCACCACCGCCGAGATCGCCGAGCGGCTGCGGATCAGCGAGGAGGACGTCCTCGCCTGCCTGGAGGCCGGCCGCGCCTACCGCGCCACCTCCCTGGAGGCCGCCCAGGAGCGGGAGGACGGCCTGCCCGGGCTGATCGACCGGCTCGGCTACGAGGACCCGGCGCTGGACGGCGTGGAGCACCGCGACCTCGTACGGCACCTGCTGGTCCAGCTCCCCGAGCGCGAGCAGCGCATCCTGCTGCTGCGGTACTACCGGAACCTGACCCAGTCGCAGATCAGCGCGGAGCTGGGGGTCTCGCAGATGCACGTCTCCCGGCTGCTGTCGCGGAGCTTCGCCCGGTTGCGTGCCGCAAATCCCATCGACGCGTAACTCTCGCGGGTGACACTCGATCAGGCAGACCCCTGTCAAGCTGTGCAGTTTTATCGACATGGGGCTACGTCGTGTTGCCTACTTGTGACATTCTGCAAGAACTGCGTTTGCCGCGACGGCGCCGCCGGTATTCACCGGGAGGTGCTTCCCTCACGCCGAGGGCGCCGCCGCGACCCGTCCGCGACCTCAAGGGGGTGGCATGTCCGTAGAACTGGGCAGCTCGAAGGTGCTCGCCGAGTCAGACGCCGACGCACCGTACGTTCCCTCAGACTGCGACGCCATCGACACCCGCACCCTCTCCCGCTCCCTGTTCCAGCGGCTCGCCTCCCTGGACGAGGACAGCCCGGAGCGCGCCTACGTCCGGGACACCCTCATCGAGCTGAACCTCCCGCTCGTGCGCTACGCGGCGGCCCGCTTCCGCAGCCGCAACGAGCCGATGGAGGACATCGTCCAGGTCGGCACCATCGGCCTGATCAAGGCGATCGACCGCTTCGACTGCGAACGCGGCGTGGAGTTCCCGACGTTCGCGATGCCGACGGTGGTCGGCGAGATCAAGCGCTTCTTCCGGGACACCTCCTGGTCCGTGCGCGTCCCCCGGCGCCTCCAGGAGCTGCGCCTGGCGCTCACCAAGGCCAGTGACGAGCTGTCGCAGAAGCTCGACCGCTCCCCCACCGTGGCCGAGCTGGCCGCCTGCCTGGGCGTGTCCGAGGAGGACGTGGTGGACGGGCTGGCGGTGGGCAACGCCTACACGGCCAGTTCCCTGGACTCCCCCGCCCCGGAGGAGGAGGGCGGCGAGGGCTCCCTCGCGGACCGGCTGGGCTACGAGGACAGCGCGCTGGAGGGCGTGGAGTACCGCGAGTCCCTCAAGCCGCTGCTCGCCAAGCTCCCGCCGCGCGAGCGGCAGATCATCATGCTGAGATTCTTCGGGAACATGACGCAGTCGCAGATCGGCGAGCGGGTCGGCATCTCGCAGATGCACGTCTCCCGGCTGCTGACCCGTACGCTGGCGCAGCTTCGGGAGGGCCTCATCGCGGAGGAGTGACCGCGCGGGAGTGGACCGCGGAGCAGTGACCGCGGAGGACGTCGCGGAAGCCGCGCGGGACGGCCGCCGGGAGGGTGTTCGCCCCGTCCGGCGGCCGTCCCGCGTGGCGGCGCGTTCGGCAGGCGTCCGGCCGCCGCCGGGCGCGATCAGGAGATCGCGAACCAGACGACCGCGGCGACAACCGCGACCGCCGCGACGATGCCGACGATCAGACCGATCCTGGGGCCGGACGACGACGTGGTCGCGGCCGTGGGACGCGGCCCGTCCTCGTCGACGAAGGCGCGGAACATCTGGGTGCTCCCGGCCGGGTCGTGGTGGCCGGCCGGGCCCTGGGGTGCATGGGGGTTGTGAGCCATGGCCATGGACCCTAGCGAACGGGACGGGTGCAGGTCACCCCGGTCATGCCGTACCCGCCGCTCCGGACGGGCCGCCGCCGCGCTTGGCGGTCGGCACACCCGGCCTTGGGAAACTGTTTGCCCTCTCATGCCCTTTTTCGTTTGCCCGAGGCAACCAATAAATATATGGTTGCTCTAAGCAACAATCTCTGCGGGTGGTGACCAGGGACACGAGGGAGGCGCCGGGTGACAGCACTCGCCCCGTACGAGGAACTGGCCCGGCAGCTCGGCTCCATCGGAGTCGTCCGGCGCGAGCTGGCCCGTGCCCTGCCGCACGACTGCCCGCCCGCCTCGGCGGTCGTGCTGACGCTGCTGGGGCGGTACGGCGAGATGCGGATGAGCAGGCTCGCCGACCTGCTGGGCATCGACATGTCCGTCACCAGCCGCCAGGTCGCGCACGTCGTCGACCACGGCTGGGTCGACCGCCGCCCCGACCCCCTGGACGGCCGGGTCCGCCTGCTGCGGCTCACCGGGAGCGGCGAGCGGCTGCTGGCCGAGACGCACCGGCGCGTCACCGAAACGCTCGCGAGCCGCCTCGGCGACTGGCCCGAGGAGGACGTCAGCCGCCTCGTCGAGCTGCTGGCGCGGCTGCGCGCCAGCTTCGACGAGTACGGCGGCCACCCCGCCCCCCAGGGCCTCCGCCGCGCCTCGCCCCGCGCCACCGCGCCCCTGTAGGGCGCGCCCGCGGGCCCGGCACCCGCACGGAACCGCGCCGCCCCGGGCAGGCCCCGGGCGGATCACCACCCCGGCAGAACACCACGCCGGGCAGAAGGAACAGGAAGCTACGGAGCGCATGGCAACGTCCACACCACCGAAGGCGCGGAAGGGCGATCCCGCCCCCACCGCGCAGGGCGCCGAACAGGCGACCATGACCCACCGGCAGATCATGGAGGCGCTGTCCGGGCTGCTGCTCGGCATGTTCGTCTCGATCCTGTCCTCGACGGTCGTCTCCAACGCCCTGCCCGAGATCATCTCGGAACTGGGCGGCGGCCAGAGCGCGTACACCTGGGTGGTGACGGCCGCGCTGCTGACCATGACCGCCTCCACCCCGCTGTGGGGCAAACTGGCCGACCTCTTCAGCAAGAAGATGCTGGTGCAGCTCGCCCTGGTGCTCTTCGTGCTGGCCTCCGCCGGCGCGGGCCTGGCGCAGGACACCGGCACGCTGATCGCCTTCCGCGCGGTGCAGGGACTCGGCGCCGGCGGCCTGGCGGCGCTCTCCCAGATCGTGATCGCCGCGATGATCCCCCCGCGCGAGCGCGGCCGGTACAGCGGCTACCTGGGCGCGACCTTCGCCGTGGCCACGGTGGGCGGCCCGCTGCTCGGCGGCGTGATCACCGACACCTCCTGGCTCGGCTGGCGCTGGTGCTTCTACGTGGGCGTGCCCTTCGCGGTCGTCGCGCTGGTCGTGCTGCAGAAGACCCTGCACCTGCCGGTGGTCAGGCGGGAGGACGTGAAGGTGGACTGGCCGGGCGCCTTCCTCATCACCGCCGCCGTCTCGCTGCTGCTGATATGGGTGACGCTGGCCGGGGACAGCTACGACTGGCTGTCCTGGCAGACGTACACGATGGTCGGCGCCTCGCTCGTCCTGGGTGTGGCCTTCGTGCTCACCGAGGCCCGCGCCGCCGAGCCGATCGTCCCGCTGCGCCTCTTCCGCAACCGCACGATCACGCTCACCGCGCTGGCCTCGCTCTTCGTGGGCATCGCGATGTTCGGCGCGACCGTCTTCCTCAGCCAGTACTTCCAGCTCGCCCGCGGCGAGTCGCCGACGATGTCCGGCGTGCTGACGATCCCGCTGATCGGCGGCCTGTTCCTCTCCTCCACCGTCTCCGGCCTGGTCATCACGCGGACCGGCCGCTGGAAGGCGTGGCTGGTCGCGGGCGGCGTCCTGCTGGCGGCCGGGCTCGGACTGCTGGGCACGATGCGGTACGACACCCCGTACTGGCGGATCGCCGTCTTCATGGCGCTGCTGGGCACGGGCGTCGGCATGATGATGCAGAACCTCGTCCTGGCCACCCAGAACCAGGTCTCCCTGTCCGACCTGGGCGCGGCCAGCTCCGTCCTCGCCTTCTTCCGCTCGCTGGGCGGCGCGGTCGGCGTCTCGGTGCTGGGCGCGGTGCTCGCCCACCGCATCACCGGCTACGTCGCGGACGGCCTGGCCGGGCTGGGCGTGCCGGCCGGCGGCGCGGCCGGCGGCCAGGGCGGCGCCATTCCGGACCTGGACACGCTCCCGGCCCCGGTCCGCGCGGTCGTCGAGAGCGCGTACGGCCACGGCGTCGCCGACATCTACCTGTACGCCGCGCCGGTCGCCGTGGTCGCGCTGCTGCTGGTGGTCCTCGTCAAGGAGGTGCCGCTGCGGACGGGACACGACATCGACCGGCCCGGCCCCGTCCCCCGGGAAGCCGCGACCCCGGCCCCGGAGACGGCCCCGGCCCCGGAAACGACCCCGGCCTCGAACTCGGAAACGGCCGCGGACTCACAGGTCCCGGGCTCAGGGAGCGCCGCCGGCCGCTGACCCGCCGTCCGGCCCGGCCCCGGCGTCCCCCGCCGCCCGGCCGCGCATCGCCTCGATGCCCGCGATGACGCACTCCAGCGCGGTGTCGAAGTCCCGCTGCCGCATCTCGTCCACCGTGTCGCCGCCCCGCTGCTCCATCAGGTCCAGCGAGGCGGCGTACTCGTCCCGCCCCCGGACGCGGGCGAAGACCTGGCGGAAGTACTCGTCGGAGCCGACCCCGGCTGCGCGGCAGCGGCTGTTCCAGTTCGCCTCGACGGTGCCGAAGCCGTACACGAACTGGAACACCGCCGCGAGCGCTCCGGTGATCAGCGGTCCGGGCAGCCCGGCGCGTTCGACGACGCGCCGGGCGGCGTTCGCGAACTCCATCGCCCGCGGGCCGACGTTGAGGTAGCGGCCGAGCATCGGCGACACCCAGGGGTGGCCGACCAGCATCCGGCGGTACTCGGCGGCCAGTTGCCGCAGTTGGTCGCGCCAGTCGGCGTCCGGCGCCTCCCCGGGGAGCGCGATCTCGCCCAGCACGGCGTCCAGGGCCAGCTCCAGCAGGTCGTCCTTGGTCTCCACGTACCAGTAGACGGACATGGCGGTGACGCCGAGTTCGGCGGCGAGGCGGCGCATGGAGAACTTCGCCAGGCCGTCGGCGTCCAGCAGCCGCACCGAGGCCGCGACGATCCTGTCGCGGTCGAGCCCGTCGGGCTGCTCGGCGCCCGTCCGCCGCCGGGAGGCGGGACCGTCCTCCAGCCACACACTGGTCCGGGGCGGACGGCTGGCGCGGCGGCCGGCTGCCATGACGGGCCCTCCTTCGGTCGGCGCGGGCGTACGGGCGGGTGGTCCGGCGGCCCGGCGGGCCGCCCCCGTACGCCCCGATGCTATGCGGCTCCCACCGGGGCGCCCTCCCGTTCGGCCCGCCGGAGCAGCACGGCCGCGAGCAGGCCGCCCGCGAGCACGGCCGCCGCGCCGACGAGCTGGCTGCTCGCGATCCCGTCCGCGAACGCCTCGGTGACGGCGGCCCGTTCGGCCCCGGTACGGGCTCCGGCCAGGGCCTCCGGCAGCGAACCGGCGCCCGCGGCGGCCGGCAGCAGGGCGGCGAACCGGGCGGTGAGCACCGCGCCCAGGACGGCGACGCCCAGGCCGTTGCCGAACTCGGCGAGCGTGCCGTTGACGCCCGCGCCCACGCCCGCCTTCTCGGGCGGGATCGCGGACATGACGGCGTTCGCCATGGCGGGCATCGCCAGCGCGATCCCGGCGCCCATCACCAGCAGGCCCAGCAGCATCCCGCCGTAGGAGTCCGCGCCGAGCGTGGCGACGGCCACCAGCCCGGCGGCCAGCAGGGCCATGCCGCCCGCGACGGTGACCGGCGTGCCGGACCGGACCAGCACCCGCGCGCCCAGTCCGGAGAAGTTGAGCGCCACCACGGTCAGCGCGAGCGGCGCGGTGCGCAGTCCGGCGTCCAGCGGCCCGTATCCGAGCACGAACTGCAGGTGCTGCGTGAGCAGGAACAGCGAACCGGTCAGCCCGAAGGCGACCAGGATGCCGCCCGTGACGGCGCCGACGAAGCGGCGGTCGCGGAAGAAGCTCATGTCCAGCATCGGCTGGGGCACGCGGCGCTCCCAGAGCGCGAAGGCGGCCAGCGCGCCGGCCCCGACGGCGCCGCTGAGCAGCACCCGCCCCGACAGCCAGCCGTGCCCGGGCCCGGAGATGATCGCGTAGACGACGGCCGTCATGCCGACGGTGGACAGCAGCGCGCCCGGCACGTCGGGGCGGTCGCCGCCCGGGTTCCGCGATTCCGGCACCAGGGCGGCGACGGCGACGAGCCCGAGCAGCACGACCGGGAGGTTGACCAGGAAGATCGCGCCCCACCGGAAGTGGTCGAGCAGCACCCCGCCCACCAGCGGCCCGCCGGCGAAGCCGAGCGAACTGACCGCGCCCCAGATCCCGATGGCCCGCGGCCGCTCGCCGGCGTCGAAGACCTGCATGACGACGGCGAGGGTCGTCGTCATCAGCAGCGCCCCGCCGACCCCCATGCCCGCGCGGGCGGCGATGAGCTGACCGGAGGACTGCGCGAGCCCGGCGGCGAGCGACCCCAGCCCGAAGAGGCCGAGACCGAGCAGGAGCATCCTCCTGCGCCCGTAGCGGTCGGCGGCGTTGCCCGCGGTCAGCAGCAGCCCGGACTGCACGAGGGCGTAGGCGTTGACCATCCACTGGACGTCGGCCGTGGAGGCGTCCAGCTCGCGGGTGAGGGAGGGGATCGCGACGTTGAGGATCGTGTTGTCGAGCAGGACGGTGAGCTGGGCGAGGCAGATCACGGCGAGGATCGCCCAGCGCCGGGGGTGGCCTCCTCCCCCTCCCCCGCCGCCGTCGTCGGGGCGGACCGGGGAACGCTCGGTGGCGGGCACTGCCATGGAGTCTCCTTGTACGGTGTATAACAGCGAGGCGCTATACACCGTACAGGGCTTCTTCTGCCCCCTGCCATCCGTATGACGGCCACCGCCCCGGCGGGAAGGGCCCCTGGCCGCGCCCCCGGCCCTACGGCATGATCGATCCAGGACGACGGCGGAAGGGGGCCGCGTGCCCGAGCAGGAGGACACCGGCCGACCGCGCGCAAGCGAGACCTCGGACAGCACCCCGGAGAGCGCGGGCGGACGGATCGTCTTCCTGAACGGCACTTCGAGCGCGGGAAAGACGAGCATCGCCGCGGAACTCCTCCACGTCCTCGACGAGCCCTACTTCCACCTGCCGGTGGACGCCTTCCACGCGATGCGCACCTCGAAGGAGGTCGCACCCGGCGAGCTGGAAGCCGTTCTGAAGCGCACCTGGCTGGGCTTCCACCGCGCCGTCGCCGGCATGGCCTCGGTCGGCAACAACATCGTCGTCGACCACGTCCTGGGCGAACGGTGGCGGCTGCTCGACTGCCTCGCCCTCCTCGAACCGAGGAACGTCCTCTTCGTCGGTGTGCACTGCTCCCCGGAGGAGTTGCGGAGGCGCGAGAAGGCCCGCGGCGACCGCCCGCCGGGCCTGGCCGCCCGCCAACTGGACCGTGTCCACGCCCACGGCGTCTACGACATCGAGTGCGACACGACCACGGCAAGCCCACGGGACTGCGCCGAGAGGATCAAGGACTTCCTCCCCCGCGCCCCGTCCCCCACCGCCTTCGAGCGCCTCCGGCGGCTCCTGCTCGGGCCCGCGCCCCGCTCCCGGCCGGGATGTTTCCCGTGAAACATCCCGGCCCCCGGAAGCCCCGTACCGGGTGAACGGCTTCCGCTCGCCGGCCTACCCACCGGCTGCCGCCGGCCGGCCGCTCACCCCCGGGACGCGGCCCGCAGCAGCCGGAGTTGGCCGATCTCGGCGACGTTCTTCATCAGCTCGGAGTTCACCCAGCCGATCATGTGGGCGACGGTGTGCCCGGGGTCGCCCTGCCACGGGAACGGGGCGACGGCGTCCAGGTCGGCGTCGGTGAGCCGGTCCAGCACCGCCAGCCACTCCTCGCGGAAACCGCGCAGCCACGCCACGGCCGCCTCCCCGTCCCCCGGCCAGGTGACCTCGGTCCGCTCCCTGGGCGTCCGGCCCCGCGCATGGTCGATGGCCGTGCCCCACCACCAGCCGATGTGCCAGCTCAACCAGCCGATCGTGGGAACCGGCACCGGGTCGGGCTCGGTCTCCGCCCAGTCCGGCACCCACTGCCCGTCGGCCCCTAGGCGCACCGTCCAGCAGGGGGACGCGGGCTCCCACAGAAAGTCCCCGGGCTCCAGCCGCTCCAGGTGGTACTCGAACAGCGACCAGGTCAACTCGAACTGCCAGCGCAGCAACTCACTTCGGGAAACGCTCACCGGCCGACCCTGACACAGGACCGGCCTCGCCACGAAGCGAAATTCAACAGCGGCCCCACACGCCGGAGGCCCCGTCGATCTCTCGACGGGGCCTCCGGCTGCTGCGCGCTCGGCAGGATTCGAACCTGCAACCTTCTGATCCGTAGTCAGATGCTCTATCCGTTAAGCTACGAGCGCTTGACTTCCCCGCCCCCGTGGGGGCCGGTCGTCGTTGCGGGAACAACATTACATGATCCTCGCCCAGAGGCGAAATCCATTGGGTCAACCCGCTCTGACCTGCGACGATGCCCCAGAAGGCATCCCAGGAGGCACCCGGGGAGCGGCCGGGAACGACCGAAGCCCCGACCGCGGGGCCGGGGCTTCGGTGATCGTGAAGACCAAGCGGAGGCTCCGGGATTTGAACCCGGGATCGGGGGTAACCCGAAACCGCATTAGCAGTGCGGCGCCATAGACCAGACTAGGCGAAGCCTCCCCACGCACCGCGCTGCCGCGACGCGTGTGTGCAGATGATGACACAGCCACGGGGGCTGTCTCCAATCGCCACCTACGTTACCCGGACGGTAGCCCTCCGGGCAAAGCCCTTTACCGCTGGTGGCGGCGTGCCGGCGAGGCGGGCGGGTGGAGGTGCGCAACGGCGCGCGCGGTGGCGCGTTAGCCGGGGAGGGAGAGGAGAGGGGCCCGCACCTTCCGCGGGTCCGCCCGCGCACCGCCTTCCGGGAGCCGCCATGCCGTGCCGTACCGCCGCCGTCCTCGCCGGGGCCGCCGTCCTGACCGCCACCGTCGCCGTACCGGCCGCCGCCGTACCGGCCGCCGCCCGTCCCTGGCCCCGGCCCGCCGTGCCGCACGCCCAGCCGGACCGGCTCGTCATCACCGTGTCCGGTACCGGGTCCGGCGGCGCCCTGTCCGGCACCGGGTCCGGGCCCGGCACGGCCACCGGGGGGACCGCGCCGGACCTGCGGACGTACACCCTCGACTGCCGTCCCGCCGGCGGCAGCCACCCCGACGCCCCCGCCGCCTGCGACGCCGTCGACCGGGCGGTCCGGGGGCCGCGGAGCCCGTGGGAGCCCGTCCCCGAGGGCGCGATGTGCGCCCAGGTGTACGGCGGCCCGGCCACCGCGCGGGTCACCGGAGTGTGGCGCGGGGCCCGGGTGAACGCCCGGTTCGCACGGACGGACGGCTGCGAGATCGCCCGCTGGGACGCGCTCGTGCCCGCCCTCCCCGGCCCGGGCGCGTGACGGATCTCATACGCCGGGCCGGGGCCGGGTCCACGTTCTCCCCACGCTCCCCACGCATCCGCCGTCGCTTCCACCACCGCTGCCCGTAGACTCCCCTCTAGTGGCACGCACAGGAGAACGGCACACTGACCGCGTCCCCGGTGCTGTCACGGTGCACCAGCTGGTCAGCAGGGAGGATGCGTCGTCGTGAGCAGCAGGCCATCCCGAGGCGCTGCTCGCCTCGCCGCCATACTCGACGCCCTGCCGGACGCGCTGCTGCTGGTGAACTGCAACGGCACGGTCGTCAACGCCAACAGCATCGCTCTGGAGGTCTTCGAGGCGCCGGGTACGGCCCTGGTCGGGCGCGGTCTGCTGGACCTGCTCCCGGACTTCGACTCCAAGCTCATCCCGGGCTCGATGCGCCGCCCCGGCGACGTCCCCGAGTCGCGCACGAAGCCGACGCGGATGGTGGCGCGGCGCACGGACGGCACCCAGTTCCTGGTCGAGGTGACCAGCGCCAACCTGGAGGACGGGCGCACGCCCTACGAGTCGTCCTTCGAGGCCGCCTTCGCCGACCACGGCAACAGCTACACCGGCGACGAGCTGCTCATGCTCGTCGTCCGCGACCTCACCGGCACCCTCGACACCGAGGCCGAACTGGCCCGCCAGCAGCGCCAGACCGAGATGATCCTGCGCGCCGCCGCCGAGGGCGTGGTCGGCGTGGACACCGAGGGCCGGGTCGTCCTGGTCAATCCCTCCGCCGCCCAGATCCTCGGCTACCGGGCGAGCGACCTGGGCGGGAAGAAGTTGCACCCGCTGGTGCACCACTCGCGGCCGGACGGCAGCCCGCTGCCGTACGAGGAGACGCCGCTCGCGGACACCCTGCGCTCCGGCCGCAAGCACCGGGTGCGCGGGCAGGTGCTGTGGACCAGGGACGGCCGCGCGGTGCCGGTCGACATGACGACCGCGCCCGTGCGGGACGGCGACCAGCTCGTCGGCGCGGTGCTCGCCTTCACCGACCGCACCGCCTACGACGCGCTCGTGGCGCGGCACCAGCAGTTGGTGTCCGTCCTGGAGAACGGGCTGCGCGGACCGCTGGAGCACCTGCGCGGCGAACTGGCCGGGCTGGCGTCCGACCCGGCCGGACAGCTCTGGCCGGAGGCGAACCAGACCCTGCACTACCTCGCGGCGGGCTACGCGCGGATGACCACGCTCGTGGACAACGTGCTCAGCTACCAGCGGCTGGACTCCGGCAGCGAGAAGCTCAAGCGCGAGAAGGTGTCGCTGGACGAGGTCGTCTCGGCCGGCGTGGAGGGCGCGGTCGAGCTGATCGGGCCCGGGCGCGCGCAGTTCGCGGTGCACGCCCCGCCGATCGAGGTGGAGGTCGACCCGGTGCGGCTGGCGCAGGCGCTGGCCCACCTGGCGGCGGACGTGGCGGGCGTGGACGCCACCGGCAACGCGCAGGGGCCCGCCTCGGGCGACTCGACGATCGTGGTGGCGGCGGCGCAGCGCGGCGACGTCGTACGGATCGAGGTGCGCGGACCGTACGGCGGCGGCAGCCCGGTGCACGAGCCGCTGGTGCGCGGGATCGTGCGGCGGCACGGCGGTGTGCTGCAGACCCACCAGGTGCCGGGCTCGGGGGGCGGCAGCGCCTACGTCCTGGAGGTGCCGGTGGGGTCCCCGGGCTCCTCGGGTGCCGCGGACGCGGGGCAGCGGTCGTCGCGCGAGAGCGAGACGACGGTGATGCCGGTTCCGGCGCAGCCGCCCCGGGGCACGGGCGGCGCGCCCGCGGCCGGTGCGGCGAACGGTGCGGCGAACGCCCAGGGAACCGGTGGTGCTGCCGGGGCGGGCGGCGGGGCGATCGCCCTGCCCGCGGGCCCCTCGGCGGCCACCCCCGCGGCCACGCCCGCCGACGCTTCCGCGAACGTGCCCGCCCAGCCGTCGGCGCAGCCGTCCGCGGCGGGTCCGGACGGCGGCAGCGGTGCCACGCCGGTCCCGGCCGGTACGGGACGCCGCCGGGCGCGGCGTGCGCTGGCGCCGGTCGAGGAACGCGCGGAGAACGGCGCGGACAGCGGCGAGCACGCCCTGCCGCAGCCGTCCGCGAACGGGACGGGCGGACACGCCCTCCCCCAGCAGGCCCACCCGGGTACCGGTCGGCGCGCGCGCCGGGCCGCCGAGCCCGAGGCCGCGGGCGCCCCCGCGCCGGAGCGCACGGCGTTCGCACTGCCGCCCGCCCCGGGCCCGACGCCCGCGCCGGTGCCCGCCCCGGCTCCGTCCACTCCGCCCCAGCCGCAGGTCCAGCAGCCGCCGGCCCAGGGCCAGGCGCAGGAGCAGGAGCAGCAGGGCCAGGTTCCCGTCCCGGCCGGGTACGCGGCGCCCGAGACCGCTCCCCCGGCCGACCGGCCGACCGGCCGCCGCCGCCGCGTTCCGCAGGCACCGGCGCAGGCGCCGGCGCAGGAAGTGCCGCAGCAGCGCTCCGCCGAGGCGGAGGCGCCCGGGGCCGGCGGTGTCGGGCCCGGTGGTGCGGCCGCCCCCGCGGACGGGCCCGCCGAGCACGGCCACGCCGAGGGCGCGGAGCAGCCCCGTCAGCCCGACCTCACCGTGGTCGCGGCCAGCCCCATCCTGGGGGGCGCGGTCCCGCCCACCGCGGCGCCCCGGCCGCGCGCGCTGCCGATGCCGGGCAACGAGACGGCCGCGGAGCACTCCTCCGGCGTCAGCGTGCGCACGCTGGGTCAGGGCGTGCCCTACGCCCGGCAGATGGGCGACCAGCACTCGGGCCAGTACCCGGCCCAGCAGCCGG
>NZ_DASQNP010000105.1:0-33021 GCF_035644915.1 Streptomyces sp.
GTAGCAGTTGACGTACATGGTGCGGCCGTCGGGCGAGAAGGTGACGCCCGCGAACTCGCCGTACTCCGGCTCCTCGGGGGTGCCGATGTTCCGGGCGTTGCGTGCCAGGGCGTAGACCCGGCCGTGCCGGGTCACCCCGTAGACGTGCTGGGCGCCGCCGCCGTCCTCGCACACCATCAGGCCGCCGCCGGGGGCGAGGCAGATGTTGTCCGGCGACTCGCCCGGCATCTCCACGCCGGTGTCCGGGCCGAAGACCACCGCCAGCGTCAGCCGGCGGCGCCGCGGCTCGTACCGCCACACCTGGCCGAAGTGGTCGGCGGCCGAGCCCTCGGAGCTGCGGGCGTAGCTGGAGACGAAGTACACCGACTCCTTCCCCCAGTAGCAGCCCTCCAGCTTCTGGGCGTGGGTGATGCCCCCGCGGCCGAAGTCCTGGAGGCGGACGGGTGTCTGCTTCGCCAGCGGGTCGGGCACCGGCACCCACTCGACGCGGTCGAAGGCGGTGCCGGGTTCCAGGACGGCCGACAGGTCCGGCACGCCCGGCACCCGCATGGCCTCCAGCCTGCCGCCCGCGCGCAGCGAGCCGAAGCCGCCGCGGGGGCGGTTGGGCAGGAAGCGGTAGAAGAGGCCGAAGGGGTGGTCGAAGGCGTCCTCGGTCTCGTAGACGACGCCGGTGCGCGGATCGACGGCGACCGCCTCGTGCTGGAAGCGGCCCATCGCGGTGAGCGGCTCGGGGACGGTCCGGTGGCCGGGCCGGCAGCCGACCTCGAAGATGAAGCCGTGGTCCTTGGCGTAGCCGTTGGTGCCGGCCCTGTCCTCGGTCTCCTCGCAGGTCAGCCAGGTGCCCCAGGGGGTGGGGCCGCCCGCGCAGTTCACGGCCGTGCCCGCGATGCCGACCCGTTCGGCCAGCACGTCGTCGTCCTCCGACAGCTCCAGCAGGGTGCAGCCGCCCGCGCCTTCCGGGTCGTACGTCAGCCCCGGGACGGCGGGGACCGGGTGCTCGGCGCCCGGCTTGTTCTCGTGGTTGCGGACCAGCCACAGGCGGTCCGGACGGGAGCCGGGCAGGGCGGCCATGCCGTCGTGGCGGCCGGGCACCGGGCCCTCGCCCGAGCGCATCGGATCGCCCTCGCGCGACAGCACCCGGTAGCGGAACCCCTTCGGCAGGTCGAGCAGGCCGTCCGGGTCGGGGATCAGGGGCCCGTAGCCGTCCCGGCCCCCGGTGGCGTGGGCGGGGGCGGTGCCGGCGAACAGTTCGGAGATGGCACCGGCGAAGGCGATGCCCGCTCCCATGGCACCGGCTCTTCCCAGGACGTGGCGTCGCGTTGCTGACATGGGCAGCTCCCTGCTGGCGGACAGGTGATGTTCCGGTGTGTGTACCACGCTGTTCGCTCAGCGGGAACCGGGTGCGACCCGTTTCCGTGCCCGCCGCGACCCGCCCGGCGTACGGCCGCCCCGCACGGGACCGCCCGTCCGGGGTCCCACCCCGGGGCGCCGCCCGGAGGCCGCCGCCCCGGGACCGTCAGGCCCCGGCCGCCCCGTCCTCCCCGGTCAGCCGCCGCGCGTCGCGGGCGAGCGCGGTGAGCCGCGAGATCGCCCGGAAGTACTTCTTGCGGTAGCCGCCCTTGAGCATCTCCTCGCCGAAGAGCCGGTCGAACGGCACCCCGGAGGCGAGCACCGGCACCTCGCGGTCGTAGAGCCGGTCGGCGAGGACCACCAGGCGCAGCGCGGTGGATTGATCCGGCACCGGCTGGACATCCGTCAGGCACACCGCCTCCACGCCGTCGCACAGCGCCCCGTAGCGGCTGGGGTGGACGCGGGCGAGGTGGTCCAGGAGGGAGGGGAAGTGGTCGAGGGAGGCGCCGGGGGTGCGGTGCGCGACCCGGGCCACCGTCGCGTCGTCGCAGGGCGGCGGGGCCTCGGGCAGGCCGCGGTGCCGGTAGTCCTCGCCGTCGATGCGCAGGGTGCGGAAGTGCGCGGCCAGCCCCTGGATCTCCCGCAGGAAGTCGGCGGCGGCGAAGCGGCCCTCGCCGAGCTTGCCGGGCAGGGTGTTGGAGGTGGCCGCCAGCGCCACGCCCTCCTCCACCAGCCGTCCCAGCAGGGTGGAGACCAGGACGGTGTCGCCCGGGTCGTCCAGCTCGAACTCGTCGATGCACAGCAGCCGGTGCCCGCTGAGCGTGGCCACCGTCTGCTGGAAGCCGAGCGCGCCCACGAGGTTGGTCAGCTCCACGAAGGTGCCGAACGCCTTGCGCTCGGCGGGGGCGTCGGTGGCGTGCCACAGCGAGGCCAGCAGGTGGGTCTTGCCGACGCCGTAGCCGCCGTCGAGGTACACCCCGCGCGGCCCGGCGGGCGCCGCCGCCCGGCCGCCGCGGCCTGTCCGGCGGAACCAGCGCAGCACGCCGCCGCCCCCGCCGTCCGCCGGCGCCCCGCCGATCCCCGCCGCGAACTCGCGCAGCACCCGCACCGCCTCGGCCTGGCTGGGCCGGGCCGGGTCCGGGAGGTAGTTGTCGAAGCGCACCGCGTCGAAGCGCGGCGGCGGCACCAGCTCCGCCACCAGCCGGTCGGCGGGGACGTGCGGCTCGCGGGCGCACAGGGACAGCGGGGCGGTCTCTTCGGCTATCGGGCGCGTGGAGGCAGTGGAGGACGACACCCTTCTCACTCTACGGGGCGTGGCGGGGCGCGGAGCGCGCCCGTGGCCCGTGCCACACTGCGCGGTATGCGACGTCTGTTCCCCCCTCCCGCGTCCCCCGCAGCCCCGGTCCCTCCGGCGGAGCCGGCGCCCCCGGCGCAGCCGGCCGGGGACGCCGACCGGCAGTGGACCCTGGAGGAGCTCGCCGACGCGTACGCCTATCCCGCCACCGCCCCGGGCACGCCCTGGCTGCGGGGCAACATGGTCGCCTCGCTCGACGGCGCCGCCCACCACCAGGGCCGTTCCCAGCCGCTGTCCTCGGACGCCGACATGCGGATCTTCGGGGTGCTGCGGGCCCTGGCGGACGCCGTGGTCGTCGGCGCCGAAACGGTACGCCAGGAGGGGTACCGGCCCGCCCGCCGCCGCGAGGCGTTCGCCGCCCGGCGCGCGGCGGCCGGACAGCACCCGGCCCCCGCCATCGCGGTCGTCAGCGCCGGCCTGGACCTGGACTTCTCCCTGCCGCTGTTCACCGAGCCGCTGGTGCCCACCCTGGTGCTCACCGGCGCGGCGGCCCCGGCCGACCGCCAGGCGGCGGCCCGCGCCGCGGGCGCGGTGGTGGTGCACGCGGGCGAGGGCGCCGCGGTGGACCCGGCGCGGGTGCCGGGCCTGCTGGCCGAACACGGCCACACCCGGCTGCTCACCGAGGGCGGGCCGCGCCTGCTCGGCCAGTTCGCGGCGGCGGGCGTGCTGGACGAGCTGTGCCTGACCGTCTCCCCGCGGATCACCGCCGGGAACGCCTCCCGGATCCTCGACGGCCCCGGCTTCGAGACGCCGGTGGAGTACGGACTCCACTCCGTGCTGGAGGAGGAGGGGTTCCTCTTCACGCGCTACCGCCGGACGGGCGCGCAACCGGCGTGAACCGACCCGTCCGTACCAGGCGGGTGTGACATGCACAGATTGGAATACGCAGAGTGAAATGCGCACCCCGCACGCGCGGGGGCGGATGGTTCGGTACGGGTCCGCGGACCCGCCTGGAGGAAGGGCACCTGCCGTGTTCACCACCGTGTTGATGATCGAGAAGCCGCTGGTGCCCGCCGACGTGGAGCTCGTCACCACCCTCCACGGTGACGAGCCGGTGTCCTTCGTGGTTCTGATGCAGCCGCGCGGCGACCAGGACCGGCTGCTGCGGGCCCTGGACGACGTGGCGCTCGGCGAGCTGGACGACGCCGTGCGCGAGGCCACCGGAGAGGACGAGGAGGCCACCGCGGAGGGCCCGGCCTCCCCGGCCGAGCGGGCCCTGCAGCACTCGCTGGCCGCGCTGCGCGCCGCGGGCGCGGAGGCCGTCGGGCAGATCGTCCGGGACCGCCCGCTCGACCTGCTCGGCTCGGTCGTCCGGGAGACCGGCGCGGACGAGGTGATCGTGTTGACCGCGCCGCACCTGGTCGAGGAGTTCTTCCACCGCGACTGGGCCTCGCGGGCCCGCCACAAGGTCGGCGTCCCGGTGCTCAAGCTGTTCGCCCACGGGGAGTGAGCCGGCGCGTCCGGCACCGCGCCCGCCGACTGCGGTCGGCGGGCGCCCTCGCATAGGCTTGGGGCCGCGCGCGACCAGCGCGCCGCAGCACGCAGCAACCAGCACGCGAAGAGCACGTCCGAAAGGAAACCGCATGGCGCCCGGCCTGCCGCCCGCGATGGAACGACCGCACTTCATCGGCATCGGCGGCGCCGGGATGTCCGGCATCGCGAAGATCCTCGCCCAGCGCGGCGCACGGGTCGCCGGCAGCGACGCGAAGGAGTCCGCCACCGCCGGGGCGCTGCGCGCGCTCGGCGCCACCGTCCACATCGGGCACGCCGCCGGCCACCTCGCCGGCGACGCCACCGCCGTCGTCGTCTCCAGCGCCATCCGGGACGACAACCCGGAGCTGGCCGCCGCCCGCGAGCGCGGCGTGCCGGTCGTGCACCGCTCCGACGCGCTGGCCGCGCTCATGGAGGGCCTGCGCCCGATCGCCGTCGCCGGCACGCACGGCAAGACCACCACCACCTCGATGCTCGCGGTCGCCCTGCGCACCATGGGCCTGGACCCCTCGTACGCGATCGGCGGCGACCTGGACGGCCCCGGCACCAACGCCCACCACGGCGGCGGCGAGATCTTCGTCGCCGAGGCCGACGAGAGCGACCGCAGCTTCCACAAGTACGCCCCCGAGGTGGCGATCGTCCTCAACGTGGAGCTGGACCACCACGCCAACTACGCCTCGATGGAGGAGATCCACGTCTCCTTCGAGACCTTCGCCGACCGCATCCGCCCCGGCGGCACCCTGGTGGTCTGCGCCGACCACGACGGGGCCCGCGAGCTGACCGCCCGGGTCCGCGCCCGCGCGGCCGAGGGGCGCAGGGACCTGCGGATCGTCACCTACGGCGAGGCCGCCGACGCCGACGTACGGGTCGCCGAGGTCACCCCGCGCGGCCTGACCAGCGAGGTCACCGTCCTCCTCGGCGGCGAGGAGATCGCCTTCACCGTCTCCGTCCCCGGCCGCCACTACGCCCACAACGCCGTCGCCGCGCTCGCCGCCGGCGCGGCCCTGGGCGTCCCGGCCCGGGAGCTGGCCGCCGCCCTCGCCTCGTACACCGGCGTCAACCGCCGCCTGCAGCCCAAGGGCGAGGCGCGCGGCGTGCGGGTCATCGACTCCTACGCCCACCACCCCACCGAGATGACCGCCGACCTGGAGGCCATCCGGGGCGCCGCCGGGGACGGCCGGGTGCTGGTGGTCTTCCAGCCCCACCTGTTCAGCCGCACCCGGGAGCTGGGCGCCGAGATGGGCCGGGCCCTGGCACTGGCCGACGCCTCGGTCGTCCTGGACGTCTACCCGGCCCGCGAGGACCCGATCCCCGGCGTGACCAGCGCCATCGTGGTCGACGCCGCCCTCGCCGCGGGCGCCGACGTCCGGGCCGAGTCCGACGGCGAGAAGGCCGCGGCGCTGATCGCCGGAATGGCCGGACCCGGTGACCTCGTTCTGACGATGGGGGCGGGCGACGTCACCGAGCTCGGTGCGGTCGTCCTCGACCGTCTGGCGAACTGAGGAGGTACCCGCCATGGGGTACGAGATCGACAAGAGCGAGGAGCAGTGGCGGCGGGAGCTGAGCCCCGCCGAGTACCACGTGCTCCGCGAGGCGGGCACCGAACCGCCCTTCACCGGTGAGTACACCGACACCAGGACCACCGGCGTCTACCAGTGCCGGGCCTGCGGGGCCGAGCTGTTCCGCTCGGACACCAAGTTCGAGTCGCACTGCGGCTGGCCCAGCTTCTACGACCCGGCCGACTCCTCGGCCGTCGAGCTGCTGGAGGACCGCTCCCACGGGATGGTCCGCACCGAGGTCCGCTGCGCCCGCTGCGGCTCCCACCTGGGCCACGTCTTCCGCGGCGAGGGCTACCCGACCCCGACGGACGAGCGGTACTGCATCAACTCCATCTCCCTGCGGCTGGTCCCCGAGGAGGGCTGAGCCGCCGCCGGCGCCCGGGCGGCGCCGGCGGGGGGCCCGCGGGGAATTCGCTGGCCCGCCCCGCCGGCGGGCGGGGAGGATGGCGGCATGCTCCAGACGCTGCTGCCCTTCCTGGGCGCCTGCCTGCTGGTCGCCATGTCGCCGGGGCCGAGCACGGTGCTGATCATCCGCCGGTCGCTGGTGAGCCGGCGCGACGGCATGGCGACGGTGCTCGGCAACGAGACCGGGGTCTTCGTGTGGGGCGTGGTCGCCGCCTTCGGCCTCACCGCGCTGCTGACCGCCTCGCAGCTCGCCTACGACGCGCTGCGCGTGGTGGGCGCGGTGGTGCTGGTGGTCTTCGGCGTCCAGGCGCTGCGCAGCGCGCGGCGGATCACCGGGACCGCGACCGCGGCCGGGGAGGCGGCCGGCGGGCCGTCGCCCGCCCGGCCCTCGGCGTGGGGGTCGTACCGGGCCGGGCTCGCGCTCAACCTCGCCAACCCCAAGGCGGCGGTCTTCGCCCTGTCCTTCCTGCCGCAGTTCGTCCCGGCCGGGGCCCCGAAGCTGCCCGTGATGGTGGCGCTGGCCGCGCTGTGGGCGGTCTTCGAGGTCGGCTACTACGCCTGCTACGTCTGGGGCGTGGGCCGGATGCGGCGCCTGATCGACCGCGCCTCCGTGCGCCGCCGCCTGGAGCAGGTCTCCGGCGGCGTGCTCATCGCCCTGGGCGTGCGGATGGCCCTGGAGGGCTGACGGACCCACCCGCAGGGCCGCACCCCCGGACGCCCCCCAACGCCCCCGGACCCCGGCCGCGCGGGGCGCCGCGCTCAGCGCAGCACCGCCGCCGCGTGCGGCCCCAGCCGCAGCAGCCCGTCCCCCTCGGGCGGCTCGCACCTCCCCCAGGAGGCCAGCTCGGCGGCCGTGTGCACCGACAGGGGGATCTCGGCGGTGCCCTCCGCGGCCAGGTGCACCGCGACGTGCAGCCCGCCGTGCCGCAGGTACAGCCAGCGCCGCTCCTCGTCGAAGGCGACGTGGACGTCCGCCAGCCGGGTGCGGGGCGAGACGTGGGCGCGGCGCAGGGCGATGAGCGCCCGGTGCCAGGCCAGCAGGGCGGCGTGCGGCTCGCGCAGCGGCTCGTCCCAGTCCAGGCAGGAGCGCAGCCGGGTGGCCGGGTCCTGGGGGTCGGGGACGTCCTCCTCGGCCCAGCCGTGCGCGGCGAACTCCCGGCGCCGCCCCTGCCGTACGGCCTCCGCCAGCTCGGGGTCCTGGTGGTCGGTGAAGTACTGCCAGGGGGTGCGCGCCCCCCACTCCTCGCCCATGAACAGCATCGGCGTGTACGGCCCGCACAGCACCAGCGCCGCCGCGCAGGCCGCCAGGCCGGGGGAGAGGTGGGAGGCCAGCCGGTCGCCCCGGGCCCGGTTGCCGATCTGGTCGTGGGTCTGGGCGTAGGCCAGGAAGCGGCGCGCCTCGGTGGTGGCGCGGTCCGGTGCGCGGCCGTGGCGGCGGCCCCGGAAGGAGGAGTAGCTGCCGTCGTGGAAGAACGCGCCGGTCAGCGCCTTGGCCAGGGCCGCCAGCGGGGCGCGGGCGAAGTCGGCGTAGTAGCCCTGCGCCTCGCCGGTCAGGGCGGCGTGCAGGGCGTGGTGGATGTCGTCGTCCCACTGGGCGTCCAGCCCCAGCCCGTTGGCGTCGCGCGGCGCGGTGGTGCGCGGGTCGTTCCGGTCCGACTCGGCGATCAGGAACAGCGGCCGCCCCAGCTCCGCCGAGAGCCGCTCCACGGCCGCCGACAGCTCGGCCAGGAAGTGCTCGGCCCGGTCGTCCACCAGCGCGTGCACCGCGTCCAGCCGCAGCCCGTCCAGCCGGTAGTCGCGCAGGAAGGCCAGCGCGCTGCCGATGAAGTACGCCCGCACCTCGTCCGAGCCGGGCGCGTCCAGGTTGACGGCCGCGCCCCACGGGGTGTGGTGGCGCTCGGTGAAGTACGGGCCGAACTCCGGCAGCCGGTTGCCGGACGGCCCCAGGTGGTTGTGCACCACGTCCAGGACCACGCCCAGCCCGTGGGCGTGCGCGGTGTCCACGAAGCGCTTGAGGCCCTCCGGTCCGCCGTACGGCTCGTGCACCGCCCAGGGCGCCACCCCGTCGTACCCCCAGCCGTGGGTGCCGGGGAACGGGGCGACCGGCATCAGCTCGACGTGGGTGACCCCCAGACCGGCCAGGTGGCCCAGCCGCCCGGCCGCCGCCTCGAAGGTGCCCGCCTCGGTGAAGGTGCCGACGTGCAGCTCGTACAGCACCGCGCCGTCCAGCTCCCGTCCGGCCCAGTCGTGCCGCCAGGCGTACGCGTCGGGGTCCACCACCGCGGCCGGGCCGTCGGGCCCCTCCGGCAGCCGCCGCGCCCGCGGGTCGGGGAGCACCGGCCCGTCGTCGACGGAGAAGCCGTAGCGGGTTCCGTGCCCGGCGGACGCCTCGCCCCGCCACCACCCGGCGCGCTCCGGGTCGCGCTCCATGGGGTGTTCCTCGCCCCCCGCGTGCAGCGCGACCCGTCGCGCCCCGGGGGCCCACACCTCGAACAGCACTGGCGTCTCCTTCGGCCGACGGCACGTCAAAGACCCAGCATGCCCCCTTAAGAGCCCGCCGGCCCGTGCGGACGCGGTGCCGCGCCACCGGATGCCCGGCCCGGGCGACGGGCGCGGCCCGCGGGCGGGGGCGCAGGCTGGACAGCTCCACGCCGGGCCCTGAGA
This sequence comes from Streptomyces sp., assembly GCF_035644915.1. Classification (GTDB taxonomy): domain Bacteria; phylum Actinomycetota; class Actinomycetes; order Streptomycetales; family Streptomycetaceae; genus Streptomyces. Next base: position 8,824 of record NZ_DASQNP010000105.1, read on the forward strand.
ATGACTGCTCATGGCATCTCTGGAGTTCGGAGCGGTCCCGCCGCGCCCGTCGGACGAGGACCGGGAGCGTGCCATGGAGGTGCTGCGCGAGAGCGCGGTCGTCGGCCGCGTGTCGCACCAGACCTTCGAGCGCCGGATGGAGCTGATCCTCACCGCCCGCCGCTCCGACGAACTCGAAGCCGCCATAGGCGATCTGCGTCCGCGCCCGCCGGAGCCCTTCCTCCTGCGGACCGTCGCCGCGGTCTCGGCGCTCCCCGGACGGCTGCGGCGGGCCTGGCAGACGGCGCGGCTGCCGGAGCTGATACTGCCCCCGCCCGGCCCGTACCCGATGAGCATCGGCCGCGCCCCCGGCTCGATGCTGCGGCTGAACGACGAGACGGTCTCCCGGACGCACGCCCAGTTGCACAGCTCGGCGCGGGGCTGGGTGCTGCGCGACCTGGGCTCGGCCAACGGCACCTGGGTCAACGGCCGCCGGGTGACCGGATCGGTGGACGTGCGCCCGGGGGACCACGTGCGGTTCGGACGGGTCAGCTTCCGGCTGAGCGGCCGCTGACCCGCCCGCGCCCGTCACCCCGCCGTGCGGCACCGGTCAGCTCCGGACCAGCAGGGCGACCGGTGAGCCGGCCAGCAGCTCCGCCAGCGCGCCGCGTCCCTCGGCCTCCCGCCCGCCGAGCAGGTCCCGCCACCGGCCCGGCGGCAGCTCCAGCGCCGTCTCCCGCCAGCCGCCCGCCTCCGCCAGCCGCAGCGAGAGCCGGGTCGCCACGGCGACGACCGCGCCGGAACGCGCGTAGGCCACGCAGTGCCCGGCCGCCGGGCCCACGGCCCGCAGCGGCTCGTACGAGGCCGACGCGCCGAACCACTCCGGGTGCTCCCGCCGCAGCCGCAGGGCCGTCACGGTCAGCCGCCGCTTCTCCCGGGACAGGCCGCCGCCCAGAGCGCCCGACAGCTCGTCCGACGGGCTGCCCGCCCCGGCCTCGTCGGCCCTGCTCTCCTCGGCCCCGGCCTCCTCCGGCGCGCCGAGCGGGGCGGAGGGGAACTCCGGCAGCCGGCGGTTGTCGGGATCGACCAGCGCGGCGTACACCCGCTCGGTGCCCATGTAGAGGTCCGGCACGCCCGGCATGGTCAGGTGCAGCAGCGCCGCGCCGAGCACGTTGGCCCGCACCGGGGCCCTCAGCTCCCGCCCGAAGGCGGCGAGCGCGTACAGCGGCGGTCCGGCCGGCCCGGCCGAGGCGAAGCGCTCCACGGCCGCCTCGTACGCGGCGTCCTGCTCGGTCCAGGTCGTGCGCAGCGCCGCCTCCCGCACGGCCTTCAGCAGCGCGGGCACCAGCCGCTCCTGGTACGGGAAGCCCATGCCGTACGCGGTCTGCCAGGCCGTCCAGGCCAGATGGGGGTCGGGGGCCTCCGCGCCGTCCAGGCGGGCGGTCTCCCCGCCGACCTCCGCCAGCAGCTCCGCCCACCGCCGCGGGCACTCGCTCAGCACCGCCAGGGCCGCCCGCACGTCCGCGCTCCGCTTGGTGTCGTGCGTGGACAGCACGGTGCCGGTGGCCGGCCAGTCGCGTTGCAGGCGCGTGCAGTACGCGTGGAACTCCTCCGGCGTCACCGCGGGGCGGCCCGGATCACCGCCCACCTCCCCGGCCGACAGCAGGGGGACGTAGCGGTAGAAGGCCCTGTCCTCCTCCGACTTGGCCCGCAGCGCCGCACTGACCTGCGCGAAGCGCGCGCAGAAGTCCCGCTGCGCCGGCCCGTCGCCCAACTGTCCCAGCGCCAGGTCCCGCACCACGTCCACCGAGGCGGCCTCCTCCGGCACGGCGAACGCCTCCCGCGCGCCCTCGGCCGCCTCCTCCAGCATCGCCCGGTCCTCCGCGCCCACCGGCCCGCCCGCGGTGACGTACGGCCGGTACACCGGCAGCCGTACCAGCACCTCCCGGATCGCGGTGCGCAGCGCCCAGGGCGCGTGGTCGCGCAGCGCCAGGTGCGGGGCGGCCTCGCACACGGCGGCGGCCGTACGGGTGAGCCGCTCGACCTCGGCGGCCAGCTCCCCGGTGACCACCTCCCGCGCGGCCCGCCGCACGGTCGGCCGCCACGCGCCGCCGAGGTCGGGTCCGGCGCCGGTGACGTCCCGGTAGACGGCCGTCAGCTCCGCCAGGCCACCGGGATCGACGAAGAGGCCGTCGACGTGGCGCAGCGCGTCGTAGCCGGTGGTCCCGGCGACCGGCCAGGACACGGGCAGCCGCTCGCCGGTGGCCAGGATCTTCTCCACGACCGTCCAGACGCCGCCGGTCTCCCGGTGCAGCCGCAGCAGGTACGCCCCCGGGTCGGCCAGCCCGTCCGGGTGGTCCACCCGCAGCCCGTCCACGACGCCCTCGCGCACCAGCCGCAGCACGCACGCGTGGGTCGCGGCGAAGACCTCCGGGTCCTCCACCCGTACGCCGATCAGGTCGGAGATGGTGAAGAAGCGCCGGTAGTTCAGCTCGGTGCGGGCCAGCCGCCACCAGGCGAGCCGGTAGTGCTGGGCGTCCAGCAGCTCGGGCAGCGGCAGGCGCTCGGTCCCCTCGCGCAGCGGGAAGCGGTGGTCGTAGTACGTCAGCACGCCGCCCTGGACCGACATCGCCTTCAGCTCGTCGCCCAGCCGCCCGCCCAGCACGGGCAGCAGGATCCGGCCGTCGCCGGCCTCCCAGTCGATGTCGAACCAGCGGGCGAAGGGGGAGGCGGGCCCCTCGCGCAGCACCTCCCACAGCGGCTCGTTCAACTGCTCGGGCACGGGGACGCCCATGTGGTTCGGCACGATGTCGAGCACGATGCCCAGGCCGTGCTCCCGCGCGGTGCGCGCCAGCGCCCGCAGCCCCTCCTCGCCGCCGAGCTCCTCGCGCACCCGGGCGTGCCCGGTCACGTCGTAGCCGTGGAGGGAGCCGGGCACCGCGTCCAGCACCGGCGACAGGTGCAGGTGGGAGATCCCGAGCGAGGCCAGGTACGGCACCGCCCGCTCGGCGGCGGCGAACGGGAACCCCGGCTGGAGCTGGAGCCGGTAGGTGGCGGTCGGCACCGGAGGGGACACGGGGGCGGGCGGGGACGGGTCGGAGGACATGTGCTGCATGTTCCCGACCCCCGCGCGCCCGAACCCGCCGGCCGTCGGCCACGCGGCGGACCGCCGGCCGCCGTCCGGGTGGTGGGCGGTCCGCCGCGGGCCGCGCCCGCCACCCGGACGCGGCCCGGACGGCGGACGCGGCTCAGGCCGGGCGCTGGAGCACCGTCAGGCTGCGGTCGACCAGGGTGATCCGGGCACCCGCCTTCACCGTGGGACCGGTGCCGGGCGGCACCCCGTCCTCCCGCGAGGTGTCCACGACGACCTGCCACTGGCTGCCGTGGTCGACCGGCACCACGAAGGTGCGCGGGGTGTCCTGCGCGTTGAACATCAGCAGGAAGGAGTCGTCGGTGATCCGCTCGCCGCGCTCGCCCGGCTCGGAGATCGCGTTGCCGTTGAGGAACACCGTCAGCGCCCTGGCCTGCGCCTCCTGCCAGTCCCGCTGGGTCATCTCCTCGCCCTCGGGCGTGAACCAGGAGATGTCCGACAGCTCGTCGTGCGTGCCCTCCACCGGCCGCCCGTGGAAGAAGCGCCGCCGCCGGAAGGCGGGGTGGTCGCGGCGCAGCCCCACCATGGCCTGCACGAACTCGCACAGCGGATGCTTCTCGCCCGGTTCGGGCCAGTGCACCCACGACAGCTCGCTGTCCTGGCAGTAGGCGTTGTTGTTGCCCTTCTGGGTGCGGGCGAACTCGTCGCCGTGGCTGAGCATCGGCACGCCCTGGGAGAGCAGCAGCGTGGCGATGAAGTTGCGCATCTGCCGGCCGCGCAGGGCCAGCACGTCCTCGTCGTCGGTGTCGCCCTCCACGCCGCAGTTCCAGGAGCGGTTGTGGCTCTCGCCGTCCCGGTTGTCCTCGCCGTTGTCCTCGTTGTGCTTCTCGTTGTACGACACCAGGTCGTGCAGGGTGAAGCCGTCGTGGCAGGTCACGAAGTTGATCGAGGCGAGCGGGCGCCGTCCGTCGTCCTGGTACAGGTCGGAGGAGCCGGTCAGCCGGGAGGCGAACTCCGCCAGCGTCCGCGGCTCGCCCCGCCACAGGTCCCGCACGGTGTCCCGGTAGCGGCCGTTCCACTCCGTCCACAGCGGCGGGAAGTTCCCCACCTGGTAGCCGCCCTCGCCGACGTCCCACGGCTCGGCGATCAGCTTCACCTGGCTGACCACCGGGTCCTGCTGCACCAGGTCGAAGAACGACGACAGCCGGTCCACCTCGTGGAACTGCCGCGCCAGGGTGGCCGCCAGGTCGAAGCGGAAGCCGTCCACGTGCATCTCGGTGACCCAGTAGCGCAGCGAGTCCATGATGAGCTGGAGGACGTGCGGGCTGCGCATCAGCAGCGAATTGCCGGTGCCGGTGGTGTCCATGTAGTAGCGGGGGTCGTCCGCCAGCCGGTAGTACGAGGCGTTGTCCAGTCCCCGGAAGGAGAGCGTGGGCCCCAGGTGGTTGCCCTCGGCGGTGTGGTTGTAGACCACGTCCAGGATGACCTCGATCCCGGCCTGGTGCAGCGCCTTGACCGCCTGCTTGAACTCCAGCACCTGCTGGCCGCGGTCGCCCCAGGAGGCGTACGCGTTGTGCGGGGCGAAGAAGCCGATGGTGTTGTAGCCCCAGTAGTTCGCCAGCCCGGCGTCGGCCAGCCGGTGGTCGGTGACGAACTGGTGCACCGGCATCAGCTCCAGCGCGGTGACGCCCAGCTCCGTCAGGTGCTCGATGACCGCCGGATGGCCCAGCGCCGCGTAGGTGCCGCGCAGGTCCTCCGGCAGCTCCGGATGGAGCATCGTCAGGCCCTTCACATGGGCCTCGTAGATCACCGTCTGGTGGTAGTCGGTGCGCGGCGGCCGGTCGTCGCCCCAGTCGAAGTACGGGTTCACCACGACGGACGCCATGGTGTGCGGCGCCGAGTCCAGGTCGTTGCGCCGTTCGGGGGCGTCGAAGTGGTAGCCGTAGACCGCCTCGTTCCAGTCGATGGTCCCGCTCATCGCCCTGGCGTAGGGGTCCAGCAGCAGTTTGGCGCTGTTGCACCGGTGCCCCTTCTCCGGCTCGTACGGCCCGTGCACCCTGAAGCCGTACCGCTGGCCGGGCATGACGCCCGGCAGGTAGGCGTGCCGCACGAACGCGTCGGACTCGCGCAGCTCGACGGCCGTCTCCGACCCGTCGTCGTGCAGCAGACACAGCTCGACGCGCTCCGCCGCCTCGGAGAACACGGCGAAGTTCGTTCCCGCGCCGTCGTACGTGGCCCCCAGGGGGTAGGCCCGTCCCGGCCAGACCTGCATGTCGACTCTTCCTGTCGCGGTCTTACACCCGTCGTCGCTGCATCCTCGCGCAGCACCGGCGCACCGGGCGAACGCAACATTTATCTTCCCCCGGACGAGCGTACGAGCAAAGGAACTTGGTGGGGGCATACTGCTGCGGTCCCTCCGGGAGGGCAGTAGGCTCCTTGATCGAACAGTGGGTCCGGAAGGCGGTGCACAGGTGAGCTCGGGAGGGCTTGAGCTCCCCCCAGGTGACGGGGGCGAGAGCGGTGCCGCCGATCCGCCCGGAACGCCGCCCGGAGTGCCGCCCGGCACGGTGTCCCTGGCGCGTCCGATGGAGATCGGGGCCGACCTGGCGTGGAGCGCCGAGGACTGGGCCGAGGTGCGCCTGCGCGCGCAGCGGGCGGGTCGGGCGTACATCTGGCTCAACCTCGTGGAGCAGCGGCTGCGCGCGGTGGTCGCGGCGGTCCTGCGGCCGATCTACGAGCCGGTGCACGGCGAGGAGTGGGTCGTGGCGGCGGCCGGCCCCGCCGGGCAGGAGTGGGTCCAGCGGGCGGTGGCCGTGCGCGAGGTCAGCCGCCGCAAGGGCTACCTCCTGGACCCGGCCGACGACACCCTGCTGTCCTTCCTGACCCTGCCGCAGTTGCGCGAGCTGATGGTGCAGCACTGGCCCTGCTTCGAGCCGTACTTCGACGGGCGGCGCGAGCTGGAGCTGGCCCTGGACGAGCTGGAGGTGGCCCGCAGCGCGGTGGCGCGCAACCGGGCGCTGTCCCCGGCCGTGCTCGCCCAGGCCGAGCGGATCTCGGCCCGGCTGCTGGACCTGCTGGGCGCCGGCCGGGAGGTGCCCTCCGCCCACCGGCTGCCGGTGGACGCGGTGGAGGAGCTGGTCGGCGACCGCTTCGCGGACGTGGTCGGCGTCCACCCGGACCGGGTGCGCCTCCAGCGGCAGCTCCCGGCCGAGGACCTGTTCGGCGGCGCGCGCCGCCTGGACGCCATCGGCATAGGCCTCAACCTGTTGGTCCAGAACTACTCGGGACGCCGCCTGGTGCGGCTGGCCGACTCCGGCTGCCGGGTGCGGCTGCTGTTCCTCAACCCGGCCAGCAGCGCGGTGCGGCGCCGGGAGAGGGAGCTGGGCCTGAAGAAGGGCGAGCTGAGCCGGTCGGTGGAGATGAACATCCTCCACATGCGCCGGGTCCGCTCCCGGCTGCGCGACGCCGACGCCTTCCAGATCCACGTCTTCGACGAGACCCCCCGCTTCACCGCCTACCTCGTCGACGGCGACGGCCCGGACGGCATCGCGGTGGTCCAGTCGTACCTGCGCCGGATCCGCGGGATGGAGGCCCCGGTCTTCGTGCTGCGCGCCGGCCACCGGGACCTGGTCCAGGACGGCCCGGGGGGCGGGGGCGGCGAACACGGGCTGTTCCACCTCTACCGGGAGGAGTTCGAATCGGTCTGGACGGACTCCCGCCCGGTCTCCTGACCGGCGTCCGCCACCGAATCCGGGTGCGGGCGGCGCGCCGCCCCCAGGGTCGCACCATGACCTCCCCCCGCCCCGCCCACATCGCCATGTTCAACATCGCCGCGGCCGGCCACGTGCACCCGTCCCTGGAGGTGATCCGCGAACTCGTGCGGCGCGGGCACAGGGTCACCTACGCCATCCCCGCATCCTTCGCCGAGCCGGTCGCGGACACCGGCGCCGAGCCGAGGACCTACCCCTCCACCCTGCCGACCGACGACGAACCGGACGCCTGGGGCACGGAGCTCATCGATCACATCGAGCCGTTCCTGGACGACGCGATCCAGGCCCTGCCCCAGCTCGCACAGGCCTACGAGGGCGACGAGCCCGACCTCGTCCCGGCCGACATCGCCGCCTGCCCCGCCCGCGTCCTCGCCCACCGCTGGGGCGTGCCCCACGTCCAGCTCTCCCCGGCCGTGGTCGCCCGGGAGGGCTACGAGGAGGAGGTGGCCGGGCCGATGTTCGCCGAGCTGAGGCGCAGCCCGCGCGGGATCGCGTACTACGAGCGCTTCACCCGCTGGCTGGCCGGCAACGGCGTCCCGATGGACCCCGACCGCTTCTCCGGACGGCCCGACCGCTGCCTGGTGCTGATCCCCAGGGCGCTCCAGCCCAACGCCGACCGGGTGAACGAGGACGTCCACACCTTCGTCGGCGCCTGCCAGGGCGACCGCTCCCGCCAGGGGGAGTGGAAGCGGCCCGCCGGGGCCGGGAGGGTGCTGCTGGTCTCCCTCGGCTCGACCTTCACCAAGGAGCCCGCCTCCTACCGGGAGTGCGTCGCGGCCTTCGGTGACCTGCCCGGCCGGCACGTCGTCCTCCGGATCGGCCGCTTCACCGACCCGGCCGAACTCGACCCCGCCGGGCACGGCCTGCCGGCGAACGTCGAGGTCCACTCCTGGGTGCCGCAGCTCGTGGTCCTGAAACAGGCCGACGCGTTCATCACCCACGCCGGCGCCGGCGGCAGCCAGGAGGGGCCGGCCTGCGGCGTGCCGATGGTCGCCGTGCCGCAGGCCGCCGACCAGTTCGTGAACGCCGAGACCCTCCGGAGCCTGGGCGTGGCCCGCCACCTGCCCAAGGAGGAGGCCACCGCCGCCGCGCTGCGCGCCGCCGTACTGGAGTTGGCGGACGACCCGGAGGTCGCCGGGAGGCTGCGCGCGATCCGGACCCGGATGGCGGCCGAGGGCGGCACCCGCCGGGCCGCCGACCTGATCGAGGCGGGGCTGCGGCGGGCGGCGCAGGCCCGGTGACCGGCCGCGACCGGCGCGGAGGGCCCCGCGCGGATCCGCCGTTCTAGGGTGCCGGTATGACGGGACACCCGGGGACGTACGTGGCGCTGCTGCGCGGGATCAACGTGGGCGGGCACAGGAAGGTGCCCATGGCCGAGCTGCGGCAGGTGATGGACGGGCTCGGCTGGACGGACGTGCGCACCCACCTCACCAGCGGCAACGCCGTCTTCACCGCCGGGGAGCGGAGCACCGGGGAGCTGGCGGCCGAGCTGGAGGCGGCGATCGCCGGGCACTTCGGCTTCCCCGTCGCCTGCCTGGTCCGCACCGCCGGCGAACTGCGCGCGGCGGCCGACGCCTGCCCCTACCCGGCCGCCGACCTGGACCCGGCCAGGCTGCTGGTCCTCTTCCTCGACCGGGCCCCGGACGCCGGGCGGCTGGCCGCCGTGGATCCGGCGGCCTTCGCGCCGGACGAGTTCCGCGCCGGCGAGCGCGAGCTGTACTGCTGGTTCCCGAACGGAATGGGCCGCAGCAAACTGCCCGGCGCGCTGGAGGCCGCCTGCCGGGGCCGCACCGTCACGGGCCGCAACTGGCGTACGGTCACCAAGCTGCTGGAGATGGTCAGGCGCTGACCGGCACGCGTCCGGCCGCCGGCCACCGCGACCACTCCGCCAGCGCCTCGTCGTAGCGCCGCGCCATCAGCCGGGCCAGCTCCGGCGCGTCGCCCAGCACCGGCGCCAGCAGGTCCGCGCCGGCCTCGCGGGCTCCCGCGGCGATGCGGTCCGGCAGGAAGCCGGGCGCGATGACGTACGGGGCGACGGCCACCCGCCGGACGCCCTCCGCGCGCAACTGCCGGACCGCGTCCGCCGTACGGGGAAGGGAAGCGGAGGCGAACGCGGGTCGCACGGCGCACCAACCGGCGGTGCGCCGCCACTCCCGCGCGACATCTGCGATCACCGCGATCGCCTCCGGGTCACTGGAGCCCGCCGAGGCCAGCACGACCCCGGTCGAGCGCTCGTCGCCGGGCCGCAGCCCGGCCTCGTACAGCCGCCGCTCCAGGGCGGCGGTCAGCAGCCGGTCCGGTCCCAGCACCGCGGCCTGGTGGACCGACAGCCGCGGCAGCCGGGCGACCGTCTCGCGCAGCACCGCCGGGATGTCCGCCTTGGCGTGGAAGGCGCGGGTGAGCAGCAGGGGGAGGGCCACCACCCGGCGCACGCCCTCGGCGTGCAGGCGGGTGAGCGCCTGGGGGACGGACGGCGCGTTGAAGTCCAGGTGGCCGACCTCGACCCGCAGATCGGGGCGTCGCTCCCGCAGCCGCTCGCACAGCGCCGCCACGGTCGCCGCGTGGCGGGGGTCGCGGCTGCCGTGGGCGACGACCAGCAGGGCGGGACGGCCGGGGTGCAGGGGGAGGGTTCGCACGGCTCGGTTCACCTTCCGGTCGTGGCCAGTCCGCGGTTGTGCAGCACGCGGCGCTCGACCGGGGAGAACAGCAGCGACTCGACGGCCACGCCGACGGCCAGGATCAGCACCACCGAGGCCAGCACCAGGCTCAGCTCGCCGCTCTGGCGGCCCGCGTCCAGCATCCGGCCGATGCCGGGCAGGGGCGTGGCGGTGATCAGCTCGGCCGTCATCAGGGCGCGCCAGCCGAAGGTCCAGCCCTGCCGCAGCGCCGCCACGAAGCCGGGCAGGGCGGCGGGCACCAGGACGTGGACGGCGCCGCGCAGCCCGCCGGCGCCCATCGACCGGCCCGCCCGCACCAGCAGCGGGGGCACCTGGTCGACGGCGGAGACGACTCCGACGGCGATCGAGGGGACGGCGCCGAGCAGCACCACGGCGTACACCGCGCCCTCGGAGTTCCCCAGCGCGATCACCGCCACCGGCACCAGCGCGGCGGCGGGCAGGGACTGCACGGAGGACAGGATCGGGCCCAGCACCGTGCGCAGCGGCGCCAGCCGCGTCAGCAGCAGCCCCAGGGGGACGCCGACGGCCGCCGAGGCGGTGAAGCCGATCAGGCAGCGCAGCAGGCTGTGGCCGAGCGAGGGCAGCAGGGTGCCGTCCGACCAGGCGGCGACCAGCTCGCCGTGGACCGCGGCCGGGGCGGGCAGCGTCGCCGACCAGTGCAGCGCGTACGCCGTCTGCCACAGCGCCAGCACCAGGGCGAGCGCCGCCAGCGGCGGCGCGGCCTTGGCCAGCAGCCGTCGCGAGGCGGCCCCGGTGGCGGAGGCCGGGGACTCCAGGGCGTCCAGGCCGGAGGCCATCTCGCCGGAGCCGCCGGCCCCGCCCGCGGTCCGGTCCGCAGCCGGGTCTGCGGCTCGGTCCGCAGCCGGGTCCGCCGTCCGGCCGGAGTCCTGCCCGGGGAGCCGGCGGGAGTCCTCGGTGTCAGTGGCGGGCATGGCGGAGGATCTCCTCGTGCAGGTGGCCGGTGATCTCCCGGGCGAGGGAGGTGACGCCGGTGTCCTCGATGCGGCGGGGGTAGGGGATGTCCACCCGCCACTCGCGCGCGATGCGTCCCGGGCGCGAGGACAGCAGCACCACCCGCTGGCCGAGCCGTACCGCCTCGCGCACGTTGTGCGTGACGAACAGGACGGTCAGCTCCCGCTCGCTCCAGACCCGGGTCAGCTCCTCGTGCAGCAGGTCGCGGGTGATGGCGTCCAGCGCGGCGAAGGGCTCGTCCATCAGCAGCACCCTGCTGCCCTGCGCCAGCGAGCGCGCCAGCGCGACGCGCTGCCGCATCCCGCCGGAGAGCTGGTGCACCCGCTTGCCGTACGCGTCCGGCAGCCGCACCAGCCGCAGCAGCTCCTCGGCGCGCCCGCGCCGCTCGGCCCGGGGGACCCCGGCCAGCTTCAGGGCCAGCTCGACGTTGCGGCCCGCGCTCAGCCACGGGAAGAGCGCGTGGTCCTGGAACATCAGCGCCGGTCGTCCGTGCGGCACCCGCACCTCGCCCGAGGTCGGCCGGTCCAGCCCGGCCACCAGGTTGAGCAGCGTGGACTTGCCGCACCCGGAGGCGCCCAGCAGGCAGACGAACTCCCCGGGAGCGACCGTCAGCCCGATGTCGTCCAGCACCTGCTGGCGGGCGCGGGAGGAGCCGAAGGACTTCGAGACGCGGTCGAGCCGCACCGCGTACGGGCGGTGCTGCCCGGCCTGCCGGGCCCCGGAGCCGGTGACGGACGGTGCCGGGGCGGGGGTGGCGAGTTCGGTGGACACAGCGGAGTCCTCTCGTCGTTCGCCACCCTGGCGGGCGGCTCTACGGCTGGGGTGCGCCGGCGTGTGCGGCGGGGGCGTACGGGAGGTGCGGCAGGGGGCGGGGCGGCGGGGACGCGGGCGTCGCCGGCGGCGTCCCGCCGTGGTTCAGAAGTCCCATCCGTCGTCGTCCGCCGCGCCCTCCGCGGCGGCCCTGGTCACTCTCGCGGCCTCGGCGAAGGCGTCACCGGCCATGCCGGCGGTGAGGGTCGCGCCGTCGGCGGGGTCGATCAGCAGAAACGATCCGGTACGGCGGGAGAGGGCGTAGGGGTCCACCGGCAGCGGCTCGGCGGTGCGCACGCGCACCCGGCCGATGTCGTTGGCGGCCAGTTCGCCGGGCTCGGGGTGGAGGGAGAGGTCGTCCAGGGCCAGCCGGGAGGGGATCTCCTTGACGATCGCCTTGACGGTGCGGGTGGTGTGCTTCAGCAGCACCCGCTGACCGACCCGCAGCGGGGTGTCGTGCAGGTGGCAGACCGTGGCCGTGACGTCCTGGGTGGTGGCCGGGGCGCCCTCGCGGGGGACGATCAGGTCGCCGCGGGAGACGTCGAGGTCGTCCGCCAGGCGGAGGGTGACGGACTGGGGGGCCCAGGCCGCCTCCACGGACTGGCCGAGCGCGTCGATGGCCTCGATGACGGAGGTGCGGCCCGAGGGCAGCACGGTCACGCTCTGGCCGACGCGCAGCACGCCGGAGACGAGCTGGCCCGCGTAGCCGCGGTAGTCGGGGTGCTCGGCCGTCTGCGGCCGGATGACGTACTGGACGGGGAAGCGGGCCGGCTCCCGCTCGGGGTCGTGGGTGACCGGGACGGTCTCCAGGTGCTCCAGGACCGTCGGGCCGCTGTACCAGTCCATGACCGCCGACGGGGTCACCACGTTGTCGCCGGCCAGCGCCGAGATGGGGATGGCGGTGATCTCGGGGACGCCCAGGGACGCGGCGTAGTCGGTGAACTCGCCGGCGATGGCGGAGAAGACCGGCTCGGCGTAGCCGACCAGGTCCATCTTGTTCACGGCCAGCACCACGTGGGGCACGCGCAGCAGGGCGGCGACCGCGGCGTGGCGGCGGGTCTGCTCCACCACGCCGTTGCGGGCGTCGACCAGGATGATGGCCAGTTCGGCGGTGGAGGCACCGGTGACCATGTTGCGGGTGTACTGCACGTGGCCGGGGGTGTCGGCCAGGATGAACCGCCGGCGCGGGGTGGCGAAGTAGCGGTAGGCGACGTCGATGGTGATGCCCTGCTCGCGCTCCGCGCGCAGGCCGTCGGTCAGCAGGGCCAGGTCGGGGCCGTCGGCGCCGCGGCTGCGGGAGGCGTGCTCGACGGCCTCCAACTGGTCGGCCAGGACCGACTTGGAGTCGTGCAGCAGCCGCCCGACCAGGGTGGACTTGCCGTCGTCCACGCTCCCGGCGGTGGCGAAGCGCAGCAGCGAGGCGGCCGGGCCGGCGCCGGTGGCGGTGGTGTCAGTGGTGCCGGTGGTCATCGGTCAGAAGTACCCTTCGCGCTTGCGGTCCTCCATGGCGGCCTCGGAGAGCTTGTCGTCGGCCCTGGTCGCGCCCCGCTCGGTCAGCCGGGAGGCCGCGATCTCCGCGATGACCTGCTCGATGGTGGTGGCGTCGGAGTCCACCGCACCGGTGCAGGACATGTCGCCGACGGTGCGGTAGCGCACCATCCGCCGCTCCACCGGCTCGCCCTCCTTCGGGCCGCCCCACTCGCCCGGCGCCAGCCACATCCCGTTCCGGCGGAACACCTCGCGGGTGTGGGCGTAGTAGATGGAGGGAAGCTCGATCTTCTCCCGGGCGATGTACTGCCACACGTCCAGCTCGGTCCAGTTCGACAGCGGGAAGACCCGCACGTGCTCGCCCGGCGCGTGGCGGCCGTTGTAGAGCTGCCACAGCTCCGGCCGCTGCCGGCGCGGGTCCCAGCCGCCGAACTCGTCCCGCAGCGAGAACACCCGCTCCTTGGCCCGGGCCTTCTCCTCGTCGCGCCGTCCGCCGCCGAAGACCGCGTCGAACCGGTTGGTCTCGATGGCGTGCAGCAGCGGCACGGTCTGCAGCGGGTTGCGGGTGCCGTCGGGGCGCTCGCGCAGCTCGCCGCGGTCGATGAACTCCTGCACGGACGCCACGTGCAGCCGCAGCCGGTGCTCGGCCACCACCCGGTCCCGGTATTCGATGACCTCGGGGAAGTTGTGGCCGGTGTCCACGTGCAGCAGCGCGAAGGGCACGGGCGCGGGGGCGAACGCCTTCAGCGCCAGGTGCAGCATCACGATGGAGTCCTTGCCGCCGGAGAACAGGATCACCGGCCGCTCGAACTCGCCGGCCACCTCCCGGAAGATGTGCACCGCCTCCGACTCCAGCACGTCCAGGTGGGTCAGCGCGTACGGGCTGTCGGTGTCGGTGCCGGTGCTCCCGGCGATCTCGGCGATCTCGGCAACGGCCGTCATGCCATGCCCCTTTCGGCCCTGTCTGCGGTGGTGTGTTCGTCGGTGGTGTGCGTCCCTCTCACGCCAGTCCCCTTTCGGAGAGCAGCGCGTGCACCCGGTCCGCGGACTCCCGCACCGTCTCGGTGTGCGCCTCGATCCGCAGGTCCGGATCGACCGGTGCCTCGTACGGGTCGTCCACGCCGGTCAGCCCGGAGATCTCGCCCGCGGCCTGCTTGGCGTACAGCCCCTTGACGTCGCGTTCGGAGCACACCTCGACCGGCGTGGCCACGTGCACCTCCAGGTACGCCGTGCCCTCCGCCTGGTGGCGCTTGCGCACCGCCTCGCGGCTGTCGGCGTACGGCGCGATCACCGGGACCAGGACCTTCACGCCGTTGGAGGCGAGCAGTTCGGCGACGAAGCCGATCCGCTGCACGTTGGTGTGGCGGTCCTCCCGGGAGAAGCCCAGGCCGGCGGAGAGGAACTCCCTGATCTCGTCGCCGTCCAGGACCTCCACCCGGTGTCCCTCGTCGCGCAGCCGGCCGGCCAGCGCGTGGGCGATCGTCGTCTTGCCCGCGCTCGGCAGGCCGGTGAGCCAGATCGTGGCCCCCCTGTCCCCGCCGGGGGCGCCCGTTCCGCTCATCCGCCGCTCCTCACCTGGTCTGGTCTCCGGGTTCGCCATCAGCCATCAGCCCCGATCAGCCTCAGCCGTGCAGTCCGCACTCGGTCTTGGCGCGCCCGGCCCAGCGTCCGGCCCGGGCGTCCTCGCCCGCCCGCACCCGCCGGGTGCAGGGGGCGCATCCGATGGAGGGGTAACCGTCCATCAGCAGCGGGTTGGTGAGCACGCCGTGCTCGCTGACGTAGGCCTCCACGTCGTCCTGCGTCCAGCGGGCGATCGGGGAGACCTTCACCTTGCCCCGCTTGGCGTCCCAGCCGACGACCGGGGTGTTCGCCCGGGTCGGGGACTCGTCGCGGCGCAGGCCCGTGGCCCAGGCGTCGTACGCCTTCAGCCCCTCCTCCAGCGGCCTGACCTTGCGCAGCGCGCAGCACAGGTCCGGGTCGCGGTCGTGCAGCCGCGGCCCGTACTGGGCGTCCTGCTCGGCGACGGTCTGCCGCGGGGTGAGCGTGATCACGTTGACGTCCATCACCGCCGCCACCGCGTCCCGGGTGCCGATGGTCTCCGGGAAGTGGTAGCCGGTGTCGAGGAAGACCACGTCGACGCCGGGCATCACGCGCGAGGCGAGGTGCGCGACGACCGCGTCCTCCATGGAGGAGGTCACGCAGAAGCGCGGTCCGAAGGTCTCGGCGGCCCAGCGCAGGATGTCGAGCGCCGGGGCGTCCTCCAGTTCACGGCCGGCCCGTTCGGCGAGCCGCCGCAGCTCGTCGGCGGTCGGCCGCCGGAGGTGTCGGTCGTCCGCGATGGTCATCGTGAGGTTTCCCCTTCACCGGAGTCGGACCGCCGCGGCCCGCGGGCCAGCAGTCCGAGGAACGAGAGCTTGAAGGCGCGGTTGCAGGAGGCGCACTCCCAGGCGCCGGGTCCGCTGTCGGACGGCCGCAGGTCCTCGTCACCGCAGTACGGGCAGTAGAACGGCGCGGCCCGCTCGCTCACTTCAGGGCCTCCTCGTCGGCGCGCGCCGCCCACTGCGCGAAGCGCTCGCCCTCGCGGCGCTCGGCGCGGAAGCGGGTCAGGAGGCGCTCGACGTAGTCGGGCAGTTCCGCGGCGGTGACCTTCAGCCCGCGGACCTTGCGGCCGAAGGCGGGGTCCAGGCCCAGGGAGCCGCCCAGGTGCACCTGGTAGCCCTCGACCTGGTTGCCGTCGGCGTCGGTGACGAGCTGGCCCTTGAGGCCGATGTCCGCGGTCTGGATGCGGGCGCAGGAGTTGGGGCAGCCGTTGATGTTGATGGTGACGGGCTCGTCGAAGTCCGGGAGGCGGCGCTCCAGTTCGTCGATGAGGGAGGAGCCGCGGCCCTTGGTCTCGACGATGGCCAGCTTGCAGAACTCGATGCCGGTGCAGGCCATGGTGCCGCGCCGGAAGACGGACGGCCTGGTGGTCAGGTCCATCGCCTCCAGGCCCTCCACCAGGGAGTCCACCCGGTCCTCGGCCACGTCGAGAATGATCATCTTCTGCTCGGGGGTGGTGCGCACCCGGCCCGAGCCGTGGCCCTCGGCCAGATCGGCGATCTTGGTGAGGGTGGCGCCGTCGACGCGTCCGACCCGGGGGGCGAAGCCGACGTAGAAGCGGCCGTCCTTCTGGCGGTGCACGCCGATGTGGTCGCGCCAGCGCTGGGCGGGGAACTCGGGCGCGGGGCCGTCGGTCAGCCTGCGCTTCAGGTACTCGTCCTCCAGCACCCGGCGGAACTTCTCCGCGCCCCAGTCGGCGACGAGGAACTTCAGCCGGGCGCGGTTGCGCAGCCTGCGGTAGCCGTAGTCGCGGAAGATCGACACGACGCCCTCGTGGACGTCCGCGACCTCCTCCAGCGGCACCCAGGCGCCCAGCCGCACGCCGAACTTGGGGTTGGTGGACAGGCCGCCGCCCACCCACACGTCGAAGCCGGGCCCGTGCTCGGGGTGGCGGACGCCGACGAAGGACACGTCGTTGATCTCGTGGGCGACGTCCAGCAGCGGGGAGCCGGAGACCGCCGTCTTGAACTTGCGCGGCAGGTTCGAGTAGGCCTTGTTGCCGACGATGCGGCGCTGGATCTCCTCGATCGCCGGCGTGCCGTCGATGATCTCGTCGGCGGCGATCCCGGCGACCGGCGAGCCGAGGACGACGCGCGGGGTGTCGCCGCACGCCTCGGTCGTGGACAGGCCCACGCCCTCCAGCCGGCGCCAGATCTCCGGCACGTCCTCGATCCGGATCCAGTGGTACTGGATGTTCTGCCGGTCGGTGATGTCGGCGGTGCCGCGGGCGAACTCCTGGGAGACCTCGCCGATGACGCGCAACTGTTCGGTCGTCAGCCGTCCGCCGTCGATGCGGACGCGGAGCATGAAGTACTCGTCCTCCAGCTCCTCCGGCTCCAGGATCGCCGTCCGGCCGCCGTCGACCCCGGGCCTGCGCTGGGTGTACAGGCCCCACCAGCGCATCCGGCCGCGCAGGTCGGCGCCGTCGATGGACGAGAAGCCGCGCTGGGCGTAGATCGTCTCAATGCGTGTCCGCACATTGAGACCGTCGTCGTCCTTCTTGAACTGCTCGTTGGCGTTGAGCGGGGTGAAGTGCCCGGCGGCCCACTGGCCTTCGCCGCGGTGGCGGCCGGCCTTGCGGCGGGTCGGGGCAGCGCTGGCTGGCTTGGCGGTGTCGGCCATGGCGGTGTTCTGTCCTTCGGCTGGACTCGGCTGCACGGGGGCGGCCCGGATCGCCCGGAGCCGCGCGGACGTGCGCGGTTCCGGGTACGGACGCGAGGCGGGGGGGGGCACCGGCCCGCCGACGGCGGGGGCGGTGGGGGTGCGGCGGTGCTGGGACTGTCAGCCCGCCGGACAGATGGCGCTGGACATGCGGCCGAGGTCGACGTGCCGCCGACTCACCAAGGCAATTCCAGCTCGAGACATGGCAGAAGCCTGGCATGCGCAACTTGCGGCAGTCCACCGTCATCCATTATCCGGACAGAGGTGTCCCGACTGTCGAGACGATGTGGTGTCGGTCACATCAGGCGTACGCCCCCGGCCACGGGCCCGGGCCCGGGACGGCCGGCTCCTGCCCGACCCGGGTGTCGAACACCCGGAAGCCGCGCTTCTCGTAGTTCGCCAGCGCGTACGGGCCGTCCTTGCTGCAGGTGTGCAGCCACACCCGCGCCGTGGGCTCCCGCCCCGGCCAGCGCGTGGCCAGGTCCCACGCCCGCGCGGTGCCGTACGACAGCAGGTGTCCGCCGATGCCCCGGCCGCGGAAGGCGGCGATCAGGCCGAAGTAGGTGATCTCCACGGTGCCCCGCGGCTGGGGGTCCAGCTCGACGTACCCCGCCGGGGTGCCGCGGTCGTACGCCACCCACGTCTCCACGCCGGGCCGCTCCAGGAACTCCCGCCACCGCGCGTACGACCAGCCCAGCCGGTCCGTCCAGCTCACGTCCGCACCCACCGCGGTGTAGAGGAAGCGGCTGAACTCGGGGCTGGGGACCTCCGCCCGGGCTATCCGGATGCCGGAACCGGCGTCCGGAGTGTGAGCGGGGGAGAGGTCCCCGGGGGAGGTCTGCTCAAGGAACCACGTGGTGACGGTGACCATGTCGCTCATGCCGGGCAGTGAAGCACGCCGGTCCCGGCGCCCGTGCCCGAGGGGACGGCGTACGGTGACCGCTTCCCGCCCGGAAGGCCGGCCGCGTGCCCGAACGGAGGTCCGCCCCCGGATCGCGTTGACTTTCCGGCCCGCGGCCTGCTGGACTCCGCCGCGACGGCGCGTACCGGCCGCGTCCAGCCAGCCGCGAACCAGCCGCACCGCACCCAGGAAGGCCCCATGTCCCCGACCAGCGCGTCCCCGCCCAGCAGCCCCCCGTCCGGCGCCCCCGGGCCCGCGGCCCCCGTCGCCGTCCTCGGCGAGTGCGTCGCCGACGCCTTCACCGTCCCGGCGTCCGGCGGACCCGCCGGACCGGCCATCCCCGCGCTCGGCCTGGAGGTCCTGCCGGGCGGCGGCCCCGCCAACACCGCCGTGGCGCTCGCCCGGCTCGGCACCCCCACCCGCTTCCTCGGCCGGCTGTCGACGGACGTCTTCGGCAGGCTCTTCCGGGAGCACCTGACCGCCTCCGGCGTGGACCTCGGCGCGGCGGTCGAGGCGTTTGAGCCCAGCACCCTGGCCGTCGCGGACCTCGACGCCGAGGGCCGCGCCGACTACTCCTTCCACGCCGAGGGCACCGCCGACTGGCAGTGGACGGACGAGGAGCTGGCGACGGCGGCGGCCGGGCCGGCGTCGTGCCTGCACACCGGGTCGCTGGCGCTCGTCCGGCCGCCGGGCGGCGAGGCGGTGGAACGGCTGCTGGAGCGGATGCGGGAGCGGGCCACCGTCTCGGTGGACCCCAACGTCCGTCCGGCGCTGGTGGACCCGGCCGTCTACCGGGAGCGGCTGCCGCGCTGGTGCGCGGTGGCCGACGTCCTCCGGCTCTCCGACGACGACCTCGGCCACCTCCTGCCGGGCGAGGGCCTGGAGGCCGCCGCCGACACCTTCCACGGCCACGGCGTCACCCTGGTCGTGGTCACCCTCGGTCCCGGCGGCGTCTTCGCCTCCCTCGACGGCACGCGGCTGCGGGTGCCCGCCCCGGCCGTGGAGGTGGTGGACACCGTCGGCGCGGGCGACTCGTTCATGGCCGGCTTCCTGCACGCCCTGCACACCGGCGGCGCCCTGGGCGGACGCCTGGACGGCCTGGCCGCCGACCGTCTGGAGGCGGCCCTGGCCACCGGAGCCGCCGTCGCCGCCGCGACCTGCTCGGTGCGGGGCGCCAACCCGCCCTGGGCCCACCAACTGGACGGGCTCCCGGGCCGCTAGACCCCGGGGCGGGCCGCCGGCCCCGGGTCCGGCGGTCCGCCCGCGCCTCACCCGGCCGCGGGGCGGGCCCGCTCCACGATCGCCGCCAGGTCCAGGGTGTGCGGCAGGGCTCCGAAGAGGGCGCCCCCCTCACCGCCCAGCCGGGAGGCGCAGAAGGCGTCGGCGACCTCCGGCGGCGCGTGCCGCACCAGCAGCGCCCCCTGGAGGACCAGGGCCATCCGCTCGGCCAGCCGCCGGGCCCGCGTCTCGATCCCCTCCAGGTCGGCCAGTTCGCCCAGCAGGTCCCGGATCGCGCGGTCCAGCCGGTGGTCCGCCCCCCGGGCCCGGCCGATCTCGGTCAGGAAGGCGCCCAGCGCCGCCGGCTCCCGGCGCAGCGCCCGCAGCGCCTCCAGCGCCTGGACGCTGCCCGCGCCGTCCCGCAGCGCGTGCGACATCGCCCGGTGCAGCAGCCGGGCCGGCGCGGCCCCCTCCGGTCCGTCCGGCAGCCCGTCACCGCCCAGGCACTCCAGCGCCTCGGCCACCACCGGCACACAGCGCTTGGCGACCCAGTACTTGGCCACCGGCACCGCCGTCCGCAGCAGGGCGCGGTCCTGTTCGGTGCCGCCGTCGTGCGCGGCGGCCAGCCGCAGCACCAGCGCGGTGGCCGCCTCCGACTCCACCGCCAGGTCGGCCAGCACGTTGCGCACCGGCGCCAGGCCGGCGGCGGCCGGTGACCCGCCGGACGCCCCGCCGTGCACAGCGTGCCGGACCGCCCGGGCCACCGCCTGCCGCATGACGGCCGCCGCGCCGGTGACGCGGTCCAGCCGGACCGCCTCGGTCAGCGCCGCGAGCACGGCCGGGCCCTGCCCCTCCTCGCCGATCCGCAGCGCCCGCGCGGTGCCGTCGAACTCCACCTCGAACTCCGGCTCGGGCTCCGGCCCGAGCCCCGCCCCGGCCTCCGCCGCGGCCCAGCCGTCCGGCCGCCGCAGACGCAGGGCGTTGGGGGCGCCGTCCGGCAGCACCCGCGGCACCAGGAAGCAGCCGGCCCCGCCGGGGGTCCGCGCCGGCACCACGAACACGTCCGCCATCGGCGCCGAGACCCGCACGCGCCCGGTGAGGACGTACTCCGCCCCTCCCGGTCCGCCGGCCGGCGGCTCGGCGCGCACGGTGTCCGCTCCCGCCGCGCTCGGCACCACCGTTCCGGCCAGCACTCCGGCCTTGGCCGCGGGCGGACGCGCCCCCGGCTCGTAGCCGCGCGAGGTCAGCAGCGGCTCCCAGACGGCCGCGAGCCCCGGGTCCGCCCGCAGCGCCGCGACGGCCGCGTGCGTGGTGGACAGCGGGCGGGTGTGCCCCGCCCCGACCTGGGACCACACCAGCAGGGCCGCGGTCCGCCGGAGCCGGCCGTCCGGCCGCGACCAGGCGTCGGTCAGCCCGGCCGCCACCGCGTGCTCCAGCAGCCGGTGCCAGGCCGGGTGGAGTTCCACCTCGTCGGTCCGGTGCCCGTGGCGGTCGCGGGTCCGCACCGCCGGCGGGTGCGCGTCCGCCAGTTCGCCCCACCGCCGCACCTCCGCCGATCCGGCCAGCCGCCCCAGCGCGGTCAGCTCCGCGCGGATCTCCCCGGCCCGCTCCGGAGCGGCGTACCGGGCGACGCCCTCGGCCAGGGCGCGGTCGCCGGAGAAGAGGTCCCGGCCGGCCGGGGGCGGCGGTCCGTCGGCCACGGTGTGAGTCGCGGATGGCATGCCGGATACGTTAAGGACGTGCAACCAGCCCCGTCATCTCCGAAGCGGTCTTCGAGCACCCTGCGCAGGGCGCGTGCCCTGTACCGCGACGTCCCCAAACGGAAACTCGCGTGGCTGCTGCTGAAGGACACCGTCAACTCCTGCATCGAGTACCGGGTCCTGGGGCTGGCCGCCGAGGCGGCCTTCTTCACCCTGCTGTCGCTCCCGCCGCTGCTGCTGGGTGTGATCGGGCTGCTGGGCTACTTCGACGCCTGGATCGGCACCGACACCATCGCCAGCGTCCGCGCCAACATCCTGGAGGCGTCGGCCGCCGTCCTGTCCGACCGGGGCGTCAGCCAGCTCGCGGAGCCGCTGATCGACGACGTGATCGAGGGCGGGCGGCCCGACGTCATCTCCGTCGGCTTCGCGCTCGCCCTGTGGTCCGGATCGCGCGCGGTGAACGTCTTCATCGACACCATCACCGTGATGTACGGGCTCGACGGCCACCGCGGCATCGTCGCGACCCGGCTGCTGGCCTTCGGGCTGTACCTGATCGCGCTGCCGCTGGGCACGGTCGCCCTGCCGCTGCTGATCGTCGGCCCGGACGCGCTGGTCGGCTGGATCCCGCCGCTGGAACCGCTGGTGCCGCTCTTCTACTGGCCCGTGGTGGTGCTGGTGTCCATCGCCTTCCTCACCACGCTCTACCACGTCTCGGTGCCGGTCCGCTCGCCCTGGGTGGAGGACATCCCCGGCTCGCTGGTCGCCCTCCTGATGTGGATCCTGGGCAGTGCCCTGCTGCGGGTCTACCTCACCCGCACGGTGGAGGGCCCGACGCTGTACGGGTCGCTGGCCGCGCCCGTGGCCGTCCTGCTGTGGATCGGCATCTCGGCCTTCGCCGTCCTGGTCGGCGCGGCCGTCAACGCCGCCATCGACCGCGTGTGGCCCTCGGTCGCCACCGCCGCCGCCCGCCGGGCCACGGAGCGCGCCCGCGAGCGGGCCGCCGCCGAGGTGGTGGCCGCCGCGGCGGCGCGGCGCGCGATGCGGGAGGCCGAGGGGGGCGACGGGGAGGGCGACGAGGACCTGGAGGCGGTCGAGCCGCCCGCGGAGTTCCCCGAGCGCTGGACGAAGTTCCTCCCGCCCACCGACGTGCGCTCCCGGCTGCGCTCCCGCCACCGCGGCTGACCGCCGCCCGGACGCCGCCCGGTCCGGGACCGGAACGGCCCGGGGCGCGACGGCGCGCGCCCCGGCGTCACCGGGTCGGTTCACCCCCTCCCGCGGCCGCCCTGCTTGGCGCTCTTGCCCCTGCCGATGGTCAGGAGCGCCAGGCCGAGGAGCATGGTCAGGGCGCCGATGATCACGTTGTTGACCACGGAGCGCGTGGTGTCCATCTCTCCCGCCACGACCCAGGGGGCGACGATCGTCCAGGCGCCGATCACGATCGGAACCCAGTTCATGCCGTAGGTGCGCTCGTACGCCGTGGCGAAGGCCAGGCCGAGCAGAGCGAGCGTCACACCGCAGATGAGGTTGGTGACGGTCAGCCTGGTGAGTCCGTCGAAGCCCACGATCCACGGTGAGGCCGCCAGATACAGGCCGGCCAGCACGGTCAGGGCTTCCAGTCCGCGGGCGGTCGGGGTCGACGCCGCCCGCGCGTAGCGTGCACGCATCTCCATCAGGTCCGGGTGTTCCTCGATGCGTGACGTGGGTGTGGCCATCTGGAGCCACCTCCTTAGGAGATTTTCACCCTCTACTTCCTCATTTTCACCCAAATGCTCTCTGGCGTCTCCCCGGAGAACCGAACTCCGTACGACCCGGCCCGGCCCGGCGGAACGCGGGGGAGCGCGGCGGGAAAACAGGTGGCGCGCGAGCGGCGCGCTGTCCTAGGGTCGCCGCGGAAGGGACGCGGTCCCCGCCCGGAGCCACTGCCGTCCGGGCCGGTGACCACCTGACGACCAGGGAGAAGGGGAGGTGAGGACGATGGCCGCCGTCACTGTCGCCGTGGGCGCCGCCCGCGACCGGAAGTCCACCCGTTCCCCCTCCGCGGTCTCCGGCTGACCGACTTCTCCGCGCGTCCTCCGCGCGCCGGGACCGCCCTTCCCGAAGGGTCATCCACGGTGAGTCACTCCGACACTCCCCGCATCCCCGACAACTCCGGCACTCCCCGCGATCTCCGCGCCACCGCGCATCCGCTCGCCCCCTACGGCTGGGACGAGCACACCGCCGAGGCCTTCGCCCCCTACGGGCGGCAGGGCCTGGTCCCCGCCCGGGTGGTCCGCGTGGACCGCGGCCGGTGCGACGCGGTCACCGCCGACGGCACCGTGCGGGCCGACACCGCGCCCGTCGCCTCCCCGGACCCGGTGCGCGCCGTCTGCACCGGCGACTGGGCCGCCCTCGACCCCGGCACCGGCGGACTGCCCGCGGTGCGGGCGCTGCTGCCCCGGCGCACCGCCTTCGTGCGCTCCGCCTCCTCAACCCGCTCCGAGGGGCAGGTGCTGGCCGCCAACGTCGACCACGCCGTCATCGCCGTCTCCCTGGCCGTCGAACCCGACCTGGGACGGCTGGAGAGGTTCCTCGCCCTGGCCTGGGAGAGCGGCGCCCAGCCGCTGGTCGTCCTCACCAAGACCGACCTGGCCCCGGACACCGCCCACGCCGTCGCCGACGCCGAGGCCGCGGCACCCGGCGTGACGGTGCTGCCCGTCAGCGCGGTCACCGGGGAGGGGCTGGACGTGCTCGCCGCCGCGCTCGGCGGCGGCACCGCCGTCCTGCTCGGGCAGTCCGGAGCGGGCAAGTCCACCCTGGTCAACGCGCTGGTCGGGCAGGAGGTGCTGGCCGTTCAGGAGACCCGGGCGCGCGACGGCAAGGGACGGCACACCACGACCGCCCGCGAGTTGTTCGCACTGCCCGGCGGCGGGGTCCTCATCGACACCCCGGGGCTGCGCGGCGTCGGCCTGTGGGACGCCGGGGACGGCGTCGGCCGGACGTTCCCCGACATCGAGGAACTGGCGCGCGCCTGCCGCTTCCACGACTGCGCGCACGCCGCCGAGCCGGGCTGTGCCGTCCTCGCCGCCGTCGACGACGGCACCCTGCCCGAACGCCGCCTGGAGAGCTACCGCAAGCTGCTGCGCGAGAACCAGTACCTCGCGGCCCGCACCGACGCCCGGCTGCGCTCGGAGCTGCGGCGCGACTGGAAGCAGAAGCAGGCGCTCGGCCGCCACATGATGGAGCGCAAGCGCGGCCCGCGGCGGTAGGGCCGGCGGGCACGGGGCGGCGGTGGCCGGGGCTGCTACCGTCGCCCCCGTGCTCATCCGGATCAACGGCCCCTTCGGCGGCGGCA
>NZ_DASQNP010000106.1:0-66471 GCF_035644915.1 Streptomyces sp.
CCGTCCGGCGAAGGGCGCCTACGGGGAGGACTACACCGGGCCGGGCGGCGGGAGCGGCGGCGCTCCGGCCGCGGACGGCGGCTCGGGCCGGGGCTGACCGGTCCGGGCCGCCCCCGGAGACCCCCGCACAACGGCACGCCACCGCCGCCGGGTTCCGCACGGAACCCGGCGGCGGTGGCGCGTCCGGCACCCCGTCGGCGGTCCGTACGCGCGAAGGGGAACCCGGCCGTTCCGCCGCGGTGTGACGTGTGGCACGATGCTGGGCACCCCCGGCCGCCTCGCATTCACAGGAGTCGTCCCGCGTGCAGCTTCCGGCAGGCTCTGTCTCCTCCCAGGTCTCCTCCCAGACCGTCCACTCCACCACCTCCCCGGTCGTCCCTCCCCAGCCCTCCCGCCCGTCCACCCCGCCGCCTTCCCGGCCCGCGCCGCCCCACACCCGCACGCGTGCGGTGCACTGGATCGTCACGGCCGCGGCGCTGGGCGCCGTGCTGGGCGGCTCCGCGCTCCTGAGGCCCGCCGGCGCCACTGCCACCCCGGCGCCGGACACCGCCGCGGTGACCCCCGGCCCGGACGCGGACACGGCCCGTTACCCGCTGGACTGCGGCCCGTCGGAGCCCGAGGTGACCGACAGGGCCGCGGTGGACTTCGACGGCGACGGGCGGGCCGAGACCGTCGCGGTGGTCCGCTGCGCCGCGGGCATCGGCACCCCGCCCAGCGGGATGTACGTCCTGGCGCACCCGGAGCGCGAGGGCGGCCGGCCGCGGGTCGCCGAGACCCTGGTGGACCCCGAGGAGGGGATGGCCGTCCAGGACCTCACCGTCCGCGGCGGCACGGTCTTCGCCCGGCTGCTCGGCTACTCCTCGGACGAGGTGCCCCGCTGCTGCCCCGACATGGCGCGGGACGTCGAATGGAACTGGCGGGGCGGGAAGTTCGTGCTCAGGGCCGCGCCGACGGCGCGCGGTGTGTGATCCGTCACGGTGCGTCGGGGCCGTACACCTCGACCTTGTCCGAGACCCGCCGCACGTGGATGCACTCGCCCGGGCACTCCCTGGCCGAATCCACCACGTCGTTCAGCAGCGGCAGCGGTACGGGGGCGGTCGCCCCCGGCTCCGTCAGCAACTCCGCCTCCCCGCCCTCGGGAGCGGGCGCCTTGACGTAGGCGAGCCCGTCGACGTCCAGCTCGAAGACGTCCGGCGCGTACTGCGCGCAGATGCCGTCCCCGGTGCAGAGATCCTGGTCGATCCAGACTTCCATGTCGGTGAGCTGCTCGTTTCGCGCGCCCATGCTGTTGCCTGCCGTTCCTGCGCTCGTGACCGGACCGTGTGACGGAATGTTGATATGACTTCGGCGGAATAGAGCCACCCATGGCGGGGGTTGACGGTCTTGACGATACAACCGGCCGCTTTCCGGCGGTGTTGGGTGGGTATTCACCCGGGGTAAGGGAGTGCGCAAGGGTGAAGATCGGACACACCCCGACCGTCTTTGTGATCTAGGGGTTTCAACCCCCACCGGTCCAGGTAGGGTCAGGAAGCGTCCAGCTCCCCTTGGAGGAGGTGAGGACCGTGGCAGCCCACGACGACGACATCAACCGCGGCATCCGGCCCGAACGGGGGTCCGACGACCCGGCCGGCCAGGTTGCCCATCTCGAGCAGGAGATCGCCGTCCTGCGCCGCAAGCTCGCCGACTCTCCGCGCCACACTCGGATTCTCGAGGAGCGGATCGTCGAGCTGCAGACGAACCTGGCCGGCGTGTCCGCACAGAACGAGCGGCTCGCCAACACCCTCCGTGAGGCCCGCGACCAGATCGTGGCCCTCAAGGAGGAGGTCGACCGGCTGGCTCAGCCACCGGCCGGCTTCGGGGTCTTTCTGCAGGCGAACGAGGACGGTACGGCCGACATCTTCACCGGCGGGCGCAAGCTCCGGGTGAACGTCAGCCCCAGCATCGACCTCGATGAGCTCAAGCGTGGCCAGGAGGTCATGCTCAACGAGGCGCTCAACGTGGTCGAGGCCATGGACTTCGAACGCGCCGGGGACATCGTCACCCTCAAGGAGGTCCTGGAGGACGGCGAGCGCGCCCTGGTCATAGGGCACACCGACGAGGAGCGTGTGGTGCGGCTCGCCGAGCCGCTGATGGACGTCACGCTGCGTGCCGGTGACGCCCTGCTGCTGGAACCGCGCTCGGGGTACGTCTACGAGGTCGTCCCCAAGAGCGAGGTCGAGGAGCTCGTCCTCGAAGAGGTCCCGGACATCGACTACACCAAGATCGGTGGCCTGGGCGGGCAGATCGAGCTGATCCGCGACGCGGTGGAGCTGCCCTACCTCTACCCGGACCTGTTCAAGGAGCACGAACTCCGTCCCCCCAAGGGCGTGCTGCTGTACGGCCCGCCCGGCTGCGGCAAGACACTGATCGCCAAGGCCGTCGCCAACTCCCTTGCCAAGAAGGTCGCCGAGGTGACCGGGCGGCCCCAGGGGAAGAGCTACTTCCTCAACATCAAGGGCCCCGAGCTGCTCAACAAGTACGTCGGCGAGACCGAGCGGCACATCCGGCTGGTCTTCCAGCGGGCCCGGGAGAAGGCGAGCGAGGGCACGCCCGTCATCGTCTTCTTCGACGAGATGGACTCCCTCTTCCGCACCCGCGGCTCCGGGGTCAGCTCGGACGTGGAGAACACCATCGTCCCGCAGCTGCTGTCGGAGATCGACGGTGTGGAGGGCCTGGAGAACGTCATCGTCATCGGCGCCTCCAACCGCGAGGACATGATCGACCCGGCGATCCTGCGTCCCGGCCGCCTCGATGTGAAGATCAAGATCGAGCGTCCGGACGCCGAGGCCGCCAAGGACATCTTCTCGAAGTACCTGACGCCGAACCTCCCGCTGCACCCGGAGGACCTCGCGGAGCACAACAACGACCCCGAGGCCACCGTCGCCGCGATGATCCAGACGGTCGTCGAGCACATGTACGCGGAGTCGGAGGAGAACCGCTTCCTGGAGGTCACCTACGCCAACGGTGACAAGGAGGTCCTGTACTTCAAGGACTTCAACTCCGGCGCGATGATCCAGAACATCGTCGACCGGGCCAAGAAGATGGCGATCAAGGCCTACCTCGACCACAACCAGAAGGGCCTCAGGGTCTCCCACCTGCTCGCCGCCTGCGTGGACGAGTTCAAGGAGAACGAGGACCTGCCCAACACCACCAACCCCGACGACTGGGCCCGCATCTCCGGCAAGAAGGGCGAGCGGATCGTCTTCATCCGCACCCTCGTCACCGGGAAGCAGGGCGCGGACACCGGACGCTCCATCGACACGGTGGCCAACACCGGCCAGTACCTGTAACAAGACACCGTCCGGCTGCGGATGCCTGGATTCCCCTCCCGCCGGGAGGGGAAAGGCATCCGCAGCCGGATCTTTTCCAAGGAAAAGCGGTGAAGTCCGCAGTGATCTCCCAACCGCGGCCCGTCCGTCCTAGGCTCGTCCGTACTGACGCCTCGCGCAGTGCGGGACCGGGGACCGCATACGGGCCGGATGCGCAGCGGGACTTGAGCGGCGGCCCAACGGCGGGCCGCCGCCGGGCAAGGAGGGCCGCATGACCGTACGGCGAGTAATGGGCATCGAGACGGAGTACGGGATCTCCGTCCCCGGCCACCCGAACGCCAATGCCATGCTCACCTCATCCCAGGTCGTCAACGCCTACGCGGCGGCGATGCACCGGGCGCGCCGCGCCCGCTGGGACTTCGAGGAGGAGAACCCGCTGCGGGACGCCCGGGGATTCGATCTCGCGCGCGAGGCCGCCGATGCCAGCCAGCTCACGGACGAGGACATCGGCCTGGCGAACGTGATCCTCACCAACGGTGCGCGACTGTACGTGGACCACGCGCACCCCGAGTACAGCGCGCCCGAGGTCACCAACCCGCGCGACGCCGTGCTGTGGGACAAGGCGGGCGAGCGGATCATGGCCGAGGCCGCCCGCCGTGCCGCCGAGGTGCCCGGCGCCCAGCCGATCCACCTCTACAAGAACAACACCGACAACAAGGGCGCCTCCTACGGGACGCACGAGAACTACCTGATGAAGCGGGAGACCCCCTTCTCGGACATCGTGCGCCACCTGACGCCCTTCTTCGTCTCCCGCCAGGTCGTCACCGGCGCCGGACGGGTCGGGATCGGCCAGGACGGCTCCGAGCACGGCTTCCAGATCAGTCAGCGCGCCGACTACTTCGAGGTCGAGGTCGGTCTGGAGACCACGCTCAAGCGGCCCATCATCAACACCCGCGACGAGCCGCACGCCGACGCGGAGAAGTACCGCCGGCTGCACGTGATCGTCGGCGACGCCAACCTGTCGGAGATCTCCACCTACCTCAAGCTCGGCACCACCTCCCTGGTGCTGTCCATGATCGAGGACGGCTTCATCGCCGTCGACCTCGCCGTGGACCAGCCCGTGCGCACCCTGCACCAGGTCAGCCACGACCCGTCGCTGCGCCGGCTGGTCACGCTGCGCAGCGGGCGGAAGCTGACCGCGGTCCAGCTCCAGATGGAGTACTACGAGCTGGCCCGCAAGTACGTGGAGGAGCGCTGGGGCGCGGACGCCGACGAGCAGACCAGGGACGTGCTGGCCCGCTGGGAGGACGTCCTGGGACGCCTGGAGACGGACCCGATGAGCCTGGCGGGCGAGCTGGACTGGGTGGCCAAGAAGGAGCTGATGGAGGGCTACCGCCGCCGCGACGGCCTGGACTGGGACGCCGCCCGGCTGCACCTGGTGGACCTGCAGTACGCCGACGTACGCCCCGACAAGGGCCTGTACAACCGTCTGGTGGCCCGCGGCCGGATGAAGCGGCTGCTGGACGAGGCCGAGGTGGAGCGGGCCCGCAGCAAGCCTCCGGAGGACACCAGGGCCTACTTCCGCGGCCGCTGCCTGGAGCAGTACGCCGACGCCGTGGCCGCCGCGTCCTGGGACTCGGTGATCTTCGATCTGCCCGGTCGGGACTCGCTCCAGCGGGTACCCACCCTGGAGCCGCTGCGCGGCACGCGCGCCCACGTCAAGGACCTGCTGGACCGCTGCCGCACGGCGGAGGAGCTGGTCCGGACGCTCTCGGGAGGCTGAGGCCGGGGCGGGGACCGGGGCAGTCGGCGGGCGGCGGACGGCTGAACATCTCCGGATGGGGGAATCATGGAGGTGGCTTCCGGACGTTGTAGGCAGTGACTCGTCAGTGACAGGAGAGGGTCGATGTCGGACCCGGCTTGTAGGGTCCGATCTTGTACCGTCCAACCGAGCGGGGTGAGGTATATGGCGACCAAGGACACCGGCGGCCAGCAGAGGGCGACACGCTCCACCGAGGAGGTCGACGAGCAGGCGCAGGACGCCCAGGTCTCGGAGGACCTCAAGGAGCGCCACGAGGCGCTGTCGGACGAGGTGGACTCCGTGCTGGACGAGATCGACGACGTGCTGGAGGAGAACGCCGAGGACTTCGTGCGGTCCTTCGTGCAGAAGGGCGGAGAGTAAGGCGTGTCCCCCCGTCCCGCACCCCCGCACAGGCGGGGGTGCGGGACGGATGACATCAGTCGCCGGGGGTAAGGTCCGTGCAGTGATCGATGATCTGTTCTCATGATCTGGTGGAAGGAAACGTGTGGAAGCCAACACTCGTAGCTCAGGGCGTCTGCCGGCTGCCTTCCTGACGCCGGGCTCGTCCTCGTTCATGGACTTCCTGTCCGAGTACGCGCCCGAACAGCTCCCCGGCAACCGTCCGCTGCCGCCCGTGAAGGGCGCCGTCGAGGCGCCGCACGGCACGACGATCGTCGCGGTCACCTTTCCCGGCGGCGTGGTGCTGGCGGGTGACCGGCGCGCGACGATGGGCAGCATGATCGCGCAGCGCGCCATCGAGAAGGTCTTCCCGGCCGACGAGTACAGCGCGGTCGGCATCGCCGGGACGGCCGGGCTCGCCGTGGAGATGGTCAGGCTCTTCCAGCTCGAACTGGAGCACTTCGAGAAGGTCGAGGGCACCACCCTCTCGCTGGAGGGCAAGGCCAACCGCCTGTCCACGATGATCCGCAGCAACCTGGGCATGGCCCTCCAGGGTCTGGCGGTGATCCCGCTGTTCGCGGGGTACGACATCGACCGTGAGAAGGGCCGCATCTTCTCCTACGACGTCACCGGCGGACGCTCCGAGGAACTGGGCTTCGCGGCCGTGGGCTCCGGCTCGGTCTTCGCGCGCGGTTCGCTCAAGAAGCTGCACCGCGACGACCTCACCGAGCAGGAGGCGACCACGGTGGTCGTCCAGGCCCTCTACGACGCCGCGGAGGACGACTCCGCGACCGGCGGGCCCGACCTCGTCCGCCGCATCTACCCCGTCGTCGCGGTGATCACGGAGGATGGTTTCAGGAAGCTCACCGAGGACGAGGTCGCCGAGGTCGCCCGCTCGGTGCACGACGGCCGGCTCCAGTCGCCCAACGGGCCGCAGGCCCCCGTGCTCTAGGAATCAGGAAGGGACGGATAGCCGGTGTCGACGCCGTTCTATGTCTCACCCCAGCAGGCCATGGCGGACCGCGCCGAGTACGCCCGCAAGGGCATCGCGCGCGGCCGCAGCGTGGTCGTGTTGCAGTACGCCGACGGCATCGTGTTCGTCGCCGAGAACCCCTCTCGCGCACTGCACAAGGTCAGCGAGATCTACGACCGGATCGCCTTCGCGGCGGTGGGCAAGTACAACGAGTTCGAGAACCTGCGCATCGGCGGGGTCCGCTACGCCGATCTGCGGGGCTACACCTACGCCCGGACCGATGTCACCGCCCGGGGCCTGGCCAACGTGTACGCCCAGACGCTGGGCACCATCTTCTCCAGCGCGGCGGAGAAGCCGTACGAGGTGGAGCTGATCGTCGCCGAGGTCGGGGAGGGCCCCGAGGACGACCAGATCTACCGGCTGCCGCACGACGGCTCGATCGTCGACGAGCACGGCTCGGTGGCGGTCGGCGGCAACTCCGACCAGATCAGCAGCTACCTCGACCAGCGCCACCGGGACGGGATGACCCTCGGCGAGGCGCTGAAGCTCGCGGTGGAGTCCCTGAGCAGGGACAACAACGGCACTGAGCGCACCCTCACCGCCGACCAGCTCGAGGTCGCCGTCCTGGACCGCACCCGGCCCCAGCAGCGCAAGTTCAAGCGCATCCTGGGCCGCCGGCTCTCCCGGCTGCTGGAGGAGGGCGGAGCGTCCGCCACCGGCGCCGGGGAGGGCGCCGGGGAGGGCGAGGAGGAGTCCTCCGGCCCGGCGGACACCTCCGGGAAGTGATGCCGCGGATCCCGCGGTTCCGTGCCCGCGTGCGCCGGCCGGCGCTCAGCGCCCGCCGGGGCGCGCGGGCACATCCGGCGGCGGAGCGGTCGAGCCCCGCACGACCAGCGCCACCGGCAGGGTGGTGACCCGCGCCGGGGCGGCCGGGCCGTCCCCCGCGTCCGCGGCGCCCTCCGCGCGGTCCGCGTCCTCCGCACGGTCCAGGACGGCCAGCAGGGCCCGCATCCCGGCCGCCCCCGCCTCCTCGGCGGGCAGCCGCACGGTCGTCAGCTCCGGCTCGACCGCGCGGGCGAGCGCCAGGTCGTCGAAGCCGGTGACCGAGACGTCCTCCGGCACCCGCAGCCCCAGACGCCGCACCGCCTTGCAGGCGCCCGCCGCCAGCACGTCGTCGTCGCAGATCAGCGCGGTCGGGCGCGGGTCGGCCGTCAGCGCGTCCAGGGCGGCGCGCGTCCCGTCCGTCACGCTCAGCGCGGCCGGCCGGACGAGCGGCGGCCGGCACCCGGCCGCGCGCACCGCCTCGGCCAGGGTCTCCGCCCGCACCCGGAAGGTCCAGGAGTCCACCGCGGCGGCGATGTGGGCCAGCCGGCGGTGGCCGAGCCCCAGCAGGTGCGCCACCACCTGCCGCATGCCGTCGGCGATGTCGAGGTTGACGGTCGCCGCGGCCTGGGTCCGCTCCGGCTCGCTGTCGAGCATGACCAGCGGCAGCCCGCCGTCGGCCCGCAGGGCGGCCAGCGCCTCGGAGGCCATCGAGGAGGCGATCACCCCGTCCAGTGCGGCGCCGGCGGAGTCGAAGGGGTCCCGGGCGGGGCCGACCCCCTCCGGCGAGGGGTAGAGCACCACCCCGAAGTCGTGCTCGGCGGCCACCCGGGCGGCCCCCGCGTGCAGCCGGGCGAAGAACTCGTTGGTGAGCGCCGGGACGACCAGCAGGGCCGTCCGGGTCCGCCCCAGGCGCAGGTTGCGGGCGGCCAGGTTCGGCCGGTAGCCCAGCTCCCGCGCGGCCGCGCGCACCGCCTCGGCCTTCCCCGGCGAGACCCGGCCGCGCCACTTGCCGCGCAGCACCAGGGAGACGGCCGCCTGCGAGACCCCGGCGGCGCGTGCCACGTCCCGGCTCGTCGGCCGGGGACGGTCGGTGGTCACTGGCTGGCTCCCGGGGCGGACGGACGGTGGACGGAGGGTGCCGTCCCGGTATCCGGCATGGACCCGGGAGGCTGCCTCATGGTACGTATGACGGAGCACGTTATACGTAACACTCCACCATCACGTCCCAAGCCGCCGGGAGGACCCGGAGGAGAGGAGCCGACGCATGGCGACGGGCTACGCCGACCTGCTGCGCGCCAGACACGCGATGCGGCTGCTCGCCGGCACCCTGGTCGGCCGGCTGCCGAACGCCACCGCCCCCCTGGCCATCGTGCTGTTCACCCGGGCCGAGGGCGGCAGCTACGCGCTGGCGGGCGCGCTGTCCGCCGTCTACGGCCTGTCCAACGCCGTCGGCCAGCCGCTGCTGGGCCGCGCGGTGGACCTGTGGGGCCAGCCGCGGGTGATGCTGCCCGCCGCGCTGCTCTCCGGGCTCGGCATGGCCGTCCTCGCCCTCGCCGGGATCGCCCCGCTGCCGCTCGCCTACGCCGCGGCGGCCGCCGCCGGGCTGTTCACCCCGCCCCTGGAAGGCGCCCTGCGCGCCCTGTGGCCCAGCGTCCTGGGGCGGCCCGACCGGGTGCACGCCGCCTACGCCCTCGACGCGGTCGCCCAGGAGGTGATGTTCACCCTCGGCCCGCTGGCCGTCACCGTGCTGGTGGCCTTCTGGAACGAGGCCGCCGCCCTGCTGGTCGTCAACGCGCTGGGCGTCCTCGGCGCCCTGTCCGTGGTGCTCTCGCCGCCCTCCCGCCGGTGGCGCTCCGCCCCGCGCGAGGCGCACTGGCTGGGCGCCCTGCGCTCCGGCGGGCTGCTGGCCCTGCTCGGCGCCTTCTTCTTCGTCGGCCTCGCCCTCGGCTCGATCGCGGTCGCCGCGGTCGCCTACGCCGACACCCACGGCGACAGCCTGATCTCCACCTACCTGCTCTCGGCGCTCGGGGCGGGCGCCCTCGTCGGCGGCGTGGTCTACGGGGGCCGGACGTGGGCCGGGGAGCCCGAGCCGCGGCTGCGCGCCCTGGTGGCGGCCCTGGCGGCCGGCTACCTGCCGCTGGCGCTGACCCCCGCCCCCGTGGCGATGACCCTCCTGGCCGGGGTCTCCGGCGTCTTCCTGGCCCCCTCCCTCGCCTGCGCCTTCGTCGTGGTGGACCGGCACGCGCCGACGGGCACGGTCACCGAGGCGTTCTCCTGGCTGGTGACCTCCTTCGGTGTCGGCGCCGCGGCGGGCACGGCCGCGGTGGGGCCGGTCATCGAGCGGGGCGGCCCGGCGGCGGGCTTCTCCGTCGCGGGCGCGGGCGGCCTCGCCGCGCTGCTCGTCCTCCTCGCCACCCGCCGTGTCCTGGCGGTTCCCGACACCGCGCCGGGGTCCGCCACCCGGGGGGAAAGTGATCGGAACGGGTCCACCGAAGCCGGTTTCAAAACCGGGCATCGGGCGTAATGTTCACTCATGGACCGCCGAATCTTCGGGCTGGAGAACGAGTACGGCGTCACATGTACGTTCCGGGGACAGCGACGCCTGTCTCCTGACGAGGTGGCGCGGTACCTCTTCCGCCGTGTCGTGTCATGGGGCCGCAGCAGCAACGTATTCCTCCGCAACGGCGCCCGCCTCTACCTCGATGTGGGCTCCCATCCGGAGTACGCCACTCCGGAATGTGACAACGTGATCGAACTGGTCACCCACGACAAGGCGGGCGAGCGCATCCTGGAAGGGCTCCTCGTCGACGCCGAGCGCCGCCTGCACGAGGAGGGCATCGCGGGCGACGTCTACCTGTTCAAGAACAACACCGACTCGGCGGGCAACTCCTACGGCTGCCACGAGAACTACCTGGTGGCCCGGCACGGGGAGTTCTCACGCCTGGCGGACGTCCTCATCCCGTTCCTCGTCACCCGGCAGCTCATCTGCGGAGCCGGCAAGGTGCTCCAGACCCCGCGCGGCGCGGTCTTCTGCGTCAGCCAGCGCGCCGAGCACATCTGGGAGGGTGTCAGCTCCGCGACCACCCGCTCCCGGCCGATCATCAACACCCGCGACGAACCGCACGCCGACGCCGAGCGCTACCGGCGCCTGCACGTCATCGTGGGCGACTCCAACATGTCCGAGACCACCAACCTGCTCAAGGTCGGCGCCACCGACCTCGTGCTGCGCATGATCGAGGCGGGCACGGTGATGCGCGACCTCACCCTGGAGAACCCGATCCGGGCGATCCGCGAGGTCAGCCACGACACCACCGGCCAGCGCAAGGTCCGCCTAGCCAACGGGCGCGAGGCGTCGGCGCTGGAGGTGCAGCAGGAGTACTACGAGAAGGCGGCCGACTTCTGCGAGCGCCGCGGCATCCGCACGGGCGTGGTGGACCGGGTCCTGGAGCTGTGGGGCCGCACCCTGGAGGCGATCCGCACCCAGGAGCTCGACAAGGTCAACACCGAGATCGACTGGGTGATGAAGTACCAGCTCATCGAGCGGTACCGGGCCAAGAACAACATCACCATGTCGCACCCGAGGGTCGCCCAGATAGACCTCGCGTACCACGACATCCACCGCCGCCGCGGCCTGTACTACCTGCTGGAGCGCAAGGGGCAGGCGGCCCGGATCTGCAACGACGTCAAGATCTTCGAGGGCAAGTCCGTGCCGCCGCAGACCACCCGCGCCCGGCTGCGCGGCGACTTCATCCGCCGGGCGCAGGAGCAGCGCCGCGACTTCACCGTGGACTGGGTGCACCTGAAGCTGAACGACCAGGCCCAGCGCACGGTGCTGTGCAAGGACCCGTTCCGCTCGGTGGACGAGAGGGTGGAGAAGCTCATCGCGGGGATGTGACCGGCCCCGGAGGGGCGTGTCCGCAGCGCAGGGACACGTCCTCCGGAGCCGGGAACGAAATCGGTTCTTCCGCCAGTTGTGGGAGGTGGACCGGGTGGCCCGTAGAGTGGCCGGAACGCCCGGACACCTCCTACACCACGAGTTGGACTGATGCTGCAAACTCCCGGGGTACGCCCCCCACACCCCCGTCCCCTCGCGGCGGCCGGCCGCCGCGTGGCCGCGGTCCTGGTCGTTCCCGCCCTGCTGTTCACCGCGGCGTGCGGCTCCGACGGCTCCGACGGCTCCTCCGAGTCCGCCACGAAGGTCTCCGGCCGGGTCGGCGAGAAGCCGAAGGTCACCGTGCCCGAGGACGCGGAGGCCCCCGACAAGGCCGCCGTGCGGACCATCGCCGAGGGCAAGGGCGACAAGATGGCCAAGGGCGACTTCGTCCGCATGGACGTCTTCGCCCGGATGACCGGCAACGACCAGGAACTGATCAACACCTGGAAACAGCAGTCGAGCGGTGCCAAGGGCGGCGCCCACACCCAGATGGTCGTCCGGCTCGGCGAGGAGCAGCAGATGCTGCCCACGTCGGTCATGGACGCCCTGGTGGGCGAGCGGACCGGCGGCCGCGTGCTCGTCGAGGGCACCGCCAAGGCGATCATCGGCGACCGGCTCAACCCGCAGGCCGGGATCAACGAGACCGACGGCATGGTCTGGGTGGTC
Source organism: Streptomyces sp. (assembly GCF_035644915.1). Lineage (GTDB taxonomy): Bacteria > Actinomycetota > Actinomycetes > Streptomycetales > Streptomycetaceae > Streptomyces. The sequence continues at coordinate 11,907 of NZ_DASQNP010000106.1, forward strand.
GACCCCGTCGCCACCGCCAAGACCGACGCCAAGGCCGAGGTCAGCGGCGAGCAGGCCCCCGCCGAGGAGGGCATGCCCGAGGTGAGGGTCAACAAGCAGAAGGCCGCCACCATCACCGTCCCCAAGGGCGGGAAGGCCCCCAAGGAGCTCAGGCAGCAGGTGCTGGTCAAGGGCGACGGACCCGAGGTCAAGGCCGGTGACGGCCTGATCGCGCAGTACACCGGGGTCAAGTGGGAGGACGGCAAGAAGTTCGACTCCTCCTGGGACCACGGGGGCGCCACCGCCTTCCAGATCGGCACGGGGTCGGTCGTCAAGGGCTGGGACCAGGGCCTGGTCGGCAAGCGGGTCGGCGACCGCGTGCTCCTCGTCATCCCGCCGGAGCTGGCCTACGGCAGCAACCCGCAGTCGGAGCTGGCCAAGAACACCCTGGTGTTCGTCGTGGACATCGTCGGTAAGGTCTGACGCCTTCCGGCGGCCGGAGCCGGGTCTGCGAGACTGGCACGGTTGTTGTGAAAAAACGTTCGTAGGAGCAATTTCGTGAGCATCGACAAGCCCGAGATCGACTTCCCGGGCGGCGAGCCCCCGGCGGACCTGGAGATCAAGGACATCTGGGAGGGCGACGGACCGGTCGCCAAGGCGGGGGACCACGTCTCCGTGCACTACGTGGGCGTCGCCTTCTCCACCGGCGAGGAGTTCGACGCGAGCTGGAACCGCGGCACCCCGCTGCAGTTCCAGCTCGGGGTCGGCCAGGTCATCCCCGGCTGGGACCAGGGCGTCCAGGGGATGAAGGTCGGCGGCCGCCGCCAGCTGATCATCCCGCCGCACCTGGCGTACGGCGACCGGGGCGCCGGCGGCCGGATCAAGCCGGGCGAGACGCTCATCTTCGTCTGCGACCTGGTCTCCGTCTGAGACCACCGGTGAGGTCCCGGCCCGGGAGAAGGGGGCGGGAACACCCCGGACCCGGGGCAGGGCGGACGACGCCGGGGCCCGTGCCGTACGGCACGGGCCCCGGCTTTGTACCGGGCGTCCCCGGAGCGGTACGGTCGACGATCGGGAGAAGCACGAGAGAGGGCGTCGATGGCCATTGCCAAGGCCGAGCGGCTGATGAATCTGGCGCTGTGCCTGCTGGGGGCCCGGCGTCCGCTGACCAAGCGCGAGCTGCGGGCGTCGATCGAGGCGTACCTGGAGGTCGGCGGAGGACCGGGCCGGGCCGGGAGCGAGGACGCCTTCAACCGGATGTTCGAGCGGGACAAGGACGACCTGCGCGAGCTGGGCATGGTCATCGAGACCGTGGAGAACCTGGACGGCGAGATCGCCTACCAGGCCCGCCGCGACAGCAACCGCCTGCCGCCCATCACCCTGGACGCCGAGGAGGCCGCCGCCCTCACCCTGGCCGCCAAGGTCTGGCAGCAGGCCCGTCTCGCCGGGGCCGCCAGCGGCGCCCTGCAGAAGCTGCGCGCCGCCGGGATGCCGCTGGCCGACGCCGACGAGGGGGACCCGTACGGCGGCCACAGCGCCCTGGAGCCGCGCATCCCCGTCCACGAGGCCGCCTTCGAACCCCTGATGCTCGCCTGCCGCGACCGGCGGCCGGTCACCTTCGCGTACCGCAAGTCCAACGCCGCCCGCTCCGAGACCCGGCACGTCGAGCCGTGGACCCTGGAGTGCTGGCGCGGCCACTGGTACCTGGCGGGCTTCGACCGCGACCGGGGGGCCGAGCGGGTCTTCCGCCTGTCCCGCATCACCGGGCCGGTCCGCTCCCGCGCCGGGGCCTACACCGCCGAGGTCCCCGACCACGTCACCGTGCGCGAGACCGTCGAGCGCTGGGCCGGGGAGATCGCCACCGCCACCGCCCGCATCAGGCTGCGGCAGGGCGCGGGCTACCCGCTGCGGGCCAGGGCCGTCGAGGTACGGGACGCCGGGGACGGCTGGGACGAGCTGGAGATCCCCTACGGCCACGGGCTGGACGCCTGGCTGGTGGAGTTCGGGCCGGACGTGGTCGTGCTGGAACCGGCCGAGCTGCGGGCCGATGTGATCGACCGGCTGCGCGCCGTCGCCAAGGGCTGAGGAAGGGACGCCGCCGACATGGCAACCAACGCCATCGACCAGACCCGCCGGATGCTGTCCCTGGTGACCTACCTGCGCGAGCGCCCCGGCGCCCGTGTGGAGGACGTCGCCCGCGCCTTCGGCATCACCACCGACGAGCTGATCTCCGACCTCCACGTCCTGCCGATGTGCGGCACCAGCTTCCGCGGCGGCGACCTGCTCGACATCGACACCGACGGCGAGCGCATCTGGTGGCACAACGCCGACGCGGTCGGCTCCGGCACCGGCGAGCCGCTGCGGCTCGCCGCGGACGAGGCCACCGCCCTGCTGGTCGCCGCGCGGGCCGTCGCCACCCTGCCGGGACTGCGCGAGAGCGACCGCGACGCCCTCCAGCGCGCCACCGCCAAGATCGAGGCGGCGGCGGGGGAGAGCGCCGGGGCCAGCTCCCGGCTGTCGGTCACCTTCGAGTCCGAGGGCGGGGTCTTCGCGGACGTGGACCGGGCCATCGCCGAGCGGCGGCGGCTGTGGATCCGCTACTACTCGCCGGCGCGCGACGAGCTCACCGAGCGCGAGATCGACCCGATCCGGCTGTTCGCCGTCGGCCACACCTACGTCGAGGCCTGGTGCCGCCTGTCCGAGGCGCGCCGCACCTTCCGGCTGGACCGGGTGGCCGAGATCAAACTGCTCGACGAGCCGTCCGACCCGCCGCCCATCGAGCTGCGCGACCTGTCCGAGGGGCTGGTGCAGCCCTCCGCCGAGGACCCCGAGGTGGTCGTCGAGGTGGGGCCGGGCGGCCGCTGGGTCGCCGAGTACTACCCGCACGACAGCGCCGAGGAGCTGCCCGAGGGCGGGCTGCGCATCACCCTGCGCACCCCCGACCCGGCCTCCCTGCGCCGCCTCGCCCTGCGGCTGGGCCGCGACGGCCGGATCGTCTCCCCCAAGGAACTGGCCGACAGCGCCCGGGACGCGGCGCGGGCGGCGCTGGCGGCGTACGGGGACTGAGCGGGGCGGCCGGGACCGCCCGGAAGGCGGCGGAGCCGGGCCGTCCACTACGCTCGCCCCCATGGTCTGGCCGATGTTCTTCCTCGCCCTCGCCTTCTGCGGGATCGCCGTGCTCGGCGTGCTCGCCGTACGGGTCGGACTGGAGGTGCGGCGCCTGGCCCGTGCGGTCGGCGACGGCTGCGAGCGCCTCGCCCGCGCCGCCGAGGACCTGGAGCGGGCCGCGACCCCCCTGGCGGCCCGGGCCCGGTCCGAACGCTGAGCGCCGGCGGCCTCCCGGCGGCACCGCGCCGTGCGCTCTCCAAGCCCGGACGCGGGAACGGTACTCTTCGTAGAGTGCGCGGGCGGCGACCTGCGGTCGCCGTACCGGGATGACGCAGAGGCATTGCCCCCTGTTCACCCCCCAGGGTTACGATCGCTGCCAGCGCACCAGCACGAGGAAGCCCGTCCCCACCAGTAGGCAGGCACAGACACCGCCGCCCCGGCGAGAAGGTAGTGGCACATGATCGGCAACCTGAGGCCCATGGAGATCGTTCTGATTCTCCTTGTCATCCTGCTGCTGTTCGGCGCCAAGAAGCTCCCCGACATGGCCCGTTCGCTCGGCAAGTCGGCCCGCATCCTCAAGAGCGAGGCCAAGGCGATGAAGAAGGAGAGCGAGGACGAGGCGGCCGCCCGGCAGGACACCTCGGCCCAGCAGTCCGCCCCCAAGACCATCCAGGCCGCTCCCGGCGACGTGACCAGCTCCCGGCCGGTGACCGAGCCGGGCCAGCAGACCACCAAGAACTGACCCGGCCCGGTACCGGCACCGCTCACACCCCCCAAGACCACTGACACCGAGGACGTGGGTTGCTCAAGTCCGCCCGTAAACAGGGGAAGCCGCAGAGGGATCCGGAAGGGCGCATGCCGCTCGCGGAGCACCTGCGGGAACTGCGCAACCGCCTGATGAAGTCGGTGCTGGCCATCCTGGCCGTCACCGTCGTGGCGATGTTCTACTACAAGCAGATCGCCGACTTCATCACCGAGCCCGTCCGCGACTCCATCGGCTGCACCAAGGGCTTCGGCGAGGCGGCCGAGGACGGCGAGGCCTGTGCCGAGATCACCGTCAACGGTCTGGTCGCCCCCCTCACGATCATGCTCAAGGTGGCGCTCACCGCCGGCGTGGTGCTCGCCTGCCCGGTCTGGCTCTACCAACTGTGGGCCTTCCTGGCCCCGGGGCTGCACAACCACGAGAAGAAGTACGCGCGCGCCTTCGTCGGGGCCGGCGTGCCGCTCTTCCTCGGCGGCGCCTACCTGGCATACGTCACGCTGCCCGCCGCCGCCAGGACCCTGATCGAGTTCACCCCCGACGAGACGGGCAACTTCATCCCGCTGGACGACTTCCTCGACATCGTCACCCGGCTGGTGATCGTCTTCGGGCTCGCCTTCGAGCTGCCCCTGCTGCTGGTGATGCTGAACTTCGGCGGCATCGTCACCGGTCGCAAGCTGCTGGGCTGGTGGCGGATCATGGTGGTCTCCATCACGCTCTTCGCCGCCGTCGCCACCCCGACCGGCGACCCGCTGACCATGGGGGCGCTGGCCCTGCCGATCGTGCTGCTGTACTTCGCCGCCGTCGGGGTCTGCCTCCTCAACGACCGCCGCCGCCGGCGCAAGGACCCCTACGCCGGGCTGAGCGACGACGAGGCGTCCCCGCTCGACCACACGCCGGAGGCGGTCGGCGCCGTCGAGCCCGTCGAGGCCCCCGCCGCGCTGCCCGAGGGCGCCGCCGATGACGGCTCCACCAGGCGGAACGGGTACGACGACGCCACCTGAGCCGGTATCGTCCGCGCGTGACCAGCGAGATCACCCTCTTCGTCAACCCCACCGCCGGCCGTGGCCGCGGTGCGCACGCCGCCCAGCCCGCCGCCCGCGTCCTGCGGGAGGCGGGCTTCGCCGTGCGCACGGTCGTCGGCACCGACGCCGGTGACGCGCTCGCGCGGGCGCGCGAGGCCGTCGCCGGCGGCACCGGCGCCCTGGTCGCCGTCGGCGGGGACGGCATGGCCTCCCTCGCCCTCCAGGCGGTGGCGGGGACCGGCACCCCGCTGGGCGTCGTCGCCGTCGGCACCGGCAACGACATCGCCCGCGCCCTGGAACTGCCCGTCCGCGACCCGGCCGGGGCCGGACGGGTGATCGCCGAGGCCCTCAAGGCGGGGCACGGCCGGACCGTCGACCTCGGCCGGGTCGGCGGGCGCTGGTTCGGCAGCGTGCTGGCCTCGGGCTTCGACTCCCGCGTGAACGACCGCGGCAACCGCATGCGGTGGCCCGCCGGACGGCTGCGCTACGACATCGCGATGCTCGCCGAACTGGCCGGGCTGCGCACCGTCCCGTACCGCATCACGCTCGACGACGGCCCGGCGCTGGAGACCGAGGCGACGCTGGTCGCGGTCGGCAACGGCCCCTCCTACGGCGGTGGGATGCGGATCTGCTCCGGCGCCCGGCTGGACGACGGCCTGCTGGACGTCACCGTGGTGGGGGAGTGCAGCCGCACCACCCTGCTGCGGGTCTTCCCGCGCGTCTACCGGGGCACCCACCTCGGCCACCCCGCGGTGACCGTGCACCGGGCGGCGAGGGTCACCCTGGAGGCGCGCGGGGTGACCGGCTACGCCGACGGCGAGCCGCTGGGCTCCCTGCCGCTGACGGCCGAGGCGGTCCCCCGGGCGGTGCGGGTGCTCACCGCCCCGGCGCCCGCCACCCCGCCCACCACCTCGCCCACCACCCCGTCCACCACCCCGTAAAGATCAGGTGTTCCGTCGGTGGCGGCCGGTAGGCTCGTACGTACGATGACCGAGGACATGTCCCCCGCAGAGCGTTACGCCGCCGCCCGGCGACGCGCCGCCGAGCAGGCCACCGCTCTGGCTCCCTTCCGTGAGATGTACGACTTCGAGCTGGACCCGTTCCAGATCGAGGCGTGCCAGGCCCTGGAGGCGGGGAAGGGCGTGCTGGTGGCGGCGCCCACCGGCTCCGGCAAGACGATCGTGGGCGAGTTCGCCGTCCACCTGGCCCTCAGCCGGGGCCGCAAGTGCTTCTACACCACCCCCATCAAGGCGCTGTCCAACCAGAAGTACAACGACCTGGTCAAACGCTACGGCGCGGACAGGGTCGGCCTGCTGACGGGCGACAACAGCATCAACGCCGAGGCACCGGTGGTCGTGATGACCACCGAGGTGCTGCGGAACATGCTCTACGCCGGGTCGCAGGCGCTGGCCGGGCTGGGATACGTGGTGATGGACGAGGTGCACTACCTCTCCGACCGCTTCCGCGGCGCCGTCTGGGAGGAGGTCATCATCCACCTCCCCGACTCGGTGACCCTGGTGTCGCTCTCCGCGACCGTCTCCAACGCCGAGGAGTTCGGCGACTGGCTGGACACCGTCCGCGGCGACACCGAGGTGATCGTCTCCGAGCACCGGCCCGTGCCGCTGTGGCAGCACGTGCTGGCCGGGCGGCGGATGTACGACCTGTTCGAGGAGAAGGACGGCCGGCGCGAGGTCAACCCGGACCTGGTGCGCATGGCCCAGTTGGAGAACAGCCGCCTGCCGGCCTTCCGCGACCGCCGCCGGGGCAAGCTGGTGCGCGAGGCCGACCGGGAGCGGGAGCGGCGTCAGCGCAGCCGGATCTGGACGCCCAGCCGCCCCGAGGTGATCGAGCGGCTGGACGCCGAGGGGCTGCTGCCCGCGATCACCTTCATCTTCAGCCGCGCCGGCTGCGAGGCGGCCGTACAGCAGTGCCTGTACGCCGGGCTGCGGCTGAACGACGCGGCGCAGCGGGCGCGGGTGCGCGAGATCGTGGAGGAGCGCACCGCCTCCATCCCCGACGAGGACCTGCACGTCCTGGGCTACTTCGAGTGGCTGGAGGGCCTGGAGCGGGGCATCGCCGCGCACCACGCGGGCATGCTGCCCACCTTCAAGGAGGTCGTCGAGGAGCTGTTCGTCCGCGGCCTGGTCAAGGCCGTCTTCGCCACCGAGACCCTGGCGCTGGGCATCAACATGCCCGCCCGGTCGGTGGTGCTGGAGAAGCTGGTCAAGTGGAACGGCGAGCAGCACGCCGACATCACCCCCGGCGAGTACACCCAGCTCACCGGGCGCGCCGGGCGGCGCGGCATCGACGTCGAGGGGCACGCGGTGGTGCTGTGGCAGCGCGGCATGGACCCGGGCGCCCTGGCCGGGCTGGCCGGCACCCGCACCTACCCGCTGCGGTCCTCCTTCCGCCCGTCGTACAACATGGCGGTCAACCTGGTCTCGCAGTTCGGCCGGCACCGCTCGCGCGAGTTGCTGGAGACGTCCTTCGCCCAGTTCCAGGCCGACCGCGCGGTCGTCGGGATCTCCCGCCGGGTGCAGCGCAACGAGGAGGGCCTGGAGGGCTACCGCAAGGCCATGACCTGCCACCTCGGCGACTTCGAGGAGTACGCGCGGCTGCGGCGCGAGCTGAAGGACCGGGAGACCGAACTGGCCCGGCAGGGCGTGCTCCAGCGGCGCGCGGCGGCGGCCGACTCGCTGGAGAAGCTCCGTCCGGGCGATGTGATCCACGTGCCCAGCGGCAAGTTCGCCGGGCTGGCGCTGGTGCTGGACCCGGGGGTTCCGGCGGGGCGCAGCCCGGGCCACCGCGGCTGGGAGCACCACGACGGACCGCGCCCGCTGGTGCTGACCGCCGAACGGCAGGTGAAGCGGCTGGCGTCCGTCGACTTCCCCGTACCGGTGGAGCCGCTGGACCGGATGCGGATCCCCAAGTCCTTCAACCCGCGCAGCCCGCAGTCCCGCCGCGACCTGGCCTCCGCGCTGCGGACCAAGGCCGGCCACCACGAGCCGGTGCGCAACCGCCGCAGGCAGCGCGCGGCGGCGGCCGACGACGCCGAGATCGCCCGGCTGCGCAAGGCCATCCGCGCCCACCCCTGCCACGGGTGCGACCAGCGCGAGGACCACGCCCGCTGGGCCGAGCGCTACCACCGCCTCAAGCGGGACACCCGTCAGCTCGAGCGCCGCATCGAGGGCCGGACGAACACCATCGCCCGCACCTTCGACCGGGTGTACGCGCTGCTGTCCGACCTGGGCTACCTGCGCGGCGACGAGGTGACCGAGGACGGCCGGCGGCTGGCGCGGCTCTACGGCGAGCTGGACCTGCTGGCGAGCGAGTGCCTGCGGGAGGGGGTCTGGGAGGGCCTGTCCCCGACCGAGCTGGCCGCCTGCGCCTCGGCCCTGGTCTACGAGTCCCGCACCGCCGACGACGCGCTGCCGCCCACGCTGCCCGGCGGCCGGGCCAAGCACGCCCTCGGCGAGATGGTCCGCATCTGGGGCAGGCTGGACGCCCTGGAGGAGGAGCACCGGATCAACCAGACCGAGGGCGTCGGCCAGCGCGAGCCCGACCTCGGCTTCGCCTGGGCCGCCTACCGCTGGGCCGAGGGCGACGGCCTGGACGCGGTGCTGCGGGACACCGACATGCCCGCCGGTGACTTCGTGCGCTGGTGCAAGCAGCTCGTCGACGTCCTGGGCCAGATCGCCGCGGCGGCACCGGAGGGCGGCACGGTCGCGCGCAACGCGCGCAGGGCGGTCGACAAGCTGCTGCGCGGCGTGGTGGCGTACAGCTCCGTCGGCTGACCGGCCCTCCCCGGGCGTCTTCCGTCTCCGGCCCGGCACGCGGTGTTGACCGCGTGCCGGGCCGCGGGCATGTTCAAGCGTGCGTCACCTGCCGGGCACGCGCGGGTCGTCGGCCCCCGGCAGGGTTCCCCGCGGGTCCCGCGGTCCGCCGCGCCCCACCGTGTTCCGCCGCGCCCCACCGTGTTCCGCCACGTTCCCCGCGGGCCCGTGCCCGCCGCACCGGGAGGTCGATGTGCGCACCGAGAGCAGACTCCGGATCCGCCGCTGGGCCGCCGCCGCGACCGCGGTCGCGGCCGTCGCGACGCTGTCGTCGGCGGCCCAGGCCCGGCCCGGCGATCCGGCCCGGGGGCTGAGGCTCAACCAGATCCAGGTGATGGCCACGCACAACAGCTACCACCGGGAAGTCTCCTTCGCCGAACAGAAGGTGATGGAGCGGCATGACCCGAACTTCGCCAACCTGCTCTACAGCCACGCCTCCCTGCCCGTGCAGTTCGCCGACCAGCGCGTCCGCGGCATCGAACTGGACGTCTTCCCCGACCCCGACGGCGGCCTCTACGCCGATCCCCTGATCCGCAGGGCCGCGGGCCTGCCCGCGCCCGCCGACCCGGACTGGCGCAGGCCCGGATTCAAGGTGCTGCACTGGGCCGACTTCGACCACCGCACCAACTGCGTCACCCTGCGCGGGTGCCTCACCCAGGTCAGGGACTGGTCCCGGCGGAACCCCGGCCACGTCACCGTGCCGATCCTGCTGGAGCTCAAGCGCACCGATCCGCGCCTGGAGGAGATGGGCGGCGTCAAGAGCCCGCCCTGGGACACCGCGATGCTCGACGCGCTGGACGCGGAGATCCGCACCGTCTTCGGCGACCGGAGGACCGTCACGCCCGACGACGTCCGCCGGCGGGGCGAGACCCTGGAGCAGTCCGTCCTCCGCCACGGCTGGCCCACGGTGGCCGCCTCCCGCGGAAAGGTGATGTTCCTGATGGACAACGACGACGCCGCGATCCAGGACGCCTACCGGGCCGGGGGCCGCGAGAGCCTCCAGGGGCGGGTGCTGTTCACCGACTCGCGGCCCGGGCGCCCGGACGCCGCCTTCGTGAAGTGGAACGACCCCACCGGCGACAACCGGGCCGTGATCGCGGACCTGGTGGAGCGCGGCTACTTCGTCCGGACCCGCTCCGACGTCCCGCTGACCGAGGCGGCCTCGGGGGACACGAGCCGGTTGCGGGCGGCGCTGGACTCCGGCGCCCAGATGGTGAGCACCGACTTCCCCGTCCCCGGCCTGGCGGCGCGGTACGGCTCCGACTACACCGCGGCGCTGCCGGGCGGCCTCACCGTGCGCTGCAACCCGGTCAGTGCCCCGCCGCGCTGTCCGTCGGGGCGGCTGGAGCGCTGACGCCGGGGGGCGGCCCGCGCCCCTCCTGCTCCACCGCCGCCCGCGCGTCCCCCTGCCGCTCCGGCGACTGCCGGCCGCCCTCGCCGTGGCCCGGGCGCCGGTGGCCCGGGACGGGCAGCAGCTCGCGCGGCGGGCGCGCGGATGCCGGCGCGGTCGAACGGTTCGGGGCGCCGCACGCCCTCGGCGCCGGGCACCGCACGGGACGTCCGCGGGGCCGGCCGCTGCCTGCGCACCGCCCGGGCCCGGTCCGGGCGCGGTGGTTCACCCCGCCAAGGCGTCCAGCAGCCGCCGCAGCGAGCCGCCCAGCCCCCACCGCCCGGCCAGCTCCTCCAGCTCCTGTGCGTGCAGCGGCTCGGTGGGGAGCGCCGGATCGAAGTCCGGCAGCGGCACGTCGTCCGCGACCCGCACCACCTTCGGGGCCACGGCCAGGTAGTCCCGCGCCGCGTCCAGCTTCCTGCGCTGCGCGGGGGTGAGGCCGGAGGAGGGGTCGTCGACCGCGGCCAGGACGCCGTCGAGGTCCCCGTACGCCTCCAGCAGCCTGGCGGCGGTCTTCTCGCCGACGCCGGGGACTCCCGGCAGGCCGTCGCTCGGGTCGCCGCGCAGCAGCGCCAGGTCCGCGTACGCCGCCCCGCTCGCCACGCCGTACTTCTCGCGCAGGGCGGCCTCGTCGACGACCATGGGGTCGCCCATGCCCTTGACGGGGTAGAGCACCCGCACCCCGCGCGCGTCGTCCACGAGCTGGAACAGGTCGCGGTCGCCGGTGACGACGTCCACCGGTCCGGCGGCCCGGCGGGCGAGGGTGCCGATGACGTCGTCGGCCTCGTAGCCGTCCGCACCCACCCGGGCGATGCCCACCGCGTCCAGCACCGCGTCGATCACCGGGATCTGCGGGGCCAGGGTGTCGGGGGTCTCCTCCAGATCCGGTGCCCCGGCGGCCTCCTCGGCCACCCGGTGGGCCTTGTACGAGGGGATCAGCTCGACCCGCCACGCGGGCCGCCAGTCGTGGTCCAGGCACGCCACCAGGTCGTCCGGGCGGTGGTCGCGCACCAGGCGGGCGACGAAGTCCAGGAGTCCGCGCACCGCGTTGACCGGGGTGCCGTCGGGCGCCCTCACCGACTCCGGAACCCCGAAGTAGGCGCGGTAGTACAGGGAGGCGGTGTCGAGCAGGAGGCACTTTCGCGGCGTGGTCATGGGGTCCATCATGGCCGACGGGCACGCGGCCGGGACGCCCTCTTCCCTTTGACATGGGCATGCTTTAAAACTGATCACGTCCCACCACTTCGATCCCCGTGAGGTGAGAGATGGCCCTGCGCCGCCGTGTCCCCGCCGTCGCCGCCGCCGTCCTCGCGGCGGCGCTGCCGGCCGCCCCGCCCGCCCACGCCGATCCCGTACCGCCCGAGCACGCGATCGTGGTCTGCCAGACCGCGAGCTTCTACGCCAACTACGACAGCGCCAGCGGCCCCACCGGCTTCAAACGGACGCTGACGTACGGCGACAAGATCGGCCACACCCGCGGCGCCCACCCCGTCTACAACGGCTGGGCCGCCTCCTTCGACTACGGCCCCAACGACTGGGGCTACCTCCGCTACGAGTGCATCGGCGGCTACGGCTCCTGGTGACGCCGGCCGGCCCCCGCTCGACCCGCACCCCGCTTCCGCACCGACAGGAGAGGAGTCCCGTGTCCCGCACCCGCCGTTCCCCGCACACCGCGGTGGGCGCCGTCCTCGGCGCCGCCGCCCTGGTCGCCCTGAGCGCGGTTCCCGCCCACGCCGCCAACGGCACCATCGGCGTCCGCGAGACCGTCTGCGCCCAGGACCTCTACGTCCGCGTCGCCCCGAACGACGGCGCCTGGATGGGCACCCTGTACCGGGGCCAGACGTTCCTGGTCGAGGCCAAGGACGGCAACTACGTCTACGGCTTCGCCTACGGCGACGTCAACCGCAGGGGCTGGGTGCAGGACGGCTGGTTCTGCTGAGCCCCCGGCCGGGCCGCCCGCCCGGCCCGACCGGCCCTCCGGGGCCGCCCCTGCCCGGCGGCCCCGGTACGGTGGCGCGGTGACCACCGTCCGCCGCGTCGTCTCGCTCGTCCCCTCCCTGACCGAGGCCGTCGCCGCCACCGCGCCGGAGCTGCTGGTCGGGGCCACCGACTGGTGCAGCCATCCGCCGGACCTGGACGTCGTCCGCGTCCGGGGCACCAAGAACCCCGACCTGGAGCGGATCACCGCCCTGGCCCCCGACCTCGTCATCGCCAACGAGGAGGAGAACCGCCCGGCCGACCTCGCCGCCCTGCGGGACGCCGGGGTGGCGGTGCTGGTCACCGAGGTCCGCACGCTCCCGCAGGCGTTCGCCGAGCTGGACCGGGTGCTCACCGCCGGCTGCGGGCTGCCCCGGCCGGACTGGCTGGACGCGGCCGAGGCCGCCTGGCGCGCGGTGCGGCCGCGGTTCGACGCCACCGCCGTGGTGCCCGTGTGGCGGCGGCCGTGGATGGTGCTCGGCCGGGACACCTTCGCGGGCGACGTGCTGGCCCGCCTCGGGGTGCGCAACGCCTACGCCGGGCACCCCGAGCGCTACCCCCGCGTGGACGTCGGGGAGCTGAACGAGCCGGGGCGGGCCGACCTCGTCGTGCTCCCCGACGAGCCGTACCGCTTCACCGCCGGCGACGGCCCCGAGGCCTTCCCCGGGCTGCCCGCGGCGCTCGTCAGCGGACGGCACCTGACGTGGTACGGGCCCTCGCTGGCCGAGGCGCCCGGGGTGCTCAGCGCGGCACTGGCCGCCGCGCTGTCCGCTCCGCCGCGCTGACCAGCGCGCGCATCACCCGCACGTCCTCACCGGTGTCCGCCTCCGGATGCCACTGCACCCCCAGCGTCCAGGCCGCCGCGCCGGGCAGCTCGACCGCCTCGACCGTGCCGTCCCCGGCGTGGGCGCAGGCCACCAGGCCCTCCCCGAGCCGGTCCACGGCCTGGTGGTGGTAGGTCGGCACCGACACCTCCACCGCGTCCGCCGCGCCGGGGCCCGACAGCACCCGGGCCAGCCCGGTGCCCGGCACCACGGTGACGGTGTGCGCGCCGAAGACCCCGGGCGGGCCGGTGTGGCCCTCCAGGTGCTGCACCAGCGTGCCGCCCAGGGCGACGTTGAGGAGCTGCATCCCCCGGCAGATCCCCAGCAGCGGCAGCCCGGCGGCCAGCGCCGCGTCGATCAGGGCGAGCTCCCAGGCGTCCCGCTCCCGGGCGGGCGGCCCGGTCTCCGGTGCCGGGGCGGCCCCGTACCGCACGGGCTCCACGTCCGGGCCGCCCGCGATCACCAGGGCGTCCAGCCGCGCCACCGCCGCGGCGGCGGCCCCGGGGGCGTCGTCCGGCGGCAGCAGCGCGGCCAGCCCGCCGGCCCGCTGGACCAGCCGGTGGTACCCGGCGGGCAGCAGCGCGGCGGGCTGCCGCCACACCCCCCACCGCACCGAGGACTCCAGGTAGGTGCTGACACCGATGAGCGGGGCGGGCACGGGCGTCTCCTGTGTCTGTCGGCCACGTCCGTGGCGGTCGTCTGCGCGGTTCGGCTGTGGTGGCCGTCTGCGCCGGTCGTCCCGGCGACGGCCGGGTCCGCGTCGGTCACGGTACGACGTCAGTCACGGTCCAACTCAGCCTCCGCCGCGGCCAGTGCCGCGAACTCCTCCTCCGGCGCGGCCGCCACCAGGCGGTGGCGGCTGTAGAGGCCGAAGTAGCAGGCGGCCACGGCGTACAGCAGCAGGGCGATGCCCGCCGCCCCGGGGTCCACCAGGAACGTGGCGACCACCGCGGTGCACGCCAGCACGAAGGCCACCGAGGAGGTGAGGACGCCGCCCGGCGTGCGGTACGGCCGGTGCAGCCCCGGCTCGCGGCGGCGCAGCACGATGTGCGACAGCGCCATCAGCACGTACGACACCGAGGCGCCGAACACCGCGATGTTGAGCATCCGCGCGCCGTCCCCGGTGTACGCCGCCAGGCCGAAGCCCAGCGCCCCGGGCACGACCAGGGCGAGCCAGGGGGCCTTGCGGCGGCTGGTCAGGGAGAGGAAGCGGGGCAGGTAGCCGGCGCGGGAGAGGGCGAAGAGCTGCCGCGACCCGGCGTAGATCAGGGAGAAGAAGGAGGCCACCAGCCCGGCCAGCCCGGCGTAGTTGACGATCCGGCTGAGCGTGGTGGGCCCGCCGCCGTCCGCCTCCAGGGCCGCGACCAGCGGGTTGTCGGCGTCCTTGAGCGCGTCGGAGCCCGCGGCGCCGGCGGCGGCCAGCAGGGTGACCACGGCCAGCACCACCAGGACGCCGATGGCCCAGGCCATCGCCCTCGGCAGCGTCCTGGCCGGGTCGCGGGTCTCCTCGGCGGCCAGCGGCACCCCCTCGATGCCCAGGAAGAACCACATGCCGAACGGGAAGGCCGCCCAGATGCCCAGCAGCCCGAACGGCAGCCAGGAGTTCGCGCCGACGGCGTCCCCCTCGCCCGCGATGTCGGTGAGGGAGCCCGCGTCGAAGGCGGAGAAGGCGGCGACGGCGAAGACGGCCAGGGCGGCCACCGCGATGCCCGTCACCACGAAGCTGAACCGCAGGGCCTCGCCGACGCCCCACAGGTGCACTCCGATGAAGACGATGAAGCAGGCCAGGTAGACCGGCCAGCCGGAGGTCAGGCCGAACAGGCCCAGGGACTCCACGTAGCCGCCGATGAACACCGCGATGGCGGCGGGCGCCAGGACGTACTCGATGAGGATGGCCGTCCCCGTCAGGAACCCGCCCCAGGTGCCCAGCGCGCGCCGGGCGAAGCCGTAGCCGCCGCCCGCGGTCGGCAGCACCGAGGACAGCTCGGCGAGCGAGAAGACCAGGCAGGCGTACATCAGGCCCATCAGGGCGGTGGCGGCGGCCAGCCCGCCGAAGCCGCCCTCGGCCAGGCCGTAGTTCCAGCCCGCGTAGTCGCCGGAGACGACGTACGCCACGCCCAGTCCCGTCAGCAGCAGCGGGCCCGCACTGCCGCGGCGCAGCGAGCGGCGCCGCAGGTAGTCGTCCCCGGGGGAGGGCGGGGGCTCCCGGCCGGCGGTGGTCGGCGGTACGGTGCGGGGCCGGGTGCCGTCGGTCATGGGCCGCTCCTGCCGTGAGGCTGCCGTGGGGCGTGGGGGTGGGTGGGGGTGGACGCGTGGGCGCGAGGCAAAGGTGTGGCCGCATACCTTTGCGTCTCCCCGGGGTGCCGCGCAAGCCCCGTGCGCGAAGACGGCGCCGCGATCGGCGTGGGGAGCGCGGGCCAGGGCGTGCGGCCGGGCGGTACGCGCCCCGGGCCGGCTCAGGCCAGGAAGCCGCGCAGCAGCGCGGCCGTCCCCGCGCAGTGCTCGCGCATCACCTCGCGCGCCCCCTCCGCGTCGCCCTCCAGCACCGCCTCGACCAGCGCGGTGTGCTGCCGCTGGGAGTGCTCCAGGTTCCGCACCAGCAGCGGGATGCGGTCCAGCAGGTCGTTGAGGGAGGCCCGCACCGCCGCGTACCGGGCCGCCAGCGAGGGCGAGCCGCACAGCTCGGCCAGGGTCAGGTGCAGCAGCGTGTCCCGGCGCCGGTAGTCGGACAGGGGCGCGTCGCCGGTGGCGGCCAGCGCGTCGCGCAGCCGCCGCGCCCGCTCACCGGTCAGCCCCTCGGCGGCGCACAGTTCGGCCGCGCCCACCTCCAGCACCTCCCGGAAGCGCAGCGTGTCCTCCACCTCCGCCCAGGTCACCCCGGCCGGCAGCCGCGGTCGCCCGCCCGTGGCGTCCGCCGGGGCGGGGGGCCGTACGAACGTGCCGCCGTACCGGCCGCGCCTGCTCTCCACCAGGCCCTCGTCCTGGAGCACCCGCAGCACGTCCCGCAGCGTCACCCGGCTGATGCCCAGCCGTTCGGCCAGCTCCCGTTCGGCGGGCAGGCGTCCGCCGGAGGGCACCAGGCCGAGCCGGATGACCTGGAGTATCTGCTCCAGCGCCTCCTCGAAGCCGTTGCCCGCCCGCACCGGGCGCAGGACGTGCGCCAGCCGGTCCGGGGCCGTGCCGTCCGCGGTCCGCCCCGGTGCGCCGACCGCGCCGCTCGGGGATTCGTTCATGGGCACCTACTTCCCATTCAAAGGTCTGTGTGAATACCTTATGGCTCCGGCTAGCGACAGGAGGCCTCACCTTGGCAGACCGCAGACCCCCGCTCACAGTCGGGGAACTGAGGCAGCGCGTGGACGCCGGGGAGGTCGACACCGTCGTCCTGGCGTTCACCGACATGCAGGGCAGGCTCCAGGGCAAGCGGTTCGCCGCCCGGTTCTTCCTCGACGAGGTGCTCGAACACGGCACCGAGGGCTGCAACTACCTGCTCGCCGTGGACGCCGACATGAACACCGTCGACGGCTACGCCATGTCCTCCTGGGAGCGCGGCTACGGCGACTTCGTCCTGCGCGGCGACCCCGGCACCCTGCGGCTGACGCCGTGGAACCCGGGCACCGCGCTGATCACCGCCGACCTCGCCTGGCACGACGGCTCGCCCGTGGCCGCCTCGCCGCGCCAGGTGCTGCGCCGCCAGCTCGACCGGCTCGCCGAGCGCGGCTGGCGGGCGTACGCGGGCACCGAGCTGGAGTTCATCGTCTTCCGCGACACCTACGAGGCGGCCTGGGAGCGCGGCTACCGCGGACTGACCCCGGCCAACCAGTACAACGTGGACTACTCCGTCCTCGGCACCGGCCGCGTCGAACCCCTGCTGCGCCGCCTGCGCAACGAGATGGGCGCGGCCGGGATGACGGTGGAGTCGGCCAAGGGCGAGTGCAACCTCGGCCAGCACGAGATCGCCTTCCGCTACACCGACGCGCTGACCACCTGCGACCAGCACTCCGTCTACAAGACCGGGGCCAAGGAGATCGCCGCCCAGGAGGGCATGGCGCTCACCTTCATGGCCAAGTACGACGAGCGCGAGGGCAACTCCTGTCACATCCACCTCTCGCTGCGCGACGCCGACGGGCGGCCGGTCCTCGCCGACGACGACGCCCCGTACGGCATGTCGGAGCTGATGCGGCACTTCCTGGCCGGGCAGCTCGCCGCCCTGCGGGAACTGACCCTGCTCTACGCCCCCAACATCAACTCCTACAAGCGCTTCCGCCCCGGCTCCTTCGCACCCACCGCCGTCGCCTGGGGGCCCGACAACCGCACCTGCGCCCTGCGGGTCATCGGCCACGGCGCCTCCCACCGGCTGGAGAACCGCCTCCCGGGCGGGGACGTCAACCCGTACCTGGCGGTCGCGGGCATGATCGCGGCCGGCCTGTACGGCATCGACCACGCACTGGAACTCCCCGGGCCCTGCACCGGCAACGCCTACCGCGGCGACGCCGAACGCGTCCCGGCCACACTGCGCGAGGCCGCCGGACTGTGGGAGGCCAGCGGGCTGGCGCGGGACGCCTTCGGCGACGAGGTGGTCGAGCACTACGCGAACATGGCCCGCGTCGAGCAGGAGGCGTACGACACGGCCATCACGGACTGGGAGCGCTACCGCTCCTTCGAACGCATGTAAGGGATACGACCTTGCCCGAGACCGTGACCCGAGCCGAGCACGCGCACGAGCACGACGTGGTCAACCCGGCGACCGAGGAGGTGATCGCCACCGTCCCCGCCACCGACCCCGCCGGCGTCGACACGGCCGTCCGCCGGGCCGCCGCCGCCCAGGAGCGCTGGGCGGCGCTCGCCCCCGGCGACCGCGCCCGGCTGCTGCGCCGCTTCGCCGCCGCCGTCGACGACCACCTCGGCGAACTCGCCGACCTGGAGGTCCGCGAGGCCGGCCACCCGGTCGGCAACGCGCGCTGGGAGGCGGGCAACGTCCGCGACCTGCTGGAGTACGCCGCCGGGGGAGTGGAGCGCTTGACGGGGCGTCAGATCCCGGTCGCGGGCGGCATCGACGTCACCTTCGCCGAGCCGCTCGGGGTCGTCGCCGTCATCGCCCCCTGGAACTTCCCCATGCCCATCGCCGCCTGGGGCACCGCCCCCGCGCTGGCCGCGGGCAACGCCGTCCTCCTCAAGCCCGCCGAGACCACCCCGCTCACCGCCCTCAGACTCGCCGAACTCGCCCTGGAGGCCGGCCTGCCCGAGCACCTGTTCCAGGTGCTGCCCGGCGCCGGTCCGGTCACGGGCGCCGCGCTGGTGGACCACCCGGGCACCGCCAAGGTCGTCTTCACCGGATCGACGGCCGTCGGCAAGGAGATCATGGCCCGCTGCGCGGCGCGGGTGAAGCGGGTGACGCTCGAACTCGGCGGCAAGAGCCCCAACATCGTCTTCGCCGACGCCGACATCGAGCGCGCCGCGGCCGCCGCCCCCGCCTCCTTCCTGGACAACACCGGCCAGGACTGCTGCGCCCGCAGCCGCATCCTCGTCCAGCGCCCGGTCCTCGACCGCTTCCTGGAACTGCTGGAGCCGGCCGTCAAGGCGTTCACGGCCGGCGACCCGGCCGACCCCGCCACCCTGATGGGCCCGCTGATCTCCGCCGCCCAGCGCGAACGGGTGCGCTCCTACGTCCCCGAGGACGCCCCCGCCGCCATCCGCGGCGAGGTGCCCTCCGGCCCGGGCTACTGGTACCCGGCGACCGTCCTGACCCCCGGCCGCCCGGACGACCGCACCGCCGTGGAGGAGATCTTCGGCCCCGTCGCCGTCGTCCTCCCCTTCGACGACGAGGCCGACGCCGTACGGCTGGCCAACGCCACCGACTACGGCCTGTCCGGCTCGGTGTGGACCCGCGACGCCGGACGCGCCCTGCGCGTGGCGCGCGCCGTCGCCGCGGGCAACCTCTCCGTCAACTCCCACAGCAGCGTGCGCTACTGGACCCCCTTCGGGGGCTACAAGCAGTCCGGCCTCGGCCGCGAACTGGGCCCGGACGCGCTGGCCGCCTTCACCGAGACCAAGAACGTCTTCATCAGCACCGAGGAGCAGCAGTGACCGAGACAGCCGGAGCCGGGACGGGGACCCCGGAGAACACCCCCGGGGCGGCGGCCCCCGTGTGCCGCCGCCTGGTGGGCCGCACCGCCGTCGTCACCGGGGCGGGCAGCGGCATCGGACTGGCCAGCGCCCGCCGCCTGGCCGCCGAGGGCGCGCACGTGGTCTGCGCCGACATCGACCCCGAGCGCGGCAAGGCCGCCGCCGAGGAGACCGGCGGGCTCTACGTCCCCACCGACGTCACCGACCCCGGACAGGTCGAGGCGCTCTTCGCCACGGCGTACGACACCTACGGCTCGGTCGACGTCGCCTTCAACAACGCCGGCATCTCCCCGCCCGACGACGACTCCATCCTCACCACCGGACTGGACGCCTGGCGGCGGGTCCAGGAGACCAACCTCACCTCGGTCTACCTGTGCTGCAAGTACGCCCTGCCCCACATGCGGCGCCAGGGCCGGGGGTCCATCATCAACACCGCCTCCTTCGTCGCCGTCATGGGCGCCGCCACCTCGCAGATCAGCTACACCGCCTCCAAGGGCGGGGTGCTGGCGATGTCGCGCGAGCTGGGCGTGCAGTTCGCCCGCGAGGGCATCCGGGTCAACGCCCTGTGCCCCGGCCCGGTCAACACCCCGCTGCTGAAGGAGCTGTTCGCCAAGGACCCCGAGCGCGCCCAGCGCCGCCTGGTCCACGTCCCCGTGGGCCGCTTCGCCGAGCCGGAGGAGATCGCCGCGGCCGTCGCCTTCCTGGCCAGCGACGACTCCTCCTTCGTCAACGCCGCCGAATTCCTGGTGGACGGGGGCATCTCGGGCGCCTACGTGACCCCGCTGTAGCACACCTGTCCTACCCGGGACCCGTTGCCAGTACTGTTCACAGCGTGAGCATGACGACACCGCCCGGCTGGTACCCGGACCCCGGGCACCCGGGCCCCGGACCGGCACCGGAACGCTGGTGGGACGGCTCCGCCTGGACGGGGCACACCCGCGTCCCTCCCGGCGCGTACGAACCGGCGGTCCTCCCCCCGGACGCGGGGGGACGGCCGCCGCGCGGCCCGCTGGTGGCCGCCGTCATCGCCGCCGCGGTCGTGGTGACCGCCCTCGTCGCCGGAGCACTGCTCCTGCTCGGCGGCTCCGACGGGTCCGGCGACCGCCGGGCACGGCCCGGGCCCGGCGCCGGCGCCGACCGGACGCCCGAGGGGACGCCCGACGACGGCGGGCCGTCCGACGGCGAACCGGACGGCGGACCGGGCAGCGGCACCCCGGACACCCCGGACACCGCGGTCGACCGGGCCAACGGCGTCAGCGTGCCCGTGCCCGAGGGCTGGCGCGAGACGGAGACCGACCAGGGCATCTGGCTGTCGACCGGCTCCTACCGGTGCCCGGGCGACCCCACCCTCACCTGCGTCCGCGGCGGGGTCTCCCTGCGTCCCGCCACCGGCCTGACGGGGACCGACGCCAAGGCGATGGCCGAGGAGGACATCGCCCGCAACGCCGAGGAGTCCTACGACACCCGCGCCTACGGCGGGATCAGGAGCCACGAGGTCGTCTCCTCCGGCGAGGTCACCGTCGCGGGCCGGCAGGGCCACCGGGTCCGCTGGCGGATCACCAACGGGTCCGAACCCGACGCGTACGTGGAGTCGGTCGTCTTCCCCGCCCCCGACGGCAGCGGACGGATGATGCTGCTGCGCCTGGGCTTCGACATCCACGCCGAGGCCCCCGACGTCGGCGAGATGGACCGGATCGTGGCGGGCGTCAGGGCCACCGGGGGCCCCGGCATGGAGGTCTGACGGCGGCTCACCCCCCGGTCCGCACCCCCGCGGCGCCCGTCCCCGCCCGTTCTCCGCTCACCTCCGTGAGTGTTTTCCGGCGGTGGTGAACGCCCCGCCCGGCCCTCCCGTACCGCCGGTGGACGAGCAGCGCCACGAGGAGGAGCCATGCGCCCGAACCGTTCCAGTCGCCGTGCCGCCGCGATGCGCCGGGTGCCGCCACGCGTGGTCGCCACCGCCGTCGCGGCCCTGCTCGCGCTCGTGGCGGTCCCCGTGCTGGTCTCCCTGCAGACGGGCAGCAGCCGGGCCGGGGAGAACCACCACCCGGCCGCCCCCGGCTCGGACGGCAGCGGGGACGGCACGGGCGGCGCGGGACCGGTCACCGACGTGGACAGGGACTTCCTCGTCAAGGTCCGGCAGGCCGGACTGTGGGAGATCCCCGCCGGCAGACTGGCTCGGACCCATGCCTCCAGCGAGGCCGTCAAACGCGCGGGACGGCACCTGATCGACGGCCACGCCAAGCTCGACCAGCTCGTGCGCGAGGACGCCAGGATCCTCGGCGTCACCATCCCCAACGAGGCCACCGCCGAACAGCAGCGGTGGGTGCGGGAGATGGAGAACGCCCGCGGCGCCGAGTTCGACCGCCTCTTCGCCAACGTGCTGCGCGCCTCGCACGGCAAGATCTTCGCCACCATCGGCGAGGTGCGCGCCGCCACGCGGAACGACCTGATCCGCCGCCACGCACGCCAGGCCAACCAGACCGTCCTGGACCACATGGAGGTCCTGGAGGACACCGGGCTGGTGGAACCCGGGACGCTCAGGGAGGTGGAGGAGGCCGTGACGCGGTGAGCCGGACGGGCGGCTCACAGGAAGGTACGGCCCTCGCCGCGGTAGGTCGGCACCGTCGCCACCACCCGGTCGCCCTCGACCAGGTGCAGCGCCTCGAAGCGCTCGCACAGCTCACCGGCCTTGGCGTGCCGGAACCACACCCTGTCCCCGATCAGCAGGTCGTCCGCGGGCGGCCCGAGCAGCGGCGTCTGCACCTCGCCCGGCCCCTCCCGCGGGTCGTAGCGCAGCCCGGGCGGCAGGTACGGCACCGGCAGCCGGTCCCGGCCCGCGGGGCCGGAGGCCGGATAGCCGCCGCCGAGCACCGTCACCACGCCCACCCCGGGCCGGCGCACCACCGGCTGGGCGAACAGCGCCGCCGGGCGGCCGGAGAAGGAGGAGTAGTGGTCGAACAGCCGCGGCATCAGCAGGCCCGAACCCGCCGCGACCTCGGTGACCGCCTCCTCGGCGGCGGTGTGCTGCACGCTCCCGGTGCCGCCGCCGTTGACGAACTCCAGCTCCGGCTCGATCGCGCGCACCGCCCGCACCGCCGCCGCGCGCCGCTCCGCCAGCTCGCGCCGCGCCGCCGACTGCATCAGCCGCACCGCCCGCGACCGCAGCGGACGGTCGGCCACCGCGTCGCCCACACCCGCGATGTGCCCCTCGTACGCCATCAGCCCCACCAGCCGGAACCCGGGGCGGCGCACCACCGAGCGGGCCAGCTCGGCCAGGCGGGCGGGGGAGTGGAGCGGGGAGCGGCGGGCGCCGATCCGCACCCGGCCGCCGAACAGCCGCAGGGAGGTGTCCAGCTCCAGGCAGACCCGGATCTCCTCCCGCCCGCCGCCGCGGGCGGCGTCGATCAGGGCCAGGTGCGCGGGGTCGTCGACCATCACCGTCACGGCCGCGGCCAGCTTGGGGTCCGCGGCCAGCTCGGCGTACCCGGCCCGGTCCACGGACGGGTAGGCGAGCAGGACGTCGGTGATCCCGGAGCGGGCCAGCCACAGCGATTCGGCGAGCGTGAAGCCCATGACCCCGGCGAACCCGTCCCGTTCCAGCACGCGTTCCAGCAGGGCCCGGCAGCGCACGGACTTGCTCGCCACCCGGACCGGCTTGCCGCCGGCGCGGCGCACCAGGTCGGCGGCGTTGGCGTCGAACGCCGCCAGGTCCACGATCGCCAGCGGCGCGTCGAGGTGGGCGGTGGCCCGGTCGTAACGGGCCCGGTCGGTTGCGGGATCGGCGGTCGCGTAGGCCATTTCGGCAGCTTGCCAGAGTCCGCCGGGCCGGGACAGCCCCGTGCCGAGGGGCGCCGCGGGACGCGGGTTGCCGTGACCATGCCCGTTCCCCGTAGAGTGACGCGCACACCGCCGCCGACCGCTGGTCGGCGGCGTGATGTCCGGATACGAACCGGCCTGCCCCCAAGGGGAGCCGACGGGGCGGCACAGAGCGCGAGGGGGTGCTGGTGAGCACTGAGGCCGACCCGGTCCGGGCTCCGCTCCCACCCGTCGTACCACCGCGGACCGCGGCCACCGCGTCCTCCATACCGACCGGGCCGCCGCCCGTCCTCCCGGCCGCGCCGGCCGTCGCGCCGCACGCCGCGCCCTCCCCGGGACGCCCCGCCCGCGGACCGGCCCGTACGGCCGCCGCGGCCGTCTGCCTCGTCCTGGGCCTCGGGCTGCTCGGCGGGGCCGCGGCCGGCACCTGGCTCACCGGGGACCCCGGCGAACCCGCCGCGGTCGGCTACGCCGGGGCGCGCTCGCTGTGGCACGAGATACCCGTCGACACCCTGTTCCCCCGCACCCTGCGGGGCGAGGGCGCCGGACCCGGCGGGGCCGACCGGCACTGGATCCGGGTCGCGGTCGCCCCCGACGGCGACTGCACGGGCGCCTTCGACCCGCTGCTGGCCAAGGCGCTCTCACCGGTCGGCTGCGCCCGGCTGCTGCGCGCCACCTACGTGGACGAGACCAGCAGCAGCGTCACCACGGTCGGACTGCTGTTCACCGAGGCGGACGCCGCCGGCATGCGCGCCCTGCACGAGCGGTTCGACCGCGAGGACCTCCAGCGGCGCACCGACCTGATGCCCCGCCCGTACGCCGCGCGCGGGACCGCCGCCGCCCGCTTCGGCGACGCCCAGCGCGCGAGCTGGACGGTCCGGCCGCTCACCGACGCACCCGTCGTGGTCTACGCCGTCTCCGGCTTCGCCGACGGCCGCACCGCCGGCGACCCGCAGCCGGCGGACGAGGCCGTCATCGACGGCCAGACCACCGCACCCGCCCAGGCGGGCCTCGGCCACGACGCCCGCGGCATCGCCGACCGCGTCGAGCGCGGCCTGCGCCGCATCGTCGCCGAGGGAGCCGCCGAGGGGACCGGACAGGACCGATGACCGCCCCGCACGTCCCCGTGAACCCTCCGGTGAAGATCTCCGTGAACCCCCCGCACCCCGTCCCCGCCCGTGCCTCCGCCCGTGCCCGCCGCACCGCCGTACTGCCGGTACTGCTCTCGGTGCTCTCGGTGCTCTGCGTACTCTGCGCGTCCCTCCTGGCCGCCGCGCCCGCCGCCCGCGCCGACGAGATCCGCGACCGGCAGTGGGGCCTGGACGCGGTGGGCGCCCGCGAGGCGTGGAAGACCACCAAGGGCGAGGGCATCACCGTCGCGGTCCTCGACACCGGCGTCGACGCCGGGCACCCCGACCTCAGGGGCCGGGTGCTGGAGGGCAGGGACCTCATCGGCTTCGGCGCCCGCGAGGGGGACCGCCACTGGGCCCGGCACGGCACCGCGATGGCCGGGATCATCGCCGGGCGCGGCCACGGCCCCGGCGACGGCCAGGGCGTCCTCGGCGTCGCCCCCGAGGCGAGGATCCTGCCCGTACGGGTGCTGCTGGAGGACGGCGACCCGCAGCGGAAGAAGGCCCGTGAGGAACGGGGCGGCGCCCTGGCCGAGGGCATCCGCTGGGCCGCCGACCACGGCGCCGACGTCATCAACCTCTCGCTCGGCGACGACAGCGCCTCCGCCCACCCCGACCCGGCCGAGGACGCCGCCGTGCGCTACGCGCTGGGCAAGGGCGCCGTGGTGGTCGCCTCCGCGGGCAACGGCGGGGAGAACGGCGACCGGGCCTCCTACCCGGCGGCCTACCCCGGCGTGATCGCCGTGACCGCCGTGGACCGCACCGGCGCCCGCGCCCCCTTCTCCACCCGCCGCTGGTACGCCACCGTCAGCGCCCCCGGCGACGACGTGGTCATCACCTACCCCGACCGCAGGTACTACGAGGGCTGGGGCACCAGCGCCGCCGCCGCCTTCGTCTCCGGCTGCGTGGCCCTGGTCCGGGCCGCCCACCCGGACCTCAGCCCGGCCCAGGTGAAGGAACTGATCGCCGAGACCGCCCGCGACACCCCGCCCGGCGGGCGCAGCGACGACCTGGGCACCGGCATCGTCGACCCGGCCGCCGCCATCGAGCTGGGCGCGAACGTCGAACCGCGCCGGCAGCGGCCCGCGGCCGAGTCCTACCCCGGGAAGTACTTCGGCCCGGGCCCGGCGCCCGAGCGCGGACCCGGCGGCTGGCTGGCGCCCGCCGCCGCGGCCGCGGGCGCCCTGCTGGTGGGGTGCGCCGTGCTGCTGTACCGGGGGGCCCGCACGTCCCGGCGGACCGGGGGCCGGCCCGTCGGATGACGGGGCTACCCTCGTCGTGTGGCGCTCAAGAACATCCCCGATCCGGGTTTCGCCGGCGACGACGGCTCCGCCGACCCCGACCTCAGCCGGGCCCTGGCCGCCTGGGCCCGGGACCGCACCGCCGAACCGGAGGTCCTGGCCGCGCTGGCCAAGGCCCGGCTGCTGGTGCCGGTGGTCGCCGTGCTCGGCGAGGTGGAGGAGGGCGAGGACGGCCTGCGCCGCGAGAAGACCAGCGACATGGCGGTGCCCACGCTCAACGCGCCCGGCGGCCGGAAGGCCCTGCCCGCCTTCACCTCCACCGACAGCCTCGCCCGCTGGCGCCCCGACGCCCGCCCGGTCGCCGTCCCGCTGCACCAGGCGCTCCGGGCCGTCGCCCAGGAGGGCGCCGACACCCTCGTCCTGGACCTCGCCGGGCCGGTCACCTACCAGCTCACCGGCCCCGCGCTGCGCGCCCTGGCCGAGGGCCGCACCGAGGTCGCCGACCCCCTGGCGGATCCGGCCGTCGTCGAGGCGCTGCGCGGGGCGCTGGCCGCCGAGCCCGCCGTGCGCGCCGCCCGGCTGGCCCCCGGCGGCGACACCGACGGCGTGCTGGCCCTGCGCCTGGACCCCGGCGCGCCGGTCCGCGAGGTCGCCGGACGGATCGCGGCCCGTCTGGCGGCGGACGAGACGCTGCGCGCCCGTCTGCTGCGCGGCCTGGACCTGGCCCTGCTGCCGCCGGAGGGCGCGCTGCCGGGCAGGCCGCTGTACGACCGCGACTGAACCGGGGGCGTGCCGCACGCCCCCGGCCGCCGGCTCCGGCTACCGGCCGAGGACCGGGCCGGTGAACTTCTCGCCCGGCCCCTGGCCCGGCTCGTCCGGCACCACCGACGCCTCGCGGAAGGCGAGCTGGAGCGACTTGAGCCCGTCGCGCAGCGGCGCCGCGTGGTAGGTGCCGATGTCGGGCGCGGCGGCGGTGACCAGCCCGGCCAGCGCGTTGATCAGCTTGCGGGCCTCGTCCAGGTCCTTGTGCTCCTCGCCGCCCTCGGCCAGGCCGAGGTTGACCGCGGCCGAACTCATCAGGTGCACCGCGACCGTGGTGATCACCTCGACCGCGGGCACGTCCGCGATGTCGCGGGTCATCGTCTCGAAGTCGGGCGACCGGTCGGCCGCCGGCGGACGGCCGGACCCGGAGGGGGACGGGACGTCGCTGGTGTCGCTCATCGTTGCTCTTCGCTCCCTGCTGGACGGTGCGCCCCAGCCTAGGTCCCGGCCGCCGGGCGCCCGCACCGCACCCGCGGCAGCGCACGCCCGCGACCCTGCTATGCTGGGAAATCGACCGGTCGGACCGTGTCCACCGCCGCACACCGCGGCAGGAGCGCGATCCGGCCCGCAAGTGGAGGCTCCGAAGCTCCCACCTGACCGACCTCCGGGTCGGCGGGTCAAGAGGTCAGGCTGCGCCCCGCGGTGTACCGCGGCGGTGCTCCCGCTCGATCGAGGAGCCCCGCCTGCGTCCCGTCCGGGGCGTTTTCCGCGTCTTGGTCCGGTGGTCATACCGAAACGCAAACCGTGCGCGGCTGTCCGCCAGGCAACCGCGTGGTGCAACCGAGGAGGCCCCATCAGCGCCGAGCCCCGCATCAACGACCGGATTCGCGTCCCCGAGGTGCGACTCGTCGGTCCCAGTGGCGAGCAGGTCGGCATCGTGCCGCTTGCCAAGGCCCTGGAGCTTGCGCAGGAGTACGACCTCGACCTGGTCGAGGTCGCGGCGAACGCCCGTCCGCCGGTGTGCAAGCTCATGGACTACGGGAAGTTCAAGTACGAGTCGGCCATGAAGGCCCGTGAGGCGCGCAAGAACCAGGCGCACACGGTCATCAAGGAGATGAAGCTCCGGCCGAAGATCGATCCGCACGACTACGACACCAAGAAGGGTCACGTCGTCCGGTTCCTCAAGCAGGGGGACAAGGTCAAGATCACGATCATGTTCCGCGGCCGTGAGCAGTCCCGTCCCGAGCTGGGCTACCGGCTGCTCCAGCGGCTCGCGGAGGACGTCCAGGACCTGGGCTTCGTGGAGTCCAGCCCCAAACAGGACGGCCGAAACATGATCATGGTCCTCGGCCCGCACAAGAAGAAGACCGAGGCGATGGCCGAAGCCCGCGAGGCGCAGGCCGCCCGCAAGGCCGGCCGCCAGCGGGGGGACAAGGCCCCCGCCGAGGAGCGCGCCGAGGCATGATCCGGCGGCCGGCCCGCCGGCCGCCGGACCACCGCGGGGTCCCCGGACTCCGTACAGCAACCGAAACAGCTGACGCTTCCGCACGCCGATTTACGGTCGGTGCTGCCGGGGGCGCCTCCCAGGCCAGAGGCCCTGGGGGAGGCACCGACGAGGAGAGAACGGCGACATGCCGAAGAACAAGACGCACAGTGGTGCACGCAAGCGCTTCAAGATCACCGGCTCCGGCAAGGTGATGCGCCAGCGCGCCGGCCGCCGCCACCTTCTCGAGCACAAGCCGTCCACGCTGACGCGCCGCCTCGCCGGCAAGACCGAGATGGCTCCGGCCGACGCCAAGAAGGTCAAGAAGCTTCTCGGCAAGTGAGCCCCGCCGCCCGCTGATCCCCCGATCGGCCGGGCGAAGGACCTCGAAGACCGGGACCCCATCGAATTTCCGGGCCGGCGGCGCCGTGGCAACGGCGACCGGAGCACCGCGCCGGCCCCGCGACAAGGAGTAGAAACGTGGCACGCGTCAAGCGGGCGGTCAACGCCCACAAGAAGCGCCGGGCGATCCTCGAGCAGGCCAGCGGCTACCGCGGTCAGCGTTCCCGCCTGTACCGCAAGGCGAAGGAGCAGGTCACCCACTCCCTCGTCTACAACTACAACGACCGCAAGCGCCGCAAGGGCGACTTCCGGCAGCTCTGGATCCAGCGCATCAACGCCGCCGCCCGCGCCAACGGCATCACCTACAACCGCTTCATCCAGGGTCTGAAGGCCGCCGAGGTCGAGGTGGACCGCAAGATCCTGGCCGACCTCGCGGTCAACGACCCGAACGCGTTCGCCGCGCTGGTCGAGGTGGCCCAGAAGGCGCTGCCGAGCGACGTCAACGCTCCGAAGGCCGCCTGACGACGGCAGCAGGACGCCACCGGACCCGCGGGCCCCGCGCCCGCGGGTCCGGTCGTTTCCCCCGCATCCGCCCGCCCCGGCCCCGTACGCCCTGACCCGCCCCGCCCCGTGGAAGCCCCGCCCCGCCCGCAGAAGAAGCCCGAGAAGCGAGAACGCCGCGCCATGGCCGCCGCCCCGGAACTGACCTCCCCGCGCTCCCCGCGCGTCACCGCCGTCCGGCGGCTGGCCCGCCGCAACACCCGCGGCCGGGAGCGCCGCTTCCTCGCCGAGGGCCCCCAGGCCGTGCGCGAGGCGATCGGCCACCGCAGCGGCGGCGAGCCCACGCTCACCGAGCTGTTCACCACCCTGGAGGCCGCCGAGCGGCACGCCGACATCGTCGCCGCCGCCCGGGCCGCGGGCGCCCGGGTGCGCACCGCCTCCGACGAGGTGATCGCGGAGCTCTCCCAGACCGTCACGCCGCAGGGCCTGGTCGGCGTCTGCCGCTTCCTCGACCTGCCCTTCGAGCGCGTACTGGCCTCCCGCCCCCGCCTGGTGGCCGTCCTCGCCCACGTCCGCGACCCCGGGAACGCCGGGACCGTGCTGCGCTGCGCGGACGCGGCGGGCGCCGACGCCGTGGTGCTCACCGACGCCTCGGTGGACCTGTACAACCCCAAGGCCGTACGCGCCTCCGTCGGCAGCATCTTCCACCTCCCCGTCGCCGTCGGCGTGCCCGTCGAACGGGCCGTGACCGGGCTGCGCGCGGCCGGGGTGCGGGTGCTGGCCGCCGACGGCGCGGGCGACCGCGACCTGGACACCGAACTGGACGAGGGACGCATGGGCGGCCCCACCGCCTGGGTCTTCGGCAACGAGGCGTGGGGGCTGCCGGAGGAGACCCGCGCACTCGCCGACGAGGTGGTGCGCGTCCCCATCCACGGGCGCGCGGAGAGCCTGAACCTCGCCACCGCCGCCGCCGTGTGCCTCTATGCGTCGGCCCGTGCGCAGCGCGCTGCCGGAGGGTGCCGCTCCGTCACGCCGAGCTAGTAGGGTGGCGTGCCCGGAGCCCGAAAGGGGGTGAGCGGGGATGGACGTGAGGACTTCCGGCGGCCAGGACGGCGGTGTGTCCCGCGCCGCCTCCGGTGAGGCCCCGCAGAGCCCCTCCTCCGCGCCGGCCCGGTGCTCCGTCCCGCCGCCGGACGCCCTCGGGCTGCACCCCGACGACCTCCCCGACGGGCTGGTCGTCGCCGACGCCCGGGGCCGGGTCGTCTGCTTCAACGCCGCCGCCGTCCGGATCACCGCGCTGCCCCGGGCCGAGGCGCTGGGCCGCCCCGTCGAACACGTCCTGCCCCTGGAGGACCTCGACGGGCGCCGCTGGTGGAAGCTCACCGACCCCTACGGCGGCCTGGCGATCCGCACCGGCCAGCCCGAGCGCAACCTCCTGCTCCCCGGGGGCCGGGAGGTGCTGGTCTCCGCGCGGTACGTCCGCCGCCACCGCACCGGCCCGGTCCACCGGCTGGTGGTCACCCTGCGCGGCACCGAGGCCCGGCGGCGCACGGAGCGCAGCCACGCCGAGCTGATCGCCACCGTCGCGCACGAACTGCGCTCGCCGCTCACCTCCGTCAAGGGCTTCACCGCGACCCTCCTCGCCAAGTGGGAGCGGTTCACCGACGACCAGAAGCGGCTGATGCTGGAGACCGTGGACGCCGACGCCGACCGCGTCACGCGGCTGATCACCGAGCTGCTGGACATCTCGCGCATCGACTCCGGGCGGCTGGAGATCCGCCGCCAGCCGGTGGACATGGCCGCCGCCGTCGACCGCCACCTGCGGGCGCACGTCGCCGCCGGCCAGGACCCCGGCCGGTTCGCGTGCCGGATCACCCGGCCGCTGCCGGCCCTCTGGGCGGACCCGGACAAGATCGACCAGGTCCTCGGCAACCTGCTGGAAAACGCCGTGCGCCACGGCGCGGGAACCATCACCATAGAGGTGGCACCGGCACGGACGAAGACGGGCGACGAAGGAACGGCGGTCACGGTGAGCGACGAGGGCCCCGGCATCCCCGAGGAGTCGATGAGCCGCGTCTTCACCCGCTTCTGGCGCGGCAGCAAGCGCGGCGGCACCGGGCTGGGCCTGTACATCGTCAAGGGCATCGTCGAGGCCCACGGCGGGACGATCACGGTCGGCCGCTCGCCCGCGGGCGGCGCCGAGTTCCGATTTACCCTGCCCGTGGGCGCCCCGGCCTTCCTGGCCTGAGCGGCTCCCACGGGCTCCTTGGCGTCATCGCGATCGTGTACGCGCCGTAGACTCGACAACCGGCACCTTCGAGCGGCCCGGGGCCCGGCTCCGCCGATACGAGGTGCCGGAGCGCCGAGGCGGAGCGAAAGCAGCCAACCGAAAGCACGGGCCAACCGAAAAGCACGGGAAGAGATGTCGGCACCCAACAAGTCGTACGACCCTGTCGAGGTCGATGCACTGAAACCGGAAGAGATCGACCGGGCACGGGACGCGGCGATCGCCGCGATCGCCGCCGCGGGCGATCTGGAAGCGCTGCGCGAGGTGAAGGCCGCCCACGCCGGCGACCGCTCGCCGCTGGCCCTGGCCAACCGCGAGATCGGTGCCCTGCCGCCGCACGCCAGGGCCGAGGCGGGCAAGCGCGTGGGCCAGGCCCGCGGGGCGGTGAGCCAGGCCCTCAAGCGGCGCCAGGAGGAGCTGGAGGCCGAACGCGACGAGCGCGTCCTGGTCGAGGAGGCGGTGGACGTCACGCTGCCCTTCGACCGCGTGCCCGCCGGTGCCCGCCACCCGCTGACCACGCTGTCGGAGCGCATCGAGGACGTCTTCGTCGCGATGGGCTACGAGGTCGCCGAGGGGCCCGAGGTCGAGGCCGAGTGGTTCAACTTCGACGCCCTCAACATCGCCCCGGACCACCCGGCCCGCACGATGCAGGACACCTTCTTCGTGCAGGGGCCGGAGGGGAAGGACGGCGGGTCCGGGGAGTCCGGCGTGGTGCTGCGCACCCACACCTCGCCGGTGCAGATCCGCTCCCTGCTGGAGCGCGACCTGCCGGTGTACGTGATCTGCCCCGGCCGCGTCTACCGCACCGACGAGCTGGACGCCACCCACACCCCGGTCTTCTCCCAGGTCGAGCTGCTCGCCGTGGACGAGGGGCTGACCATGGCCGACCTCAAGGGCACCCTCGACCACATGGTCCGGTCCCTGTTCGGCGAGGGCCTGGGCACCCGGCTGCGCCCGTCGTACTTCCCGTTCACCGAGCCGTCCGCCGAGATGGACATGGTGTGCTTCGCCTGCCGCGGGGCGTCCGTCGGCAACCCCGACCGTCCCTGCCGCACCTGCTCCTCCGAGGGCTGGATCGAGCTGGGCGGCTGCGGCATGGTCAACCCGCGGGTGCTGACCGCGTGCGGTGTGGACCCGGAGCGCTACAGCGGCTTCGCCTTCGGGTTCGGCATCGAGCGGATGCTGATGTTCCGCCACAACGTCGAGGACATGCGAGACATGGTCGAAGGTGACGTCCGGTTCACCCGGCCGTTCGGGATGGAGATCTGATGCGGGCCCCGCTTTCGTGGCTGCGGGAGTACGTCGACCTGCCGGCCGGTGAGACCGGCCGCGACGTCGCGGCGAAGCTGATCGCCGCCGGACTGGAGGTCGAGACCGTCGAACAGCTCGGCGCCGGGCTCCAGGGGCCGATCGTCGTCGGCCAGGTCCTGGCGATCGAGGAGCTGACGGGGTTCAAGAAGCCGATCCGGTACTGCCAGGTCGACGTCGGCGACGCCAACGGCACGGGCGAGCCGCAGAACATCGTCTGCGGCGCCACCAACTTCGCCGTGGGCGACAAGGTCGTGGTGATCCTGCCCGGCGGCAGCCTGCCCGGCGGGTTCCGGATCAGCGCCCGCAAGACCTACGGCAAGCTGTCGGAGGGCATGATCTGCTCGGCCAGCGAGCTGGGCATGGGCGACGACCACTCGGGCATCATCGTGCTCCCGCCGGAGCACGAGGTCGGCACCGACGCGATCGAGCTGCTGGAGCTGGTCGACGAGGTGCTCGACATCGCCGTCACGCCCGACCGCGGCTACTGCCTGTCCATGCGCGGCATCGCCCGGGAGACGGCCATCGCCTACGGCCTGCCGCTGCGCGACCCGGCGCTGCTGGACGTGCCCGCCCCCAACGCCCACGGCCACCCGGTGACGATCGAGGACCGGCGGGGCTGCGACCGCTTCACCGCCCGCACGGTCACCGGGGTGCGCCCCGACGCGCGCTCCCCGATCTGGCTCCAGCGGCGGCTGCAGAAGGCCGGGATGCGCCCGATCTCGCTGGCGGTGGACATCACCAACTACGTGATGCTCGAACTCGGCCAGCCGCTGCACGCCTACGACCGCTCCCGCGTCAACGGGACGATCGGCGTGCGCCGCGCCCGGCCGGGCGAGAAGCTCACCACCCTCGACGGCACCAAGCGCGAGCTGGACCCCGAGGACCTGGTGATCACCGACGACAGCGGGCCGATCGGCCTGGCCGGGGTGATGGGCGGCGCCGACACCGAGATCGCCGACGCCCAGGGCACGGCGGGCACCACCGAGATCGTCATCGAGGCCGCGCACTTCGACCCGGTCTCCATCGCCCGCACCGCCCGCCGCCACAAGCTGTCCTCCGAGGCGTCCCGCCGCTTCGAGCGCGGCGTGGACCCGCAGGCCACCTCCGCGGCCGCCCAGCGCACCGTCGACCTGCTGGTGCTGCTGGCGGGCGGCACCGCCGAGGCGGGCGTCACCGAGATCGTCTCGCCCGGCGGCCCGCACACCATCAAGATGCGCGCCGACCACCCGGACCGGGTCGCGGGCGTCACCTACGGCCGGGAGACCGTCGTACGCCGCCTGCTGCAGGTGGGCTGCGACGTCTACGGCTCCGACGAGCTGACGGTGACCGTGCCGTCCTGGCGGCCGGACCTCACCGACCCCAACGACCTGGCCGAGGAGGTCATGCGGCTGGAGGGCTACGAGAACCTGCCCTCCACCCTGCCGCGCCTGCCGTCCGGCCGGGGCCTGACCGAACGGCAGCGCCTGCGCCGCCGGGTCGGCCGCGCGCTGGCCGGGGCGGGCTACGTCGAGACGCCGACCTACCCGTTCGTCGGCGACGCCGTCCTCGACCAGCTCGGCCTGGAGCCGGACGACCCCCGCCGCCGCACCGTACGGCTGGTCAACCCGCTCTCCGACGAGGAGCCGGCGCTGCGCACCACGCTGCTGCCGGGCCTGCTCGCCGCGCTGCGGCGCAACGACGGCCGCGGCTCCCAGGGCGGCCAGGCGGGGCTGGCGCTGTTCGAGACCGGTCTGGTCTTCCTGCCCACCGGCGAGGAGGCCCCCGCCGTCCGGCTGCCGGTCGACCGGCGCCCGACCGACGAGGAGCTCGCCTCCCTGGGCGCCGCGCTGCCGCGGCAGCCGCGCCGGGCCGCGGTCGTCCTGGCCGGCCCGCGCGAGCAGGACGGCTGGTGGGGCAAGGG
Source organism: Streptomyces sp. (assembly GCF_035644915.1). Lineage (GTDB taxonomy): Bacteria > Actinomycetota > Actinomycetes > Streptomycetales > Streptomycetaceae > Streptomyces. The sequence goes on from NZ_DASQNP010000106.1 coordinate 45,699, forward strand.
CCGCCCGGCCACCTGGGCGGACGCCGTCGAGGCGGCCCGCACCGTCGCCCGCGAGGCCGGTGTGGAGCTGATCGTGGAGGCCGACCGGTACGCCCCCTGGCACCCCGGCCGCTGCGCCGCGCTCCGCGCCGAGATCGACGGCGAGCGCACGCTGCTCGGCCACGCCGGCGAACTCCACCCGCGCGTGATCAAGGCGATGCACCTGCCCGCCCGCACCTGCGCGATGGAGATCGACCTCGACCTGCTGGAGCGCGCCTCCTCCGGCCCCGTGCAGGCCCCGCTGGTGTCCACCTTCCCGGTGGCCACGCAGGACGTCGCGCTGGTGGTGGACGCCTCCGTGCCGGCCGCCCGGGTCGAGGCGGCGCTGCGCGCGGGCGCGGGCGACCTGCTGGAGTCGCTGCGGCTGTTCGACGTCTTCACCGGCGAGCAGCTCGGCGAGGGGAAGAAGTCCCTGGCGTACGCGCTGCGCTTCCGCGCCCCCGACCGCACGCTGACCGCCGAGGAGGCCTCCGCCGCGCGCGAGGCGGCCGTGGCGGCGGCGGTCGAGCGCACGGGCGCGGTGCTGCGCGGCGCGTAGCGCCCGCGGCCGACGCCCGCACGCACGACGGCGGGGCGCCCCGGGAGGGGGCGCCCCGCCGTCGTCCGCGTGGCGGCCGGCCGCGTTCAGCCGTAGGTGTAGAAGCCCGCGCCCGTCTTGCGGCCCAGCCGGCCCGCGTCGACCATCCGCAGCAGCAGCGGCGGGGCGGCGTACAGCGGCTCCTTGTACTCCTCGTACATCGAGTGCGCGACCGAGGCGACGGTGTCCAGGCCGATGAGGTCGGAGAGCCTGAGCGGGCCCATGGGGTGGGCGCAGCCCAGCTCCATGCCGTTGTCGATGTCCTCGCGGCTGGCGATGCCCGACTCCAGCATCCGGATCGCGGAGAGCAGGTACGGGATCAGCAGCGCGTTGACCACGAACCCCGAGCGGTCCTGGGCGCGGATGGCGTGCTTGCCGAGCACCTTGACGACCGTGGCCTCGGCCCGGGCGACGGTGTCGTCGGAGGTGGTCAGCGCGGGGATCAGCTCGACGAGCTTCTGCACCGGCGCGGGGTTGAAGAAGTGGATGCCGATCACCCGGTCCGGGCGGGTGGTCGCCACGGCCAGCTTCACCAGCGGGATGGAGGAGGTGTTGGAGGCCAAGATGGCGTCCGGGCGGGTCACCACCTGGTCCAGGATCTGGAAGATCTCGGTCTTGACCTGCTCGTTCTCCACCACCGCCTCGATCACCAGGTCGCGGTCGGCGAACTCCCCAAGGTCGGTGGTGAAGGAGAGCCGCTCCAGGGTGGCGTCGCGCTCCGCCTCGCCCAGCTTGCCGCGGGCCACGGCCTTGTCCAGGGAGTTCACCAGGCGGGTGCGCCCGATCTCCAGGGCCTCGCCGGTGGTCTCGGCGACCTTGACCTCCAGGCCGGCCCGCGCGCACACCTCGGCGATACCCGAGCCCATCTGGCCACAGCCCACCACTCCGACGCGTTCGATGTCGGTCACATCGTGCCTTTCGCTCATCCACTGGTCCGGGACGCCGCCTCCGTGTGGTTCCGGCCACGGCGCCTCCCTCGCCGACCGACGTTACCCCGCCGCGCGGCGCGGGGGACCGGTCGGGGCGGCGGTGGGGGCCGCGGAGGCGGTCGGCGGGCCACCGGTCCTCTTCCGCGCAGGGGCACGTCCTCCCCGCGCCGGTCCGCCACGGGGCGGTACGGGGACGGGCCGGTGGAGGGGAGTGCCCCCGGGGTGCGTGGTGCGGTGCCGGTGGCCGGACGGCGTCCGCGGAAGGAGGGTGTCAAGGGGGGCGCAAGCGGGTGGGGGCGCATGGTGAAGCGCTTGCCGTCCCGGTGTGCGCGGTTGCCCGCCCGGCATCCGGCCCGCATGATCGGGTGAGGCGTCGTCAGCGGGAGGCACAGTGGGCCGTTTCACTCGAAGAACCTTCAGCGCGGCGGCGGCCGGGGTGCTCTCCGGTGCGCTGCTGACCGGAGCCGGACCCGGAGCCGGGGTCGCGGCGGCCCGGGAGCCCCTGGGCGTCCGCGGCCGGCAGGGGCAGCAGCCCGAACTGCGCGGCGTGTGGGTGGCGACGGTCTCCAACATCGACTGGCCGGCCAGGCCGGGGCTGACCGCATCCGAGCAGCAGGCCCAGTTGCTGGCCCACCTGGACACGGCGGTCGAGCGCCGCCTCAACGCGGTGATCCTCCAGGTGCGGCCCACGGCGGACGCGCTGTGGCCCTCGCCCCACGAGCCGTGGTCGCAGTACCTCACCGGCACCCAGGGCAGGGACCCCGGCTGGGACCCCCTGGGCTTCGCCGTGCGCGAGGCGCACCGGCGCGGGCTGGAACTGCACGCCTGGTTCAACCCGTACCGCGTGGCCAACCACGCCGACCCGGGGCGGCTGGTCGCGGACCACCCGGCGCGGCGGCACCCGGACTGGGTGGTGGCCTACGGCGGGAAGCTCTACTACAACCCGGGGCTGCCCGAGGTCCGCCGCTTCGTGCAGGACGCGATGTTCGACGCGGTGGAGCGCTACGACGTCGACGCCGTGCACTGGGACGACTACTTCTACCCGTACCCGGTGGCGGGCGCGGTCTTCGACGACGACGCGGCCTACGAGCGGTACGGCGGCGGCTTCGCGGACCGGGCCGCCTGGCGGCGGAACAACATCGACCTGCTGGTGCGCGAGATGTCACAGCGCCTGAAGCGCACCAAGCCGCGCGTGCGCTTCGGGGTCAGCCCCTTCGCCGTGTGGCGCAACAAGGCCACCGACCCGCAGGGCTCCGACACCCGGGCGGGGGTGGAGACGTACGACGACCTGTACGCCGACACCCGCACGTGGGTGCGCGAGCGCTGGGTGGACCACGTCGTGCCGCAGGTCTACTGGAACATCGGCTTCTCCGCCGCCGACTACGCCAAGCTGGTGCCCTGGTGGGCGGACGTGGTGCGGGGCACCGGCGTCGACCTCTACATCGGGGAGGCGCTGTACAAGGTGGCCGACCCGGCCCAGGGCCCGGCCTGGCACGACCCGGCCGAGCTCTCCCGCCACCTGACGTTCTGCCGGGACCACCCCGAGGTGCGCGGGAACGTCTACTTCTCGGCGAAGCACGTGGCGGCGGACCCGATCGGTGCGATGAGCAAGGTGGTCGAGGACCACTACCGCTGCCGGGTCCGGCCGCCCCGTTAGTCTCCCGGCTTTCCGCCGGTTCCCGTCCCGGCCGGTGTCACCGGGGCTCGGCGTGGTGCCGCACCACGGAGTCGGGCCCCGGAGACATCACGGTCTCGTGCCCGTCCTCGAACCGCACCCGGTACGGAGGCTCGCCGTTCGTTCCCAGCACCTCGACGATTTCCGCGACCCTGTCGTGCTGCCCCACGATCCTGCCGTGCACCACCAGCAGGTCGCCCTCGTTCGCCTGCATCAGTAGTCCCTTCTGTAGATTTACGGGGCATTTTTCCTGGATGGGTACGATTCTAGGCGCGACGAGGGCGGCCGACCTCCCGGACGCGGCCCCGCGCGGCCGGCTCAGCCGCGGGCCCGCTGGGTGACCGCGATGCAGACCAGGACGGCCAGGGCCGTCAGGGGAGCGGCGGGGGAGAGGTCCTCGCCCAGCAGCACCACGGCCCACACCAGCGTCAGCAGGGGCTGGGCGAGCTGCAACTGGCTGGCCCGGGCGACGCCCGCGCGCGCCAGCCCCCGGTACCAGACCACCAGCCCCAGGAACTGCGAGCCGACCGCCAGCCACAGCAGCCCGGCCACGGCGTGCGCGGTGAGCCGTACGGGTTCGGCGGACACCGCGACGGCCGTGCCGACCACCGAGAGCGGCAGGCAGAGCACCAGCGCCCAGGAGATCACGTGCCAGCCCGGCATCTCGCGCGCGAGGCGTCCGCCCTCGCCGTAGCCGGCGGCGCACACCAGCAGGGCGGCGAAGAGGAAGAGGTCCCCGGTGGAGAGGGCGCCGCCGCTCTCCCGCAGGGTGAAGGCGACCACGACGGCGGCCCCCGCCACGGCGGCGGCCCAGAAGGCGGGGGAGGGGCGGCTGCCGGTCCGCAGCACCGCGTAGACCGCGGTGGTCATCGGCAGCAGGCCGACGACCACCGCGGCGTGGGCGGTGGAGGAGGTCTGCAGCGCCAGCGTGGTCAGCAGCGGGAAGCCGAGTACGCATCCTCCGGCCACGACGGCCAGGCCGGGCCAGTGGCGGCGCGCGGGCACCGGCACCCGGGCGAGGGCCAGCGCGACGCCCGCGAGCAGGGCGCTCAGCGCGACGCGGGCGCTGGTCACCGTCCACGGACCCAGGCCCTCCAGGCCCCAGACGGTGGCCGGGAAGGTGAGGGAGAAGGCGGCGACGCCGAGGGCGGCCAGGGCGATGCCTTTGGTGTCGCCCCCGCCCCGGCGCGCGTCCCGCCCGGCACCGTCCCCGCCGGACGCGGTCGTCTCCGCGGCGGGGACCGCTATCGAGCCGGTAAGAGTAGCGCTATCGTTTGCTTTCATGTATCAGCGTAGCAGTGTCGACGAGCTGGTCACTTCCCTGCGTAAAGAACTGGACCGCTACTCTCCGGGTGAGAAGCTGCCGCCGAGCAGGGAACTCGTCGGCCGCTACCGCGTCAGCCCCGTCACCGTCTCCCGCGCCCTGGCCGTCCTCGCCGCCGAGGGCCTGGTGGTCACCAGGCCCGGCGCCGGCGCCTTCCGCGCACGGCCGCGCGCGGTGTCCCCCCGCAGCGGTGACACCTCCTGGCAGGAGATCGCCCTCAGCGCCGAGGCGTCCCCCGACCAGGTCCCGCGCGGGGCGGACGCCAGCGGTGTGCTCGCCACCCTCACCGTCCCGCCGCCCGGCGTCATCGAACTCAGCGGCGGCTACCTGCCCGCATCCCTGCGGCCCGAACGCGCCCTGGCCGCCGCCCTCGCCCGCGCCGGGCGGCGGCCGGGCGCCTGGGACCGTCCGCCGCTGGAGGGAGTGGATGCGCTGCGGGCCTGGTTCGCCCGGCAGATCGGCGGACCGGACGGAGCCGTCACCGCCGCCGAGGTGCTGATCACCGCCGGCGGCCAGAGCGCCCTGACCACCGCGCTGCGCGCCCTGGCCCCGCCGGGCGCCCCGGTGCTCGTGGAGTCCCCGACCTACCCCGGCATCCTCGCCGCCGCCCGGGCCTCCGGACTGCGCCCGGTGCCCGTCCCGGTCGACGGCGAGGGCGTCCGGCCGCACCTGCTGGCCGAGGCGTTCCGCGCCAGCGGCGCCCGGGCCTTCGTCTGCCAGCCGCTGTTCCAGAACCCGACCGGGACCGTCCTCTCCGCCGACCGTCGCCGCGAGACCGTGCGGGTCGCCCGGGCGGCCGGGGCCTTCGTGGTCGAGGACGACTTCGCCCGCCACCTCGCGCACGAGGACGCGGGCCCGCTGCCGCCCACGCTCCGCGCCGACGACCCCGACGGCACGGTCGTCCACGTCTGCTCCCTCACCAAGATCGCCTCACCCAATCTGCGCGTCGGGGCCCTCGCCGCGCGCGGCCCGGTGCTGGAGCGGCTGCGGGCCATCCAGGTCGTCGACAGCTTCTTCGTGCCGCGCCCCCTGCAGGAGGCGGCGCTCGAACTGGTCGGCACCCCCGCCTGGGACCGCCATCTGCGCACGGTGGCGGGCGAGCTGCGGCGCCGCCGCGAGACCATGCTCGCCGCGCTGGCCCGCGAACTCCCCGCGCTCGCGCCGCCGCGGGCGCCCCGGGGCGGGTACCACCTGTGGCTGCGCCTCCCCGACGGCACCGACGAGACCGCCCTGGCGTCCGCCGCCCTGCGCGCCGGGGTGTCGGTGGCCTCCGGCCGGCCGTACTTCGCGGCGGAGTCCGCCGCCCCGCACCTCCGGCTGAGCTTCGCCCCGGCCGCGGGCGAGGCGGAGATCGACGAGGGCGTGCGCCGGCTGCGGGCGGCGTGCGAGGAGGTGCTGCGCTGAACCCGTCGTGCTGAACCCGCCGCGCCGGACCCGGCACGCTGATTCCGCCGCGCGGCGGCTCCCGCCCGGCGAAAACCGGTCGACGGCCGTCCGGCCCGGCTGCCAGGCTCCCGCCATGGACGTGCCGTACGAGATCTCCGCCGACCCCGCCCGCCTCGACGCCGCCCGCGTCCACCACTGGCTGTCCACCGACGCCTACTGGGCACTCGGCCGCAGCCGCGAGAAGCAGGACCTGGCCATTGCCGGATCGCTCAACTTCGGGGCGTACGACACCGTCACCGGCGAGCAGGCCGGCTACGCGCGCGTGGTCACCGACCGCGCCACCTTCGCCTGGCTCTGCGACGTCTACGTCGCCCCCGCCGCCCGCGGCCGGGGCCTGGGGACGGCGCTGGTCGAGGCCGTCCGCGACCACCTGAAGCCGTACGGGCTGCGCCGCGTCATGCTGGCGACCGACGACGCGCACGGCCTGTACGAGAAGGTCGGGTTCCGCACGCTGGAGGACCCCGGGCGGTGGATGACCCTGGGACTGCAGTGACCCCTGCGGCCCAGGTGGCCCGAGAGGCTCCGGTGACCGGAAAGGTATGGCCGGAAAAGACCGCCGATCGACCGTCGAACAATCCGGTTCACGGTTCTACCATCCGGTAATGCACCTCCGGATCACGCTGCTCGCCGCCGCTCGCAGCTCCTCCCTGCTGGACGTGCGGTTCGAGGACGACCGGCCCCTGGACGCCGCCGGATGGCGGGAGGCCGAGCGGGCCATCCCGGTGTACGCGCACCTGGCGGGCGCCGAGCTGCGCTACTGCTCGCCGACCATGCGGTGCCGGGAGACCGGTGAGGTGCTGGGCCTGCGGCCGATCGCCCAGCCCGCGCTGCGCGAGTGCGACATGGGCCGCTGGCGCGGCCGCACGTTCAGGGAGGTGGCCGCGCGCGAGCCGCGGGCCGTGGACGCCTGGCTCGCCGACCCCTACGCGACCCCGCACGGCGGCGAGTCGCTGCTCTCCTTCATCGTGCGGATCGGCGGCTGGCTGGACACCCGGCCGGGCTGCGACGGCGGCGACGACCACGACGTCCTGATCGCCGCGGTCGTCGAACCCACGGTGCTCCGCGCGGCCGCGGTCTACGCCCTGAAGGCACCCCCGCACACGTACTGGCGCGTCGACGCCCACCCGCTGTCGGCGATCACCCTGACCGGGTGGGCGGGGGACTGGACGCTCAGCATGGATCCCTGAGGACGGCGGTGGGGGGCGCGGCGACCCGCGCCGCGCCCCCCACCGGGATCACAGGCTGCGCTCGGCGTAGGCCTTCATCGCGTCCCGGACGAAGGCCGCCGTGCCCTCGCCGTGCCGGTCGTAGGCGGCGGTGAAGCGCGGGTCGTCGACGTACATCTGCCCGAGCCCGGCGAACTGCTCGGCGGTCGGGCGCCTGCCCTGCCAGCCGATGGCGACCCACTCGTAGTGCCGCCGCGCGATCGCCTGCACCTCGTCGCTGTCCGGCGCGAGACCGGCGCGGTGGGCGCGGGCGAAGTCGGTGGCGATGTCGAGCTGCCGCTGCTGGAACTCCTTCTTGTCGTCCTCCGACAGCGACCGCCACCAGCGGTCGCCCCGCTCGTAGGCCTCGCGCCCCCAGCGTTCGATCACCTCGTCCCGGTAGCGGGTGTGGTCGAAACCGTCGAGAACCTCATCCGGCATCAGAGGTTCGCCTCCTTCCAACTTGGCCAGTGTCGTCCGTACCGACTCGATCTGCCGCTCCAGCCGCTCCCGCTCCTGTTCGAGCAGCTTCAGATGGGTCCGCAGCGCGGCGGCCTCGTCCCGCTGTCCGTCGAGGGCGTCGGAGATGGCGGCCAGCCCCAGGCCCAGCTCGCGCAGCAGCAGGATCCGCTGGAGCCGCACCAGCGCGCGCTCGTCGTAGTAGCGGTGTCCGCCGTGCCCGGTCCGGCTGGGACGCAGCAGCCCGATGGCGTCGTAGTGACGCAGGGTGCGGCTGGTGGTCCCGGCCGAGCGGGCGATCTCCTGAATCGACCATTCCATCGCCGTGGGCCTCCGATCCGTCGGCGATGACGACGCTAGGGGTTTACGCAACGTCAACTTCAACCCGCTTTCCGCCCCCGCCCTCCGGGGCCTCCCGGGAGGTGCCGCCGGGCCCCGGCTTGACCCCGCCCCTGCGTCAGGGTCGGACCATCGGCCCATGAACACCACTCCACGCCCCACGCGGCAGCCCCCGCCGGGACGTCTCCACGACGTCAACGGGCGAACCCGTTCCTCCACCGCGCGCCCTGGCCGAGGGCGGGGTGCCCCTGGCCCGCACCACCGGCCTCCTCGCCACCTGGCGGAGGAGTTCGCCGCGGCCATCGCCGGGATCGGGACCGGCCGGGCGCCGGAGGCGAGGGTCCGTGGGCTGACCCGCCACCGTCGCCGCCTCACCGGCCCGGCGGCGGCTCAGGGAGCCGGTGACCGGAAGGCTCCGGGACCGGCGACCGGCCCACCGGGAGGACCTGCCGGTGGGCCGGTGCCCGGCGTCCGGCCGCGGCGGGCCGAAGGGCACCGCGGAACCGCACCGGCCGGCGGCACCGGGTCGGGTCGGCCGACCGGGCGCTCCGGCACGGCATCCGTGACCGAGGCCTTCGGCCGGCGGGTCGTGACGGTGGACGTTCACCGTGCGTGAGTGCCGTGGCGAGGCGGCCCGACGTCAGCAGGAGTGGCCGCAAGGGGCCGGGGCCAGTGCGACCCGGCGCTTCATCCGGCGAGTGAGCGGTTCACCTGGCGGGGCCGAGCGCTCCGGTCGGCGAGCCGGCCATTGCGTCGGTCGGAGAGTCGATCTCCGCTCGGCGGCGGTGCGGATGTCGTTGCGGAGCGGGTGCATAGGATCGCCGGCATGACACTGCGACCTGTGCAGGTGAACATAAAGGCCCTCGACGCCTCGGCGGTCGGCCGGTTCTGGGCGGAGGCGCTCGGCTGGAGTGCCTACAGCCCCGGCGTGACCACCTACGTCGGACCCGTCGGCGGCCTGGTCTGGCCGGACCCGGTCGTCGTCGGCATCGACGTCGTTCCCGTCCCGGAACCCAAGACGACGGCAAAGAACCGTGTGCACCTCGATCTCGCCACCACCTCTGCGGCCCATCAGGCGGAGTTGGTCGCGCGCCTGAAGGCTCTCGGTGCGACGCCCGCCGACGTGGGCCAGGGCGACGTGCCGTGGACGGTCCTCGCCGACCCCGAGGGCAACGAGTTCTGCGTGCTGGAGCCCCGGGAGGTCCACCGGGACACCGGGCCGATCGCCGTGGTGGTGGTCGACTGCGCGGATCCGCGGGCCATGGCCCGGTTCTGGGGCGAGGCGACGGACTGGACCCTGCACGAGGTGACCGACGACCATGCGGTGTTGCGCTCCCCCAAGGGGGTCGGCCCGTATCTCGAGTTCCTCCGCACGCCCGGCGTGAAGACCGTGCCGGACCGCGTCCATCTCGACCTGCTGCCGTACCCCGGTGACGACAAAGCGGCGGAGGTGGCCCGGCTGCGGGCCCTCGGCGCCACCGACCTCGACCTCGGCCAGGGCGACGTCCCGTGGACGTGCCTGGCCGACCCGGAGGGCCACGAGTTCTGCGTCCTCGCCCCGTCCTGACGCCGTCCTGACGCGCGGAGCCTCAACGACACCCCTGGCACCCGGGGCCTTGCGCGCTCTGCGCCATGGCCCCGGGTGGGCCGGGCTGCGGCGTCTCGGCCGATTCGGGCAGCGAGAGCTTGTGCGCCGGGGGCGGGATCGGTCCGCTCGCCGGCGGAAGCGCTCATTCGCACAGCAGCACCACCCGACTGGCAACCGGGGCCCTGTTTCGGAACTGATCACAACACGGCGTTACGGGACCAGGATCCGCCGGCGAGCGTGCTCGTCCCCCGACTGAAACTCTCGGCCACAGCATTCCTATGCGGTCCTCTGCATACTTGATTGCATAAAGCTGCCGACCTGCGTATAGTCATGCCATCGGCGAGGAGGGAATCGATGGCGGTACGAGCGGCGGTGGCCGGGGCGAGCGGATACGCGGGCGGAGAGATCCTGCGTCTGCTGGCCGGGCATCCCGAGGTCGAGATCGGCACCCTGACGGGCAACTCCAACGCGGGACAGCGCCTGGGAGCGCTCCAGCCGCACCTGGCGCCCCTGGCCGACCGAGTGCTGGAGCCGACGACCGCCGAGGCGCTGGCCGGGCACGACGTGGTCTTCCTCGCCCTGCCGCACGGCCAGTCCGCGGCCGTCGCCGAGCAGCTCGGGGACGAGGCGCTGGTCATCGACTGCGGCGCCGACTTCCGGCTGGAGGACGCGTCCGCCTGGAAGCGGTTCTACGGCAGCGAGCACGCCGGCACCTGGCCGTACGGCCTCCCCGAGCTGCCGGGGGCCCGCGAGGCGCTGTCGGGGTCCCGGCGCGTCGCGGTCCCCGGCTGTTACCCGACGGCCGTGTCGCTGGCGCTGTTCCCGGCGTACGCGGCCGGACTGGCCGAGCCCGACGTGGTGGTCGTCGCCGCCAGCGGCACCTCCGGCGCGGGCAAGGCGCCCAAGCCCCACCTGCTGGGCAGCGAGGTGATGGGCTCGATGAGCCCGTACGGCGTCGGCGGCGTCCACCGGCACACCCCCGAGATGGTGCAGAACCTCTCGGCCGTGGCGGGCGAGCCGGTCACCGTCTCCTTCACCCCGACCCTCGCCCCGATGTCGCGCGGCATCCTCGCCACCTGCACCGCCAGGGTCCGGCCCGGGGTGGACGGCGACCGGCTGCGCGAGGCGTACGGCAAGGCGCTGGCCGCCGAGCCGTTCGTCCACCTCCTGCCGGAGGGGCAGTGGCCGTCCACCGCGGCGGTGTACGGCTCCAACACGGCGCTGGTCCAGATCGCGTACGACGGGGCCACCGGCCGCGTCGTCGCCGTCAGCGCCATCGACAACCTCACCAAGGGCACCGCGGGCGGCGCGGTGCAGAGCATGAACATCGCCCTCGGCATCCCCGAGGAGACCGGGCTTCCCACGATCGGAGTCGCCCCGTGAGCGTCGCGCGCGCGGCCACCGGTCGGTGGGGGATGACGATGCCCGCGGCTGTGTGCCGTGCGGGCGGAGAAGCGAACGGAGAAATGCAGTGAGCGTGACCGCGGCGAAGGGATTCACGGCGGCGGGCATCGCCGCCGGGATCAAGGACAACGGCAACCCCGACCTGGCCCTGGTGGTCAACAACGGGCCGCGGCTGGCGGCTGCCGGCGTGTTCACCTCCAACCGCGTCAAGGCCGCTCCCGTCCTGTGGTCCGAGCAGGTCCTCAAGGGCGGACAGGTGTCGGCGGTCGTCCTCAACTCCGGCGGCGCCAACGCCTGCACCGGTCCGCTCGGCTTCCAGGACACCCACGCCACCGCCGAGCGGACCGCCGAGGTGCTCGGCCACAACGCCGGTGAGGTGGCGGTCTGCTCCACCGGTCTGATCGGGGTCCGGCTGCCCATGGACAAGCTGCTCCCGGGCATCGACAGGGCGGCGAAGGAGCTCTCCGCGCACGGCGGCGAGAAGGCCGCCATCGCCATCAAGACCACCGACACCGTCCACAAGACCGCCGTCGTCGAGGGGGACGGCTGGACGGTGGGCGGCATGGCCAAGGGTGCGGGCATGCTCGCCCCGGGCCTGGCCACCATGCTGGTGGTCCTCACCACCGACGCCGACGTGGACGGCGCCGTGCTGGACAGGACGCTGCGGGCGGCGACCCGGACCACCTTCGACCGGATCGACTCCGACGGCTGCATGTCCACCAACGACACCGTGCTGCTGCTGGCCTCCGGCGCCTCGGGAATCGTGCCCGGCGAGGCGGAGTTCGCCGAGGCCGTGCGGACCGTCTGCGACGACCTGGCCCGGCAGCTCATCAAGGACGCCGAGGGGGCCTCCAAGGACATCCGCATCGAAGTGATCAACGCGGCCAGCGAGGACGACGCGGTGGAGGTGGGCCGTTCCATCGCCCGCAACAACCTCCTCAAGTGCGCGATCCACGGCGAGGACCCCAACTGGGGGCGGGTGCTGTCGGCCATCGGCACCACCTCCGCCGCCTTCGAACCCGACCAGCTCAACGTCGCCATCAACGGCGTGTGGGTGTGCAAGAACGGCTCGGTCGGCGAGGACCGCGAACTGGTGGACATGCGCTACCGCGAGGTCCGCATCACCGCCGACCTGGCCGCGGGCGGCGAGTCCGCCGTCATCTGGACCAACGACCTCACCGCCGACTACGTCCACGAGAACAGCGCCTACTCGTCATGAGCACCCGCAAGCACACAGCCCTGCCCAAGGCCGAGATCCTCATCGAGGCGCTGCCCTGGCTGACCCGTCACCACGGCAAGACCGTCGTCATCAAGTTCGGCGGCAACGCCATGGTCGACGAGGACCTGAAGGCCGCCTTCGCCCAGGACGTGGTCTTCCTGCGGCATGCCGGGCTCAAGCCGGTCGTCGTCCACGGCGGCGGCCCGCAGATCAACGCCCACTTCGACCGGCTGGGACTGGTCTCGGAGTTCAAGGCCGGGCTGCGGGTCACCACCGACGAGGCGATGGACGTCGTGCGGATGGTGCTGGCCGGCCAGGTGCAGCGCGAACTGGTCGGCCTGCTCAACCGGCACGGGCCGCTGGCCGTCGGCATGACCGGCGAGGACGCGCACACCATGACCGCCACCAAGCGCTACGCCCGGATCGACGGCGAGCGGGTGGACATCGGCCGGGTCGGTGAGATCACCGAGGTGGACACGGGCGCCGTCCAGGCGCTGCTGGACGACGGCCGCATCCCGGTGGTCTCCTCCATCGCCCGCAGCGCCGACGACGGCCACGTCTACAACATCAACGCCGACACCGCCGCCGCCGCGCTGGCCGCCGCGCTCGGCGCCGAGACCCTGATGGTCCTCACCGACGTCGAGGGGCTGTACGCGGACTGGCCCAACAGCGACGACGTGATCAGCCAGCTCACCGCGAGCGAGCTGGAGAAGCTGCTGCCGGAGCTGGCCAGCGGCATGGTCCCCAAGATGGAGGGCTGCCTGCACGCCGTGCGCAACGGCGTCAACACCGCCCGCGTGATCGACGGGCGCGTCCAGCACGCCATCCTGCTGGAGATCTTCACCGACGAGGGCATCGGAACCATGATCGTGCCGGACAGGCCGGACGAGGGGGAGCGGGGATGACCACCGCCGACAGCACCAGCGGCACCCACAGCACCGGCGGCGCCGGCGGCGCCCGCAACGACGACCTCACCCGGCGCTGGCGCGAGGCGCTGATGGACAACTACGGGACCCCGCGCATCCCCCTCACCCACGGCGAGGGCGCCCGGCTGTGGGACGCCGAGGGCAGGGAGTACCTGGACTTCGTCGGCGGTATCGCCGTCAACGCGCTCGGCACCGGGCACCCGGCGGTCGTGCGGGCCGTCTCCGACCAGATCGCCACGCTCGGCCACGTCTCCAACCTGTTCGTCGCCGAGCCCCCGGTGGCCCTGGCCGAACGGCTGCTCCAGCTCTTCGGCCGGCCCGGCCGCGTCTACTTCTCCAACTCCGGCGCCGAGGCCGTCGAGGCCGCCGTCAAGATCGGCCGCCGGACCGGCCGGACGCACATGGTCGCGACCGAGGGCGGCTTCCACGGCCGCACCATGGGCGCCCTCGCGCTGACCGGCCAGCCCGCCAAGCGGGACCCCTTCCTGCCGCTGCCCGGCGAGGTCACCCACGTCCCCTACGGCGACGCCGACGCGCTGCGCCGGGCCGTCACCGAGGAGACGGCCCTGGTGGTCCTGGAGCCGATCCAGGGCGAGAACGGCGTCGTCGTCCCGCCCGAGGGCTATCTGGCCGAGGCCCGTGAGATCACCGCCGCCACCGGCACGCTGCTGGTGTTCGACGAGGTCCAGACGGGCATCGGGCGCACCGGCCACTGGTTCGCGTGCCAGGCGCAGGGCGTCCTGCCCGACGTCGTCACCCTCGCCAAGGGCCTGGGCGGCGGGCTGCCCATCGGGGCCACGGTCGCCTTCGGGGAGGCCGCCAGGCTGCTGACGCCCGGTCAGCACGGCTCCACCTTCGGTGGCAACCCGGTGGCCTGCGCGGCGGCGCTCGCCGTCCTGGACACCATCGCCGCCGAGGGCCTCCTCGACCACGTCAAGCGGGTCGGCAGCCGGCTGCGCGACGCCGTCCGGGCGCTTGGCCACCCGCTGGTCGACCAGGTCCGCGGCGCCGGACTGCTGCTGGGTATCGTACTGACCGAACCCGTCGCGCCCCAGGTGCAGCAGGCTGCCCAGGAGGCGGGTTTCCTGGTGAACGCGGCCGTGCCGGACGTCGTCCGACTCGCCCCGCCGCTGATCATCAGCGAGGACGAGGTGGACGCACTGGTCCGCTCCCTCCCCGCCGTCCTCGACGCCGTGGACGGGATCCGACGATCCGGAGACTGACGAGACGATGACCGAGGCGCAGGGCAGCAACCACGGTGGCCCGGCCGTGCCCCACACGCGTACGGCCCGGCACCGCCGGATCGTCGAGATCCTCAGCCGCGAGCCGGTCCGCTCCCAGAGCCAGCTCGCCAAGCTCCTGGCCGACGACGGGCTGAGCGTCACCCAGGCGACGCTCAGCCGGGACCTGGACGAACTGGGCGCGGTGAAGATCCGCAACACCGGGGGCGAGCTGATCTACGCCGTCCCGGGCGAGGGCGGCGACCGCACTCCCCGGGCCCCGCTGGGGGAGTCCGCGAGCGAGGCCCGGATGGCGCGGCTGGCGGGCGAACTGCTCATCTCCGCCGAGGCCTCGGCCAACCTCGTGGTCCTGCGCACCCCGCCCGGCGCCGCCCAGTTCCTCGCCTCGGCCATCGACCAGGCGGAGGTCCACGAGATCATCGGCACCATCGCCGGCGACGACACCGTGCTGCTGATCAGCCGTCATCCCACCGGCGGCCAGGCCCTGGCCGACCACCTGCTGCGCCTGGCGCAGCGGAACTCCCACTAGCGGGAGCCCCGCTCACGCGGCGGTGTTCCCGGCCCGCCCGGCGCCGGCCCGCCACTCCTCGGCCAGCAGCGCCCAGACCTGGAGGTCGTGGCGCCGGCCGCCCATGGCGAACGCGCTGCGCAGGGTGCCCTCGTGCGTCATGCCCAGCCGCTTGGCCACCGCGATGCTGGGGCCGTTCCCGGGGGAGACCAGCCACTCCACCCGGGCCATGCCGCGGACGCCGACCGCCCAGTCGATCATGCGGCGGGCGGCGGTGGTGACCAGCCCGCGCCCCTGGGCCTCGGGTGCCAGCCAGGCGCCCAGCTCGCACGATCCCTGGTCGGTGTCGAACAGCCGGAAGAGCATGCCGCCCACCAGGGCGCCGTCGAGCCAGATGCCGTAGATCCGGCCGCTGTCGGCGGCCTGCCGGTCCGCGTAGCGCTGGAGGAAGGCCCGTGCGGACCCGGTGTCGGTGACGGAGTGCGCCCACGGCAGCCAGGGCGTCAGGTGGTCGCGCACCCGGTCGGTGTACGCGGCCAGCTCCGCCGCCTGCCACGGCTCCAGGGGGCGCAGCTCCGCGCCGCCGCCGAGAGGGGTGCTGAGCATGAAGGTCTCCTCGGGGTCACGACCGCCGGCGGCCGCGGTGGCCGGGCGCGGTGACCGGCCGGGACGTCCGGGCGGCCGGAGCGGTCACCATGGCCGGATCCGCCGCCACGGTAATCGGCCCCCGCCGCCCGGACCAGTGAATTCCCCGGGCCGGACGGCCGGGCCCGGCGGTTCAGCCCAGCTTCTTGTGGAAGACGGTGGTGGGCCGCAGGACGCCCGCGGTGTCGGCCGCGTAGTCCGGGATCGTGCCGGACTCGGTCCAGCCCGCCGAGCGGTAGAGGCGCTCCGCCGGGCTGCCGGTCTGGGTGTCCAGGACCAGCAGGGAGATCCCCGAGGCCGCCGCCTCCCGCTCGGCCGTCGCCAGCAGCGCGCGGCCGAGCCCCCGGCCGCGCGCGTCCCGGTGGACGACGAGCTTGGCGATCTCGGCGCGGTGGCGGCCGTTGGGCATGCCGCCCCTGCGGAGCTGGACGGTGCCCAGGATCCGGCCGCCGCCGTCCCGGGCCGCCCACACCGCGACCCGGCCGTCGGCCGCCTCGGGCGCCAGGCCCTCCCACCAGGCCGCGGCCTCGCCGGGGTCGAGGGGGGCGAGGAAGCCGATCGAGGAGCCGCCCGCGACGGCGTCGCACACCAGGTCGGCGAGCGCGTGGCGGGCGGCGAGGAGTCCGGTGGCGGACAGACGGTCGATCACCGTCGCGGGGTTGTTCGCGTGTTCGGTTCGCACCGCCCGATGGAACCCCTTCCCGCGCCGCCGGGCAAGGGCGCTCCGCCGGACGGTCGCGCGGAAGGGGCCGGGATGCGGCCGGTCCCTCCCCGGGACGGCCCCCCGTCCCGGCGGGCGGGGTGCGCGGCCGGCGGTTCCGGCGCAGGCTGGTGTCATGGCGGAAGGCTTCGAGGTGCGGGTGCGCCGGGTGTACGAGGCGGCCGGACCCGGCGACGGGACGAGGGTGCTGGTGGACCGGCTGTGGCCGCGCGGCCTGGCGAAGGAGGAGGCGGAGCTGGACGAGTGGGCCAGGGACGTCGCCCCCTCGGACGGGCTGCGCCGCTGGTACGGCCACGACCCCGGGCGGTACGCGGACTTCACCGAGCGCTACCGCGCCGAGCTGGCCGGGCCCGAACGGCGCGAGGCGGTGGAGCGGCTGCGGGAACTGGCCGGGAACTCCCGGCTGACCCTGCTGACGGCCACCAGGGACGTGGACCGCAGCCACGCCCCCGTCCTGGCCGAGGTGCTGCGGAGCACCGCCGCCCCCACCGGCTGACCCGCACCCCGGCCCACACCCCGGCCCGCACCCCGCGCCCGTATCCGCGCACCGGGCGGAACGGCCCGCCCGCACCGCGCACCGGAGGCGCCGCGCCCCTCGCCGCGACCGCCGCACGGGCGCTGGGCTGCGGTTTCGTGAGAGGTGAGTCCCGCATTGACGAAACATACGGTGGAGTGCATACTTATGCCAGTCACCGCATGCATCGTAAGGAGCCCCCCGTGACCGAGCGCGTCGTACTCGCCTACTCCGGTGGCCTGGACACCTCCGTCTGCATCGGCTGGATCGCCGAGGAGACGGGCGCCGAGGTCATCGCCGTCGCCGTGGACGTCGGCCAGGGCGGAGAGGACCTGGACGTCATCCGCAAGCGCGCGCTCGCCTGCGGGGCGGTCGAGGCGGAGGTCGCGGACGCCAAGGACGAGTTCGCCGAGGAGTACTGCCTGCCGGCGATCAAGGCCAACGCGCTCTACATGGACCGCTACCCGCTGGTCTCCGCCCTCTCCCGGCCGACCATCGTCAAGCACCTGGTGGCCGCCGCCAAGAAGCACGGCGCCACCACCGTCGCCCACGGCTGCACCGGCAAGGGCAACGACCAGGTGCGCTTCGAGGCGGGCATCGCCTCCCTCGCGCCCCACCTGAACTGCATCGCGCCGGTGCGGGACTACGCCATGACGCGCGACAAGGCCATCGCCTTCGCCGAGTCCAAGGGCCTGCCGATCGCCACCACCAAGAAGTCGCCGTACTCCATCGACCAGAACGTCTTCGGGCGGGCCGTGGAGACCGGCTTCCTGGAGGACATCTGGAACGCGCCCGTCGAGGACATCTACGACTACACCCAGAACCCGGCCGTCCCGCGCGAGCCCGACGAGGTGATCATCACCTTCGAGAAGGGCGTCCCCGTCGCCATCGACGGCAAGCCCGTCACCGTCCTGCAGGCCATCCAGCAGCTCAACGAGCGGGCCGGGGCCCAGGGCGTCGGCCGGATCGACATGGTCGAGGACCGTCTCGTCGGCATCAAGTCCCGCGAGGTCTACGAGGCGCCGGGCGCCATCGCGCTGATCACCGCCCACCAGGAGCTGGAGAGCGTCACCGTCGAGCGCGAACTGGCCCGCTACAAGCGGCAGGTCGAGCAGCGCTGGACCGAGCTGGTCTACGACGGCCTGTGGTTCTCCCCCCTCAAGCGGGCCCTGGACGGCTTCATCAACGAGGCCAACGAGCACGTCTCCGGCGACATCCGGATGATCCTGCACGGCGGCCGGGCCGTCGTCACCGGCCGGCGCTCCCAGGAGTCGCTGTACGACTTCAACCTGGCGACGTACGACACCGGCGACACCTTCGACCAGTCGATGTCCAAGGGCTTCATCGAGATCTTCGGCATGAGCAGCAAGATCGCCGCCAAGCGGGACCTCAAGCAGTAGCCCGCGGCCCACGGCAGCCGCACACCGCCCGCCTCTTCCGCCCCGCGGTGGAAGGGGCGGGCGTTTCACCACTCCGGCCGTCCCCGGCCGGCCACCCGTACGACCGGTACGCGCACGAGGAGCACCGATGACCAACGGCCCGCAGACCCCCACCCCCGCCGCAGGCGGTGACGTACGGCTGTGGGGCGGCCGGTTCGCCGACGGACCGGCCGAGGCCCTGGCGAAGCTCTCGGCCTCCGTCCACTTCGACTGGCGGCTGGCCCCCTACGACATCGCCGGGTCGCGGGCGCACGCCCGGGTGCTGCACAAGGCCGGGCTGCTCACCGACGAGGAGCTGGAGAGGATGCTCGCCGGACTCGACCGGCTCGCGGCCGACGTCGCCGACGGCTCCTTCACCGGCACCGTCGCCGACGAGGACGTGCACACCGCCCTGGAACGCGGCCTGCTGGAGCGCCTCGGCCCCGAACTGGGCGGCAAGCTGCGGGCCGGACGCTCCCGCAACGACCAGGTGGCGACGCTGTTCCGGATGTACCTGCGCGACCACGCCCGGATCATCGGCGGCCTGCTCGCCGACCTGAACGAGGCCCTGGTCTCCCTCGCCGAGGCGCACCCGGACGTGGCGATGCCCGGCCGCACCCACCTCCAGCACGCCCAGCCGGTGCTCTTCGCCCACCACGTCCTCGCCCACGTCCAGGCCTTCTCGCGGGACGCGGAGCGGCTGCGGCAGTGGGACGAGCGCACCGCCGTCTCGCCCTACGGCTCGGGCGCGCTCGCCGGCTCCTCGCTCGGCCTGGACCCGGAGGCGGTCGCCGCCGACCTCGGCTTCGAACACGGCTCGGCGGCCAACTCCATCGACGGCACCGCCTCCCGCGACTTCGTCGCCGAGTTCGCCTTCATCACCGCGATGATCGGCGTCGACCTCTCGCGGCTGGCGGAGGAGGTGATCATCTGGAACACCAAGGAGTTCTCCTTCGTCACCCTCCACGACGCCTTCTCCACCGGCTCCTCGATCATGCCGCAGAAGAAGAACCCGGACATCGCCGAGCTGGCGCGCGGCAAGTCCGGCCGGCTCATCGGCAACCTCACCGGACTGCTGGCCACCCTCAAGGCGCTGCCGCTGGCGTACAACCGCGACCTGCAGGAAGACAAGGAGCCGGTCTTCGACTCCTGCGACCAGTTGGAGACCCTGCTCCCGGCGTTCACCGGGATGATGGCCACCCTCACCGTCAACCGCGAGCGGATGGCGGAGCTGGCCCCGGCCGGCTTCTCGCTCGCCACCGACGTCGCCGAGTGGCTGGTGAGGCGGGGCGTGCCGTTCCGCGAGGCGCACGAGATCGCGGGGGAGTGCGTGAAGGTCTGCGAGGCCGCCGGAATCGAGCTGGACGAGCTGACCGACGAGCAGTTCGCCGCCATCTCCCCGCACCTGACCGGTGAGGTCCGCTCCGTGCTGAGCGTCGCCGGGGCGCTGGCCTCCCGCGACGGGCGCGGCGGCACCGCGCCCTCCGCGGTCGCCGTCCAGCTCACCGAGGTCAAGGACGATCTGGCCCGGCAGCGGGCGTGGGCGAGGACCGCCCCGGGAGGCGGGGAGCGGGGCCGGTGAGGAACTCCACCTCGCCGGAGCCCGCCCGGTAGTGGGCCCCGACCACCTCCAGGGCGCCCTGCCGCAGCAGCGGCAGCAGGACCGGGTCCTCGCGCAGCCGCGCGACGACCCGGTCCGTCTGCGCGCGGACGGTGTTCTCCACCGCGTCGCCCGGCAGCCGGGCGCCCACCCGGCAGGCCTGTGCCAGCCGGGCGGACGCCACGGCGAGGTGGGCCGGCGGACGCACGCCCGTCGCCCGCGCCGTCACCGCCGCGGCCACCGTCTCGCAGCGCTCGTGCCCCAGCACGACCACCAGCGGGACGTCCAGCTCCACCGGCCCGTACTCGACGCTGCCCTCGACCATCGCGTCCAGGGTGTGCGCGGCCGTACGGATCACCAGCAGCGAGCCCGGCTCCCGGTCGAACAGCGTCTCCGGCGGCACCCGGCAGTCGACGCAGGCCAGGACCGCGGCCAGCGGCCGGCCGGCCCCCGCCGCCCGTCCCGCTCCCGTCGTCCTCCCGCTCCTGCCGCCCCGTACGGCCCGGCGGTTGCCCTCCCGCAGCAGCCGCAGCGCCTCGGCGGGGGCGAGCCGTTCCCCGCCGCCCTCCGGCGGGGCGCCGGCCTGGCGCGGTACGCCGCCGAGCAGACCGGCGGCTCCGCGTGCGGCCCCGCGCAGTGTCCAGCGGTGGTTCCTCGGCGAGCGCGGCACGTGTTCCTCCCTGGTGCGTGCGGTGGTCTCGGTGAGCATCGACCGTCCCGTACCGGGTCATGCCGCTGGGAAGGGTGAAAACAAGGCACACCGGGTGGAATGTGAACACCTCTCATGGGTTAACGCCCCCGCTCCGCACCGGCCGAAAAGGGAGGGTTACGGCACCCGCCCGGCGGGGCAGACGCCGGGGGGAACGCGTCACCGGCGGGCCCGCGCCGCCGCGGCCGCCCGGCGGCCGCCCGCACCGTACTGCCCCGGGGCCGACCGGCTCCGGGGACGTCCCCTCCCCGGCGGGGAGGCGGTGGAGGAAGGGTACGGAAGATGAG
>NZ_DASQNP010000107.1:0-12510 GCF_035644915.1 Streptomyces sp.
CGCGCCCGGTCCGGCCGCCAACCTCAGATTCCGCTCTGAACCGGCGCCTTCCGGGGTTCACCGCCGGCGTTCCGGACGACACTGCCCACAGGGGAACAGCAGGACGGACGGGGGGACTTCCATGCGCACCGCCTTCCGGCGGCCCGCCTCACCGGCGCCGCGGGCACTGGAGCCGTACGACGCCGCGTACCTGGCCGGCGGCCCGTGGCAGGTGGCCGAAGCCGCCCTCGTCGCGCTGGGCGAGCGCGGCACCGTCACGGTCAGGGCCACCCGGGTGCGCGCCGTGGAGGAGGCGCCGCGGCCCGACCACCCGGTCGAGTGCGCCCTCACCGGTCTGTGCCCGCGCAGCGCGAGCGTGGTCTACGTCCTCACCGCCGTCTCGGACGGCCCCGAGGTGGCGGAGATCGGCCGCCGGCTCGCCTCCCAGGGCCTGCTCACCCACCGCTTCCGCCGCCGTCCCACCCGTGCGGGCCGCCGCCGTCTGGTACGGGCCAGGCGGGACGGCACCCTCCCCGCGTACGTCCTCGACGGCCCGTCCGCCCTCCCGGACGGGCCCCTGCGCCGCACCCTCACCGGAGCCGGAGTCGGAGTCGGGTCCGCGCCGCCGTCCGTCTTCCGCCGGCGCCTGGTCCGCATGGGCACCAGGGCCATCGACCCGGACGCGGTCGTGCCCGCCTCGGGCCACCACGTGGACACCGGCCACGGCTCCTTCGGCGGCGGCGGTGGCGGCGACTGCTGAGCCCGGGCCCACCGGCGCCACCCCGCGCGATGGGCGCTCCCCGGGCTTCCGCGCGCCGGGGAAACATCCTGTTCGCACCGTGTCGTGCCGTGTCGCGGCGTTTTGGCCGTGGACGGCGGGAAGCCTCGCTACAGTGCGGCGACCAACGGTGCGCCGGGGCCCGGAGCGCACCGGGCGCGGGCACCGGCGGCAGGGGGTGGTCATGGCGGAGGAGCCGACCGAGCGGCCGACACGACAGCTTGCCGAGGAGGACGTCCTGGCGGCGGTCGGGCGGAGGATCGAGGCCGGCGGCGGCGTGGTGGACCTGCGCGCGCTGGGTGCGGTCGAGGTCACCTGGTGCTCGGCCCTCGACTGCCGCGTCGTCCGCTCCCTGAGACGGCGCAGGGAGGTCCCGGCGGCGGCCAGGGGCCGTCCCGACCTGTCGGACCGGCCCGTCTACTACGAGAACGTGGACGACCACCCGGTCCCCCCGCCCCCGACCCCGGAGACGCGGCAGGTGTGGAGGCTGGTGCGCAGCGGCTCGGTGCGGCGGCACGACTGCTACTGCGACGACGGCAAGGTCTCCTGCCCGCGCTGCCGGGGGAACCGGCGCCTCCCCTGCGCGCGGTGGACGGAGTGCGCCGGCTGCCGCGAGCGCAGGACGGAGTGCTGTGTCGCGTGCCGGGGCAGCGGGAAGCGGCAGCGGGGGAGGACCCCCGTGCAACCGTCGGAGGAACCCGTGCGGCGGACCGCCTGCGAGCGGTGCGGCGCGCCGGACGCCGCCTGCCCCGACTGCCGGGGCCAAGGCCACGGCGACACGACGTGCCCCGACTGCCGGGGGCGGGGTTCCGTCCCCTGCCCGGAGTGCGGCGGCCGGGGGAAGGTCGCACACGAGGCGTGCGGCGGCCGGGGCCCGAGGGTCTCCTGGACCGAGGGCGTCATCGAGGACTCCCCCCGCCGGGAGCGGGTGCGGCTGCCCGGGAAGCGCCTGCCGCCCCTCGTCCGCTGGCGGGCCGCCAGATCGGGGGAGTGGCGGGAGGCCACTCTCGGATACGACGACCCCCTGCCCGACGACCTCGCCCCCGAACACCGCGCGGCCGTCGAACCCCGCCTCGCCAGGGAACCGGACGAGGTGGCACGGCGTGTGGACATCCGCCATCTGCCCCTGGCGCGGGTCACCGTCGTCACCGTCCCCGACCAGGTCTTCTACGTCTTCCCCGGCCGCCACGGCCTCCAGGTCGTCCCGGTCGCCTCGCGCCGGCGGGTCGGACGGATCGCCGCGTCGGCCCTCGCCGCCGCCGCCCTGTGCGCCCTCGTCCTCATGTTCCTGCTCCTCTGAGACCGGCCCCCCGAGGCCCGGGGCGGACCCGACGTCCGCACCCGCGGGAGGAACAGCCACCGAACACGCAACCGCCGTCCACGTCCGGCCGGCCAGCGGCTCCGGCCGGCTACCGCGCCACGAACTGCGTCAGGATGGCCTGCACCTCGTAGATGTCGACGCCCTTGGTGAAGGTCTTCCGGATCGGGACGGAACTGCCGGAGAGCCAGATCTTGAGCTCCGCGTCGAGGTCGAACGTGCCGGCCGTCTCCACCGAGAAGTGCGTGATGCTCCGGTACGGAATGGAGTGGTACTCCACCTTCTTGCCCGTGATCCCCTGCTTGTCGACGAGGATGAGCCGGCGGTCGGTGAAGAGGATGGTGTCGCGGATCAGCAGGTACGCGGCGCGCACCTCCTCCCCCTGCCCCAGCAGCCGCGCGTAGTCCTGCTGCGCCGCCCCCGGATCGATGGTGTGCGCGTTCCCGAACAGCGCCATGCCGGACAACCCCCCACGCCTCGCCGTACCCGGTCCCCGCAACCTACCCCGCCCCACCGACAGCCGTCCCGGAGAACGAACAAGGGCCCAGGTCGCCGACCTGGGCCCGAAGTTCCGGAGCGGGTGACGGGAATCGAACCCGCGCTCTGAGCTTGGGAAGCTCATGTTCTACCATTAAACTACACCCGCGAAGAGCGAACGATCACGCTGCTCATCGACGCACACTGTACCGCATCCCGGACCCCCGGCGCACAGCCGAGGGGTCTTTTTGGTGTGCCCGCGGATGGCTTGGAGGTGTGGTGTCGGGAAGCGGGGGAAGGGAGTTGAGGCGTACGGTGGGGGTGGGGCGCCTGAGGCTGCCGAGCCGCTTGATCCCTTAATGTGGCTTTTGTCGTCCACGTACTTGGGGAGAGGCAAGCGATGGAATCCACCGTCGTTCAGTGCGCCGATGGGCATGTGTTCAGCACCTCGACGTTCCCGATGCAGAACCTCGGCAGCAGCCGGATCGGCCCCGGCCGCCTGCTGCGGTGCCCGCGGTGCGCGCGGCTGCGGCAGGCCGTGCCGGTGACCCGGGCGGTGGGGGCGGTGGCCGGGAGGCGCTGAGGCGGCCGGGCGCGGCGGCAGCGCGGCAGGATGTGGGCATGCGGGCCCGGTGCGGGAGCGCCGGGCCCGTGGTCTGTACGCTCGGCACGTGCTTCTCTCAGACAAGGACATCCGGGCCGAGATCGACACCGGGCGGGTGAGGATCGAGCCGTACGACCCGGCGATGGTGCAGCCTTCCAGCATCGACGTACGGCTGGACCGCTACTTCCGGGTGTTCGAGAACCACCGCTACCCCCACATCGATCCGGCCGTCGAGCAGCCCGACCTGACGCGGCTGGTGGAGCCGGACGGCGACGAGCCGTTCATCCTGCACCCGGGCGAGTTCGTGCTGGCCTCCACGTACGAGGTCGTCACGCTGCCGAACGACATCGCGTCCCGGCTGGAGGGGAAGAGCTCGCTGGGGCGGCTGGGTCTGCTGACGCACTCCACGGCCGGGTTCATCGACCCCGGCTTCTCCGGGCACGTGACGCTGGAGCTGTCGAACGTGGCGACGCTGCCCATCAAGCTCTGGCCCGGGATGAAGATCGGGCAGTTGTGCATGTTCCGGCTGACGTCGCCCGCCGAGCACCCGTACGGCTCCGCCCGCTACGGCTCCCGCTACCAGGGGCAGCGCGGGCCGACGCCCTCCCGGTCCTACCTGAACTTCCACCGCACGCAGGTCTGAGGGAGGCGAGCGCATGAGCGAGGAACGGGAGAACCTGACGTACGAGCTCTTCGGGCGGGCGATCCGGGAGCTGGCGCAGAGCATCGCGGACGACGGCTACGAGCCGGACATGATCCTGTCCATCGCGCGCGGCGGGCTGTTCGTCGCGGGCGGGCTCGGCTACGCGCTCGACGTCAAGAACCTCCACGTCATGAACGTCGAGTTCTACACCGGTGTGGGCGAGACGCTGGAGATGCCCGTCATGCTCCCGCCGGTGCCCAACGTCGTGGACCTGCGCCAGAAGAAGGTCCTGGTCGCCGACGACGTGGCCGACAGCGGCAAGACGCTCAAGCTGGTGCACGAGTTCTGCTCCGAGCACGTCGCCGAGGTGCGGTCCGCGGTGGTCTACGAGAAGCCGCAGTCGCTGGTGAAGTGCGAGTACGTGTGGAAGCGCACCGACCGGTGGATCAACTTCCCGTGGTCGGTGGAGCCGCCCGTGGTGCGCCGTCAGGGGCAGGTCCTGGACGCCTGAGGGCAGGGGACACCGGGAGGAACGCCGGAGGAACGCAACGGAGCCCCGGCCGCCGCACCACGGCGGCCGGGGCTCCGTGCCAGAGGGCCCGTACGGGCCCGTACGGCCCCGCCTACAGCGTGCCGAGCTTGATCAGCGCCAGCAGCGCGATCAACTGGATCGCGGAGGCGCCCAGCGCCTTGGGCCAGGGCAGGTCGTGCGAGCGGCTGACCATCGAGGTGAACAGGGCGCCCGCCGCGATCCAGGTGACCCAGCCGACGACCTGGACCAGCGAGGCGTCGCCGCCGAGGAACATCGCCAGCAGCAGCCGCGGGGCGTCCGTGATCGACATGATCAGCATCGACAGGCCGATCGTCGGTCCCCACAGGCCGTCACCGCCGAACTGGCGGGCCAGGGTGTGGGTGACCGCGCCCATCAGCAGCCCGGAGATGACGACGGCCACCCCGGTGATCAGGACGAACGGGATCGCGCTGGAGAGCGTGGAGTTGATCGCGTCCTCGCGGGCCTGGTCGAAGCCGAAGACGGCGAGCAGGCCGTAGAGGAAGGTGACGACCAGCGCCGGGCCCCACACCGTGTGGTCGCGCATCTGCCAGAAGGTGGCGTTGGGGCGCAGCACGATGCCGCTCAGCAACTGCTTCCAGTGCAGCCGCGGCCCGGCCGGTGCCGCCGGCGGGTGGCCCGCGGCGTAGGTGCCGCCGTCGGTGTAGCCGTCGCCCTGGGACGGGGGAAGGCCGTGGTCGGGCGCCTCGCCGAGGCTGAACACCTGGGTGTGCCCGGGGGTGTTGGCGTACGGGTCGTGCCCGGCCGGCCGGCCGCCGGGGCCGGGGTGGCCCGGGTCGCCGAAGTACTCCGGCTCGCCGTGCCGTCCGCCGCCCTGGTGCCACGGGGGCGAGGGCTGCGAGGGCTGCGGGGGGCCTCCGTACGACGGCTGCGGGCCCCGGCCGTACGGTGGCTGCCCGTGCGTCGGCTGCCCGTACGGCCCCGGGGCCTGCTGCGGGGGGTACTGCCCATGCTGCTGTGCGTTCCGGGAGTCCCGGCCGCGTCCGATCCTGAATCCAGCCACGCCTTCGAACGTACCGTGTCCCGGCGGCGGTGGTACCGGGCCCCGGGGGCCAAGTCCGGCATTGCCGCCGAGCTGTGACATCCCTTAGGGGAACCCCGTGGTGCCGTCCCCCCGGCCGGGGTGGGGGTGGCCGGACGCGGCCGCGGGCCCGGCCTGGAGGGCCGGGCCCGCGGGGAGGCGGAGGGTGCGGGGTCAGCCGGCGAAGTTGACGCCGAAGTGCGGGGTGCCGGTCTTGGAGACGCCCACCGTGGTGACGGAGAAGAAGGCGCCGCCGCTGCCGGTGGCGATCCTCGTGCCGTCCGAGCGGAGGGCGGTGACCGCGCCGTCGCGGCCGTCCTCGCCGAAGGCGCCGACGGTCAGGTCGGCCTTGCCGTCGTTGTTCATGTCGGCGAGGTGGACGTCGCTGCCGAAGTAGTCGCCGGACTCGTTGCCGCCGGGGACGCCCGGGGTGTTCTGCTCGATGAACTGCGAGCCGGTGCCGGTGATGCCGGAGCCGTCCGCCGCGCCGTACAGGACGGTGACCGCGCCGGTGTACTGCGCGTCGCCCAGGGTCTCGCCGGGGGCGCCGACGACGAGGTCGAGGTGGCCGTCGCCGTTGACGTCGCCCAGGTCCAGCTCGGCGCCGAAGCCGTCGCCCGTCTCGGAGCCGCCGGGGACGCCGGGGCTGTCCTGGGTGATGGTCTCGTCGGGGTAGCCGCCCGGGCCGGAGGGCGAGCCGTGGAGGATGTTGACCTTGCCGCCCGGGCTGCTGCCGGGGACGTCCTCGTCGAAGTCCATGCCGATGACGATGTCGCCGAAGCCGTCGCTGTTGACGTCGCCGATGTCGGTGATGAGGCCGGCGGGGAGCTTCTGCTGGCCGTCGGTGGTCAGGCCGGAGGCGGAGCCGGGCACGTAGTAGTTGGCGTTCCAGTGGTACTCGCCGTCGCTGGAGACGTCCTCGTAGCCGTCCACGACCAGGTCGGCGATGTCGTCGCCGTTGACGTCGCCGGCATGGAGGTTCTTCGGGCCGGTGACGTCGCCGCCGAGGATGGCGGGGCGGACGCCGTAGGCGCCGCCGGTCTGGCCCTCGGCCCGGCCGAAGCCGCCGCGGTAGACGCGGACGAGGGAGGAGCTGGTGCCGATGGCCAGGTCGGCCTTGTCGTCGCCGTTGAAGTCGGCGGCCTCCAGCACGAACCCGAAGCGGTCGTGGGAGGTGGGCGACGGATCGGGGACGTTGGTGCCTCCGGACAGGCCCGACGGGGAGCCCCAGATGATCTGGACCATGCCGCCGTCGGCGTCGTCGCCGAGCTTCTCGTACGGGCTGCTGACGGCGAGGTCGGTGTAGCCGTCGTCGTCGAAGTCGGCCGCGGCGGTCTCGAAGCCGAAGGCGTCGCCGATCTCGGCGGCGCCGGGGACGCCGGGGCTGTCCTGGCTGAGGACGGTGCGCTGGGAGCCGGTGGTGAGGCCGTTCGCGGAGCCGTAGATCACCACGACCTGGCCCGCGCCCTCCCGGCCGTTCACGGTGGCGGAGGGGGCCGACACGGCGATGTCGCGGTAGCCGTCGCCGTTGAAGTCGGCGACGGGACGGGCGCCGTCGGCGGCGGCCGTGCCGACGCCGGCGACCAGCAGGCCGCCGGTCAGGGCCGCCACGGTGGCGGCGGCCAGGGACGTGCGGAAACGATGCTGCACTCGGACCTCTCCTGCTGCACGGGGAGGATGCCGCCTGGCATCCGGGACTGATGGGTGCCAGGACCGCGGGCGTCACCGGGCGTTGGCCCGGGGTTCACGCGGTGATGGCGTCCAGGAGACCTCCGAGGGGGTGGCGGGGTTGTACGGAACTGGTGGTTCCTTTTGGGGAGGCTGCGAAGGAAGGGACGGGAGCGACCACGGCCGTACGTCTCCCCGTCCGTGTGCCCGCGCCCGTACGCCCGCCGTACGAACGGCGACGGCCGGCTCCGCGGGCTGCGGAGCCGGCCGTACGGCGGTCGGGACGGTCGGGGCGGTCGGCTACTTGGCGGGCTCGGGCTCGGGGGTCTTCTCCGACCCGGCCGCGTCGTCCGGCCCGGCGGGGGTCTTCACCGAGTCCAGCAGGAGCTGGGCCACGTCCACGACCTGGAGGTCCTCCTTGGCCTTGCCCTCGTTCTTCCGGCCGTTGACCGAGTCGCTCAGCATCACCAGGCAGAACGGGCAGGCGGTGGAGACGATGTCCGGGTTGAGCGAGAGCGCCTCGTCCACGCGCTCGGCGTTGATGCGCTTGCCGATCCGCTCCTCCATCCACATCCGCGCGCCGCCGGCGCCGCAGCAGAAGCCGCGCTCCTTGTGGCGGTGCATCTCCTCGTTCCGCAGGCCCGGCACCTTGGCGATGATCTCGCGCGGCGGCGTGTAGACCTTGTTGTGGCGGCCCAGGTAGCAGGGGTCGTGGTAGGTGATCAGGCCCTCGACCGGGGTGACCGGGATCAGGCGGCCCTCGTCCACCAGGTGCTGGAGCAACTGGGTGTGGTGGATGACCTCGTAGTGGCCGCCGAGCTGCGGGTACTCGTTGGCGATCGTGTTGAAGCAGTGCGGGCAGGTCGCGACGATCTTCTTCTTGGACTTCGGCTTCCTCGTCGACTCGTCCTCGTCGTCCTCGCCGAAGGCCATGTTCAGCATGGCCACGTTCTCCTGGCCGAGCTGCTGGAAGAGGAACTCGTTGCCCAGGCGGCGGGCGGAGTCACCGGTGCACTTCTCGTCGCCGCCCATGATCGCGAACTTCACGCCCGCGATGTGCAGCAGCTCGGCGAAGGCCTTGGTGGTCTTCTTGGCCCGGTCCTCCAGGGCGCCCGCGCAGCCGACCCAGTACAGGTAGTCGACCTCGGACAGGTCCTCGATGTCCTTGCCGACGACCGGGACCTCGATGCCCGTCTCCCGCTGGAGCTCCTTGGTCCACTCCAGCCGCTGCTTCTTGGCCAGGCCCCAGGGGTTGCCCTTCTTCTCCAGGTTCTTGAGCATCGTCCCGGCCTCGCTCGGGAAGGCGCTCTCGATCATCACCTGGTAGCGGCGCATGTCGACGATGTGGTCGACGTGCTCGATGTCCACCGGGCACTGCTCGACGCAGGCGCCGCAGGTGGTGCAGGACCACAGCACGTCCGGGTCGATGACGCCGTTCTCCTCCAGCGTGCCGACCAGCGGGCGCTCGGCCTCGGCGAGGGCGGCCGCGGGGACGCCCCCGAGCTGCTCCTCGGTGGCCCTCTCCTCGCCCTCCACGGTCTTGCCGCCGCCCGCGAGCAGGTAGGGGGCCTTGGCGTGCGCGTGGTCGCGCAGCGACATGATCAGCAGCTTCGGCGAGAGGGGCTTGCCGGTGTTCCAGGCGGGGCACTGCGACTGGCAGCGGCCGCACTCGGTGCAGGTGGAGAAGTCCAGCAGGCCCTTCCAGGAGAAGTGCTCGACCTGGGAGACGCCGAACCGGGTCTCCTCGCCGCCCTCCTCGTCGAACACGGTCTCGAAGTCGATCGGCTTGCCGCCGCTGGTCATCGGCTGGAGCGCGCCGAGGGCGGTGGAGCCGTCCGCCTCGCGCTTGAACCAGATGTTGGGGAAGGCCAGGAAACGGTGCCAGGCGATCCCCATGTCGATGTTGAGCGAGACCGTGATCATCCAGATCAGCGAGACACTGATCTTGATCATCGCGGTGAGGTAGACCAGGTTCTGCAGCGTGCCGGCGTCCAGCCCGTCGAAGGCCGCGACCAGCGGGTACGAGGCGAAGTACGCCGCCTCGTAGTGGTCGACGCGGTGGAGCGCGCCCTCCAGGCCGCGCAGTACGAGGATCGCGATGCCGATGGTGAGGATGACGTACTCGACGAAGTACGCCTGCCAGGCCGTCGAGCCGGCGAAGCGGGACTTGCGGCCGGGCCGGGTGGGCAGGTTGAGCAGCCGGATCGCGATGAGCACCAGGATGCCGACGACCGTCATCAGGCCGATGAACTCGATGTACATCTCGAACGGCAGGAAGCCGCCGAGGACGGGGAGGGTCCAGTCGGCCTGGAACAGTTGCCCGTACGCCTGGGCGAGGGTCGGCGGGAGGGTCAGGAAGCCGATGGCGACGAACCAGTGGGCGAAGCCGACGATCCCCCACCGGTTCATCCTGGTGTGGCCGAGGAACTCCTTGACCAGGGTGATCGTCCGCTGCTTCGGGTTGTCGGTGCGGCTGCCCGCGGGCACCGGCTGGCCGAGCCTGACGAAGCGGTAGATCTGCGCGACGGCGCGTGCCAAGAGCGCAACGCCGACCGCGGTGAGTACCAGCGAGACGACGATCGCGGCGAGTTGCATGGCGGCTCCTCGAACCTGCGGGGCGGTGCCTGCTGCTGCAAGCTTACTAAGCGGTAACTTATCCGATCTGTTCGAGACTACCCACTAACGGAGGCCGTCTGTAGCCGCCCGTACGGTGATCTGCGTCGCTGAGGAGGCGGTCCCGGCGGGCTCGCCGCCGGGCCGGACGGCCGCGGGTCGTCCGGGGCGGGGCGCCGGGCCGGGGGCGTGCCCGGAGGCAGTCCCGGACGGCCGGGCGGAACCATCCTATAGATCCTCCCACCGCTCGATTGATAGGAAATGCGGTAAAAAGGGAGAAGCTCGGTTCCCGCGGTCAGGAGGAAAGTCCCTATGCGCCCTCTGAGCGCGGGGTCCGCGCGCATCGCCGCGAGCCTGTGGGGACGGCGGTGGATCTGGCTGCTCCTGCCCTG
Organism: Streptomyces sp.; assembly: GCF_035644915.1. GTDB lineage: Bacteria > Actinomycetota > Actinomycetes > Streptomycetales > Streptomycetaceae > Streptomyces. Next base: position 10,065 of record NZ_DASQNP010000107.1, read on the forward strand.
GCTGCTCGTCCTCGGGGTCACCGCGGTCGAGATCGCCGACAGTCTCGGAGGCCATGTCTTCCACGCGGGTCCCCTGCTCTCCCCGGCGCCCGCACTCGCCGCGATCCGCGGCGGCCCCCGTGACGTGCTGGCGGTCTCCGCGGCGTCCCTGGCCATCGGCCTGGGCAACGCCGTCGGCCACGACTGGAGCGGGGCGGACAACCACACGGTGGTCCTGGCCTCGGTGGCCGTGATGAGCGCGGCCAGCCTGGTGGCGAGCGTGGCCCGCGAACGGCGCGAGGGGCAGCTCGTCCGGCTGCGCCGGGTGGCCGAGGTCGCCCAGCAGGCCGTGCTCCCCCCGGTCCCGCCCCGCGCGGGCGGGCTGCGGCTGGCGGCCGGCTACAGCGCCGCGGAGTCCGACACTCTGGTCGGCGGCGACCTGTACGAGGTCGTGGCGTGCCGCGGGCGCGTCCGGCTGATCATCGGCGACGTGCGGGGCAAGGGCCTGCCCGCGATCCGTACGGCGGCCGTGGTGCTGGGGGCCTTCCGGGAGGCGGCCCTCTACGAGTCCGCGCTGGAGGTCGTCGCGAGCCGCTGCTCGCGCGCGGTGGCGCGGGCCGCGGACGACCTGGGCGGCGAGGAGGGGGACGAGCTGTTCGTCACCGCCGCGCTGGTGGAGATCGAGGGGCCGGTGGTGCGCGTCCTCGACCTGGGGCATCCGCCGCCGCTGCTGCTCACGTCCGACGGCTGCCGTCCGCTGGCGGTCGAGCCGCTGCCGCCGCTGGGCCTGGTGCACCGGTTCGCCGACCACCGCGGGGACGGGCGGGGCGAGTGGTCGGTCCGCACCCGGTGGCGGCCCGGCGACCGGCTGGTGCTCCACACCGACGGGATCGACGAGGCGCGCGACGGGGACGGCCGGTTCTTCCCGGTCGTCCCGCACCTGGAGGCGCTGCGCGCGGCGCCCACCGAGCGGCTGCCGGAACTGCTGCTGGAGGCGGTGGTCCGGTACACCGGCCGCGGGCTGCGGGACGACGCGGCGGTCCTCGCCGTGGAGTTCACCGGGGACCGGTCGCCCGGGAACTCCGGGAGCCCGGCGGACGTGTCACCTCCCGGAGCCGGGCGGGCCGGCCCGCCGGAGGCCGTCGAAGAGTGCGTCGAGGGGATGTGAGCCGGGCCACTGGAGGAGAATTGAGCCGACATGACTCAGCTCTCTTGACGGCGGGTTCCCTCCTGCTGCACCCTTGAGTCAGTTTTACTCAAGGCATGAGCTGGAGGAACTCGACATGGCACGTGCGGTCGGCATCGACCTGGGTACGACGAACTCCGTCGTCAGTGTTCTGGAAGGCGGTGAGCCCACCGTCATCGCCAACGCCGAGGGCGCCAGGACCACGCCGTCCGTTGTGGCCTTCGCGAAGAACGGTGAGGTCCTGGTCGGCGAGGTCGCCAAGCGCCAGGCCGTCACCAACGTCGACAGGACGATCCGGTCGGTCAAGCGTCACATGGGCACCGACTGGAAGATCGGCCTGGACGGCAAGGACTTCAACCCCCAGCAGATCAGTGCCTTCGTGCTCCAGAAGCTGAAGAGGGACGCCGAGGCCTACCTGGGCGAGAAGGTCACCGACGCGGTGATCACCGTCCCGGCGTACTTCAACGACCACGAGCGCCAGGCCACCAAGGAGGCCGGTGAGATCGCCGGTCTGAACGTCCTGCGCATCGTCAACGAGCCGACCGCCGCCGCGCTCGCCTACGGGCTGGAGAAGGAGGACCAGACCATCCTGGTCTTCGACCTCGGTGGCGGTACGTTCGACGTGTCGCTGCTGGAGATCGGCGACGGCGTCGTCGAGGTGAAGGCCACCAACGGTGACAACCACCTCGGCGGTGACGACTGGGACCAGCGGATCGTCGACTACCTGGTCAAGCAGTTCCAGAACGCCCACGGCGTGGACCTGTCCAAGGACAAGATGGCCCTCCAGCGCCTGCGCGAGGCCGCGGAGAAGGCGAAGATCGAGCTGTCCAGCTCGACCGAGACCACCATCAACCTGCCCTACATCACCGCCTCCGCCGAGGGCCCGCTGCACCTGGACGAGAAGCTCACCCGCGCCCAGTTCCAGCAGCTCACCCAGGACCTGCTGGAGCGCTGCAAGATCCCGTTCCACAACGTGATCAAGGACGCGGGCATCCAGATCTCCGAGATCGACCACGTGGTCCTCGTCGGCGGTTCGACCCGCATGCCCGCCGTCTCCGAGCTGGTCAAGGAGCTGACCGGCGGCAAGGAGGCCAACAAGGGCGTCAACCCGGACGAGGTCGTCGCCATCGGCGCGTCCCTCCAGGCCGGTGTGCTCAAGGGCGAGGTCAAGGACGTCCTGCTGCTGGACGTCACCCCGCTGTCCCTCGGCATCGAGACCAAGGGCGGCATCATGACCAAGCTGATCGAGCGCAACACCACGATCCCGACCAAGCGCTCGGA
>NZ_DASQNP010000108.1:0-32305 GCF_035644915.1 Streptomyces sp.
ACGTCCAGCACCTCGCCGACCAGCTCCGGGTCGAGCGCCGAGGTGGGCTCGTCGAACAGCATCAGCTTGGGCTCCATGGCCAGCGCCCGGGCGATGGCCACCCGCTGCTGCTGGCCGCCGGAGAGCTGGGAGGGGTAGTGGCCGGTCCGCTCGCCGAGACCGACGCGGTCCAGCAACTTCAACGCCCGCTCCCGGGCCGACGCCTTGCTCTCGCCCTTGACCTGGACCGGGGCCTCCATGACGTTCTCCACCGCCGTCATGTGCGGGAAGAGGTTGAAGCGCTGGAAGACCATGCCGATGTCGCGGCGCTGGACGGCGACCTCGCGCTCCTTGAGCTCGTAGAGCTTGTCGCCCTTCTGCCGGTAGCCGACGAGCCGGCCGTCCACCCACAGCCGTCCGGCGCTGATCTTCTCCAGGTGGTTGATGCAGCGGAGGAAGGTGGACTTGCCGGAGCCGGACGGGCCGACCAGGCAGAACACCTCGCCCGGCGCCACCTCCAGGTCGATGCCCTTGAGGATGTGGGCGTGGCCGAAGGACTTGTGGACACCCTCCGCCTTCACCATCGGGACCGTCGAGGTGTTCATATCGCCTTCCCTCCCACCTGGCTCGGCGTGCGGAACGAGCCGAGGCTCGCCATCACCCGCTGCCACGGGGTGGGCGGCAGGTTGCGGGACGAACCACGTTGGAAGTGACGCTCCAGGTAGTACTGACCGATACTGAAGACGGTGGTGAGCACCAGGTACCAGATGGTCGCCACCATCAGCAGCTCGATCACCGCGAGGTTACGCGAGTGGATCTTCTCCGCCGCCAGGAGCAGCTCGCCGTACTGGATGGTGTAGGCCAACGACGAGGTCTTCAGCATGTTGATGAACTCGTTGCCGGTCGGCGGGATGATCACCCGCATGGCCTGCGGGAGCACGATGCGCCGCATCGTGCGTGAACCGGTCATGCCGAGCGCGTGGGCCGCCTCGGTCTGCCCCTGGTCCACCGACTGGATGCCCGCCCGGCTGATCTCGGCCATGTAGGCGGCCTCGTTCAGGCCCAGACCGAGCAGCGCCGCGAGGAACGGCGTCATGAAGTCGTTCATCTCGTCCTTGTAGAAGCCGAGATTCACGATTTCGAAGACGACGTCGAGGTTGTACCAGAGCAGCAACTGCACCAGGACGGGCGTGCCGCGGAAGATCCAGATATAGCCCCAGGCGACAGAGGACATCACCGGGTTCTTCGACAGCCGCATCACCGCGAGGACCGTGCCGAGCCCCACGCCCAGGAGCATCGAGAGCACGGTGATCCACAGGGTGTTCAGGGCGCCCTGCATGATCGTGTCATAGGTGAGGTACTGCCCCACCGTCGACCAGTTGATCTTGGCTTCGGCGAACGCCTTGACCAGCAAGGCGAGCAGGAACAGCACGATCGCGGCACTGATCCACCGACCGTAGTGGCGCACCGGGATGGCCTTGATGGCCTCGGGCGGGACCGGGGAGCCTTGGGCCACCGACCCCGTCCCGCCGGCACCGGCGCCGGGGTCCTTGATCGTGGACACCGCCGGGGTTGGCGCCTTGTCTTCAGGTTCGGACACGGAGAGTCACCTTTGCTGTGGAACTGTGGGGTCCGTCCGTACGGCTCACTTGCCGCCGTTGATGGTGGCCTCCTTCACCGCGGCATTGGTGACCTCCCACTTCTCCAGGACCTTCGCGTACTCGCCGTTCTGGATGATCGCGTCGAGGGCCGCCTTGATGGCGTCGCGCAGCTCGGTGTTGTCCTTGCTCACGGCGATGCCGTACGGGGCGGCGTCGATCTGCTCGCCGACGACCTCGAAGTCATTGCCGCCGCCGGAGGTCTTGGCGTTGTACGCGGCGACCGGGTAGTCGTTGAGGTCCGCGACCGCGCGTCCCTGCTTGACCTGGAGCAGCGCCTCGGTGTCCTTGTCGAAGGCGAGGATCTTCATCGGCTTGTCGCACTTCTTGTTCTGCGCCTCGGCGAGCTCCTCGTTCGCCGTGCCGCGCTGGAGCGCGACGGTCTGGCCGCAGAGGTCGTCCAGGGTCTTGACGCCCTTGGGGTTGCCCTTCTTGACCAGGATCGCGGAGCCGGCCTGGAAGTAGTCGACGAAGTCGACGCCCTCCCCCACCTTCTTGCCCTTGTCGTCCAGGCCCTCCTGGCGCTGCTTGGTATCGGTCATCGCCGACATGATGATGTCGTGGCGACCGGAGTTCAGGCCGGTGATCAGCCCGTCGAAGGTGCCGTTGCCGAACTCCAGCTTGACGCCGAGCTGCTTCTCCAGGGCCTTGGCCAGGTCGGGGTCGATGCCGGCGACCTCGTCGTTCTCGTCGTAGAACTCGACCGGCGCGTAGGCGATGTCCGAACCGACCTTGATGACCCCGGCGGACTGGATCTTCTTGGGCAGCTTGTCGAACAGCGGCGCCTCGGACCCCTTGGCCTTGGTGTCGCCGCCGCCCTCGCCGCCCTTGTCGGTCTGGTCGCCGCACGCCGTCAGCAGCAGGGAGCCCGCGACCGCGAGGGCTCCGACCGCTGCGAGACGCCGGCGCGCGGACGGACGGGGCGTACCTCCCACCGGGGGCAGGGGGCGGGCGATGCGTGCGGTCATGGGTGGTCCTCCTGCGGGGTGAGTGGAGTGGCCAATCGGCCGGGCACGCTCTCGGGCGTGTCGCGACGCTCTCTGCGATGGTTGAGGGGAATCTTGCCATCCGGACGGCGGAGGCCAGGATGCTCACCAGGTCAAAATCAGATAACGGGTGACCAGGGCCGATCACAGTCCGACAGCCGCGCGCCCATCATCTGCTCACATGAGCAGGAGGACAAGCAGAACGAGAGCTTCGTCACTCCGTCCCGGCGCCCCGCCCGCCCCGTCGAGCGGAGTTCCAGCCTCCGTGCAGCCGCTTCCCCTAGCGTGACCCGCACGCGCGGCTCCCGTCGCGGCGGCCGCGGAGACGGTATCCACTCGTACGTGACGACGCCCATCGGGTAGAAAGAGCAGTTACACCCCTCACCCGGGGACCAGGGCGCGTGTGCGGCGCGCCCGGCGTCCGTACCTCTCCCCGACGGTGGCCCCATCCACCGGACGGGCCGCGGACGTGGTGCCCGCCCGCTCCTCGACCAGGAAGCGGTCACCCTCACAGAATCTTTCGACAAAGGGGTCAGAACAGTGGCAGCGGAGATCGTCGATTCCGGGAGCGACCTGGAGGACGAATTCATCGATCCGGCCTTCGCCCTGCACCGCGGCGGGAAGATGGCGGTTCGCGCGACCGTGCCGGTGCGGGACGCCGGCGACCTCTCCCTGGCCTACACGCCAGGGGTGGCCAAGGTGTGCAGCGCCATCGCCGAGCAGCCGGAACTGGTGCACGACTACACCTGGAAGTCCCAGGTCGTCGCGGTCGTCACGGACGGCAGCGCGGTGCTCGGCCTGGGTGACATCGGCCCGCAGGCGTCCCTCCCGGTGATGGAGGGCAAGGCCATCCTCTTCAAGCAGTTCGGCGGTGTGGACGCGGTTCCGATCGCGCTGGACTGCCGGGAGGTCGACGAGATCGTGGAGACCGTCGTCCGCCTCGCGCCCTCCTTCGGCGGCATCAACCTGGAGGACATCTCCGCGCCCCGCTGCTTCGAGATCGAGCGCAGGCTCCAGGAGCGCCTGGACATCCCGGTCTTCCACGACGACCAGCACGGCACGGCCGTGGTCACGCTCGCCGCGCTGCGCAACGCCGCCCGGCTGCGCGGCGTCGCGCTCGGCGAGCTGCGCGCCGTCATCTCCGGTGCGGGCGCGGCCGGGGTCGCCATCGCCAGGATCCTGGTCGAGGCGGGGATCGGCGACGTGGCGGTCTGCGACCGCAAGGGCATCGTCTCCCCCGACCGTACGGATCTCACCGACGTCAAGCGGGAGCTGGCGGGCTTCACCAACAGGGCGGGGCTGAGCGGAACGCTGGAGTCGGCGCTGGACGGCGCCGACGTCTTCATCGGCGTCAGCGGCGGCACCGTCCCCGAGGAGGCCGTCGCGAGGATGGCGAAGGACGCGTTCGTCTTCGCCATGGCCAACCCCACGCCGGAGATCCACCCGGACGTGGCCCACCGGTACGCCTCGGTCGTGGCCACCGGCCGCAGCGACTACCCGAACCAGATCAACAACGTCCTGGCCTTCCCCGGCATCTTCGCGGGCGCCCTCCAGGTGCGGGCCTCGCGGATCACCGAGGGCATGAAGCTGGCCGCCGCCGAGGCGCTGGCCGCGGTGGTCGCCGACGAGCTGAGCGCGGAGCGGGTGATCCCCTCGCCGTTCGACGAGCGGGTCGCCCCGGCGGTCACCGCGGCCGTCGCCGCCGCGGCCCGCGCGGAGGGCGTGGCCCGGCGCTGATCCGGCCGTGAACCGTGCGGGGGCGGTACGGACCGGAGCACCCGGTCCGTACCGCCCCCGCAGCCGTCTGCCGTCACCCCGGCGCGGTCACTTCAGTGCGAGCACCATCGCGTCGGCCGGCGACGCCCACACCGTGCGCGCCTCGGCGAAGCCCGCCGCCCGCAGGGCCTCGGCGTGCCAGGCCGCGGACTGCGTCTCGCCGTCGGCGTGGTCCCCCTCCGCCGGGTTGCCGAAGATGCGGAAGCGCTCGGCGACCGGCCCGGCCAGCACCGGGTCCGCGGCGGCCGTCTCCCACCAGTCCTGCCAGTCCTGCCGGCCCGCGGCCTTCTCGCGTTCGCGCCGTGCCTTGTCGAAGGCGTGGACGGCCTCGTTGATGCGGGGAGTGGCCGGGTCGGGCATGTGGTCGGCGTTGACGAAGACGCCGCCGTCCCGCAGCACCCCGGCGATCTGCCCGTACAGTGTCCGCAACTCGTCCGTGCGCAGCCAGTGCAGCGCGGTGGAGGTGAGCACGGCGTCGTACGCGCGGTGCGGCAGCGCCCCGGTCCAGTCCGGGGCGCGCAGGTCGGCGGTGACGAACGCGGCGCGCGAGTCGGCGGCGAAGTATCCGCGCGCGATGGTCAGCAGGGCCGGGTCGAGGTCGACCCCGGTGCTGGTGGCCCCGGGGAACCGGCGCAGCACGCGATCGGTGATGCTGCCCGTGCCGCAGGCGAGGTCCAGCACCTTCGGAGCGGGGCCCACCAGGGCCTCGACCGCGTCGAGCATCACCGCGAACCGCTCCTCGCGGTCGGGCAGGTACCACTCCTGCTGGCGGTCCCAACTGGTCTGCCAGCGCCGCCAGTCCGTGCCCGCGATCATGTCCGTCTCAGCCATGACAGCCCCTCCAGCATGGATACGTAATACCCTGGGTCACACGACGACCCTTACCCGTCCGCTCATGACCCTAGAGCGCATCCGTAAGGACCACAAGTGGAACTGAGCTATTACTCGGACTTCGCCGTCCGGCTGGTCAACACCGAGCAGCCCAAGCGCGGCGAGGACACGCTCACCTCGGTCGAGGCCGTGCGGGCCCTCTTCGGCCCCGGTCAGGCCGCCGCCCGGCGCGCCACCGAGGCCGACGTGACCCGACTGCGGGGCGTACGGGCCCGGCTGCGCGCGGTCTTCACCGCGGCCTCGGAGGGGGACGAGGTCAGGGCCGTGGACCTGCTCAACGCCCTGCTGATGGAGTTCCCGGCCAGTCCGCAGATCTCCGGCCACGACTACCTGGACGACGAGGGCCGCCCGCGCTGGCACATGCACCTGGCCGACCACCCCGCCAACGCCACCGCCGGGTACGCGGCCACCGCCTGCATGGGCCTGGCCTTCCACCTCACCGAACTGGGCGTGGACCGGCTGGGCATCTGCCAGGCCGACCCCTGTCGCAACGCCTACCTGGACACCTCCACCAACCGCTCGCGGCGCTACTGCTCGGACCGCTGCGCGACCCGCGCCAACGTCGCCGCCTACCGTGCCCGCAAACGCCTGGAGAGCGGCCGTACGGCCGAGAAGACCCAGCCCAGCAGCGCGCCCGGCGTCCGCTGAACCCGGCCCGGGGGCCGCAGCCGCACCCACGCCCGCGCCACCACGAGCTCGTCGGGCACCACCCCGAACTCGCGGCTGTCGTTGCGCACGGCCGGGTTGTCCCCCTGGACCCACCAGCCGCCCGCGCGCCGCTCCACGGCCCGCTTGACGATCAGCAGGTCGTGCTGGAAGGGGTGGCGCACCACCACCACGTGCCCGGGCCGCACCGCTCCCCCGTAGCGCACCACCAGCAGGTCCCCGGGGCGCAGCGTCGGTTCCATCGACGGGTTGTAGACCTCGGCCAGCCCGATCCGCAGCAGCCCGCGGCCCTCGTCCTCGTCCACCCGCTCCGGCATCCGCGGCACCTCCGGTCCTCGTCGCTGCACCTCCGCCCCTCCCCGTCGCATCCGTCCTCCCCGCTCCCTGGGACTTTTGTCCTAAGCGGGTGGGGGCACACGCGAAAAGGCGTCCCTCACGGAGTAATCTCACACGTGAGAAGACGATCACGAGGAAGGACAGCTCTATGCTCTCCCGCCTGTTCGCCCCGAAGGTGAAGGTCAGCGCCCACTGTGACCTTCCCTGCGGCGTCTACGACCCCGCCCAGGCCCGCGTCGAGGCCGAGTCGGTCAAGGCCATCCAGGAGAAGTACCAGGCCAACGACGACCCGCACTTCCGGGCCCGTGCGACGTACATCAAGGAGCAGCGGGCCGAGCTCGCCAAGCACCACATCTCGGTGCTGTGGAGCGACTACTTCAAGGCCCCGCACTTCGAGAAGTACCCCCAGCTCCACCAGCTGGTGAACGACGCCCTCAAGGCCGCTTCCGCCGCCAAGGCCTCCACCGACCCGGCGACGGGCCAGAAGCTGCTGGACTACATCGCCGAGATCGACAAGATCTTCTGGGAGACCAAGAAGGCCTGATCCCGGGACCGGCGCCGGGACGCGCCCTTCCTCCTGCCTCCCGGCCCGCCGGGTCCCGCGCACCGCACCCGGTCCGCACCGGTTCCGCTCTTCCGGAACCCGCGGGCCGGGTGCGGTTCTTCGTTCCGCCCGCGTTCCGCCCCGCGCGCGGCGTCTCCCCTCCCCGTTCCCTTCCCCGTTCCCTCCCTACCGGAGGCCGCCGCAGGAGGAGGGGTCACCGGCGGGCACCGGCCGCCGCGGCGCGGACCCAGTCCGGGAGGGGCTCGCACAGCTCGCGCCAGGTGTCCGGCACGGCGTCCAGGCCCGTGCGGGCGGCGACGACGCCGCCGGTGATGGCGCAGGTGGTGTCCACGTCCCCCAGCCCCTCGGCCGTCGCCCACAGCGCCGAGACCAGGTCGTCCTGGTGGTGGGCGGCGCTCCACAGCGCGAACGGCACGGTGTCCGCAGCACGGATGCGCGCCCCGTTGCCCAGCACGTCGGCCGCGCGGTGGGCCGGGGTGCCGGCGGGGAGGCCGGCGGCGGCCAGCAGCCCGTCGCGGACGGCTCCCCCGGGCGTGGCCCCGGCCACCTCGCCGAGCAGGTCGGCAGGGGCGTACGGCTCGCCGCCGCGCCCGCCGGCGGCGAGTGAGGCGGCCACCGCGACCGCGACGGCTCCGGCGACGCCCTCCGGATGGGCGTGGGTGACGGCCGCCGAGGCCGCGGCCTCGGCGGCGGCCCGGCGCGGATTCCCGGCGAACCAGGCGCCCAGCGGGGCGACGCGCATGGCGGCGCCGTTGCCGAGGCTGCCCCGGCCGTCGAAGAGCGCCCGGGCGTGGGCCCGCCAGTTGCCGGGGTCGGAGGCGAGCCGCGGCAGCAGCTCGTGCATGCCGTACCCGTAGCCCCGGCCCGGATCGGCCGCGTACGCCGCGGCGAACTCGCGCGCCAGGGCCTCGGGGTCGATCGCCCGGGCCCGCAGCAGGACCCGTACCACGCACAGCGCCATGGCGGTGTCGTCGGTCCAGTGCCAGGGCGCCTCGGCCGGAAGGGTGCGGGCGCGGATCATCCCGGCCGCCTCGCGCGGCTCGCGGAAGAACCACCGCTCGCCGAATCCGTCGCCCAGTGCCAGTCCGTGCAGGCTGTCCAGCGCGGCGCCGCGCGCACCGTCCCGTTCCGCTTCCGTGTCCGCCATGCCCGCCATGCTGGCCGGTGGGGCCGTCCGGCGCCACCGTTCGCCGTGCACCCCTTCGCGGGGGCCGGGCGGCCGAACGCCATCGGGCCAGCCGCGCTCAGACGAGCTGGGCGAGCTGGGCACGCCCGAACAGCAGGGCGTAGCCGGGGGGAAGCCGGTCGATGATCCGGTCCAGCAGGTCGTTGCCGGCGATTTCGGCGACGACGCTCAGCACCGAGCTGACGTCCCAGCGCGCGGTCGCCGGGGTGGCGCCCTCGATGCGGGACGCGACGCTGTCGACGAACTGCGCGCCGCTGAGCGGCTTGGTGACCTGCAGTTGGTCGGTCAGCACACGCATGCCCTCCTCCGGGAGGCGGACGGCCAGCTCCGTGCGCTCCGGTCCGGTGAGATGGCCGCCGAGAGCCGAGAGCACGATCCGCGAGACGCGCTCGGCCTCCTTGGTCGTCGGGTACTGCCCCCGTTCGCGTACCTGCGCCACGAACTCGCTCCACCGCATGATCCATCTCCCCTTCCGTACTGCCTAGGTACTGGTGAGGTGGTCGGCATGGCCGTCGCTCGCTGTTCCGCTGTCGCGGAGGCAGCCGGCGGTGCGGCACTGAGTGCAATGCCCTCCATACATTTGTATAGCTCAGGTCAAGAAAACTTGACAACAGCCGACTCAGAGCAGCACAGCCACCTCATGACCGCCCTGATCTCGGGGGCACGACAGCGGGCATCCGCAGACCGGGGCGTACACCCATGTGCCCAGGAAAAGCGCTTTCATACGAGCGGGAAGCCACTATTCGCGAAGGTGTACTGCAACACCTCCCGGCGCCCGGCTCCCGGGCGCCGGACCGGCCCGCCCGGGAAGCCGCGTTCGGACCGGCGCAGAACGGCCTCGGACACCAAGAGGAGGCGACACCCGGAAAATCCCCGTGCAACGGGCGACTTCTCACTCACAAATGCCTCAAAAAGCGGCAAACAATATCACTCTGGGCTATCTGGAAAGCGCATACGGCAAACCTCGTTGACACGGGGGTTCCATCACCGCGCTGAGGACGGAAAACGGCGGATAAGGCACGGAGCCACCGGCCTGCACCGTCACGACCGCAATCGCAACGCCCTCCGGTCCGCGCGGGCCGTTCCGGGCCCGCCGCGGCCGGGACCGGGGGAACCACGGGGGCGGGACGCCCCGGCGGTCCGGCGCGTGCGGTGCGCGCCCGCACCGGAGCACCCGGAGCGACACGGAGTGCCACCCCGGCGGGACAATGACGGGATGAGCAGTGCGCCCCCCAGCGGCCCTCCGGCCTCCCCGGCCCCTCCGCCCGGCCTCCCGGGGCTCTCCGCCCCGCGGCTGCCCTCCCCCCTGACGGAGGTGGCCGACGAGCGCTTCGCGCGCCACGGCGTCCGCCTGCTGCTCAAGCGCGACGACCTGATCCACCCGGAACTCGTCGGCAACAAGTGGCGCAAGCTCGTGCCCAATCTGCGCGCCGCCGCGCGGGCCGGCGAGCGCACCCTGCTGACCTTCGGCGGCGCGTACTCCAACCACCTGCGCGCCACGGCCGCCGCCGGACGGCTGCTGGGTCTGGCCACGATCGGGGTGGTGCGGGGCGAGGAGCTGGCCGACCGGCCGCTCAACGACTCCCTGGCCCGCTGCGCCGCCGACGGCATGCGGCTGCACTTCGTGACGCGGGCGGCGTACCGGCGCCGGAACGACCCGGAGTGGATCGCCGGCCTGCGCGACCGCTTCGGCCCGTTCTTCCTCATACCGGAGGGCGGCAGCAACGTCCCGGCCGTGCGCGGCGCGGCCGGGCTGGGCCGGGAGCTGCGCGGCGCGGCCGACGTGGTGGCCGTCGCGTGCGGTACGGGCGGTACGCTCGCCGGCCTCGCCGCCGGGCTGGCGGACGGGCAGCGGGCGATCGGCTTCTCCGTCCTGCGGGGCTGTTTCCTCGCCGGCGAGGTGGCGCGGCTCCAGCACGCCGCCTTCGGCGGCCGCCGCGGCGACTGGAGGGTGGAGGACCGTTTCCACTGCGGCGGCTTCGCCCGCACCACCGCCGGGCTGGAGGCGTTCGCGCGGGACTTCCAGGACCGGCACGGCCTGCCGGACCTGGACCGCGTCTACGTCGCCAAGATGCTCCACGGCCTGACGGTCCTGGCCGGGGAGGGGGCGTTCCCGCCGGGAACCTCGGTGGCCGCCGTGGTGACCGGCTAGCCTTCCCGCGTGATTCGAACAGCAGTCCCCTCGGACGTTCCCGTGATCCACTCCATGATCCGCGAGCTGGCGGAGTACGAGCGCGCGCTGGAACACGCCAGGGCCACCGAGGAGCAGTTGCGCGACGCCCTCTTCCGGGAGAACCCCGCCGTCTTCGCGCTGATCGCCGAGGACGACGACAGCGGCGAGCCGGTCGGCTTCGCCCTGTGGTTCCTGAACTTCTCCACCTGGACCGGCACCCACGGGGTGTACCTGGAGGACCTGTACGTCCGCCCCGCCGCACGCGGCGCGGGCCACGGCAGGGCGCTGCTGGCCGCGCTCGCCCGCATCTGCGTCGAGAGGGGTTACGAACGCTTCCAGTGGTGGGTACTGAACTGGAACGAGCCCTCCATCGGCTTCTACAGGTCGCTCGGTGCCGAGCCGATGGACGAGTGGACGGTCTTCCGGCTGTCCGGTGAGCCGCTGCGGGCCCTCGCCGCCGCGGGGGCGGCGGAAGTTCCGGGGAAACCGGAGGCGCCGGGAACATCCGGGGCACCGCGGGACGCTGTGCACACAGCGTAGGCGGAACGGATTGGGCACCGCAGACCCCTAGCCACGGACAGTGCCCATATGTTTACTATGGGTGACGTTCGCAGGAAGGGTGCCCATCGGGACCCGGGCGACAGCATGCCTCGGATCGCGATAGCGTCGCAGTCGAACGATCTGCCGCGCCGGTCCGCCACCCCGCTGCCACAGGGGGCGCCGGACCGGCGTTCGCAGCCACCAGCTCGTGCCACCTTGGAGGTGAGGGTGTCCCAGATCGCAGGCGAGCCCGGGACGCAGGACTTCGTCGAGGTCCGGCTGCCCGCTGCGGGCGCCTACCTGTCGGTGTTGCGTACCGCCACGGCCGGTCTCGCGGCCCGTTTGGACTTCACCCTCGACGAGATCGAGGATCTGCGCATCGCCGTCGACGAGGCGTGCGCCATCCTGCTCCAGCAAGCCGTCCCCGGCAGCGTACTGAGCTGCGTCTTCAAGCTCGTCGGGGACTCCCTGTGGGTGACGGTATCGGCGCCCACCACCGACGGCCGCGCCCCCGAGCGCGACACCTTCGCCTGGACGGTGCTGTCCGCACTGGCGGGCGAGGTCGACTCGGCCGTGGCCGAGGACCGCACGGTCAGCATCAGCCTGCACAAGAAGCGCGGCGCCGGCCCAGGGGCGTCGTGACCGGCGAACACGGGCCGGTACGGGACAAGGGGGTCGGTGTGAACGACCTGGAGCACGAAACGCGGACGGGCCGCCACGAGAAGGCGGCGGGCCCGGTCATCCCCGAACAGCACGCGCGGCCTCATCCAGCCGATTCCCAACAGCGAGCGGAGCGGGCCGAGCGGGCGGGTGCCATGGACGACCAGAAGCACGACGGACGCGTGGACGGCGCGCACGAGCACCACCGGCCGGATCCCCAGGACCGCGGTGGCGCGCGGGACCTCTTCGTCAAGCTGCGCGGTCTCCCCGACGGCTCTCCGGAGCGGGCCGAGCTCCGCAACGCCCTGGTACGGATGCACCTGCCCCTCGTCGAGCACCTGGCGCGGCGCTTCCGCAACCGCGGCGAGCCGCTGGACGACCTGACGCAGGTCGCCACGATCGGCCTGATCAAGTCGGTGGACCGCTTCGACCCGGAACGCGGCGTGGAGTTCTCCACCTACGCCACCCCGACGGTCGTCGGCGAGATCAAGCGGCACTTCCGCGACAAGGGCTGGGCGGTGCGGGTGCCGCGCCGGCTCCAGGAGCTGCGGCTGTCCCTGACGACGGCGACGGCGGAGCTGTCCCAGCAGCACGGGCGTGCCCCGACCGTCCACGAGCTGGCCGAGCGGCTGTCGATCTCCGAGGAGGAGGTCCTGGAGGGACTGGAGTCGGCGAACGCCTACAGCACGCTCTCCCTGGACGTCCCGGACACCGACGACGAGTCCCCGGCCGTCGCGGACACCCTCGGCGCGGAGGACGACGCCCTGGAGGGCGTGGAGTACCGCGAGTCCCTCAAGCCGCTGCTGGAGCAGTTGCCGCCGCGCGAGAAGAAGATCCTGCTGCTGCGGTTCTTCGGCAACATGACCCAGTCCCAGATCGCCCAGGAGGTCGGCATCTCGCAGATGCACGTCTCGCGCCTGCTGGCCCGCACCCTCGCCCAGTTGCGCGACCGGCTGCTGGTGGAGGAGTAGTCCGGCGACGGGCGCCGGTCAGGCGTCCCGGGCCTCGCGCGGGCCGATGCCCAGGGCCTCGGTGGCGGCCTGGTTGACGACGCAGACGAGTACGCTCAGCGCGCTGAGCGCGATGACGGCTCCGCCCACGAGCCACACGCCCCCGTTCTGCGCCATCTGCCAGCCCACCGGGAGCGCCATGAGCTGGACGATCACCGCCGGCCCGCGGCTCCACCGGCGCAGCAGCCACAGCCCCCGCGCGGCGGCCAGCGGCAGGGCGGCCAGCGCCAGCACGGTCGCGGCGCCGGTGACGGCCTGCGTCACGTCGTCGGCCCGGCTTCCGGTCAGCAGCATCACCAGCATGCCGGCCCCCAGGCCCGCGACCACCACGCCCTGCACCGCCACCAACACGGCCGCGGCGGTGATCCGGGCCGGGCGGGGAGCCCGGGGAGTGCGGGGGGCGTCGGCGGGGGATGCGTCCGTGCTCACCCCGCCAGGGTAGCGGGGTCGTCCCCGGCGCGGCCGCCGCCCACCCCGGGGTTGGGGCGGCCCGCCGGCCGGTGGGTACTCTGCACCCCATGCGCGCACTCCTCGTGGTCAACCCGGCAGCCACCACCACCAGCGCGCGGACCCGCGACGTGCTCATCCACGCCCTGGCCAGCGATCTGAAGCTGGAGGTCGCCACCACCGAGTACCGGGGTCACGCGCGCGACCTCGGGCGGCAGGCGGTCCAGCGCGGGGAGATCGAGCTGGTCATCGTGCTCGGCGGCGACGGCACGGTCAACGAGGTCGTCAACGGGCTGCTGCACGCCGGCCCCGCCCCCGACGTCCTTCCCCGCCTCGCGGTCGTGCCCGGCGGTTCCACCAACGTCTTCGCCCGCGCGCTCGGCCTGCCCAACGACGCGGTGGAGGCCACGGGCGCGCTGCTGGCGGCGCTGCACGCGGGCAGCGAGCGCACGGTGGGCCTGGGCCTGGCGGCCGGCACTCCGGGGACGGAGGACGCCGAGGTGCCCGCCCGCTGGTTCACCTTCTGCGCGGGACTCGGCTTCGACGCGGGCGTGGTGGGCCGGGTCGAGCAGAAGAGGGAGCGCGGCAGGCGTTCGACGCACGCCCTCTACGTGCGCCAGGTGGTGCGGCAGTTCCTGGGGGAGACGCACCGCCGCCAGGGAACGATCACGCTCCGGAGGCCGGGCCAGGAGCCCGTCCAGGACCTGGCGCTGTCCATAGTCTGCAACACCGCCCCCTGGACCTACCTGGGCAACCGCCCGGTGTACGCCGCCCCCCGAGCCTCCTTCGACACCGCACTCGACGTACTCGGCCTCACCCGGCTCACGCCGTCCGCGGTGACCCGCTACGGCACCCAGTTGTTGCTGTCCTCGCCCGAGCGCGGCCCGCGCGGCAAGCACGCGGTCTCCCTCCACGACCTCACCGACTTCACCTTGGATTCACAGGTTCCCCTGCCGTTTCAGATGGACGGTGACCACCTGGGGCTGCGTACGAGCGTGACGTTCACAGGCGTACGGCGTGCACTGCGTGTGATTGTGTAAGTGGATGGCCGAAAAGTCCTTACAGTCGAACGTTTAGACCAGCCTCCACCCCCTGGAAGTACGGCTGTGACCTATCCGACACCAAGGAATCAAAAAAAACTTCCCTGAGGGGGTTGTATCCGCCGCCGAGGTTTGCGAGTCTCTTCATGGCGATCGGGACGGTCGAAGCACCGACCCCTTGAGAGCCCCGAATCCCCCTCCTCATCCCTCGGGACACGACCCAGGAAACTGGGCGCTGCCCCTTCCCTTGTGGAGGGATTCGTGAAAGCGTTCACATTCACAAGCAATTACCGCAACGCGTAGGAGATGGAGCAGCCATGGACTGGCGTCACAGCGCCGTTTGCCGCGAGGAAGACCCCGAGCTCTTCTTCCCCATCGGCAACACCGGTCCCGCGCTGCTGCAGATCGAGGAAGCCAAGGCCGTCTGCCGCCGCTGCCCCGTGATGGAGCAGTGCCTGCAGTGGGCGCTGGAGACCGGCCAGGACTCCGGTGTCTGGGGTGGCCTCAGCGAGGACGAGCGCCGCGCCATGAAGCGCCGCGCCGCCCGCAACCGGGCGCGCAAGGCCACTGCCTGACGCCCCACCCCGCCACCTGCTGCCCCCGAACCGCAGCACGCAGTGCCCGCAGTGCGCACCGCAACGACGACGTCGAGCCCCGGACCGCACGGCCTCACCGGCCTTGTGGCGGTCCGGGGCTCGGTGCTGTGCGGAGCCCGCGCCCCGGACAGCGCCTCCCGCGGGCCCGGGCGCGCACGGCGCGCGGTGGCCGGCTAGCGCCGGTCCGGCTCCACGGGGATGTCGAGGACCACCCGGGTACCGCCCCCGGGGGCCGGAACCATGTCGAAGGTGCCGCCCAACTCCCCCTCCACCAGCGTCCGCACGATCTGCAGCCCCAGGTTTCCCGCCGTGCGGGCGTCGAAGTCCTCGGGCAGGCCGCGCCCGTCGTCCTGCACGGTGACCAGCAGGCGCCCCTCCTCGCGGCGCGCCCCCGTGCTGCGGACGGCTGTGACCTCGACCGTGCCCCGCTCCCCCGGCCTGAACCCGTGCTCCAGGGCGTTCTGGAGCACCTCGGTGAGCACCATGGCCAGCGGGGTGGCCACCTCCGCGGTCAGCACGCCGAAGCGTCCCGTACGGCGTCCGGTGACCATGCCCGGGGCGATCTCGGCGACCATCGCCAGCACCCGGTCGGCGATCTCGTCGAACTCGACGCGCTCGTCCAGGTTCTGCGAGAGCGTCTCGTGGACGATGGCGATCGAACCGACCCGCCGGACGGCCTCCTCCAGCGCCTCCCGCGCGGTGTCGCCGCTGCCCTCCCCGATCCTCCTGGCCTGGAGCCGCAGCAGGGCGGCGACGGTCTGCAGGTTGTTCTTCACCCGGTGGTGGATCTCCCGGATGGTGGCGTCCTTGGTGATCAGCTCCCGTTCCCTGCGGCGGAGTTCGGTGACGTCGCGCAGCAGGATGAGGGAACCGATCCGCGCGCCCTTGGGTTTGAGCGGAATGGCCCTCAACTGGACCACACAGCCGTTGCCCTCGATCTCGGTCTCCCGCGGGGCCCAGCCGCTGGCCAGCTTGACCAGGGACTCGTCCGTCGGGCCGCGGGAGGGCGCCAGTTCGGCGGTGGCCTGGCCCAGGTGCAGCCCGACCAGGTCGGCGGCGAGGCCGAGCCGGTGGTAGGCGGAGAGCGCGTTGGGGCTGGCGTACTGGACGATGCCCTCGGCGTCGAGCCGGATCAGTCCGTCGCCGACGCGCGGGGAGGCGTCCATGTCGACCTGCTGGTCGGGAAAAGGAAACGATCCTGCGGCGATCATCTGCGCGAGGTCCGAGGCGCTCTGCAGGTAGGTCAGCTCCAGGCGGCTCGGCGTCCGCACGGTCAGCAGGTTCGTGTTGCGGGCGATGACCCCGAGGACGCGCCCCTCGCGGCGCACGGGGATGGACTCGACCCGCACCGGCACCTCCTCGCGCCACTCGGGGTCGCCCTCGCGGACGATCCGCCCCTCGTCGAGGGCGACGTCCAGCAGCGGACGGCGCCCGCGCGGCACGAGATGGCCGACCATGTCGTCCTGGTAGGAGGTGGGGCCGGTGTTGGGGCGCATCTGGGCGACGGAGACGTAGCGCGTCCCGTCCCTGGTGGGGACCCACAGCACCAGATCGGCGAAGGAGAGGTCGGACAGCAACTGCCACTCGGAGACCAGCAGATGCAGCCACTCCAGGTCGGAGTCGCCGAGAGAGGTGTGCTGGCGTACGAGGTCGTTCATGGAGGGCACGCTGTGAGCCTAACCGGCGACCGATCGGGCCGTACGTCTGTCCATCCGCGCCGTTGTGCGCAAGAATTGACGGCGGTCGATCCGACTGGCCGGTGATGTGTTCAAGGCATGGACACGGACCGGCGATCCGGTTCAGAATGGCCCACGGACTTCTGCCCTCCCCGCACAGGAGGGTGGAACGGGACCGGGCGCTCTCTGCCCTGACTGCGCCAGGTCTTCCATCGCTCCGGGCTGCGGTGCCGGACGGGTTGAGGGTCCCGTCCCGGTGCCGCGGCCCGCGGGTGTCTTCAGGGAGTTCTCCCGGGGCCTTCCGGCCAGACCCGCATCGCCGTGGCGGCGACCGCCTCCAGTTCCTCGCGGCCGACCCCGTCGCGCGCCTGCTGGGACATGCCCTGCAGCACGGAGGCGGTGAACCGGGCGAGCGCAAGGGCGTCGGTGTCCTCCGGAAGCTCCCCGGCCGCCACCCCGGCTCGTATGCGGGAGGCGAACGCGCGGGTGTTCTCCTCCCGCATCGCACGCAGCGCCTCGGTCACCTCCGCGGAGGCCGGCGTGGCGTTGACGGCGGCGTTGATCACCAGACAGCCCGGGGGGCGGCCCGGCTCGGTGTACTCCACGGCGGCCTCGCGCAGGACGCGGCCGATCGCGCCCCGGGCCGTCGGCTCCTCGGCCAGCGCACGCCCGATGAAGCCGCCGTACTGGCGGACGTAGGCCTCCACGACCTCCTCGAACAGCGTCTTCTTGTCGCCGAAGGCGGCGTACAGGCTGGGCGCGGCGATGCCCATGGCGCGGGTGAGGTCGGCGATGGAGGTGGCCTCGTAGCCGTGCTCCCAGAAGGTGCGCAGGGCCTTCTCCAGAGCCGTGTCGCGGTCGAAGGAGCGGGGTCGTCCCCGTTGCCTGGTGGCCATGGCCCAATTCTATAGCGTCCGCTCAAGAAAGCGTGCTACGTTGTTTCTGTAGCGACCGCTAAAGAACGGAGGCGCGATCATCATGGCTGTGCTCACGGAGTCCGGGCGGACCGGGACACCCACCCGGCTCACCGGCAGAACGGCCCTGGTCACCGGCGGCAGCAGGGGCATCGGGCGGGCCGTGGCCGAGCGGCTGGGCAGGGAGGGCGCCCGCGTCGGCGTGCACTACGGCCGCAACGAGGCGGCGGCGGAGGAGACGGTGGCGGCGATCGAGGCGGCCGGCGGCTCGGCCTTCGCGGTCCGGGCCGAGCTGGGGGTGCCGGGCGACGCGGAGGCCCTGTGGGAGGCCTTCGACCGGCACGCGGACGGGCTGGACATCCTGGTCAACAACGCCGGGATCACCGGGAGGCGCGAACCGCTGCCGAAGGTGACACCGGAGGACTTCGACCGGGTCTTCGCCGTCAACGCCAAGGCGCCCTTCTTCATCACCCAGCTCGCCCTGGAACGGCTGCGGGACGGCGGGCGGATCGTCAACGTCTCCACGGGGCTGACCCGCGGCAGCGCGATGCCGGAGCTGATCTCGTACTCGATGTCCAAGGGCGCCCTGGACGTGTTCACCATGACCCTCGCCAAGGACCTGGCGCGGCGCGGCATCACGGTCAACACCGTGGCGCCGGGCGTGGTGGACACCGACATGAACGCCGGCTGGCTGCGCGAGGACCCGAAGGCCCGGCGGCAGGCGGCGGCGGCAACCGCCCTGGGGCGGCTCGGCGAGCCGCGGGACATAGCCGACGTGGTGGCCTTCCTCGCCTCCGACGACAGCCGCTGGGTGACGGGGCAGTGGATGGACGCGACGGGCGGCTCGCTGCTGTAGCCCGCGCGCACCCGTCGGGCGTCTGCGGCGGGCCCCGCCGCCGGGAGGGGCGACGGGGCCGGCGCAGACCCGGAGAGGGTGTGGTTCAGCGGGGTGTGGTTCAGCGGGTCTCGGTGACCTTGGCCAGGGCGCGCGGGGCGTCCGGGTCCTGGCCGCGGGCGATGGTCACCTCGTAGGCCAGCATCTGCAGCGGAAGGATCTCCAGGATGGGCTGGAGTTCCTCGGGCACGTCCTCGGTCGGCAGGACGAAGCCCGCGGAGGCGTCGGCCACCTGCGGCGCGGGGCCGAAGACGACGAGGTCGGCGCCGCGGTCCTTCAGCCGGTCCAGGACGGGCTGCAGCGCCCTGCCGCCCCTGCCGTCGGTGACGATGGCGATCACCGGGGAGACGTTGTCGACCATCGCCAGCGGGCCGTGCAGCAGGTCGGCACCGGAGTAGGACAGCGCCGGGATGTAACTGGTCTCCATCAGCTTCAGCGCCGCCTCCTTGGCGGTCGGATAGCCGTAGCCGCGGGAGGTGATGACCATGCGCTCGGCGAAGCGGTAGCGGGCGGCGAGCCGCCTGACCTCGTCCTGCCGCGCCAGGATCGACTTGGCCAGGTCGGGCAGCGCCTTGGCGGCCTCGGCGCCGTTGCCGCCGCGGAGCCCGTCGACGAGGAGGTAGAGCGCCAGCAGTTCGGCGGTGTAGGTCTTGGTCGCCGGCAGGGCCTTCTCCGGGCCGGCCAGGATGTCGATGTGGAATTCGCTGACCTCGGCGAGCGGCGAGCCGGCGTTGTTGGTCACCGCCAGGGTGACGGCGCCGGCCTCCCGGGCGGCCCGGGTGGAGGCGACTAGGTCCGGGGAGCCGCCGGACTGGCTGACGGCGATGACCAGGCAGTCGGTGAGGTCCTGCCTGGCCTCGTAGGCGGTGGTGGTGGACATGGAGGTGAGGCCGCAGGGCTTGCCCAGCAGGATCTCCAGCAGGTACTTCGCGTAGAGGGCGGCGTTGTCCGAGGTGCCGCGGGCGGTGAGCAGCACGAAGCGGGGGTTGCGCGCCGCGATGCGCTCGGCGACCTCGCGGATCCTCGGCGCGCCCTCGCTGAGGAGTCGCCGCAGTACGGCGGGCTGCTCGGCCATCTCGCCGGACATGATCCGGCCCGGCCTCTCGCCGCGCGGTGCCGGGGTCGTGGCGGACATGCTGGTGGCCTCCCGTTGTCTGTGGTGCGTACGGTCCACGGAACTCAGCCGTCGGTTCCCCGGCCGGCGATGACCTCCGCGGCGGCCCGTCCGCAGACGCGGGCGGCGCCGTGGGTCGCGATGTGGAGCGCCCCGGACGGCGGCGCCTGGGGCAGGCCCATCTCGACCACGACCGTGTCCGGCCGGGCGGTGAGCAGGGCGTCCAGGGAGTCGGCCATCCAGGGATGCCGGTGGACGTCGCGTACCACCGCGACGATCCTACGGTCCGCCGCCTCGTCGAGCACCCGGGCGACCAGCGCGGCCGTCCCCGCCTCCTCGGCCTGCTCCCGGCTCCAGGAGCCGCTCGCGGTGCCCGGGTACAGCTCCGCGAGCTCGGCGGCGAGCCCCCAGGGGGTCTCGTCCCCGACGGCGATGTTGACCACGGGGGTGAAGACGGCGACGTACGGCGGCGCGTCCGGGGGGAGGTAGTCCTCCGCGCCGGTGACCTTCAGGGCGCGGCGGGCGGCGGTCAGTCCGATCCCCGGGGCGGACGGGACGGTTCCGGCGGCGCGTTCGCCCGCGCGTGCCGCCCAGCGGGCGAGCGCGCGGACCCGGTCCGCGGCATCGGCGAGCCGCTCCTCGGACAGCTCCCCGTCCGTCACGGCCCTCACCAGGGCGTCGCGCAGGCGCAGCACGGTCTCCTCGTCGGCCAGTCCCCCGCCCACACAGATGGCGTCGGCGCCCGCGGCGATGGCCAGTACGCTGCCGCGCTCGATGCCGTGGGCCGCCGCGACGGCCCGCATCTCCATGCCGTCGGTGACGATCAGGCCCTCGAAGCCCAGCCCGCCCTCGCTCTCCGGCGCGCGCAGCAGGCCGGAGAGGACGGCCGGGCTGAGCGTGCCCGGCAGGGTCGGGTCGAGGGCGGTCAGCAGGATGTGAGCGCTCATCACGCACTTGCTGCCGGCGGCGACCGCCGCCCGGAACGGGACGAGTTCGCGGCCCCTGATCGTGTCCAGGTCGGCGTCGATGCGGGGAAGGGCGTGGTGGGAGTCGACGGCCGTGTCGCCGTGCCCGGGGAAGTGCTTGGTGCAGGCGGCGACCCCGGCGGACTGCAACCCCTCCACCCAGGCGGCGGTGTGCCGGGCCACCAGGTCCGGTGCGGCGCCGAAGGAGCGGACGCCGATGACCGGGTTGTCGGGGTTGGAGTTGACGTCGGCCGAGGGCGCCCAGTTGAGGTTGACGCCGCACTCGGCCAGCCGGCGCCCCAGTTCGCGGGCGACGGCGCGGGTCAGGTCGGTGTCGTCGACCGCGCCGAGGGCGAGGTTGCCGGGGAAGGACGACCCCGTCCGCGCCTCCAGGCGGGTGACGTCCCCGCCCTCCTCGTCGATGGCCACCAGTACCTCGGGTTGGACACCGCGCAGCTGGGCGGTGAGCGCGGCCAGCTGCGCGGGAGACGTGATGTTGCGGCCGAACAGACCCACGGAGACCAGTCCCTCGTCGAGCCGGCGCAGCAGCCAGTCGGGCGCGGTGGTACCGGTGAAGCCCGGCTGCAGGACGGCGAGGGCGTTGCGGGTCAGCGTGTCGGTGGCGCCGGTGAGAGTCGTCATGGGGCGCGCTATCCCTTCACTGCGCCGGAGGTGAGGCCACCGACGGCACGTCGCTGGAGGACGACGAACAGCAGCAGCACGGGGACGGCGAACAGGGACGAGGCGGCCATCGTGGCGCCCCAGTCGTTGCCGAAGGCGGACTGGAACTGGGTCAGCCACAGGGGGAGGGTGTACGCCTCGGACTCCTTGTTGAGGACCAGCACCATGGCGAACTCGTTCCAGGCGGTGATGAACCCGAAGAGCGAGGTGGACATCAGCCCGGGGGCGAGCAGGGGGAAGACGACACGGAAGAAGCTCTGGGCGCGGTTGCAGCCGTCGATCATCGCGGCCTCCTCCAGCTCCTTGGGCACCGCGGCGATGAACCCCCGCAGCGTCCAGATGGTGAAGGGAAGGACCATCACGAAGTAGATCAGCGTCAGGAAGCCGATGCTGTTGAGCATCTGGGTGTCCCGCGCGATCAGGTACATCACGATGACCATGACCTCCCAGGGGGCCAGCTGCGCCATCATCACCGCCAGCACCAGGCCCTTGCGGCCCCTGAACCTCATGCGCACGATCGCGAAGCCGGCCGCGAGCGCGACGAGCAGGGCGAGCAGCACGGCGCCGACGGTGACGGTGAGGCTGTTGCGGACGTACGTCCAGAACATGTCCACGCCGGTGGCGGTGCCGTAGTGCTCGAAGGTGGGCGTGAACAGGAAGCTGGGGGTCTCGGTGAGGACCTCGGACGCCGGTTTGAAGGACGTCGAGAACATCCAGTAGACCGGGAAGACGAAGAAGACCGCCAGAACGAGCGCCACGGCGTTCAGCGAGCCGCCGCGCAGGCTCCTCCTCCGCCTGGCGCGCGCCGCTCCGTCGGACGGGGGTCGCTGCCGGGAGTCCGCCGGAGGCGCACCGACCGGGCCGGTCAGGGTGGTGTTGCTCACTGCTCCTCCTCCTGCTTGAGGATCAGGCGGAAGTAGAAGGACATGGCGACCAGCAGGATCAGGATGGTCAGCACCGAGGCGGCCGCGGCGACGCCGAAGTTCATCTGGGCCATGCCCTCGACGTAGGCGAAGACCGGGAGGGTCTCGGAGGCCCGGTCGGGTCCGCCCTTGTTGAGGGCGACGATCTGGGCGAACGCCTTGAACACCCAGATGATCTCCAGGAAGGTGGTGATCAGGAAGAACGGCTTCAGTATCGGGAAGACCACCGAGCGGAAGATCCTCCAGTTGGAGGCCCCGTCCACCCGGGCGGCCTCGTACAGCTCACCGCCGATGGTGGTCAGGCCCGCGTACAGGTTGAGGGCGACGAACGGCACCGACGCCCAGACGATCATCAGGGTGACGATGGCCAGGGTCGAGAACCCGGTCTCGAACCAGTTGTGCTGCTCGTAGCCGGAGAAGCCGAGAGCGCGCATCGCCCAGTTCACCACGCCGAACTGGGTGTCGAACAGCCAGCGGAAGACGGTGGCGGACGCGACCACGGGCATGGCCCAGGCCATGACCAGGGCCAGTGAGAGCACGAGCCGCATCTTCTTGCCGAGGGCGTTGAGCAGCAGCCCGACCAGCGTGCCGAACCCCATGATCAGCACGACGTTGACCGCCATGAAGACGAACGTCCGGACGACGACCCTCCAGAAGGCGTCGTCCCCCAGCAGCTCCGTGTAGTTGTCGAAGCCCGCCCACACGGTGGCCCGGGAGATCATCTCGGTGCGGCCGAGCTGCTGGAAGGAGAGCATCAGGTTCCGGACCAGCGGGTAGCCCAGGAACACCAGCAGGGAGACGACCGCCGGGGC
This sequence comes from Streptomyces sp., assembly GCF_035644915.1. Taxonomy (GTDB): domain Bacteria; phylum Actinomycetota; class Actinomycetes; order Streptomycetales; family Streptomycetaceae; genus Streptomyces. Next base: position 22,490 of record NZ_DASQNP010000108.1, read on the forward strand.
GATCAGCGCGTACGGCAGCCACCCCGACGACGGCGCCCGTCCGGCGCGCTCCTTCCGTCCGGCGCCGCCCGGCGCCGGGGCGCCGGGCGGCAGGGCGCCGTCGGCTCCTCCTGCGTCCCGGGTGGCGTCCTCCGGCAGCTCCCCGGCTGCGGGAGCCACTCCCCTGACGTGCACGGTCATGTCTACTTCCTCGCGGTCACGGGCGTGCGGCCCCACCGGGTTGACTTCCTGCCTGAGGGGCGGGGGCGCCCGGCGGCCGGGCCGCCGGGCGCTCCCCGGGGAGCGTCAGCTCTTGTTGATCCGCTCGCTGATCACCTGGTCGGCCTCCTTGCCGGCCGTGGCCGGGTCCGTCCCCTTGAGCACCTTGGTCATGTACTCCTTGATCGGGTTGGGCTCGGTCTCGACGTTGGCCCAGCCGGGGGTGACGGGGGTGATGTTGCCGACTCCGGACGCCTTGACCATGGCCTCGGCGAAGGAACCGGCCTCGGGCTGCACCTGCGCGGCCTGGGTGTTGGGCAGCAGGCCGCCCGCGGTGGCCTCGGCGTACTTCTTCATCCACTTCTCGGAGGTCGCCGCCTTCAGCCACTCCTGGGCGAGCTCCTTGTTCTGGGAGCGCTCGGAGACGGCGAGGTTCGAACCGCCGAAGAAGACGCTGCCCGGCTTGTCGGAGGTCTTGCCGGGGATCGGGAAGTAGCCGAAGTCGGCCTTGCCGCCCGCCTTCTCGATGGCCTCGACGGCGCCGGCGGCCTCCCAGCCCAGGCCGATCCAGGAGGCGACCTTGCCCTTGGGCACCACGTCGGTGGACTGCTGCGGGCTCGCCTCGTCCGTGTCCTTGGGAGCCGTGGAGAAGGACTGGAGCTCCTTGTAGAAGGAGATGGCCTTCTCGGCCTCCGGCGTGGCGAGCGCGCCCTTCCACTGGTCGCCGTCCTTGACCGCGAAGTCGCCGCCCTCGTCCCACAGGAAGCCGGCGAAGACGTACCAGCTCTGGCCGGGCAGGTAGATCGGCTGGACGCCCTTGTCGGACTTCCGGATCTTCTCCAGGCCCTCGATCCACTCCTCGCGGTTGGCCGGGGGCTTGACCCCGGCCTTCTCGTAGATCTTCTTGTCGTAGACCACCACGCGGTTGGCGGCGTACCAGGGAGCGGCGTAGAGCTTCCCGTCGAGCTCGGCGGACGGGAGCATGCCCTTGTTCCAGTTGGCGTAGTTGAGCTCGTCCTTCATGTCGGTCAGGTCGGCGAGACCGCCGGTGACCGCGTAGCCGGCCGTGTGGGTGTTACCCAGCTCGATGACGTCCGGCGGGGCGTCCTCGGAGAGCGCGGTGGTGATCTTCTCCTGGATCCCGTTCCACTGCTGTTCCTTGATCTCGACCGTGACGCCCTTGTGCTCGGCCTCGAACTCCTTGTTGAGTTCCTCGACCCACTCCTGGGGAGCCGATCCGTCCATGACCCAGACGGTCAGCGTCTTCTTGCCGCCGGCCGCCTGATCGTCGCCGGACCCGCAGGCCACGACACCGGTCATCATCGCCACGACACCGATCGCCGCTGCGAGCTTGCGCTTCACGTGCCCCTCCTTCGGGATGCCAGAAATCCCCCGCCCACCGCCCGAGATCTCCGCCCCCGCCGGATGTTCGCTCGATGACGCCGTGCGTCCGCAGGCGTCGACACTCGACGAGTACTGCCCGTGGGGCTGGGTGTGGTCCGTAATGGTGTAGACCAGTGCCCGCAGCTTGGCCTAGACCTATTTCCCTGTCAACGGTGTATAAAACTCGCGGCCGCATCCGTTACCGGACCGACATCTGAGCCGGGACGCCACCGGGGGCGGGGACCGTGCCACGATGTGAGCCGCGATGTACGGAGGAAGCCGGTGACAGCACGACACGACTCGGGAAGGCGTGCGATGGAGACCGTCGGGGGTACGACCGCCGCCAGCACGGGCACACGCGCCGCGGGGGACGCCACGGCCGGCAGCGGCGCGGGCGGACGCACCGCACGCGTCCCCAAGTACTACCGCCTCAAGCGCCACCTGCTGGAGATGACCGAGACGATGCCCCCGGGCACGCCGGTCCCCCCGGAGCGCACGCTCGCCAGCGAGTTCGACACCTCCCGCACGACCGTGCGCCAGGCCCTCCAGGAACTCGTCGTGGAGGGGCGGCTGGAACGCATCCAGGGCAAGGGCACCTTCGTGGCCAAGCCCAAGGTCTCCCAGGCGCTCCAGCTCACCTCCTACACCGAGGACATGCGCGCCCAGGGCCTGGAACCCACCTCCCAGCTCCTGGACATCGGCTACGTCACCGCCGACGACCGCCTCGCCGAACTGCTGGACATCCCCACCGGGGGCCGCGTCCTGCGCATCGAGCGGCTGCGCCTGGCCAGCGGTGAGCCGATGGCCATCGAGACCACGCACCTGTCGCAGAAGCGCTTCCCCGCGCTGCGCCGCAGCCTGGTGAAGTACACCTCCCTCTACACGGCCCTGGCCGAGGTCTACGACGTCCACCTCGCCGAGGCCGAGGAGACCATCGAGACCTCCCTGGCCACCCCGCGCGAGGCGGGCCTGCTGGGCACGGACGTCGGCCTGCCGATGCTGATGCTCTCCCGGCACTCGCGCGACACCAACGGCGAGCCGGTGGAGTGGGTGCGCTCGGTCTACCGCGGCGACCGCTACAAGTTCGTCGCCCGTCTCCAGCGCCCCGGCCGCGGGCGGTGAGGGCGGCGGGGGCAGGGCGACCCGCCGGCGAGCGACGGCGCGGAAGGGGAGGTTCCGGCCCCGCATCCGGTATCCGATATACGACCGATACCTGACCGACTAGTGACGCGGGCCGGACGGCTGACCTAGATTTCCTCGTCGCACCAACGGTGATCGCTTGAGGACGGAGCCACAGCCATGTCCCCACCGGAAAACCCCGGCTCGCAGTCAGTCGTGACACCGGCACGGGTGGTGATCGGCCTCTGCCTGTTCGCGCCCTTCGTCGCGTTGTTGTGGGTGGACTCCTACGCCAAGACCGAACCGACGCTCGCCGGAATGCCCTTCTTCTACTGGTACCAGATGCTCTGGGTGCTGATCTCCGCCGGGCTGACGGCCATCGCGTACGTCCTGCTCCTGCGCGAGCGCTCGGCGCGGAGCGGGCGGCACGAGCAGCGCGAGGGGGGTGAGGAGCGATGAAGGACGGCGTCAACGTCGTGGCACTGGTCGTCTTCGTCTTCTTCTTCGCCCTGGTGACGGTGATGGGCTTCATGGCGGCCCGCTGGCGCAAGGCCGCCGACGCCGAGAACCTCGACGAGTGGGGGCTGGGCGGCCGGAGCTTCGGCACCTGGATCACCTGGTTCCTGCTCGGCGGCGACCTCTACACCGCCTACACCTTCGTCGCGGTCCCCGCGGCGATCTACGCGGCGGGCGCGGCGGGCTTCTTCGCGGTGCCGTACACCATCCTCGTCTACCCGCTGATCTTCACCTTCCTGCCCCGCCTGTGGTCGGTCTCGCACCGCCACGGATACGTGACCACCTCGGACTTCGTCCGCGGGCGGTTCGGTTCCAAGGGCCTGTCGCTGGCCGTGGCCGTGACCGGCATCCTGGCCACGATGCCCTACATCGCGCTCCAGCTCGTCGGCATCCAGGCGGTGCTGGACGTGATGGGCGTCGGCGGAGGCGAGTCGACGCACTGGTTCATCAAGGACCTGCCGATCCTGATCGCCTTCGGCGTGCTGGCCGCGTACACCTACTCCTCCGGCCTGCGCGCTCCCGCGCTGATCGCGTTCGTCAAGGACACGCTCATCTACATCGTCATCGCGGTGGCGATCATCTACATCCCGATCAAACTCGGCGGGTTCGACGCCATTTTCGGTGCGGCGGGCGACGCGTTCGCCCAGATCAACCCGGCCACCGACAAGCCGCGCGGCGCGCTGATCCCCGGTGAGCAGGCCCACTGGACGTACGCCACGCTGGCGATCGGCTCGGCACTGGCGCTGTTCATGTACCCGCACTCGATCACGGCGACCCTCTCCAGCCGCAGCCGCGAGGTCATCCGCCGCAACACCACCATCCTGCCGCTGTACTCCCTGATGCTCGGGCTGCTGGCGCTGCTCGGCTTCATGGCGATCGCGGCCGGGGTGAAGGCGGACAACCCCCAGTTGGCCATCCCCCAGTTGTTCGAGGACATGTTCCCCGACTGGTTCGCGGGCGTGGCCTTCGCGGCCATCGGCATCGGCGCCCTGGTCCCGGCGGCCATCATGTCGATCGCGGCGGCGAACCTGTTCACCAGGAACATCTACAAGGACTTCCTCAAGCCGGACGCCACGCCGGAGGAGGAGACGAAGGTCTCCAAGGTCACCTCGCTGCTGGTGAAGGTCGGCGCGCTGGTCTTCGTCCTGACCATGGACAAGACGGTGGCGCTCAACTTCCAGCTCCTGGGCGGGATCTGGATCCTCCAGACCTTCCCGGCGATCGTGGGCGGCCTGTTCACCCGGTGGTTCCACCGCTGGGCGCTGCTCGCCGGCTGGGCGGTCGGCATGGTCTACGGCACGGTGGTCGCGTACAACACCTCCAGCCCCACGCAGAAGCACTTCGGCGGCAACTCCGACACCATCCCGCTCATCGGCGAGATCGGTTACATCGGTCTGACCGCCTTCGCGCTCAACGCGCTGGTGACGGTCGTGATGACTCTCGTCCTGCGGGCGGTGAAGGCCCCCGAGGGGGTCGACCAGACCGCCGCGGACGACTACACCGTGGACGCGGGCGACCCCGGCGTCCAGGAGGAACTGCCTCCCCCCACGGTGGACGCCCGCCACTGAGCCCCGTCTCCCCGCACGCACCCCGCCGACGCAAGGCCGCCGCGCCGCCGTCGGCGGGGTGTCGTACGAGGGCGGCCCCCGGGTACCGCCCTGCCGGGCTTCGACCCGGCAATGGTCTGGTCCTGCCGCTCACAGCCGCGGGGGCCCGGCGCGATCCCCAGGACATTCCCCCTCCGGGGAAGGGGGCGCCGGCCGTCGGCGCCCTGTACGGCGTTCCTGCGCACCGCGAACGGAATCCTCGCGTCCGCCACCGGGTACGGGGTACGGCGCGCCCGGCCCGCGCGGTGGCCCTCCCCGGGTCGCCGGCCCGGCCAGGGCCTCCGTCCCGGGCCGGATCGTCCGGGACCACCAGGACCTCCGCCCCCGTGACGGCCTGCCGTCCCCGCGCTCCCCGAGACGGACCGGCTGCCCGGGGAACCCGTCTTCCTCGTCTCCCCCGGCCGTTCCGGCTCCACGCTGCCGGACCTGGACCGGGCCGGCCCGGAGCACCTGCCGTGGGACCGGTCCTCCACCGCTAGCCGGTCAGGAGCGGCAAGTCCGTACCGGTGGAGAAGACCCCGGCCAACGCCTCCGTCCGGCGGCGGATCAGGGCGTGCCGGACCCGGCGAGGCACAGCATGGGGGACGGCAGTCGGCGAGCTGCGCCGCATCCGCCGCTTCCCGGGCGCCGAGCGGGAGCCGGCGATGCCGGAGCACGGCGACCGCGCCCCCGGTGTCCGAGGTCCCCGAGTCGCCGCGCGCCCTGTGCGAGGCGTGGGGCCGCGCCCCCGGCCGGACGGACGCCGCGTCCTCCTGACGGCCCCGCGCGTTTTCCGGTCCGCGGCCGCGTCGGTCCGCCGCGACGGGGAACCCGGTGGCCGGCGCCCGGGTTCCCGGGCGCGTTCCGGCAGCGCGTTGGCAGGACGCGAGAGGCAGGAGGGAAGACCGATGGCCCGCACCCCGCATCCCCGCGGCGGCGTCCACGCCTCGTCCCGCACCGGTGCCCGCATCAGGAGGCTGTTCCGCCGCGGCCGGTTCGTCACCGCGCTGACCGCCCTGGTGGCCGTGTGGGTACTGGCCTCCGCCTGGGCGCTGGGACAGCCCCTGGCGTACCGCCCCTTCGCCGCCGACGCCGTCGACGCGCACCGGAACGAGTGGCTGGTGGGCGTGGTGGTGCTCCTCACCGCCCTCCTGCGCTGGTTCCGGCCGCTGGGGCACCCCTGGGCGTCCGTCCTGACCCTCCTGGCCGGGGTCTGGCTGGCGGTCTCGCCGCTCGTCCTGGACTACGGGGCGGCCCGGCCGGACGTCACCCGGCTCTCCGACCTGGCCGCCGGGACCGTGCTCGCCCTCCTGGGCCTGCGGAGCCTGCTGCTGTACCGGCGGGCCGCCCGTACGGCCCGCGCCGCGCGGGGGCAGGCGGGCCCGAACGGCGCCTGAACGGGGGCCTGAACGGCGAACGCGTCCCCGGGCCCCACGGGCCCGGGGACGCGCCGCATGGCGGACCGCCCGGCTCAGCAGCCGCCGCAGTTGTAGTACGTCACGTCCCAGTGGTTGCTCTCGCGGAAGTAGATGTTCCCCGAACCCGACTGGTACTTGCTGCTGCCGATGTAGGTGAAGCGGCTCGTGATGTAGTTGTTGAGGCAGGTGGAGAGGCTGAAGTCGAGCTTGTAGCCGTTCCAGTGGCTGTAGGTGCCGCTCGCGTGGCCGGTCTCCGTGCCGCCCGTGATGTTGAGGGCGCAGCCGCTGGCGCTCTTGAGCGTCTCCGCCCCCTGCACCGTGGTGAGGTTGATCTGCTCGAACGAGGTGCAGGTGGGGTTGTTGCGGTCGGAACAGCCGCCGCTGGAGGACCAGGTGATGCCCGCCGCCCGGAACCGGCTGGTCGCCTGGGAGTGCGTCAGCTTGGTGACCAGGGCCTGGACGGAGTCCTGTGCGGGCGCCTGGGCCGGGGCCGTCGTGGCCTGGGCGGCGCCCGGCAGGGCGAGGAGCGCCAGGGAGAGCACCGGTGCGCCGACCGCCGCGCGCCACAGGGACTTCTTCATGAGGGTGATGGCCTTTCCGTGAGGGAGGGGTGGGCCGGAAGGACGTGGCGGGTTCAGATGCCGCAGCTGGGGGCCGACCAGAAGCGGCTGGAGCGGTGGTCGACGTGGGTGTGGTCGTTGTGACCGGGGTAGCCCGGGCCCAGGATGCCGTTGAAGCCGTGGTTGCGGGCCTGCTGGGCCAGCTTGCACAGGGTGTGCGAGCCGGCGCCCAGGTCGACGCCGTCGCCGTACAGGTGGCGGCTGTTGGAGGCCCCGCCCACCGCCTCGTTGCAGGCGTAGGAACGGAAGCCGCTGGTCACCCGGATGGGCTGGTCGCCCAGGGCGTGCCGCATGGCCTCCAGCTTCCACATGGAGATCAGGGCGTTGCGCTTGGCCGTCGCCGCGCTCACCGCGCCGCCGCTCCAGGTGGAGTTGCAGTCGTTGAGCTCGCTGTAGGTGAAGTGGACCGGAGTGCAGTCGGCGTCCTGGAGCTCGTAGATCTTGCTGAAGGTCTGCGGGCCCGCGATGCCGTCGGCGGGCAGGCCGTACGCGGCCTGGAAGCGCTTGACGGCGGCGGCGGTGGCGGGGCCGTATTCGCCGTCGAGGGCGAGCACGCTGCCGTAGCCGGGGTAGCCGGAGACGCGGATCTGGAGTTCGGTGACGTCCGCCCCGGACGCGCCCTGGGAGAGGGTGCGGTTCCAGGTGTAGCAGTCGTCCGCCTGGGCGGTGCCCGCGGTGGTGACCGTGCCCACCAGCGCGGCTGCCGCGATCATGACAACGCTGAGGATGAGACGGATGGTGCCCCTGAGCATGCTGCCTCCGTGGGGGAAGGGAATTGCGAGAGAGAGTGGCGGAGGGGGTCTACTCGCGTCAACACCTTCCGGAAATGCCAATGGGCGAGCCTCTGGCAGGCCCGCCCATCAGTGCGCCTCAGTGCGCCGGCCGGATGTTCCGGCCGGCGGAAACGCCTCCGCTCGCCCGTCCGCCCGGACGTATTCCACGCCGGACCGGCTCGCTCCGCCCGGATCGTCGTCCGGAGCAGTCGCCCGGATCAGTCGTTGGGCACCGTCTCGTAGCGCGGCGTGCTCTCGGCCATCTGCCGCAGGACGTCCTTGCGTTCGCGCTTGGAGAGCCGGTCGATGTACAGCCGGCCGTAGAGGTGGTCCGTCTCGTGCTGGAGGCAGCGGGCGAAGTAGCCCGTGCCCCGCACCCTGATCGGCTTGCCCTGGGCGTCCTGCCCGCGTACGACGGCGTAGTCGGGGCGCGCGAGCGGGGCGTACGCGCCCGGCACCGACAGGCAGCCCTCGTTGGAGTCGTCCAACACCCGGCGTTCGGCGGGCAGTTCCTCCAGCACCGGGTTGCAGACGACGCCGACGTGCCGCACGCCCTCGTCGTCCGGGCAGTCGTAGACGAAGACCTTCAGGTCGACGCCGATCTGGTTGGCGGCCAGGCCGACGCCCTCGGCCGCGCGCTGGCTGGCGAACATGTCGTCGATCAGCTTCGCCAGCTCGTCGTCGAACTCGGTGACGTCCTTGCACTCCCTGTGCAGCACCGGATTGCCGACGACGGTGATCGGACGGGCGGTGCCACGCTCGCGGTGGGCCCGCTCCCGCTCCTCGCAGTCCTCCGTGTCGACGATGAACTCGTCGTCCGCTCGCTGACCGGTCTCGTGCTCCGTCATCTGTGCCGTATGCCTTCCTCGGTGCTCCACCACAACCCGTACAGAGTACGGGCAGGCGGGCACCCGGCGCCCGGCCGTCCTCAGCAGACCTCTTCCAGATCCCGCCACTCACGGGTGTCCGGGCTGTCGGCGACCCAGCCGTCCAGCAGTCCGCGCACCAGCCCGGCCGGGGCCGCCAGGCCGCACTCGCGCTCGGGCACCCACAGATCGCCGGACGTCATGTGCCCCAGCGGACCCGGACGGCCCGGGACGCTGTGGTCGTGCGGGTCGTGCCGGGGAGCGCCCTCGCCCTCGTCCACGGGCATCCGGCTCTCCGAGCAGGAACGGCACAGCAGCCGCACCGACGACGACCAGTCCTCGGCCGCGAAGCCCGCGTCCGCCGCCAGCCGTTCCAGCGCGTCCCGGTCCGCCTCGGTCGCCGCCTCCAGCAGCACCACCCAGGTCGGCACCGGGGAGGGCGCCCACAGCTCTATCTCGTCGAAGACGGGGTAGGTGTGGCCGGCGGCCGTGGTCCGCTCGCCGTTCGGCACGCCGTCGTGCAGCACCACCTCGCCCCAGCGGCGCCCGGAGGAGGGCAGCGGGATGTTCTGCACCTCGATGCGGGCCGGGTCCAGGCGCCGTCCCCACACCACCTCCGCCTCGCCCTCCGGCGACAGGCGCACGGCGGCGCTGCCCAGCTCCATGCCGGTCGGCGGACCCGTACGGCCGTCGTCGAGGGCATGGGGGGAGCGGTCGGAGGAGGACGTGCCCGGCACCCGCAGTCCGTACGCCTGCCAGGCGCGCCGGGCCAGCGCCCAGTCCTGCAGGGCGGTGGCCGCGATGCCGACGTTCCACCAGTCGGGTGCGCCGGTCGCCCGGTCCAGGAGGGCGACCGCGCGCAGCCCGGCCGCGCGCGCCTGCTCCCAGTCGTGCCGGAACTTGTGCAGCAGGGCGAGGTTGAACCAGGACTCCGACAGCCACGGCTCCAGATCGGCGGCACGGGTCAGCAGCTCGCCGGCGTCCTCGTAGCGGCCGTCGCCGATGAGCGTGAACGCGCGGTCGGTGACCAGCCGCCAGTCGGCGGAGGGCCGGTGCCGTACCTTGCCGAAGATCCTCACGATGTTCCCGCCTGACTCCCGCCTGCTGCTCCCGGCGTCCCGACGGCCGTTCCGTCGCGGCCCCGCCGTGGTGTTCCACCGCGATCTTCTTCCTGCCGCGGTTCCCGGTTCGCATCCAACCATGCCCACCCGGGTGTGCGCTCATTACCCATCGGTCACGGGACTTTGGAGCGGTACGGCGCGGTGGCGCGGGACAGCGCCCCGGCTGCCGCGGACCCGGCGTGCGCCGGTCCCGCGGGTGCCGGCGGCGTGGACGGC
>NZ_DASQNP010000109.1:0-2797 GCF_035644915.1 Streptomyces sp.
GGAGTGGCCACCGCCCCCGGCAGGCCGGGCCCGGCCCACGAGAAGGCGGCGGCGATGACGCTTCAGCGTTTCCGGGTGGCCCGGTGGTCCCGGTGCGCCGCCGCCCGTATCCGACCACAGGGGAGGACCCGATGACCACACGGGAAGGTCCGATGAGCACTCCGCCACTCCGGCACCCCCGGTGGTTCCGGTGGTTGTCGGGTGCGGTCATCGCCCGCTCCGGCAGCACGCCGGCCCAGCCGCACGGGAGGATTCGATGAGCAGCACTCCGCCGTCCCCGCCGTCTTCGTCACCGTCTCCGTCGTCGTCGCCGTCGTCGTGGGGGGCGGTGATCACCGGGCTGGGAGTGATCGCGCCCGGCGGGATCGGCACCGAGGCGTTCTGGAAGAACACCCTGGAGGGCATCAGCTCCCTGGACCACCTCACCCGCGACGGCTGCACCCACCTGCCGGTGCGCGTGGCCGGCGAGGTCCACGGCTTCGACCCCACCACCGTGATCGAACCCACCTACCTGGTGCAGACCGACCGCTTCACCCACTTCGCGCTGGCCGCCGCCGCCGAGGCCCTGACCGACGCCGGCCTGGACCCGGCCACCCTCGCCGACCCCTACACCACCGGCGTGGTCACCGCCGCCGGCTCCGGCGGCGGCGAGTTCGGCCAGCGGGAACTGCAGAACCTGTGGGGCCACGGCCCCCGCCACGTCGGCCCCTACCAGTCCATCGCCTGGTTCTACGCCGCCAGCACCGGCCAGATCTCCATCCGCGGCGGCTTCAAGGGCCCCTGCGCAGTACTGGCCGCCGACGAGGCCGGCGGCCTGGACACCCTGGCCCACGCCGCCCGCGCCGTCCACCACGGCACCCCCACCATGCTGGCCGGCGCCGCCGAGGCCCCGCTGGCCCCCTACTCCCTGGTCTGCCAGCTGGGCTACCCCGAGCTGAGCACCCACCCCGACCCCCGCCACGCCTACCGCCCCTACACCCCCACCGCCTGCGGCTTCGCCCCGGCCGAGGGCGGCGCCATGCTGACCGTGGAGGACCCGGCCACCGCCGCCGCCCGCGGCGCCACCCCCCGCGCGGTGATCGCCGGCCATGCCGCCACCTTCACCGGCGCCGGCCGCTGGGCCGCCTCCCGCCACGGCCTGGCCCGGGCCATCACCACCGCCCTGGCCCAGGCCGGCTGCGCCCCGCACCAGGTCGATGTGGTCTTCGCCGACGCGCTGGGAGTGCCGGCCGCGGACCGGGCCGAGGCGCTGGCCCTGACCGACGCGCTGGGCGACCACGGCCACCGGGTGCCGGTCACCGCGCCCAAGACCGGCACCGGCCGCGCCTACTGCGCCGCCCCGGTACTGGACGCCGCCGCCGCGGTCCTCACCCTCCAGCACGGCCTGATCCCGCCCACCCCCAACCTGTCCGGCAGCCCGCTGGGGCTGAACCTGGTCACCGACCAGGCCCGCCCGGCCCGGCCGCGCACCGCGCTGCTGCTCAGCCGCGGCCTGCAGGGCACCAACACCGCCCTGCTCCTCCGCCACCCCACCCCCTAACCCGCCTGACCCTCTGACCCGCCCGTCCGTACCGGGAAAGGAGCACCCCCCTCTCATGTCCGAGCAGCTCACCACCGCCCACCCCACCCCCACCAACCCCGCCGGGCCCGCCGACCCGGCCGCCGGGCCGGTGACCCTGGCCGACCTGGCCACCTTGATGCGCCAGACCGCCGGCGTCCCCACCGACCCCGCCACCTTGGCCCAGCACGCCGACACCGGCTTCGACACCCTGGGCCTGGACTCCCTGGGCCTGCTGGGCATCGTCGGCGAACTGGAAAAACGCCACGGCCGCCCCCTGCCCGACCAGGCCGAACACTGCCCCACCCCACGCGCCTTCCTGACCTGCATCAACACCGCCCTCACCACCACCTGACCCACCCCCCAACCCACGCCCCACCGGCCCTGACCGACGGAGCCTGCCATGCCCGGCCACACCGACAACGCCATCACCATCAACGCCCCCCTGGACCTGGTCTGGCACACCACCAACGACCTGGAGAACTGGCCCACCCTGTTCAGCGAGTACGCCGCGGTGGACATCCTCACCCGCGACGGCGACCGCACCACCTTCCGCCTGACCATGCACCCCGACCCCGACGGCACCGTATGGAGCTGGGTCTCCGAACGCATCACCAACCGCCCCCACCTGACCGTCACCGCCCGCCGCCTAGAACCCGGCCCGTTCGCCTACATGCACCTGCGCTGGCACTACACCGAAACCCCCCACGGCGTCCAGCTCCGCTGGATCCAGGACTTCGCCATGCGCCCCGACGCCCCGCTGGACGACACCGCCATGACCGACCGGATCAACCACAACTCCCGCATCCAGCTCGCCCTGATCCGCGACCGGCTCGAAGCACAAGCCACCACCCCCACCCCCACCCCCGCCCCGGCCGCCGTCGACTAGCCGCAAAGGACCCCCACCCCGTGCACCACGCCCTGATCGTCGCCCGGATGGACCCCCAGGCCACCGACGACGTCGCCCGCATCTTCGCCGCCTCCGACCAGGGCGAACTGCCCCACCTGGTCGGCGTCACCCGCCGCCGCCTGTTCCGCTACGGCCCCGACCTGTACCTGCACCTGATCGAGACCCGCCAGCCACCCGGCCCGGCCATCGCCCGCGCCACCGACCACCCCGCCTTCCACGCCGTCAGCGACCAACTCGCCGCCCACATCCGCCCCTACGACCCGGCCACCTGGCGCACCCCCCAGGACGCCATGGCCCACTGCTTCTACCACTGGGACAACACCACCACC
>NZ_DASQNP010000110.1:0-3843 GCF_035644915.1 Streptomyces sp.
CCGACGGGCATGCGGTCATCGTGCTCTCCGAGGGCCGGCTGCTGAACCTGGGCAACGCCACCGGGCATCCGTCGTTTGTGATGTCCAACAGCTTCGCCAACCAGACGATCGCCCAGATCGAGCTGTTCACCAAGCCCGACCGGTACCCGGTCGGGGTGTATGTGCTGCCCAAGCATCTGGACGAGAAGGTGGCCCGGCTGCATCTGGAGGCCCTGGGTGCCAGGTTGACCACCCTCCGCCCGGAGCAGGCCGCCTACATCGGTGTGCCGGTCGAGGGCCCGTACAAGCCCGACCACTACCGCTACTGACCGCGCGTCCCGGCCCCGGCCCCGTACGCGGGCCGTCCACGGGACGCACCGGGCAGTGGACACGCGACAGGCGTCAGGCCCCCGCTCCGACGGCGGGGGCCTGACCCGTGAAGGACCCCCACCATGCCCCGCGGCCGCTACTCCCTCCACGACCCGCACGACCACACCCCCCTCGGCGAAGAACACTTCCAGTGCGCCACCGGCCCCGCCGGCTGGCGCTACGTCTCCCGGACCACCGCCCCCTCCGGCGACCACACGGGCTCCGTCGACCTCACCCTGGACGACCTCGGCCGTCCCCTCCGCCTCGAACTCCGCACCCCCCACTGGCAGGTCCGCGGCGGCGTCCTCGACGGCGTGACGTGGGTCCGCACCGATCCGGCCGGCGAGCACGCGCAGGAGGGCAACGCGCCCGCCCACGCCTTCACCGGCGCGTCCCCCGCCTTCCTCGTCGCCGTGGCCCGGCTGCTGCGCCCCGTACCCGGCGCACCCGCCACCCGCGTCCGTCTCGTCGCCTTCACACCCCCCGTACTCGCCCCCCGCACCCTCGACCAGGCCTGGGCACTGGTGGGAAGCGAAGCACACGCCACTGACAGCGGCCCCCTGGTCGTGGACGACTACCAGGTCAGCGACCTGGAGACGGGCGAGCGGCACACCGTCCACATCGCCGGGGACGTCGTCCTGGCGGCCCCCGGCGTCGAACTGGAGGACCTGGACTCCCCGCCCTCGACGTTCACCTGACCCGCCCGCCGGGCCTCCCTCCCGGGCACCCGCGTCAGGCGGGCGGCACGAAACCGGTGCGCCGCTCCTCCGCGCCCGGACCACCGCCGGACGGCCGCACCGCGGGCGGGTCCTGCGGCGCGGGCGGTACGGGCGGGGAGACCGCACCGGAGACCACCTCCGCCGACGTCTCCCCCTCCGATGCCCTCTCCGGCACAGGCTGCGGCCACGCCGGGGGCACCGGAGGCGCACCCTCCGGCTGCCCCGCGCCCGGCCGCGCCCCGAGGACCCGCTGCGCGTCGCGCCGCTGCCGCTCGGCCACCACACCGGACAGGTACGTGGTCGGAGGCATCCCCTCCGGCGGCGGTGCCCCCGTCCAGGCCACGATGTCGCCCGCCAGACGCTGGGCCATCGACCAGCTCACCTGCGGGTCCAGCTGGTTCATCCGCAGCAGGTACTGCCGTACGGCCAGCCACAGGCCGTCCGGCACCCGCGACAGGTCCAGCTTCGCGAAGTGCCCGGCCACCCACGGCGGCGGAGGCGGCACCGGCGCCGGCTGCGGCACCGGAATCCGCTCCCGCACCACCAGCGTCCCGGCGAACACGTCCCCGAGCCGCCGCCCCCGCGCGGACACCAGCGAGGCGACGCACGCGACGACCCCCACCGACATCTGGATCTCGACGAAGCCCAGCGCCCCGCGCACCAGCGCGTGCCGGAAGCGGATCGGCCCGCCGTCCTCCCGCACCACCCGCAGACCGCACACCAGCTTCCCCAGCGAACGGCCGTGGCTCAGCGTCTCGACCATGACCGGCCCGCCCATCAGCACCAGCACCAGCAGCGCGACGGCCACCGCCGCCGTGGCCGCGTCGTCCAGCGATCCGGTGGCCGACAGCAGTGTCATCGACAGCGCCAGGTAGACGCCCCAGAGCACGACCAGGTCGATGAAGACGGCCAGGGCCCGGCTCGGCAGCCTCGCGGGCCGGAGCCCGAGCACCACCGCATCACCCGTCACGAGCTGACTCACCCGGTACGCCCTCCTCGCCGTCGCCGCGGACCGGTGCGCGCCGCGTACGCGCACGCCGGGTACGGACAGTCTGCCGCCAGTCTGCCGCCCGCGGTCGGCCGACCGCCAAGCAGTCCGGGACCGATCCGGCGCCATCTGCGAAGCTCTCCCCATGGACCTCGACGTCTTCGTCACCGCCCACCGGGCCGAGTGGGACCGCCTGGAGGAGCTGCTGCGCCGCCGACGCCGTCTCACCGGGGCCGAGGCGGACGAGCTCGTCGTCCTCTACCAGCGGACGTCCACCCACCTGTCGCTCATCCAGTCCACCGCGCCCGACCCCGCCCTGACCGGCCGCCTGACCTCACTCGTCGCCCGTGCCCGCAGCGCGGTCACCGGCGCCCGCCGGGCCACCTGGCGGGACGTGGCCCGGTTCTTCACGGTCGGCTTCCCGGCCGCCGTCTACCGCGCCCGGCACTGGTGGATACCGACGGCCCTGCTGTCCACGCTGGTCGCCGTCCTCATCGGCTGGTGGATCGGCACCCACCCCGAGGTCCAGTCCGCCATCGCGGCCCCGCAGCAGCTCCGGGAACTGACCCGCCCCGGCGGCCAGTACGAGTCGTACTACTCCAGCCACCCGGCGGCCTCCTTCGCCGCCCAGGTGTGGACGAACAACGCCCAGGCGGCGGCGGTCTGCCTGATCTTCGGCGCCTTCCTCGGCATACCGGTGCTGTGGGTGCTCTGGCAGAACATGCTGAACGTCGGCATCGGCATCGGCCTGATGACCTCGGCCGGCCGTCTCGACACCTTCCTCGGCCTGATCCTCCCCCACGGCCTGCTCGAACTGACCGCCGTCTTCGTCGCGGCCGGCACGGGCCTGCGCCTGGGGTGGACGGTCGTCGATCCGGGACCGCGCAGCCGCCGGTCAGCGCTCGCGGAGGAGGGACGCGCGGCCATCGGCATGGCTCTCGGCCTTGCCGCCGTGCTCTTCGTCTCGGGCGTCATCGAGGGGTTCGTGACTCCTTCCGGCCTGCCCACCTGGGCGCGCATCACCATCGGAGTCGCCGCCGAGCTGGCCTTCCTCGCCTACGTCTACGTGCTGGGCGCCCGAGCGGTACGGGCGGGGGAGGCGGGCGACGTCGAGGCCGCCGACCGCCCCGCTGAGGTGCCCATGGCGGCCTGACGCGGGCCGGATGTGCATCGAGGCCCACGAACCTGCTACGGTTCTGATCGCTGCGGGGCGCTCCCTTGACAGAGGGCTCCGCAGAGGGTAGGTTTTAGAAGTTGCCCGGAGGTTGACATCTCCAGGGTCGGCAGATGAACATCTACCTGGCTCCGGCCGCGAGTCCGAGGACTCGGGCGGGGCATTCCGAATTCCTATTGGAATGCGAAGCTGATTTCGATCGGCCAAAGCGAATCTGATAGAGTCGGGAACACCGAAGGGAAGCGCCCGGAGGGGCCCCGGGAGGGGTGCCGAAGGAAGCGTCCGTTCCTTGAGAACTCAACAGCGTGCCAAAAGTCAACGCCAGACATGTTGACAACCCCGTCCCGGGACCGTCTCAGGTTTCCGGTACGAGGTTCCTTTGAAACACACACAGCGAGGACGCTGGGCGCCCCCGGGACTATTCCTCCCGGCGGGGTGCCGCTCTTTGCGGATGTGGCCCCGGGGCTTTCCCGGGGGCAGGCATTCACGGAGAGTTTGATCCTGGCTCAGGACGAACGCTGGCGGCGTGCTTAACACATGCAAGTCGAACGATGAAGCCCCTTCGGGGGTGGATTAGTGGCGAACGGGTGAGTAACACGTGGGCAATCTGCCCT
>NZ_DASQNP010000111.1:0-7132 GCF_035644915.1 Streptomyces sp.
ACCTCGGCACCGCGCCACGCGGGTGCGCGGCGCGGTGCCGAGGCCGGTACGGGGATGCGGGGGTCCTACGCGTTGCGGAAGGCGTCGCGCAGCCGCATCTCGTTGAACCCGTTCTGGTCGTAGTCGTCGGAGTACGTCAGCGCGAGCCGGCCGCTGGGCGCGACCGTCACGGCCGGGCCGCCCTGACCGCCTCCGGTCACCACGTTCATGCGGGTGGCGGGCAGACGGCCCGTGGTGGTGCCGTCCGCGTTGAAGCCGCGCGCCCACACGTCGTCGAAGCCGTCGACGAACGCCTCCTTCCACGCCACCACGAAGGTGCCGTCGTCGGCCGCCGTCACATCGGCGTCGGCCTGGGTGCCGATCGGCCGCTTGGCGTCGACGTACGGGCCGGTGTCCGTGCCGTCCGGGGTGGTCCGCTGCTCCGCGGCCGTCGCCGTGCCGGCGGCGGACCAGATCCGGTGGTACACCCGCTGCGGCCGGACCTGTACGCCGGTACCGGTGGTGTACTCGTCCGTCCAGGCGGCCACCAGGCGCCCGTCCGCGGTCTGCGCCACGGCCGGCTTGCTCTGCTGGCCGTCGGTGAGGGAGTTGGCCACCCGGCGGGTGAGGCCGAAGGACCCGGTCGGCGTCAGCTCGGCGAGCCCGATGTTGAGACCGCCGTTGCCGTCGGCGTCCTCCTCCCAGACGATCGCGGCGTTCCCGGCCGCGTCGACCGCCAGGTCCGGCCGCCTGTTGGAGCCGTTCGCACCGGAGTTGATGGTGCTGACCTGCACATCGCGGTAGCGCTGGGCACCGGAGGCGTCCCAGCTGCTGGCGAAGACCTGGTTGAGGGTCGCGCCGTCGGCGGTGCTCTCCCAGGCCACCGCGTAGCTGCCGTCACCGGCCACCGCGACGGTCGGGCGGAGCTGGTCCCCGTCGCCGGAGGCGTGCGGACGGGGCAGGCTGGTCACCGTGCCGGCCGGCGTCACCTTGCGGACGGCGATGTCACCGTACTTGTTGCCGTCGTCGTCGACCGTCCACACCACGATCGCGTTGCCGTTGTCGTCGACGCCCACGTCGGGCTTCTGGTGGGACCAGGTGGCGTTGCCCGCCGTACCGCTGTTGCTCAGCTTCTTCTCGTCCCACAGCGGGACGCCGTTCCTGTACATGCGGATGTACACGTCGGTGCCCAGCTCGGGGTCCGAGGGGTCGTGCCGGTCGCCGTTCTCGTAGACCACGGCGGTGTACGTCGTGTCGGCGGTGCCCGCCGAGGCGACGGCGCTGTAGTGCTGGTCGCCGGCGGCGTCCACGTTGACGCGTGAGTAGTGCTGGGCGGTGCGGCCGTACTTGGCGGCGTCGATGTCGACGAGGCCGGCCCGTGCGGTGTCGAAGTTGTTGACGAAGGCCTGGTAGATCGCGGGGTCGTCGATGCGCAACAGCGTCTCGTCGTTGCGGGTCAGGGCGCCCTTGGTCCAGTTGTGCGACCCGGTGTACACATGGCGGACCTGTGTGCCGTCCGCCTTCTTCCACTCGGTCAGCAGGTACTTGGAGTGGATGGTTCCGCGGTTGCAGGAGGCGGTGGCGCTGGTCTTGTACCGGCAGCCGCCGGGCCGGGCCCCATAGGCGGGGATGTCGAGCCCGGTCAGTTCGTTGATGCCGCGGTTCTCGCCGCCGTCGCTGAAGTCCCGGCTGATCGTGTCCACCGCGCAGCCGGCCGCCTTCTTGCGCGCGAGGGCGTCGTAGATCGCCGGGCGGGTGGCGCGCTGGTCGAGTTCGGCGGAGGCGATCCGGATGCGTCCCTCGCGGGCGCAGTCCACCTGGTCGATGAACGAGGCCAGGATGTCGGCGTTCCCGTAGTGCTCGGCGTCGGACGCGGTGTCGCGGGGGAAGAAGAACGCCTCCACGGCCGCGCCCGGATTCCCGGACCGGTAGTCGTACTTGGTGTGCAGCGAATCGCCGGCGTGCTTGACCTGGTCGGCGTGGTGGGCGCGGTACCGGTCGGCCAGGGCGAGGTTGTCGGAGACCACGACGGCGTTGTTCACCTCGCCGTCCTGTCCGCCGGCCAGGTTCTGCGAGGACTGCCAGACCACGTTCTTGCGGCCGTCGCTCAGCGAGTCCAGCACCATGTACTTGTCGTGGTTGATCGCCGTCTCGTTCCCCGGGCCGTTGCCGAGGCAGCTGTGGTCGCAGACGGTCAGTTGGCTGTCCCCGGTGAGCTGGGCGGCGAAGTCGCTCAGGGACCCGGAGACACTGCCCTCCACCACGACCTTGACGGTGACGCCGCGCGCCTGCGCGGCGATCAGCTTGTCCTTGATGGTGGCGGAGTTCAGCCAGAACATCCCCATCCGGATGGTGCCGGAGTCGGCGAGGTCGATGAGTTCGGCGGCCCCGTCGGACACGGAGTAGTCGTACGGCCCCGTGGGGGTGGGGTAGTTGAAGTAGGCGGTGATCTTCCCCGAGGTGACGACCTCGGCGGAGGCCGGCGCCGGGGCGAGCAGGGTGAGCCCCAGAACCGCGGGGACCAGCGTCGCTGCGGCGCGGCGTATGCGTCGGTACATGCAGCATCCATGTGTGGACGGAGAAAAGGAACGGTGAACTCTAACGCGCCGGCCTGCAGTTGAAGCGACTTCTTTACGAAAAGATGATCTTCACGGTCGCGGATCCGGCCGCCTCGTGAGGCGCTCCTGCCGCGGCCGGATCCGCAGCCGACCGCCGCCCGGTCGGCGAACGAGGCCGGGCCGGACCGTACGGGCCGCCTCACGCGGCGTGTACGGCCCCGCCCCGGCCCGGCGGCGCGGGGACGGGCCGGGTCGCCGATGGGCGGGCGAGCGCGCGAGGCTCCCGGCCCGCCGGGCCGACCCCGATTGGCACCCCGTCCGCCAGGAGCCCGTGTCCTCCGGCACGCGGCCCCGCCCCGGCTCGTCCCGCTGGCCGACAGGCGGAAAAAGGCCCACCGGGCCGGCGCCGCCGAACCCGAACGCCGAAACGCCAGGGCCCGGCGTTCGCACGCCGGGCCCTGGGTCTCACCTCGGGGCTAGCTGAGGGTCGGGGTCTGCCAGTTCCTCCACTCGGACAGGTTGCCGGGCTTCTTGCTCGAGATCCTGAACACGCCGGGGTCGCTGCCCGTCTTCAGCAGGAACTTCCGGATGTGCTGCTGGAGGGGGGTCCTCCACTCGGACCTGACGGCGCAGTGGTTGCCGTCCTGGACGTCGGACCAGTAGGTGATGTTGCTCCCCGCGCCGAGCGCCTTGTAGACCTCCGCTCCGCCCAGGGCCGCCACGGCTCCGGACCTGGCGCCCAGCCAGTCGATGTGGGGATTGTCCATGATGAACAGTCCTCGCGGCGCGACCATGCCCACGATCTCGTGGGTGTCCACCGGCAGCGAGTTCGGGTTGCCGGTGAAGGAGTTGAACGCGTCGCCCAGCCACGGCTGTTCCGAGTAGGCGCTGCTCAGCGGCTGAGCGCCGCTTTCCCTGGCGATCGAGCGGAAGGCGCCGACACCGCCGCTGCCCGACTCGATCGGCATGGTCAGGGCGATGCGCTGGTCGAACGCTCCGGCCACGAAGGCGCCCTTGCCGTACCGCGAGCACCCCGTGACGCCGGTCGCGTCCGCCTTGAGGATGCTGCCGTCCGACTGCTCGATGACGTCGATGATCCGGCTCACGCCCCAGGCCCAGGCCATCAGCAGTCCTGTGCTGCTCGAAGAGCCGTAGACGCTGTAGTACGCGCCCTGCTTGTTGTTCCGGGGGGTGCCCTCCCGTCCGACCGCGAAGGGGTCGTAGCTGATGACGGCGGCACCGGAGGCCTTGATGGTGGCCGTGTCCGCTCCGAATCCCCCGTAGACGATGACGGCCGGGAAGGGCCCGGAGCCACTGGGCAGTTCGACCTTCGCCGAGAAGCTGGAGGTCCTGCCCTGGTCCCTCACGTTCACGGTGATGCTGGTCCTGGAGACCGTCCCCGTGACGCTTTCGGGCTTCCTGCGCTTCTCGCCGTAGACGTACTTCTCCGCCAGCTTCTTGATCTCTGCCCGTCGGCACCGCCAGTCGGACTTGGCGGTGATGCGCGTACCGTTCAGCTTCGTGAACGGGTCGGGGAGCATGGAGTTGGCGGGCGAGAGGCCCGGGTCGGGCACTGCGCAGTCGGCGCCGTCGTCCTCGACGCCGGGCGCCAGTTGCGCGGCGGCTCCGGGGCCGCCGACGGCACCTGCCGGTGCGCTGAGAGTGGTGACCGACAAGCCCGCAACGGCCACGAAGACCGCGGCCGCCCACGCTCGGGGCCGATATCGGTGGAAGCGCATGTGGGGACCTCCAAGGGAAGGCGCGCTGTCGACGGCAGCCGGCCCCGCCGGACGGCATGGAGCCGCGTACCTGCCGGTGCGCGCCGGATTGTGGGGGGAAGTGCGCCGGATCGCGATGCCATCGAAGTCGCTCCCAGCCCTCAACCAAGGCCCAGCGCGCCGCCATGGTTTGGGAGCGCTCCCACTTTAAGAGCGAGTCGAACGGGCGGCAACACCCGGAACCCGGGGGTTTGGGGTTGGCCGTTTTTCCTCCCCGCTTATCCGGTACAGCAGTCCGGAATATCCCCTATGCGGTGAGACGGATGGGTCGCATGCGGCGGAAGTACGGCAGTGAAGTGTCCGGGCGGTGAGTGCCCGCCGTCCGAGGGCGCCGTCGCACGGGGACTCCCCGGGCCCTGCCGTCCCGTGCGGTCGCTCCCTCTGCAGCCCGCTCAACTGCCGGCCACTCGGTGGGACGCGGACGTCCCGCCCGGTTCGTCCGGCCGGCCCGGCGTGCCGCCGTCGCCGTCACTGCCATGGCCGTCGCCGTCCCCTGTCAGTGCCCCGTGGTCTGATGTGAGGACACGGACGGAACTCGGCCCGCTCCGGCTCGCCGTAACGGCCGTCCCCACCATGCACGCGTAGACGGGACACCGCAGACATGACCAACCCCGTAAAAGGACCCGCCGCTTACTTCCCCTCGATAGAGAAGAAGTACGGTCGCCCGGTCGCGGAGTGGAAGGACCTCATCCGCTCCTCACCCCTGACCAGGCACATGGAACTCGTCTCCTGGCTCAAGACCGAGCACGGGCTGGGGCACGGCCACGCCAACGCCCTTGTCGCGCACACCCTCACCGAAGACCGCAGCGGATGAGCGTTCTCCGGTTCCCCTGAGGCGAAGGGCGGTCGAGACGCCGGAGCGACGAGGGCCCTGACGTGCGGGGCGTCGACCACGATCGGCCTGCTCCGCCCGGGGCTTCGCCGTGTTCGTTCACCCGCCCGTGCTGGATCCGTGGCCGGGGCCGCTCCCGTTCCTGCCGCCGCGACCAGCCGGTGCGGATGCGTTCGGGGCGCGCCCTGCGCCGTGCGGCGCCGTCCCGGCAGCCGGGTAAGTGGCCGCCCGGCACGGCGGGGCCTTCGGCGGCCGATCCGCCCGGGCGCTCCCGGCGGCACCGGCGACCGACACCCGCCTCCACGGGACGGCCACCGCCAGGCGTGGGACCGGCCCCCCGGAGTGACGCACTGCCCGGCCGGGCCGCCATGAGGTGGAGGCCGCATCAGGGCGAGGGCCGTGAAGAGGGCTGCGACGGAGCCTCAGCGGGCCGACTCCGCGGCGCGGTGGGCTCTGGCCAGGTGCTGCCGGAGTGCCTGGTGACGGAACCGGTAGACGGGGCCGACCGCGCGCAGCAGACCGAGGCGGTGGGCGTCGTCGAGGAACGGCATGAGGGGGCGTGGCAGGTGACCCCGCCGGGAGAGGCGGACGGTCGCGACGGAGAAGGCGAGCCAGGCGTGGTGGTCGCCGTGGAGGACACCGGTGGCGAAGGCGGCGGCCATGGCGCCGATGAGGCCTATCACGAGGGCGGGTGCGACTCCGTGGAAGCAGCCGATGCCCAGTGCCACGGTGAGGCCGTAGCCCAGGCCGAAAACCCGCATGCGCAGCAGGCCGAGCCTCCGGTCGGCCTCCAGGTGGTCGAGCGGCGTCAGCGGCTGGTCGCTGTGGGAAGGGGTCTCGGCCCACTCCATGAAGCCGCTGGTCAGGCCGTGCACCAGGGGAGCGACGAGGACGAGGCCGAGGAGGACGGCCATGGGCCGTGCGCCCAGGGCCGCCAGGAGGCAGCCGATGGGAATGCTCACCTTGAGCCCGGTGACCATGTTCGTCAGGACGGCGCGAGCCAGATCGGACAGCCGCCCGCGCAGGCGCGGGCGGGCGTAGCCCGGCTCGCTCTCCGGCCAGTGGCCGGCGGCCATTCCGGCGGCCCAGCCGGTGGAGGCGCCGAAGACGACACTGCCCGCGATGCCGGAGACGGGGGAGAAGAAGAGCGCCGCGGCACCGGCGAGGGCGAGGGTGGCGGCCACGGCCGTCAGGAGTCCGAACCAGCAGGAGGTGGCGGCGGTGATGGCGTTGCCGGCACGGGCCAGTCGCCACCAGGCCAGTTCGGGGGTGTCCGGGGTCAGGGAGGCCAGGTATCCGAGCCATCGCCTGACGTCGTCCGGGTCGTGCCTGCGGCGGGGCGCGGAGCGCTCGAAGGCCTTGCCCCCAGGCCGGCGGTGCCTGACCAGGGCGGGGATCAGCGCGTCGAAGAGATGGACGCGCAAGTCGTCGGCGTCGCGGTGACGTCCCGGCTCCAGCAGTTCGCCGGGGCCGGAGTGTTCGTAGGCGGTGCGGACCAGCCAGAGGCCGAGCGGCGAGGCGGTGACCTCCGCCGGCGGGGCCACCGGACCGTCTGCGGGGACGGGGGCGCGCAGGGCTTCAAGGACCCTGTCCCATGAGGCTCCCCGGTCGACGTGCAGGCACCGGTCCAGGTAGGTTGCGGCGTCCTCGGGGGTGAGGTCGTCGGGCTCGATGACCAACTCCGAGGTGAAGGGTTTCCCGGGTCCGCGGACGGCACGCTCGTACTCGGTCGCGTGGCAGGTGAGGATCAACTGGGCATCCCCGGCACAGGACTCGCTGAGGGCGGTGACGGCGGCGGTGAGGGCGGCGGGGGGCAACTCGTCCAGTCCGTCGAGGACGGGCAGGACGTGCCGCTCCTCGACGAGTTCCTCGCAGACCTCCCGGCGGATCTTCGGGGCGGCCAGTGTCGGGTAGTCCTGGGCCAGGCGGTGGGCCACCCAGTCGTTCAGCCGCTTGAACCTCGTGGTGTCCCAGCCCGCCGCGGA
>NZ_DASQNP010000112.1:0-5819 GCF_035644915.1 Streptomyces sp.
CAGCAGCACGGCGCCGGCGGCGGCCATGGCCGCGGCGGTGCTGCCGTGGACGCCGTAGTACGCCTTGGCGGGGCCGCCGCTGAGTTTTGTGACGAGCGCGTCGCCGAGCGGCATCAGCGAGCCGGCCAGCATCATCCAGCCGCGCAGGTGAGTGGAGCCGCCGAGCAGTACGACCAGCAGCAAGAGCCCGGAGCCGATGTCACGGACGGCCTTGACGGACAGCCAGGCGCGGAGGGTGGGGTCGGCGGGGCGGGTGCCGGGGATGCCGAAGCCTGCTGCGGCCTGCGGGGCCCACAGGGCGCGGGCGCCGATGAGGATGATCCCGACGGCGGTCGCCCAGGCGATGACGGTGGCGGCGGTGGTGGCGGCGGTAGGCATGACGGGTGTTCTCCCCCTCTCGCGGCACCGACCCTGTGTCGAGCGCCGCTCATTCTTCTAGCAATGCTAGACATAGCGTTGGTCTGATGTCTAGCGCTGCTAGAATTCCTCTCATGTCCATCACCCGCAAGCGCCGCGAACGGGAACGCGCCCAGCGCCACCGCCTGATCCTCACCACGGCGCGCGAATTGGCCGAGGCCGAGGGCTGGGAAGCGGTCACCACCCGCCGCCTCGCCGAGCGCGTGGAGTACAGCCAGCCCGTGCTCTACAGCCACTTCAAGGGCAAGGACGCCATCGTCGCGGCCGTCGCCGAGGAAGGCTTCGCCGAGCTGGCCGCATTGCTGCGCGACGCGCGGACCACCGCCAAAGGGCGCGAGCCGCGGAGCGGCCTGCGGGCCGTGTGCCGGGCCTATCTGCGCTTCGCCGTCGAACACCCGGCCCTCTACCAGGCGATGTTCGTGCTGCCCACGCGGCTGAAGTTCGCCAGCGAGGAAACCCCCGCGGTGCTGCGTGACGCCTTCGACGCCTTCGTTGAGGCACTGCCGGAGGAGATCGTGGAGCGCGAGGCACGTGCCGAACTGTTGTGGGCCGCCCTGCACGGGATCTCCGTCCTGTCGGCGACCGGCCGCATCCCGGCACACGGCGAGGAGACGCGGTTGGACCTGCTCATCGAAGGGATCGCCCCGAGCGACTAGCCGGCGAAACCGCGCGGGCGACCACAACGAGTCACGCATCCGCGGTCGTCGGCACTCATGGCGAGCTGCCGATGCGCACCCGTCGAGTGCTCGTGGCTGCGGACATGCCGTGACTCCGTCTCCGGTGAACCTCCACGCGGCCCATGCGTGCGGGCTGCTGCCGGGTGCGGTGGGAGATCACCGACGCCACCGTCACCATTCGTTGTCGTCCGCATCGGCCGCGTGGGCGGACCACTGGCTCTGCCCGGCTGGTGGTGCGGTCATCACCACGACCGCACGGCTGTGCGGTGACGGTCACAGGCCCCGCCCGGACCGGCCCGGTACCGGTCCGGGCGAAGGCCGGAAGCGTTCCCCGCCCCGGTCCTGGGCCGTGGACCCCGGCCGCACGGCCCGGCATTCCCAGCAGTCTCCCCGCCCGCCCGGACCACCCCGAACGCACCGAGCGCACCGCGGGCGACACCGGCCGGGCGCCTTCCGCATCTCTTCCACCGCGCCCGCCCAGGCGGCGTACCTGCAGAAGAGGGAGAGGCCGCGCGGCGCTGAGCACCCACACCCGGCACCAGCCTGCCCGGCCCAGCAGACCGGGAAGGCCTGCCTGCCCGGTCTGCTGGGCCGGGCAGGCCCGCCGACGAGGACGGCTTGCCCACCCCGGGCAGGCAGGCCACCGACCGGCCCGACCACAGACCGGCACCCGGAACCGGGCGCCCGACGAGGCGGTGGTGCCGTGCGGTGCGGGCCCGCGCCTTCGTGCGGCGCGGCATCAAGCGCACGCTGGCCATGGACGGAGGCCCCGAATGGTCATCGCCCGGCACGGACGGGCCGTGACGGCCGGCCGGGTTCCCTGCCGACCCGGGACGCGGACACGGGTGCGGGCATCGGTGATCACCGGTGCGCGAGGACTGAAGATCAAGCGATGCCCGCAGGCCACAGCGTGGACCGGGCCCGGTGGCAGAAGTCGCTCCAGGACCTCATGGCGCGGATCGCGGGCCGGTTTGCGCGGGTCGAGCCCTGTCGTCGAGTCCCGGACGTGGACTGCTGCCAGACCTGCCGCGCGAGAACTGCCGGACAACAGCCGAGCACGTCGGTCACACCATCCCAGACGGGCCGCAGCATCTGCTCGGGCGGGCGAAGTGGGACGCCGACTCGGTGCTCGACGAGCTGCGCGCGTACATGCTGGAGCACCCGACGGACGGGCAGGAGGCGGTGCCGGTAGTGGACGAGACCGGGAGATCTGATCGGGTGATCGTGGTGCGGGCGTCCAGCACCGGTACACCAGTACCGCCGGCAGGATCGAGAACGCCCGGGTCGCCGTCTATCTCGGCCACACCTCCCGGCACGGCCACGCCGGCATCGACCGTGCCCTGTACCCGCCCCGGTGCTGGACCAAGACCTTCACCGATCCGCGCCTGTGCGCGGCCATCGTCGACCGGCTCACCTTCCACGGCACCATCACCGCAACCGGCACCGACTCCTACCGCCTCGCCGGCACCCGGGCACGGGCCGAACAGGCCGAGGCCGACTGACCCATCCCGCCGTTCCCGTGTCCCACCGCCCCTCGGCACGGCGGTGACGGGGCACCTCTGCCCCACCAGCCGGGGAACGTCGGTCACGCCTGGCGCGCGTGGACGACGATGAAGGGCGGCAGCCCGGCGCGTTGCGGCTGCGCGGCGGCGACCCGGGCATCCGGTGCCGGCTCGTCGACGGCCTCGATCCTGAAGCCGTGCCGCACCAAGGCGGTGAGATAGGTGGACAGCGTCCGATGCTGGTTGCCCGCCCGCCGGGCACCCGCGGGGTTGGCCGAACGCCAGAAGCCCTCGGCGAGGTAGTCACCGACGACCCGGCGCACGGTCCCATCCCCGGGCTCCGTCCAGGTGGCGTGCGGCGCCTCGAAACAGGGGTGCGGGACGGGTGAAGACCAGAGAGCCGCCCGGGACGAGGACCCGCCACTCGGCCTCCCGCGCGTGTTCGATCATCCGCGGCGACGGGTCGATACCGAGCACCGCGGCCCGGCGGGCCGCCACGGCCCGGGCGATGATCCCCTCTCCGCACCCGAGGTCGAGGACCCGTCGGCCCGCGATGAGTTCGGGCGGTGGATCGGGTCCACCCTGGCATGACTCGAATCGTCGCCGACATCTCGGTCTCCCTCGACGGCCTCGTCACCGGGCCCGCCCCCGGTCCGGACAACGGGCTGGGCACCGGCGGCGAGGCCCTGCACTCCTGGGCGTTCTCCGAGGACCCCGACGACCGTCGGGTCCTGCGCGAGGCCACCGCCCGCTCGGGCGCCGTCGTCCTCGGCCGCCGGCTCTTCGACATCGTCGACGGGCCGAACGGCTGGGACGACACGTCCGGCTACGGCGCCGGCGAGGTCGGCAGGCCCGCGTTCGTGGTCGTGACGAGCTCGCCGCCGGAGTCGGTGCGGCTCACCGACCTCGACTGGACCTTCGTCACCACCGGTCTGCCCGACGCCGTCACCGCCGCGCGCGAGCGAGCCGAAGCGGCGTCGTCGAACAGCGGCAAGGACCTCGACGTCATCCTCATGGGCGGCGGCGCCACGATCGGCTCGGCGCTCGACGCCGGACTGGTCGACGCGCTGACGCTGCACCTCGCGCCCGTGGTGCTGGGCACCGGGACGCCCCTGTTCACCGGCGGAGCGCCGCGCACGCTGGTGCAGCGGAGCGTGACCGCGACGTCGACCGCGACGCACCTGACCTACGACGTCCTCCGGTGATCCGATGACCACCGTCAACGCCCATGAGATCACCCTGGGCATCGAGTCGTTCGGTGACGACGACGCACCACTCGTCCTGCTCGCGGGCGGGACGACGATGCTCTCCTGGCCCGACGCGCTGTGCGAACGTCTCGCCGCCGGCGGGCGCCGCGTGGTGCGCTACGACCTGCGCGACAGCGGGGAGTCGACGACGGCGGACCCGGCCGCGCCCGCCTACACCCTGCGCGACCTCGCCGCCGACGCGGCGGCCCTCGCCAGCGCGCTCGGCGGAGGGCCTGCGCACCTCGCGGGGATCGGCGTCGGCGGGATGGTCGCCCAGGTGGCTGTGCTCGATCATCCGGGCGCGTTCTCGGCGCTCACCCTGGCCGGCACCCGCGCTGTCGCGCCCGGCCCGCCCGACGATGACCTCCCCGACCACGACCGGGCGACGATGAGCCGGCTGTTCGCCCGTCCGATGCCCGATTGGACCGACCGCGAGGCGGTTGCGGAGTTCGCCGCCGCCGGCGCGGAGATCCTCGGCGACGACCCCGCCGCCGCGCGCGCGATCGCCGCGCGCATCTGGGACCGCACGCCCGGCACCGCGCCCCCGGTCCAGATGGCCAACCAGATGGGCATGGTGTTCTCCAGGCTCGACTGCAAACCCCGCTGGCGCGAGCGCCTGCCCGAGATCGAGGTCCCCACGCTTGTCGTCCACGGCCGCCGCGACCGGTTCTTCCCCGTCGGCCACGGCGAGGCGATCGCGCGCGAGATTCCCGGGGCGCGGCTGCTCGTCCTGAAGGAGGCCGCCACTGCGATCCCCGATGCGGCGGTCGGCGAGGTCGCCGAGGCGATGCTTGCGCTCGGGTAGAGGACGGCGCGTGCCGCGCGGGTATGGCATCCGCGCGGCGGTGGGCGTCGGAGGCTCGACACGGCCTCGCGCCCGCGCCCGCGGGGATGGTCCCGTGATCTTCCTGCCCTTGCGGGACATGGCGTCCTGCTCCTCGCGTCTGCGGGGGTGGTCTGTCAGGAGCCGAGGCGAACGGGGACCCCGGAGCTGCTCCCTGCCTCCCGCCTCTCGCGGTCGGAGGCTGAGGGCACCCTGCCGCCATGAGCATCTCGTCACCTCACACGTCTGGTTCCGACGGTCCTCCGCTTGTCTGGGTCGAGTCGATGGGCGGCCCCCTCGTGGTCGTCCCCGTTTCTGCACTGACGTGGTGGGGCGGCTGCACGGAAGGAGGGGTGGTCATCGGTGACGGGGACATCCCCGACGGCTACGACCGTGCCTGCGAGGTGGGCGATCCGGCCGGCGTGATTGCGGTGGGCGAGGGCCGTGGGCAGGCGCTGGTCCTGGCGGACCAGCCCGCTCGCAGTTGCCACCTGCCAGAGCACCGGCTGTTCGTGCGCCGGCCGGCCGCCGACTCCGAGTCCGAACTGCTTGCCGCGGCAGAGGCCGTCCTCGTCGATCCGGCTGTCGAGTGGGAGGAGTGCGGTACGTGGCGGACGGACGGCCCGGCGGTGCTCATGGATTCCGCGGAGGCCGGAGCCGACCTGGGCGTCGAGTATCCCGACGGCGGAGGGCTGCCGGAGCAGGCCTTTGTCCTCGTGCCGCCCGGCCACTGGACCGTTCGTGCAGTCCAGACCTGGGCCAACGGCCAGACCTGGGTGGGGCTGGTCCAGCTGCTCCCTGTGGACTCCCGGCGTCTTCGCAAGAGGAACCGCAAGCCCTGCTCCCCGCACCCGCGGGGATGGTCCCGGTGCCGTACACCTCGGAACCGGGCGCGAGCGCTGCTCCCCACATCTGCGGGGGTGATCCCAGTCAGTAGGCGTAGGTGGCGGACGTGGTGGGCTGCTTCCCGCGCCTGCGGGGATGGGTCCCATCAGGCGGCGGACTTCCGTCCGGCGTGGCCTGCCCGGTTTTCCGACCGGTCATCGGCACCAGCCGCGACGATCGGCCGTGGCCAGGTGGTTGCGGTGGTGCGCCGAGGCCCGGGCCCGGTGGACCCGGCGGTCCGGTCCGGCTGCCCGGCGGCGCGGACAGC
>NZ_DASQNP010000113.1:0-20036 GCF_035644915.1 Streptomyces sp.
CGGACCGCCTCGTCCTCGGACAGCGACCGTATCGGCTCGCCGGTCACCACCTGCCGCTTGGCCTTCCACCCCCGCAGCCAGAGGTCGGTCGCCCAGCTCACTTCGAGCTCATCGCGCCCGAACCGCCGGCCGGCCACCTCCTGGTACGCCGCGAAGAACGCCGCCGACTCCTCCACGGACCGGGCCACATAGGCCGCGGCGATCCCCACGATCACCGCCTCCGTCTCCGCGATCGCGCTGTCCCAGTCGTACACGACGTGGAGTTCTCCGCCGCGCCAGCGGAAGTTCTCCCGGAACCAGTCGCCGTGGCCGATGACCTTCGGCGCCTGCCGGCAGGCGATCCGTTCGCGCGCGGCCCGGCCGGCCCGTTCGAGCCAGTCCGGACCCGCCACCGAGTGGAAGGGCCGCTCGACGTCCTCGGCGGTCGCCCACACCCCGGGCCCGTCATGGTCCCAGCGGTTCCACGACGGCTTCGGTTCGAGGTCGACACCGGCGGCCAGCGGACGGGCGGTGCGCACGAGCGCGTCGAGCGCCGACGCGAACGGCCGCGGATCCCGCCCCGAGGACGGGAGTTCCTCCCCTCCCCCGACCAGTGCTTCGACGCCGGCGGTCCACCTCCCGAGCGGAGTGGGCGCGAGGATCGGCTCGGGAGCCGGAAACCCGGAGGCGTGCAGCAGACTCTGCACGGCGAAGCAGCCTTCGAGGCGGGCAGCCGGCTCCCGGACCTTGATGACGACCTCTCGGCCGTCGGCGAGCACGGCACCGATCACGGCCGAGAGCCGGCCGCTCCGGAAGCGCTCGGCCACGACCCCCGATCCGAGGTGGTGCGCACACCACCGGTCGAGCAGGCCGGCATCGATACGGGGGAAGTCCATGGGACGCACCCTACTGATCGACGCAGGACGGCCCTCCCCGCCTGACCAGCCGTCAGCCGGGGAGGAGTACGCCCGCAGCCGGCCGTTCCCCGGTCGGCCGGCCAGCGGAACCGCTAGTCGAGCTCCGCGACCGCCCGCGCGAACTGCGCCTCGTACAGGCGGGCGTAGGCTCCGCCGGCCGCCAGCAGCTCCTCGTGCCTGCCCTGCTCGACGATCGAGCCGTTCTCCATCACCAGGATGACGTCGGCGTCCCTGATGGTGGAGAGCCGGTGCGCGATCACGAAACTGGTTCGGCCGTGCGCCAGCCGCGCCATCGCCTGCTGGATCAGCATCTCGGTACGGGTGTCCACCGAGCTGGTCGCCTCGTCGAGCACCAGGATCACCGGGTCCGACAGGAAGGCCCGCGCGATGGTGATGAGCTGCTTCTCGCCGGCGCTGACCCCGGCGCCCTCGTCGTCGAGGACGGTGTCGTACCCGTCCGGGAGGGTCCGGATGAAATGGTCGGCGTGGGCCGCGCGCGCCGCCTCCTCGATCTCCTCCCGCGTCACCTCGCGGGACGCGCCGTACGCGATGTTCTCGGCGATCGTGCCGCCGAACAGCCAGGCGTCCTGCAGCACCATGCCGATCCCCGCGCGCAGTTCCTCCCGGGACATCCGGGCGATGTCCACCCCGTCCAGGGTGATGCGCCCGCCCGTCACCTCGTAGAACCGCATCAGCAGGTTGACCAGGGTGGTCTTGCCCGCGCCCGTCGGGCCGACGATCGCCACGGTGTGTCCCGGCTCGACCGTCAGCGACAGGTCCTCGATGAGGGGCTTGTCCGCCTCGTAGCGGAAGGACACCTTCTCCAGCGCGACCCTTCCGCGCGGGGCTTCGGGGCGTTCGCCCGGCACCGGGTCGGGCTCCTGCTCGTCGGCGTCGAGGAGTTCGAAGACCCGCTCGGCCGAGGCGACGCCCGACTGCACCAGGTTCGCCATCGACGCCACCTGGGTGAGCGGCATCGAGAACTGCCGCGAGTACTGGATGAAGGCCTGCACGTCACCGATCGACAGCGCACCGGAGGCGACCCGCAGGCCGCCGACCACGGCGACCAGGACGTAGTTGACGTTCGACACGAAGAACATCAGCGGCTGCATGATCCCGCTGTTGAACTGCGCCCTGAACGAGGCCTCGTACAGCGCCTCGTTGTGCTCGGTGAACGCCTTCGCCGACTCCTCCTGCCGCCCGAAGACCTTCACCAGGGCGTGCCCGGTGTACATCTCCTCGATGTGCGCGTTCAGCGTGCCCGTGGACTTCCACTGCTGCACGAACTGCGGCTGCGACCGCTTGCCGACCCGCCGGGCCACCACGAACGACAACGGCACGGTGACCAGCGCGACCAGCGCGAGCAGCGGCGATATCCAGAACATCATCACCAGGACGCCGACGATGGTGAGCAGCGAGTTGGCCAACTGCCCCATCGTCTGCTGGAGCGTCTGCCCGATGTTGTCGATGTCGTTGGTGGCCCGGCTGAGCACCTCGCCCCGCTGCCGCCCGTCGAAGTACGACAGCGGCAGCCGCGACAGCTTCGCCTGCACGGCCTCGCGCATCCGGAACACGGTGTTGTTCACCGCCCGGTTCACCAGGCGGGTCGCGACCGCCATCAGGAGCCCGGCCGCCACGAACACCGCGAGTGCGAGCAGCAGCACCTCGCCGACCGCGGCGAAGTCGATGCCCTCACCGGGGGTGAACTCCGTCCCGGAGAGCATGTCGGCGACATCGCCCCGCCCCTCGTCCCGCATGCGGTCGAGGACTTCTTCCCTGTCGGCCCCCGCGGGCATGTCGCGTCCCACGACCCCCGCGAAGACCAGGTCGGTCGCCCGGCCGAGGATCTTCGGTCCGACCACGGAGAGCGCCACGCTCAGCAGCACGGCGAGCAGCATCCCGTACATCGTGACCCGCTCCGGCCTGAACTGCGCGAGCAGGCGCCTGCCGGACCTCTTGAAGTCCATCGACCGCTGGTCCGGGCCGCCCGCGGCCATCATCCGTCCCATGGCCATCAGACGGCCTCCGCTTCCGTGAGCTGGGAGAGCACGATCTCCCGGTACGTCTCGTTCTCCGCCATCAGCTCGTGGTGGCGTCCGCTGCCGACGACCCGGCCCCCGTCGAGGACCACGATGCGGTCGGCGTCGCGGATGGTCGACACCCGCTGGGCGACGATCACGACCGTCGCGTCGGCGGTCTCCCGCGCCAGTGCCGCACGCAGCGCCGCGTCGGTCGCGTAGTCGAGCGCCGAGAAGGAGTCGTCGAAGAGGTAGATCTCCGGCCGCTGCACCAGGGTGCGCGCGATCGCGAGCCGCTGCCGCTGGCCACCGGAGAGGTTCGTACCGCCCTGCGCGACGGGAGCGTCGAGTCCGCCCTCCAGCCCCCTCACGAAATCGGCCGCCTGGGCCACTTCGAGGGCGTGCCACAGCTCCTCGTCCGTCGCGTCCGGATCGCCGTACCGCAGGTTCGTCGCGACCGTTCCGGAGAACAGGTACGGCCTCTGCGGCACCAGGCCCACGGTCCTCGCCAGCAGCGCGGGCTCCAGCCTGCGCACGTCCACGCCGCCGACCAGCACCTCGCCCGCCGTCGCGTCGAACAGCCGCGGCACGAGCCCGAGCAGCGTCGACTTCCCGCTGCCCGTCGATCCGATCACCGCCGTGGTCTCGCCGGGCCTGGCCACCAGGTGGACGTCGCGGAGGACCGGCTCCTCGGCGCCCGGGTAGCAGAACCCGGCCCCGCGGATCTCCAGGTGTCCGTGGCGCCGCAGTTCGCGCACCGGGGCGTCGGGCGGCACCACGCTGGAGGACGTGCCGAGGACCTCCTCGATGCGCTCGGCGCACACCTCCGCGCGCGGCACCATCATGAACATGAACGTGGCCATCATCACGCTCATCACGATCTGCATCAGGTAGGCGAGGAACGCGGTCAGCGCCCCGATCTGCATGCCGCCGTCGTCGATCCGGTGCGCGCCGAACCAGACCACCGCGATGGACGAGATGTTGACGACGGTCATGACGATCGGGAACATCAGCGCGAGCAGCCGTCCGGTACCGAGGGACACCTCGGTCAGCTCGGCATTGGCCCTGCGGAAGCGTTCCTTCTCGTACGCGTCGCGTACGAAGGCCCTGACCACCCGGATGCCGGTGATCTGTTCGCGCAGCACGCGGTTGACCGTGTCGAGCCGCTCCTGCATGGCGCGGAACATCGGCCGCAGACGCCGCACGATCAGGCTCACGGCGATGCCGAGCACCGGCACGACCGCGACCAGCACCGCGGACAGCGGAACGTCGAGGCCGAGGGCCATCACGATGCCGCCCACGCACATGATCGGCGCCGACACCATGAGCGTGAAGCCCATGAGCACCAGCATCTGCACCTGCTGGACGTCGTTGGTCGTCCGGGTGATCAGCGAGGGAGCCCCGAACTGGCCGACCTCACGGGCAGAGAAGGACTGCACCCGGTCGAAGACCGCGGCCCGGACGTCCCGGCCGAGCGCCGCGGCGGTCCGCGCGCCGTAGAAGACGGCGCCGATGTTGCACACCACCTGGACCACGGTGACCGCGATCATGACGGCGCCGAAGGTGAGGATGTATCCCGTGTCCCCCTTCACGATGCCGTTGTCGATGATGTCCGCGTTGAGGGTGGGCAGGTAGAGCGTGGCGCAGGTCTGCAGCAGTTGCAGCAGCACCAGGAGGGATACCGGTCTCGCGTAGGGGGCGAGGTACTTCTTCAGCAGTGCGGTGAGCAATCGGTGGTCCCCGTGTCGGTGTGGTCGTGGGCCGCGTCGGGCGGCGACGCCATCATCCGGCATGCGTCGCGGCGCTTCCCCCGCCAGGCCCGTGGTCCGCCGCGCGACGGTGGAACGGCCCCCTGCGCGGCGGCCCGCACAGTACACACCGGCCGCGAGGTCCCGCCACCGAGTTCCGGCCGGGAACCCGGTCACTCCGTGTTGGCGTGCGCCGCCCGCGCGCGGTCGTCGTCCACCTCCCAGGAGCCCGGCCGGACGGAGGGCGACCACGCCCAGTGCGGCACGCGTGACCTGATCGGACACGCCCGCCCGGCGCGACCGGAACGACGCCGACGGGCGGGCGGCGGGGGAGCCTCAGGGGACGAGGCCCTCCTCCGCCAGGGGGTCCTCGCCGGGGAACGGGTCCTCCCCGGCCGGCCCGGGACCGAGGAGGCCCGGCATCATCTGCTCCAGGTCCAGCTCGGTCGCCCCGGCCGGGGCGGTGATCCTGCCCGCCTCGTCGATCCGCAGCACCAGGGGCAGCTTCCCGCCCTTCGAGGGGCGTTCCGACAGCTCGGCCAGATCGATGGAGACGGCCGTGAGCTCCCCGCCGGTCAGGGTGAAGTCGGCTCCGACCTTCCGGTTCGGGGCGTCCTTGAGGTCCTCGTCGGTGGGCAGTTCGGCCAGGCCGGGCGGAAGGTCACCGGCCAGCGGACGGATCTGGCCGAACAGGCTGGTGAGCAGGGTGCGGAGCGGGGCGGTGGCGGTGATGTGCTCGGTGTCGCCTTCGCCGTCGCGGCTGGTGAAGGTGACCTCGCGGGCGATGACCGTGCGCAGCGCCTTCACCAGCTTCTTCTGCGCCTTGGCGTCGAGGGACGGCTGTGGCGCGGGCGCGCCGCCCATCTCCTTCATGCCCGCTTTCGTCTCGTCCAGCTTCTTGCGGTCGATCTTGATCCACTCGCCCTGGAGGGCCTTCCTGGCCGCATCCGCCTCGGGCGGCAGGTCGTCGGCCGACGGCAGCGGCGCTCCGGTGAGGTCCTTCAGGGCCTCCGCGTCGACGCGGTAGTACAGGTGGTCACCGACCTGCCGGTACTCGATGAGCGCGCCCTCGGGGGTGTCGACCGTGACCGCCACGCCGGCGATGTCGTCGTCGCCGGACTGCTCCAGCGGCTTGGTGGAGCGCACCGCGATGCTGATCCGCGCGTCGCTGATCAGCCGGGCGACCTCCAAGGGCAGCTCCGCGTCGGGGTCGGCCTCCGCGGCGAGGCTCCGCACCCTGGCGGCGGTGGCGTCCACGTCCAGTTCGAGGGCCAGAGAGCGTTCCCGGCCGAGCCGGTCGAAGGCCCTGTCGACCTTCTGCCCGGCGGTCAGGTTCTCCACGGTGCCGCAGGCCGCGGCTCCGCCGATGAGGGCGGCGGCCACGGCCGCTGCGGTCAGGGTCCTGCCTATGGCGGTGATGACGGTCTCCTGCTGTATGTCTCGTATGTCGTGTCGATCATGGGAGTGATCGGTTACTGAGACACACCAGGGGTCCGTACGGTTGTACGAAGGTGTACGGATCACGTGCGGCGGCGGGCCGCCGCCCCACGCGACTGTTCCACGATTCAGCGGTGTTCGGGCACGCCGCTGTGGTGGGCGTGGCCGTACTCGGCGACGAATGGGGCCAGATCGGGTTCGCCGAACTCCGCGACCAGCTCGGTGAACGCCGCGACCTTCTCCGGGCCGAAGCGCGCCACGTGATCGGTGTAGGCGGCGACGTCGAGGAACCTCGGCGGGCTGGTCTTGGAGTGGAACTTGTCCGCGTACATCACCAGCCTCTCCTCGACGGTCTCCGCCAGGTAGTCGTCGAGGGGCAGCGGCAGGCGCCGGCGCAGGATGTCGCGGCGGGTCAGCCCGACACCGGTGTGGTGGGAGGCGAAGCGGCACAGCGACTCGGGCAGGCCCTCGGCGCGCAGGATCTCGTACCCGAGGACGCCGTGCCGGATGTAGGGACCGGTACCGACCCGGTAGACACCGATGTCGTGCACCAGGGCACCGATCTCCACCAGACCGGTGTCGACCCGGAGCCCGGAGCGGGCGGCGAGGTCCAGGGCGATGCGGGACACGACCTCGCAGTGGGTGTGGACGAGGTCGAGGGCGTCCCGGGTCGGTGCGTACTTCTCGTGCAGGGCACGTACATCCTGAACGCTGGGAAGAGCCACCGCCGCAGCGTAACAGCGGCCCGCCCCGGGCGGCCCGGCCCGGGATCAGCCGGACTTGCGCTCGACCAGGAGGCGATGGGACTCCTGCAGCCCCTCGGGGAGGGCGTCGGGCGGGAACCACCTCGCCTCCAGGATCTCGAAGGGGTCGATCCTGAGGGTGCCGCCGGTGAACCGGGCCTCGTAGGCCACCTCCGCCCGCAGCCTGTATCCGCTCCTGAGGCGGGCGAGTTCGCCGACGCGGACGTCGAGCCCGGTCTCCTCGCGCACTTCACGGACGACCGTGTCCTCGAAGGGCTCGCCCTTGCGGGCGTACCCCGTCGGGAGGCCCCACTGGTGACCCTCGCGCCACATGCGGTGTCTGAGGAGGAGCACGTTGCCGTCCGCGTCGCGCACGATGCCGGTGACACCGATCATGAACTTCGCGTGCGACAACCACAGGACGCGCCACTGCAGCGGTCCCCTGATGAGGCGCCAGAGCCGGGCCGCAAGCCTCTTCACACGATTCCCTTCGGTAGGGGTCTTCGACCGTGCCCCCGGTTCCTCGGTGCGGTGACCGGCGGCATCGCGGACGTCGTCGCCCTCCACGATGGCGCACGCGCCGGTCCCGGTGGGGAAGGCACCCGGGCCGCCGCGGGAGGAACGCCCGGACCGACCCCGTACCCCCGGGTCCCGACGAGTGCCGATGCGGGCTCCACCGGGGGAGGGGCGCGCGTCCTTCCGGGCTCTCCGCCAAGGATGCGCGCTCCTCACTGCTTCCGCGCGCTCGTATGACAAGCCCACGAGTCGGGCATCACACCCCTCACACCGCTCACCACGAGGGAGGTCCTCCCATGGCCGTCGGCAGCTCATGGACGCGTTCGACGGCCCTGGCGGCCGTCACCGCACTCGGCGCGAGTGCGCTGATCACCGGGCCCGCCCATGCGGAACCGCTCGGACTGCTGCAGTGCCAGGGGACCGAGACCGTCACCTACAGCCCGGGAGTCACCTTCCAGCCGCGGGACATCGACATCACGACCGACGGGCGGTTCGGCTCGTGCGTCGACGGCGAGGGCGGGGTGACGAGCGGGTCGTACGGGGAACGCTTCACCATCCTCGCCGGGTGCAACGACCTCCTGGACGGATTCCAGGGACCGCGGACCTTCACCTGGAACACCGGCGACACCAGCGTCATCGAGGCCACCGGCAGCAGCACCGCGGTCGCCGGCCAGGTCGTCACCACGATCACCGGAACCGTCACGCACGGCCGCTTCCAGGGCCGCACCGCGACACAGATCATCGTTCTCCCCCAGGCGGGACTGCTGTCGTGCCTGACCACCGGTGTCACGGGTACGACCGGGGTGACGACACTCACCCTCGCCTGAGGCCGCCCGGGCGAGCGGCCATCGTGCGCGGCGGCCGCGCACCGGCCGGGGGACGGGCGGACGCGACCGCCCGTCCCGGGGCCGGGCATCCGTACGCGGTGCCGGACTCCGGGCCGCGGCGGCGTCCGAACCGCCCCCGTCCGGCCGCGGTCCGCCGGGTCCGATGGCTCGCCGTGTCCGCCACCACCGGATGAACCCGGACGGCGCGGCCCGTACCGGATACCTTCGGAGGAATCTCCGACCGACATCCTCAGTCTCACGAACAGGGGACCTCGATGACCGATGACATGCCCGCCGCGGGCGATGTGGAGTCCCGGATCGACACGAGCGTGCCGCACTCGGCGCGGATCTGGAACTACTGGCTGGGCGGCAAGGACAACTACGAGGCCGACCGGAAGGCCGGTGACGCCTACCGGGAGGTGTTCCCCGGCATCGACCTCCTGGCCCGGGCCTCCCGCGGGTTCCTGGTCCGCTCCGTCCGCTACCTGGCCGGGGAAGCGGGCATCCGGCAGTTCCTGGACCTCGGCACCGGACTGCCGACCGCCGACAACACCCACCAGGTCGCCCAGCGCGTCGCCCCCGAGTGCCGCATCGTCTACGTCGACCACGATCCCCTGGTCCTGGCGCACGCCCGCGCCCTGCTCACCTCCACCCCCGAGGGCGCCACCGACTACATCGACGCCGACCTGCGCCAGCCCGACACCATCCTGGCCCAGGCGGCGCGGACCCTGGACCTCGACCGGCCCGTCGCCCTGGTCCTCAGCGGAACGCTGGGACACATCCCCGACTACGACGAGGCCCGCTCGATCGTGCGCCGCATGCTGGAGGCCCTGCCGTCGGGCAGCCATCTGTCCCTCAACGACGGTGCCGACACCTACCCCGCCGCCAACGAGGCCCAGGAGAACTACAACAACAGCGGAGCGATCCCCTACGTCCTGCGTCCGGTGGAGCAGATCGCCGGATTCTTCGAGGGGCTGGACCTGGTGGACCCCGGCCTGGTGCCGTGCCCGCGCTGGCGGCCCGAGCAGGAGCCGACCGGGAATCCGGCGGAAGAGGTCAACTACGGCGCGGTCGGGCGCAAGCCGTAGGACGCCGCCCGGGAGTTCCGCCGTCCCCGGCCGGCGCGGCGGTGGCGGGCGGGGAGTCCGCCGCCGGCGGCCGGGGCCGCGGGACGAAGGGGCCGGACGGAAGGCGCTCCGCCGCTTCCGGCAAGAAAAATCATGCACGCATGCTTGATTCTCGCCCTCGTCGCTGCCACGCTCGCCCGACGGGCTGCTGACGCGGGCCGAGGCGGCGGGAGGACGGCATGTCCGGGACGACGGCGGACGAGGTGCTGCGGGACCTGCGGGACGAGGGGGAGGAGCTGGACGCGCTCGTCGCGCCCCTGGCCGAAGGGACCGGCGAGCGGTGGACGGCCGGCACCCCGGCGCCCGGCTGGACCATCGCCCACCAGATCGCCCACCTCGCCTGGACCGACGAGCGCGCCCTGCTGGCCGTCCGGGAACCGCGGGCGTTCCGGCGGGAGGCGGAGGCGGCGTTCACGGCCCCCGGCGCCGTGGGCACGTACGTGGACGACGGCGCCCGGCGCGGCGCCGCCCGGCCGCCCGGCGAACTGCTGGCCGCCTGGCGCACCGGACGACGAGCGCTCGCCGCCGCGCTGGAGGAGTCGGCCGCACGGCCGGTGAAGCACCGGATCCCCTGGTACGGGCCGCCGATGAGCGCGGCCGGCATGGCGACGGCCCGGCTGATGGAGACCTGGGCGCACGGCGAGGACGTCGCCGAGGCGCTGGGCGTGCGGCGCGAACCGACCGAGCGGCTGCGGCACGTGGCGTGGCTCGGCGTGCGGACCCGGGACTTCGCCCACGCGGTGCACGGGCTCGAATCGCCCGCCGAACCGTTCCGCGTCGAGCTGACCCCGCCGGGGCCCGGCGCCCGTACGGTCTGGGCGTACGGACCCGAGGAGGCGCCGCAGCGGGTGACCGGGCCCGCGCTGGACTTCTGCCTCCTCGTCGCACAGCGCGTGCACCGGGACGACACCGCCCTGCTGGCCGAGGGCGCCGACGCCGAACGCTGGCTCGGCGTCGCCCAGGCCTTCGCGGGCCCGCCCGGCGCCGGGCGGGCGGCGGGGACGCGCGGGGCCGGGGGCCCGCGGTGAACACCCCCGGGGACGAGGCGCTGCGCATCGGGAACGCCTCCGGCTTCTACGGCGACCGCTTCGACGCGGTGCGCGAGATGCTGACCGGCGGTGAGCTGGACGTGCTGACCGGCGACTACCTGGCCGAACTGACCTTGCTGATCCTGGGCCGGGACCGGTCGAAGGACCCGGGACTCGGTTACGCCAGGACCTTCCTGCGGCAGCTCGAGGACACCCTCGGCCTGGCCCTGGAGCGCGGCGTCACGCTGGTGACCAACGCCGGCGGGCTCAACCCGGCCGGCCTCGCCGACGCCGTGCGCGAACTGGCCGGCCGGCTCGGCGTGCCGGCGAAGGTGGCGCACGTCGAGGGCGACGACGTCCTGGCCCGGGGCGGCTGGGGCGAGGGCGTGCTCACCGCCAACGCCTACCTCGGCGGCGCCGGCATCACCGCCTGTCTGAACGCCGGCGCCGACGTGGTGGTGACCGGCCGGGTGACCGACGCCGCGCTGGTGACCGGAGCCGCGGCCGCCCGCTTCGGCTGGGACGCGGACGACCCCCGGGACCGCGACGCGCTGGCCGGTGCCGTGGTGGCCGGGCACGTGCTGGAGTGCGGCACGCAGGCGACCGGCGGCAACTACGCCTTCTTCGCCTCCGAGCGGCTCGACGTGCGCCGTCCCGGCTTCCCGCTGGCCGAACTGCACCGTGACGGAAGCGCGGTGATCACCAAGCACCCGGGCACCGGCGGCGCCGTCACCGTGGGCACCGTGACCGCCCAACTGCTGTACGAGACCACCGGCGCGCGCTACGCCGGTCCCGACGTGACGGCGCGTCTGGACACCGTACGGCTGCGGCAGGAGGGCCCGGACCGGGTGCGGATCACGGGCGTGCGCGGCGAGGCGCCGCCACCGGCGCTCAAGGTGGGACTGACCCGCCTCGGCGGCTTCCGCAACGAGGTGGTGTTCGTGCTGACCGGCCTGGACATCGAGGCCAAGGCGGCACTGGTGCGGGAGCAGATGGAGGCCCGCCTGGACGCCGCGCCCGGCGGCCGTCCCCGGGAGGTCCACTGGACGACGGCCCGCACCGACCGGGTGGACGCCCCCGTACAGGAGGAGGCCGCCGCGCTGCTCCGGCTCGTCGTGCGCGACGGGGACCAGGACCGGGTGGGCCGGGCCGTCAGCGGCGCCGCGGTCGAGCTGGCGCTCGGCAGCTACCCCGGCTTCCACCTCACCGCGCCGCCCGGGAAGGGCACACCGTACGGCGTGTTCGAGGCGGCGCACCTGGACGCGGCCGAGGTGCCCCACACGGCCGTGCTGCCGGACGGGCGGCGGATCGCCGTACCCCCGCCCAAGCGGACCCGACCCCTCGCGCCGGTCGGGGACCCGCCGCTGCCCGAGCCGCTGCCGGAGGCGGTGCTCCGCGCGACCCGCCGGGCGCCGCTGGGCACCCTGGCCGGCGCGCGCAGCGGCGACAAGGGCGGCAGCGCCACCCTGGGCCTCTGGGCGCGGAGCGAGGAGGCGTGGCGCTGGCTGGCGCACACCCTCACCGTCGACACGCTCCGCGAGCTGCTGCCGGAGACGGGACCGCTGCCCGTCACCCGGCACGTGCTGCCCGGACTGCGCGCCCTGACCTTCGTGGTCGACCGCATCCTCGGCGAGGGCGCGGCCTCGCAGTCCCGGTTCGACCCGCAGGCCAAGGCGCTGGGGGAGTGGCTGCGCTCCCGTCACCTCCCGATCCCCGAGGAGCTGCTGTGACCGCGCTGCATTCGGCACTGGACGTCACCGGCCCGGAGTACGCCGCGAACCGCGAGGCGATGCTCGCCAAGCTGGCCGAACTGGACGCCGAGCACGCCAAGGCCCTGGCCGGCGGTGGCGAGAAGTACGCCGCCCGGCACCGCGCGCGGGGCAGACTGCTCGCCCGGGAGCGCGTCGAGCTGCTGCTCGACGCGGACACCCCGTTCCTGGAACTGTCCCCGCTGGCGGCCTGGGGCAGCGACCACACGGTCGGCGCCTCGCTGGTCACCGGCATCGGCGTGGTCGAGGGCGTCGAGTGCCTGATCACCGCCAACGACCCGACCGTACGCGGCGGGGCCAGCAACCCCTGGACGCTGAAGAAGGCGCTGCGCGCGAACGAGATCGCGCGGGCCAACCGGCTGCCCTGCATCAACCTGGTGGAGTCCGGCGGAGCGGACCTGCCCAGCCAGAAGGAGGTCTTCATCCCGGGCGGCGCCCTCTTCAAGGACCTCACCCGGCTGAGTGAGGCGGGCATCCCGACGATCGCGGTCGTCTTCGGCAACTCGACGGCGGGCGGCGCCTACGTACCGGGCATGTCCGACCACGTGATCATGGTGGACCGGGGCGCCAAGGTGTTCCTCGGCGGCCCGCCGCTGGTGAGGATGGCCACCGGCGAGGAGGCCGGGGACGAGGAACTGGGCGGCGCCGACATGCACGCCCGCGTCTCCGGCCTCGCCGACCACTTCGCCGTGGACGAGCCCGACGCGCTGCGGCAGGCGCGCCGCGTCGTCGCCCGCCTCGACTGGCGCAAGGCGAACCCCGCCCCGGACCCCGCGACCGTGCGCCCGCCGCGCTACGACGAGGAGGAGCTGCTGGGCGTCGTGCCCGGCGACCTCAAGGTGCCGTTCGACCCGCGCGAGGTGATCGCCCGGATCGTCGACGACTCCGACTTCGACGAGTTCAAGCCCCGCTACGGGCCCAGCCTGACCACCGGCTGGGCCGCCCTGCACGGCCATCCCGTCGGCATCCTGGCGAACGCGCGGGGCGTGCTGTTCAGCCAGGAGTCGCAGAAGGCAACCCAGTTCATCCAGCTCGCCAACCAGCGCGACATCCCGCTGCTCTTCCTGCACAACACCACCGGCTACATGGTCGGCAGGGAGTACGAGCAGGGCGGCATCATCAAGCACGGCGCGATGATGATCAACGCGGTGTCCAACTCGAAGGTCCCGCACCTGTCGGTGCTGATGGGCGCCAGCTACGGCGCCGGCCACTACGGCATGTGCGGCCGGGCGTACGACCCCCGCTTCCTCTTCGCCTGGCCCAGTGCCAAAGCCGCCGTCATGGGCCCCCAGCAGCTCGCCGGGGTGCTGTCCATCGTGATGCGCGAGTCCGCGGCGGCGAAGGGACGGCCGTACGACGAGGAGGGCGACGCGGCGCTGCGCGCGGCGGTCGAGCGGCAGATCGAGGCGGAGTCGCTGCCGCTGTTCCTCTCCGGACGGCTCTACGACGACGGCGTCATCGACCCGCGCGACACGCGCACCGTGCTCGGCATCTGCCTGTCGGCCGTGCACACCGCACCGGTCGCCGGCGCGCGCGGCGGCTACGGCGTCTTCCGGATGTGAGGTTGGGAATGCAAGCGGCAAACGGGCGCGGGCGGACGATCGGCACCCTGCTGGTCGCGGGCCGCGGCGAGATCGCCCGGCGGGTCTTCCACACCTGCCGGGAACTGGGCGTCGCCACCGTCGCCGTCCACGCGGACGCGGATGCGGACGCGCCGCACGCACGGGAGGCCGACGCGGCCGTACGGCTGCCCGGCCACACGCCCGCCGACACCTACCTGCGCGGCGATCTGATCGTGAGGGCCGCGCTGGCGGCGGGCGCGGACGCGGTCCACCCCGGCTACGGCTTCCTCTCCGAGAACGCCGACTTCGCCCGGGCGGTGCGGGACGCGGGCCTGGTCTGGATCGGTCCGCCTCCCGAGGCGATCGAGGCCATGGCCTCCAAGACCCGCGCCAAGAAGCTGATGGCCGGGGCCGGGGTGCCGCTGCTGGCGCCCGTACGGCCGGAGGAGGCGGGGGAGGAGCACCTGCCGCTGCTGGTCAAGGCCGCCGCGGGCGGCGGCGGACGCGGCATGCGCATCGTGCGGGAACTGGCCGCCCTGGACGGCGAGATCCGCGCCGCGTCGGCGGAGGCGGCAGCGGCGTTCGGGGACGGCGAGGTCTTCGTCGAGCCCTACCTCGAACGCGGGCGGCACGTCGAGGTGCAGGTGCTGGCGGACGGGCACGGCACGGTGTGGATCCTGGGCACCCGGGACTGCTCCCTCCAGCGCCGCCACCAGAAGGTGGTGGAGGAGGCCCCGGCACCCTTCCTGAGCGACGGGCAGCGCACCGGCCTGCACCGGGCGGCCGAGCGGGCGGCGCGCGCGGTCGGCTACCGGGGCGCGGGCACGGTGGAGTTCCTGGTCGCCGGCGACGGGCGGGCGTACTTCCTGGAGATGAACACCCGGCTCCAGGTCGAACACCCCGTCACCGAGTGCGTCCACGGGATCGACCTCGTCGCGCTGCAACTGCGGATCGCGGAGGGCGCCGCGCTGCCCGGCGCGGAGCCGCCCGCACCGCGCGGGCACGCGGTCGAGGCCCGCCTCTACGCGGAGGACCCGGCGCGGCGGTGGCGGCCGCAGACCGGCCGTCTGCACCGGCTGGCGGTGCCGGCCGACTCCGCGTTCGGACCCGGGACCGCGTCCGCCGAGCGCGGGGTGCGGCTGGACTCCGGGGTGGCCGACGGCGACGAGGTCTCCGTGCACTACGACCCGATGCTGGCCAAGGTCATCGCCTGGGCGCCGACCCGGGAGGAAGCCGTACGGAAGCTGGCGCACACCCTCCAAAGGGCCGCGGTGCACGGTCCGGCCACCAACCGCGACCTGCTGGTCCGGTCGCTGCGGCACCCCGACTTCGTCTCCGGGCGGCTCGACACCGGCTTCTACGACCGGCACCTGGCACAACTGTGCGGCAGGCACCGGGACGACGACCGGCGCCTGCGGACCGCGGCGTTCGCGGCGGCGCTGGCGGACGCGGCGGCACGCGCCAGGGCCGCGCGGACCGTCTCCGGCCGACTCGGCGGCTGGCGCAACCTCCCCTCCGGGCCGCAGGG
Source organism: Streptomyces sp. (assembly GCF_035644915.1). GTDB lineage: Bacteria > Actinomycetota > Actinomycetes > Streptomycetales > Streptomycetaceae > Streptomyces. The sequence continues at coordinate 15,200 of NZ_DASQNP010000113.1, forward strand.
CAAGCGGTACCGGGCCGAGCCCGACGGCACGGAGTGCGAGGTCCGCTACCGGCCGGTGCGCGGCGGCCCGCCGCTCGCCGAGGACCTGCCGGGCGTACGGGCGCTGCGGGCCACCGCCGAACGGGTCGACCTGGAGGTCGACGGCGTGCGGTACGGCTTCGACGTCGCGGCGTACGGGAGCGGACCGGACCGGCGGGAGACGGTCTTCGTCGACTCGCCCCTGGGCGCCCACGCGTTCACGGTGCTGCCGCGCCTCCCGGAACCGGAGGACCGCACCGAGCCGGGCTCGCTGCTGGCACAGCTCCCGGGCACGGTCGTACGCGTCGCCGACGGACTCGCCGCCGGCGACGCGGTGACGGCGGGACAGCCGCTGCTGTGGCTGGAGGCGATGAAGATGGAGCACCGCGTCACGGCACCGGCCGACGGGGTGCTGCGGGAACTGCGGGTGGCGGTCGGCCAACAGGTCGAGGTCGGCACGGTCCTCGCCGTGGTCACACCGTGAACCCACCGCCCCGGCACCGGCGCCGGGGAACCCCGAAACCGGCGAAGGGACTTCCCGCATGACCGGGAAACAGCGTGCCGCGGGCACGGACGCGACGCTGCTGGAGAACCAGGAGCAACAGGCGCTGCGCGCGGCCGTCGCCGCGCTCGGCAGGCGCTACGGCCGCACCTACCACGAACGGGTGCGCCAGGAGGGCGGCCACCCCGACGAGCTGTGGCAGGAGGCCGGCCGACTCGGCTACCTCGGCGTCAGCCTCCCCGAGGCGTACGGAGGCGGTGGCGGCGGCATCACCGAACTGGCGATCGTGCTGGAGGAACTGGGCGCGGCCGGCTGCCCGCTGCTCATGCTCGTCGTGACCCCCGCCATCACCGGCACCGTCATCGCCCGCTTCGGCACCGACGAGCAGAAGCGCACCTGGCTGCCCGGACTCGCGGACGGCAGCCGCACGATGGCGTTCGGCATCACCGAGCCGGACGCCGGCTCCAACGCGCACCGCATCACCACCACCGCCCGCCGGGCCGGGGGAGGCTGGGTCCTCAGCGGCCGCAAGGTCTTCGTCTCCGGGGTGGACACCGCCGACGCCACGCTCGTCGTCGGCCGCACCGAGGACTCCCGCACCGGCCGGCTCAAGCCGTGCCTGTTCATCGTGGAACGGGACGCCCCCGGCTTCTCCCGCCACCTGATCGAGATGGAACTGGCCGCGCCGGAGAAGCAGTTCGAGCTGGTGCTGGACGACGTACGGCTGCCCGCGGACGCACTCGTCGGGGACGAGGACGCGGGACTGCTCCAGCTCTTCGCCGGGCTGAACCCCGAGCGGATCATGACCGCCGCGTTCGCCCTCGGCATGGGCCGGTTCGCGCTGGGCAGGGCCGTGGACTACGCGCGCACCCGGCAGGTGTGGAAGGAACCGATCGGCGCGCACCAGGCCATCGCGCACCCGCTCGCCCAGGCGCACATCGACATCGAACTGGCCCGCCTGATGATGCGCAAGGCCGCGCAGCTCTACGACACCGGCGACGACACGGGCGCGGGAGAGGCGGCCAACATGGCGAAGTACGCGGCGGCGGAGGCCTGCGTCCGGGCCGTCGACCGCTCCGTGCACACCCTCGGCGGCAACGGCCTCACCCGCGAGTACGGCCTGGGCTCGCTCGTCACCGCCGCCCGCGTCGCCCGCATCGCGCCGGTCAGCCGGGAGATGATCCTGAACTTCGTCTCCCACCAGACCCTGGGACTGCCCAAGTCCTACTGATGCTCCCCTCCGGAGGGCACCGTGTTCCGCAGCGAGTACGCCGACGTCCCGCTCGTCGACCGGCCCGTCCACGACCGGCCCGCCCACGACACCACCCGGTGCGGCGCCGCGATCACCACCGCGCACCCGCCCACGGCGCACGTCGTGTGCCGCCGGGACGCCGGCGGCAGGGTCCGCGGCGCGAGCCGCGGGCCGGGAAACGGACCGGGACGAGGCCCGGAGAGGGGAGTGCCACGGCATGACGGACACACCGGGACGGGAACGGCCGCGGACACCGGCCGGGCCGCTGGTGCGGCGCTCGGCCGCACGGGGCGTCACCACGCTCACACTCGACTCGCCGCACAACCGCAACGCGCTCTCCGCCCGGCTGGTGAGCGAACTGCACGCGGGCCTGGACGCCGCCGAGCGCGACACGGACACACGGGCGGTACTGCTCACCCACACCGGCGGCACGTTCTGCGCGGGCGCGGACCTGGGCGAGGCGAACGCCGCCGCCGGGCCGACCGACGCGCCGCTGGGCCTGGCGCGGCTGCTGCGCGGGATCGTGGCCTTCCCCAAGCCCGTCGTCGCCCGGATCACCGGGCACGTGCGGGCGGGCGGCACCGGCCTGGTGGGAGCCTGCGACATCGCGGTGGCCGGACCGGGCGCGACGTTCGCCTTCACCGAGGCACGGATCGGGGTGGCGCCCGCGGTGATCTCGATGCCGCTGCTGCCCCGGCTCGACCCGCGGGCGGCCGGACGGTACTGCCTGACCGGCGAACGGTTCGACGCGCCCGAAGCGGCCCGCATCGGGCTGGTGACGGCGGCCGCGGAGGACGTGGACGAGGCGCTGGCCCCGATCCTGGACGGGCTGCGGCGCGGCTCGCCGCAGGGCCTGAGGGAGACCAAGCGACTGGTCACGGCGGAGGTGCTGAGGGCGTTCGACCGGGACACCGATAGCCTTGCGGAGCTCTCCGCACGGCTCTTCGCCTCGGACGAGGCGCGCGAGGGCATGTCCGCCTTCCTCGAACGACGGGACCCCGGATGGGTGCACCACTGACCACGCGGGGCCACGCGCCCAAGCAGGACCGCAGCCGCGCCACCCGGCAGCGGTTGCTGGAGTCGGCCGTGACCTGCCTGGCCGAGCACGGCTGGACGGGCAGCACGGTCACGGTCGTCGCCGAGCACGCGGGCGTCACCCGGGGAGCGGCCCAGCACCACTTCCCGACCCGGGAGGACCTGTTCACGGCGGCGGTCGAGTACGTCGCGGAGGAGCGGTCGGCCGCGCTGCGGAACCTGCCCAAGCCGGCCACCACACGGGCGGCCGTCGAGGCGATCGTCGACCTCTACACCGGCCCGCTCTTCCGCGCCGCGCTCCACCTCTGGGTCGCCGCCTCGAACGAACCCCAGCTCGCGCCCCGGGTGACCGCCCTGGAAGCGCGGATCGGACGCGAGACGCACCGCATGGCGGTGCGCCTGCTCGGCGCGGACGAGAACGTGCCCGGCGTGCGGGAGACCGTACAGGGCCTGCTGGACATGGCGCGCGGCCTGGGCCTGGCGAACCTCCTCACGGACGACGGCGCCCGGCGGGAGCGGGTCGTGGCCCAGTGGGCCCGCATCGTGGACACGGCCCTGCACGCCTGACGGCACCCCCGGCGGTGTGGTGCGTAGGCGTAGGGTGGCGAGCGTGGCGGATGGCATACCGGGCATCCCCGGTCTCGGCGCGGTGCGGCGCCGCCTGGGCGCGGAGCTGTTCGCCCGGGTGGCAGGACCGCGGGGACCGGCCGTCCGCACCCGCATCCACGACACGCCCGGACCCCGGTGGTTCGGGCCCGACCGGCCGATCCGGACGGTGCACGGCGACGCGTCCATGTTCGTGGGCGGCCTGCGGGCGCTGCTGCTGCAGTCCCTGCACCCCCTGGCCATGGCCGCGGTCGCGGGCCACTCGGGCTACCGGGGCGACCCCTGGGGCCGACTGCAGCGCACCAGCACCTTCCTGGCGGTGACGACGTTCGGCACCGCGGAGGACGCGCAGCAGGCGGTCGAACGGGTGAGGGCGGTGCACCAGCGGGTGCGCGGCAGCACCCCGGCCGGTGAGGAGTACGCCGCCTCCGACCCGCACCTGCTCGGCTGGGTGCACGCCGCCGAGGTCGACAGCTTCTTGTGCGCCCACCGGCGCTACGGTGCCCGGCCGCTGGACGACGCCGCGTACGACGGATACGTCGCGGACGCCGCCCGGGTGGCCACGGCGCTCGGCGTGCTCGACCCGCCCGGGGACCAGGCCGAACTCGCCGCACAACTGGACGCCTACCGCCGTGAACTGCGGGCCACCCCGCAGGCCCGGGACGCCGCCCGCTTCATGCTCCTCAACCCTCCGCTGCCCTGGGCCGCCCGCCCGCCGTACGCCGTGCTCGCCGCCAGCGCCGTCGCCCTGCTGCCCCGCTGGGCCCGCGAACCGCTGCGGCTGCCGTACCTCCCGCTCGTCGAGGAGACCGCCGTCCGGCTGGCCGGCCACGGACTGACCAGGACGATCCGCTGGGCGATGACTCCTCCTCCACCCCCGCCGCCGCAGTAGCCCCCGGCCAGCCGTGACCCTCGTGTTGTGGAAGGGAAAGGGCGGGCGCGGGCGGGCATGGCATCGGCCCCGGCCGGTCACCCGCTCCACCATGAACGATTCCGCACGCACACCCTCCGCCGCCTCGGCGGACGAACGGGTTGTCGAACGCCTGGTACCGGTGTGGCTGGAGGAGGCGGCCCGCCATGACGCGGAGGCGGCCCGGCGGGCCCGGCAGGAGTGGCAACGGGGCCGCCTGTCGTCCGAAACCGCCCGGGAACTGGCGGACTGGGTCACGGCCCGGGTCACCGACACGGGGTTCAACGAGGACGAAGGGCCCACGCCCGATGGCCCGGTGCGTGTCAGCGTGGCCGACAAGACGGCGGTCCACCGGTGGTTGGCCGCTCACGGACACGACGTGTGAGACGGCGCCGCACCCGACCGCGGCCCCTGCCGACGTCGCGTCACGCTCCGGTCGGTCTTGTGTGGGTGGTGGGTTCAGGTGCGGTGGAAGAGGGTGGTCAGGACGTGGTGGAGGGTGGTGGTGGGGACG
>NZ_DASQNP010000114.1:0-25137 GCF_035644915.1 Streptomyces sp.
GGCTCGGCCTGCGGCGCAACGACATCGAACCGGACCCCCGCTACGAAGCCGACGGCGACTCCAGCGAGGAGGGAGCCGAGGCGGCCGTCGCCCGGCTGCTGTCCCTGCCCGAGCCGCCCACCGCCCTGGTCGCCGGGAACAACCGCATGACGATCGGCGCGATGCGCGCCCTGCGCAACGCCGGGCTCGGCGTTCCCCGCGACATGGCCCTGGTGTCCTTCGACGACTTCGAGTGGGCGGACCTCTTCCACCCCCGGATCACCGCTCTGGCCCAGCCCGCCCTCTCCATCGGGGAACAGGCCGTCTCCATGGCGCTGTCCCGGCTTGCCACTCCGTCGCTGCCCCCGCGCAAGGTCACCATCAACCCGGCCTTCATGCACCGGGAATCCTGCGGCTGCGCCCCCGGGGACGCCTGACGCCTGACGCCGGGGGCGGGCGTCGGCGGGCGGGCGTTTCCGGCCGGACGCGCGGGACCTATGGCCGCTCCGACGGCCGCGGCGGTCCCGGGCCAGGTCCCATGGGCCTTGGACGGCTACGCCCAGGACGCGGTGGCCGCACTGGCCGGCCGTGAAGTCGCGGTGCGTGGTGCTCCACCCGGCCGCCGAGATGCTCCCAGCGCGTACTGGCTGGTGACCCCGGACGGGCTCGTCACCCGTGAAAGCTTCAAGGGCACGGGAGAAGAGCGTGCACCGGGTCGAGAACGACGGGCGGCCCGGAGGCCGCCACCCGGCGGACGTGTACGCCCAGGATCGATCTTCACGTGCGGGACCGGCCCGCCGGGTTGCTGAGCGTGCCCCCAGGAGGTCCGCGATCAGCCACGGGCGTCCAGGCCGGTGCGGTCGAGTGCTGCTCGGATCCGGCCGAGCCACTCCGTGCCCAGCCGGCGCCCGTTCGGGAACTGGTCACCGCGATCCCAGCGCCACGTTGTGACCATCGCCAGCACGAGGATCCGGCACTCGCGCAGCAAGTCCTGACGGACACCCGGATAGTGCTTGCCGACTTCTTCGGGCGCATGGGCGAGGTCGAATTCGACGGGCCCACGGCAACACGTCTCCAGGTCTATGAACAGCAGCCCGTTCTCCGTGGCGAGCACGTTGCCCGGGTGCGGCTCGCCGTGCAGCAGTTGCTCGGGGCCGCCGCGCTCGCCGATCACGCGTCCCAGGCTCCGTAACGTGTCGCCGAGCAGCTCCCGGTCCGCGTCGGCGAGCGCCGGAGTGCGGTCGCGGTCCGCCACGAGTCGTCGAGCCTGCTCGACCCGGTCCGTGAAGTGCGGCGTCGGGACGTCGAGCCTGCGCATGCCGGCATGCAGCCGCTCGAGCGCACGGGCGTAGTCGGCCGGCGGGACCTCGTGAGGTGTCACGGGTTCGTAGTAGGTCCACAGCGTGACCGTGAAGCCATCACGCTCATGGACGCGTGGCTCCACACGAGGATCGAGGGCAGCCACCGGGCACCCGGATTCGGCGAGCCGCTGAGCGAGCTCGACTTCGAACTGCGCGACCTGATCCGTTACAGGTGCCACCCGGGCCAGGACGTCACAAGGCAGCAGACGCAGAGTGAGCTTGTTCGAGTCGTGAAGAACGATCGCGTCGTCGGCCGTCAGGCCGAGTGACGAGGCGCTCGACATGGCCGCGGCCACCGCACGCGGGACCTCTGACGCCTGCATCGTCGCCCGGCCCCTCTCCCCTGATCTCCCCTGAGCGCTGCCATGACTCTCCAAGCGGCGCAATCCGCGCACCATACCAAGGTGTCGACAGAGCGCCGCGGTGGTGCGGCGGGCAGGGGGCGACCGAATCGGCGATCCGCCCCCTCGGCTGCTCAGCCGACAACCGTCAAACGAGGCAAACGGTTCCGGTCGCGGCACCGGTCGTCCGAGCCGGCAGCCGGCGGCGGTGCCGGACGACGGAGAGCAGGAAGGTGGGTTCGGCCGAAACGCCATGGAAGCCGTCGGCGAACGGCGGACGGCCGCTCGGGCCGACCAGGCGCAGGGCCACGAGGTGGATGCGCCCCGCTTCCCCCGGGGGTTGTGGAACGTGGAACACGTTCCTAGCATCGGCGGTGTTACATCACTGATGTCATACGGCTGCGACGGTGCGGCCGGGACGGCTGCTGGGGGTCCGGATGGCTGCGGCAGGCAGCGGGCACGGCCCGCTCGCCGGGGTGCGGGTGGTGGAGCTGGCCGGCATCGGCCCCGGCCCGTTCGCCGCGATGCTCCTGGCCGACCTCGGCGCCGACGTCGTCCGGGTGGACCGGCCCGGCGGCCCGGGGCTGGGCATCGACCCGGCCCTCGACGTCACCGGCCGCAACAAGCGCTCGGTGGTGGTCGACCTGAAGGCCGCCGACGGCCCCGCCACCGTCCTGGACCTCGCCGAGCGCGCCGACGTGCTGATCGAGGGCTACCGGCCCGGAGTCGCCGAACGCCTCGGGGTCGGCCCCGAGCAGTGCCTGGCCCGCAACCCCGGGCTCGTCTACGGGCGGATGACCGGCTGGGGCCAGGACGGGCCCCTCGCCGCGAGCGCCGGCCACGACATCGGCTACACCGCCGTCACCGGCGCGCTCGGCATGATCGGCCCGGCCGGCGGCCCGCCCGCCGTCCCCGCCAACCTGCTCGGCGACTACGCGGGCGGCTCGCTCTACCTGGTCGTCGGCGTCCTCGCCGCCCTCCACCACGCCCGCACCGGCGGACGCGGCCAGGTCGTCGACGCCGCGATCGTGGACGGCACCAGCCACCTGACCGCCATGATCCACGGGATGCTGGCCGCGGGCGCCTGGCAGGACCGGCGCGGAGCCAACCTGCTGGACGGCGGCTGCCCCTTCTACGGCGTCTACGAGACCGCCGACGGACAGTGGATGGCGGTCGGCGCGCTGGAGCGGCCGTTCTACGACGAGTTCGCCCGGCTCCTGGGCCTGGACGCGGACGGCACCGCGCCCGACCGCGACGACCCCGCCCGCTGGGGAGAGCTGCGCGAGGCCGTCGCCGCCCGCTTCCGCACCCGTACGCGCCGGGAGTGGACCGAGGTCTTCGAGGGCACCGACGCCTGCGTCGCCCCCGTGCTCTCCCTGCGGGAGGCCCCCGCCCACCCGCACCTGGCCGCCCGCGGCACCTTCACCGAGTACGCCGGGCTGACCCAGCCCGCCCCCGCCCCCCGCTTCTCCGCCACCCCCGGCGCGCTGCGCCGCCCGCCCGCCGTCCCCGGCGCGGACGCCGCCGGGGTGGCCCGCGACTGGGACCTGCCGTCCCTCGCCCCCGCACCCGACGCCCGGGAGGGCTCACGATGAGGCGCCGCATCTTCACCGAGGACCACGAGGCCTTCCGCGCGACGGTCAGGGCCTTCCTGGAGCGGGAGGTGCTGCCGCACTACGAGCGGTGGGAGCGCGAGGGCGTCGTGGACCGCGGCGCCTGGCGGGCCGCCGGCCGGCAGGGCCTGCTGGGCACGGCCGTCCCCGAGGAGTACGGGGGCGGCGGGGCGGACGACTTCCGCTACGGCGTGGTGCTGGCCGAGGAGTTCACCAGGGCGGGCACGCCCGGCCTGGCGATCGGCCTGCACAACGACGTCATCGGCCCGTACCTGACCTCCCTGGCCACCGAGGAGCAGAAGCGGCGCTGGCTGCCCGGCTTCTGCACCGGCGAGACGATCACCGCCATCGCCATGACCGAGCCCGGCGCCGGCTCCGACCTCCAGGGCATCCGCACCACCGCCGAGGACCGCGGCGACCACTGGGTGCTCAACGGCTCCAAGACCTTCATCTCCAACGGCATCCTGGCCGACCTGGTGATCGTGGTCGCCAGGACCACCCCCGAGGGCGGCGCGAGGGGACTCAGCCTGCTGGTCGTCGAGCGCGGCATGGACGGCTTCGAACGCGGCCGCAACCTCGACAAGATCGGCCAGAAGGCCCAGGACACCGCCGAGCTGTTCTTCCGCGACGTGCGCGTGCCCAGGGAGAACCTGCTGGGCGAGCTGCACGGCGCCTTCGGCCACCTGATGGCCAACCTGGTCCAGGAGCGGCTGGCCATCGCGGTGGCGGCCGCCGCCGGGGCCGAACACCTGCTGGAGACCACCCGCGGGTACGTCACCGGACGCGAGGCGTTCGGACGGCCCCTGGCCGGGTTCCAGCACGTCCGCTTCGAGATCGCCGAGATGGCCACCGAGTGCGCGGTCACCCGCGCCTTCGTCGACCGCTGCGTCGAGGACCACGTGCGCGGGGAGCTGGACGCCGTCCACGCCTCGATGGCCAAGTGGTGGGCGACCGAATTGCACAAGCGCGTCGCCGACCGCTGTCTGCAGCTCCACGGCGGGTACGGGTACATGAGTGAGTACCCCGTCGCCAGGGCGTTCACCGACGGCCGCATCCAGACCATCTACGGCGGCACGACCGAGATCATGAAGGAGATCATCGGCCGCTCGCTGCTGTCCTGACCCGTCCTCCCGAAAGGCCCGACCGTGACCACCGACGCGTACATCTACGAGGCCATCCGCACCCCGCGCGGGCGCGGCAAGGCAAACGGCGCCCTGCACGGCACCAAGCCGATCGACCTGGTCGTCGGCCTGATCCACGAGCTGCGCCGCCGCTTCCCCGGGCTGGACCCGGCGGCCGTCGACGACATCGTGCTCGGGGTCGTCACCCCCGTCGGCGACCAGGGCGCCGACATCGCCCGGACCGCCGCCATCGCCGCCGGACTGCCCGAGACGGTGGCGGGCGTCCAGGAGAACCGCTTCTGCGCCTCGGGCCTGGAAGCCGTCAACCTGGCCGCCGCCAAGGTCCGCTCCGGCTGGGAGGACCTGGTCCTGGCCGGCGGCGTGGAGTCGATGTCCCGGGTGCCGATGGGCTCCGACGGCGGCGCCTGGGCCATGGACCCGATGACCAGCTTCGCCACCGGCTTCGTCCCGCAGGGCATCGGCGCCGACCTCATCGCCACCATCGAGGGGTTCAGCCGCCGCGACGTGGACGAGTACGCCGCGCTCTCGCAGGAGCGCGCCACCCAGGCGTGGAAGGAGGGCCGCTTCGACCGCTCGGTCGTCCCCGTCACCGACCGCAACGGCCTGGTGGTCCTCGACCGCGACGAGCACATCCGCCCCGGCACCACGGCCGACTCCCTCGCCGCCCTCAAGCCCTCCTTCGCCGCCATCGGCGAGGCGGGCGGCTTCGACGCGGTGGCGCTGCAGAAGTACCACTGGGTGGAGAGGATCGACCACGTCCACCACGCGGGCAACTCCTCCGGGATCGTGGACGGCTCGGCGCTGGTGGCCGTCGGAAACCGCGAGGTCGGGCGGCGCTACGGGCTGACCCCGCGCGCTCGGATCGTCTCCGCCGCCGTCTCCGGCTCCGACCCGACCATCATGCTCACCGGGCCCGCCCCGGCCTCCCGCAAGGCCCTGGCCAAGGCGGGGCTGAGCATCGACGACATCGACCTGGTGGAGATCAACGAGGCGTTCGCGGCCGTCGTCCTGCGCTTCGTGAAGGACATGGGGCTGTCCCTGGACAAGGTCAACGTCAACGGCGGCGCCATCGCCATGGGCCACCCGCTGGGCGCCACCGGCGCGATGATCCTGGGCACCCTCGTCGACGAGCTGGAGCGCCGCGACCTGCGCTACGGCCTGGCCACCCTGTGCGTCGGCGGCGGCATGGGCATCGCCACCGTCGTCGAGCGGCTCTGACCCGCGGCGCTGTCTCCCGCGCCCACCGGCGCACCCGCCCACGCCCACCGACGCAGCCCCGACACGCCCACCGACGCAGCCACCCCTTGACGAAGGACCGAGAACCCGCCATGGCAGCCCCCTCCACCATCCGCTGGGAGCAGGACGACACCGGTGTCGTCACCCTCACCCTGGACGACCCGGACCAGTCCGCCAACACCATGAACGCCGCGTTCGCCGCCTCGCTCGCGGCGGTCGCCGACCGGCTGGAGGCCGAACGCGACGGCATCCGCGGCGTCGTCGTCACCTCCGCCAAGAAGACCTTCTTCGCGGGCGGCGACCTGCACGACCTGCTCGCCGTCCGGCCCGAGCAGGCCCAGGAGCTGTTCGACCGGAGCATGGCGGTCAAGCGCGACCTGCGGCGCATCGAGACGCTCGGCAGGCCCGTCGTCGCCGCGATCAACGGCGCCGCGCTCGGCGGCGGCCTGGAGATCGCGCTGGCCTGCCACCACCGCGTCGCCCTGGACGCCCGCGGCTCCCGGATCGGCCTGCCCGAGGCCACCTTGGGCCTGCTGCCCGGCAGCGGGGGAGTGGTGCGCACCGTGCGGCTGCTGGGCATCACCGACGCCCTGCTGAACGTGCTGCTCCAGGGGCAGCGGTACACCCCGCGCGCGGCGCTGGACAAGGGCCTGGTCCACGAGGTCGTGGCCACCGAGGAGGAGATGCTCGCCCGCGCCCGCGCGTTCATCGACGCCCACCCCGAGTCCGCGCAGCCCTGGGACGCCAAGGGCTACGAGATCCCCGGCGGCACCCCCTCCCACCCGAAGTTCGCCGCCAACCTGCCGGCCTTCCCCGCGGGCCTCGCCAAGCAGCTCGGCGGCGCCCCCTACCCGGCCCAGCGCAACATCCTGGCCGCGGCCGTGGAGGGCGCCCAGGTGGACTTCGACACCGCCCAGGTGATCGAGGCCCGCTACTTCACCGAGCTGGCGACCGGGCAGACCGCGAAGAACATGATCCAGGGGTTCTTCTTCGACCTCCAGGCCGTCAACTCCGGCCGCAGCCGCCCCCGGGGGACCGAGCCGCGCACGGTGCGGAAGGTCGGCGTGCTGGGCGCGGGCATGATGGGCGCGGGCATCGCCTACGCCTGCGCCCGGGCCGGGATCGAGGTCGTCCTCAAGGACGTGACCGAGGAGGCCGCCGAGAAGGGCAAGGCGTACTCGGCCGGTCTGCTGGAGAAGGCGCTGGCCAAGGGCCGCACCACTCCGGAGAAGCGCGACGCGCTGCTGGAGCGCATCACCCCCACCGCCGATGTGCGGGCGCTGGCCGGGTGCGACGCGGTGATCGAGGCGGTCTTCGAGGACACCGCCCTGAAGCACAAGGTCTTCCAGGAGGTCCAGGACGTCGTCGCCCCCGACGCGCTGCTGTGCTCCAACACCTCCACCATCCCGATCACCACGCTGGCCGAGGGCGTGGCGCGGCAGGAGGCCTTCGTCGGACTGCACTTCTTCTCGCCCGTCGACAAGATGCCGCTGGTGGAGATCATCAGGGGGGAGCGGACCGGGGACGAGGCGGTCGCCCGCGCCTTCGACCTGGTGCGGCAGATCAACAAGACCCCGATCGTGGTGCGCGACTCCCGCGGCTTCTTCACCTCCCGGGTGATCGGCCGGTTCATCAGCGAGGGCGTGGCGATGGTCGCCGAGGGCGTGGAGCCGGCCTCGGTGGAGCAGGCCGCCGCCCAGGCGGGTTACCCGGCCAAGGTCCTGGCCCTGGTGGACGAGCTGACGCTCACCCTGCCGCGGCGGATCCGCGAGGAGGCGCGGCAGGCGGTGGAGGCCGCCGGCGGCACCTGGGAGCCGCACCCGGCCGACGCCGTTCTCGACCGGATGGTCGAGGAGTTCGGGCGCACCGGCCGCAGCGGCGGCGCGGGCTTCTACGACTACGCGGACGGCCGGCGCACGGGCCTGTGGCCGGGGCTGCGCGAGCACTTCACCCGGCCGGACGCCGACGTGCCGTTCGCGGACATGAAGGAGCGGATGCTCTTCGCCGAGGCCCTCGACGGCATCCGCTGCCTCCAGGAGGGCGTGCTGACCTCGGTGGCCGACGCCAACGTCGGCTCCCTGCTGGGCATCGGCTTCCCCGGCTGGACCGGCGGCGTGCTGCAGTACGTCAACGGCTACGAGGGCGGCCTGCCCGGCTTCGTCGCGCGTGCCCGCGAGCTCCAGGCGCGTTACGGCGACCGGTTCGCGCCGCCCGCGCTGCTGCTGGAGAAGGCGGAGAGGGGCGAGACCTTCACCGACACCGGCGCGTAGGGCGGCGCCGGGGCCCGCGGAGCCGCGGGCCTCCCGTTCCCGGCTCAGTCCTCGTCGGGGAAGGAGGCCCGCAGCTCCTCGCGCATCGACCGCTGGAAGGCGGTCGCCAGGGCCTGCACCACCATCGGCTGCATGTGGGCGGACAGCTCCCGCACGGTCTCCACCTGCTCCGGGTCGGTCTCCCGCCGCCGGTAGGGGTCCCAGACCTCCTCCTTGAACAGCCTGCTCAGCTCCCGGGCCACCTGGCGGCTGTGCTCCAGGACGACCGAGCGGGCCGCGAGGATCGTCTCCAGCGCGATGGGCACCTCCAGCAGCCGCACGCCCAGGTGCAGGAGGCCGGGATCGACCCGGAAGACGTCCGGGTCGTCGGTGCGGGTGAGGACGCCCATCGCCTCCAGCCGGTCGATGTCGTCCTCCGTCAGCTCCCGTCCCGCCCGCCGCGCCAGCTTCCCGCGGGTGGCCTCCTGCTCGGTGTCCGGCGCCCAGGAGGCCACCAGGGCCCGGTGGAGGGCGAGGTCCTCCGGGCTGAGGTCGGGCGGAAGCTGCCGCAGGTAGCGTTCGATGGCCGACAGGGTCATGCCCTGGTGCTGCAACTCCCCGATCAGGGCGAGCCGGGACAGGTGCCCGGGCCCGTAGCGTCCGACGCGCCGGGGGCCGATCTCGGGCGGCGGCAGCAGCCCCCGGGTGGAGTAGAAGCGGATCGTGCGGACGGTCACGCCGGCGCGGGCGGCCAGTTCGTCGACGGTCAGGGAGGCAGCCGTGTCCATGCCGGACAGTATTGCTGTCGCATCAACGGTGTGAAACCTCTCCGATGGCCCCCGGCGGCCGTTCCCCAGGGCGCCCTCAGGGCCGGACGGCCGCGATCCAGTGGGCCAGGGGGAAGACCCGGCCCCGGGTGATGCCGGTGAAACCGGCCCCCGGGACCAGTGCGCGGTAGCCGTCGAGGTGGCCGCGGAAGTCGGCCACCAGCAGGTGGCCGCCGGGACGCAGCACGCGGAACATCTCGGCGAAGGCGCGCTCCCGCAGCCGGGCGGGGACGTGGTGGACGGCGAAGCTGCTGACGACGGCGTCGAACGAGCCGTCCCCGGCGTCGATCTCCTGGGCGGTGCCCAGCGCGAAGGAACTGTTCTCCCCCCGCCGCTCCGCGCGGCGGCGGGCGTACTGGACCATCGGCGGCGACGGGTCGATGCCCAGCACGCTGCCGCCGGGGGCGACGGCCGCGGCGACCGCGCGGGTGAGCGCGCCCGTGCCGCAGCCCACGTCCAGCACGCGGTCGCCCGGGCCGACCCCGGCCCGCTCGGCGAGCCGGGCGAACATGCGGCGGCGCAGCCAGGGCAGGGCGAGCGAACCGGCCAGCTCGTAGCGGCGGGGATGGGTGAGCAGGATGCCGGGACTGTCGGATCCGGTGTCGGGCACGGCGACTCCAAGGAAACTTAGTGGCGACTAAGAAAACCGACCTTAGTCGTCACTAAGTTGTGCGGCAAGGCGGCGGATAGGATGGGCCGATGCCTCAGCAGGAACCGGTCACCGCCCCCCGCCGGACGCGGCTGCGCGCGGCCGACCGCAGGGCGTCGATCCTGGACGCCGCCACCCTGGTCTTCTCCGGCGCCGGCTACCGGGGCGCCCGGACATCGGAGATCGCCGCCCGGGTCGGGGTGAGCGAACCGGTGGTGTTCCAGAACTTCGGCTCCAAGGCGGCGCTGTACGCCGCCGTGCTCGACCGGGCGGCGGAACGCGTCTGCGCCGGACTGCGCGAGAACCTGGCCTCCTGCTGCGGGGGCTCGGTGGCCGCGCTGCTCGACCACGTCCTCGCCCCCGGCCACGTCGACCGGATGCACGCCCGCGGCACCCTGGGCGCGCTGCTGGCCGACGCCGCCGCGCTCACCGGGGAACCCGCCATCGCCGAGGCCTACCGCCGCGGCACGCGGCGCATCGCCGAGGAGCTGACGGCGGTCCTGGCCGAGGGGCAGCGGGCCGGGGAGGTCGCCCCGGAGGCCGACCCGGCCACGGGCGCGTGGTGGCTGCTGTCGCTGCTGGCCTCGCACCGCTTCCGCCACACCGCCGTCCCCGGGGAGGCCCGGGCGGAACTGGAGGACGGACTCGCGGAACTGACCCGCCGCCTGCTCGTGCCGGACGGGCCGGGACGGCAGCACGTCCACCACCGGCACGCCCGCCCCGGCGATCCGGCGAACCCGCCGGACGGGATCTGAGCGCTCCCGGACACGGGGCGTGGCGGGACGTACCCGCACCGCACTACCGTGGGCGCCATGGATGTCGAAACCGCCCTCGCCCTCGCCTCCGCCGCGGCCGGGGGAGCCGCGACCGAAGCGGGACGGCACGCCTGGGAGTCCCTGGTCGCGCTCGTGCGGCGTGCCACGGGACGCGGCGGAGCCGAGGACCCGGCCGTTCCCGACGGGGCCGACGGCACCGAGGACCCCGAGGCCGTCACCGGCCGGATCGTCCACCTGGCGCGCACCGACGAGGACTTCGCCGACCGGCTCTGCCGCTGGGCCGAGACCCACCGCGCGGCCCTGCGGATCGACGGCGGCCAGGTGCACAACACCGTCTCCGGCAGCGCGACCGTCCACGGCCCGGTCGTCCAGACCGGCGAGATCCACGGCGGCATCACCTTCAACTGACCCCTCGGCCGGTCCGCCGGCTCAGCCCCCGCCGCGCGGCACGGAGCCGTGCCGGTGCGGGGCGGGTGGGCTGGGAGAGTGCGGGGCGGGTGGGCCGGGAGAGTGGGGTGCGGGCGCGTCGGGGGAGTGGGACGCGGGGGCGGGCGGATCGGGCTCGGGGGAGTCCGGACGGCCGCCGACCAGGTCCAGCAGCCGGTCCTGCGCCCGGATGAGCGGTTGGTGCACCCGCCGCTCGCGCCGGACCGCCCGGTCCAGCTTGCGGGCCGCCCGGCCGCCGGGCCGGCGGTAGCGCCACCGGGCCCAGGGGGCGTTCGGCCGGGACAGCCGCACCGCGCTCACCAGGAGCAGGACGGGGAAGAACAGGCCGAGGAAGCCCGTCCAGAACTTGCCCTTCAGCAGGGTGACCGCGACCAGCCCGAAGTTGAGGGCGGCCAGCGCGGAGCCGACGAGCCACTCGGTGCCGCCCTCGCTGACGGCGTCCACGAAGTCGTCCATCACGGCCGGGCGCACCCCGATCAGCAGCAGTCCGAGCACCGCGAGCGCCGTGAACACCGCCACGACCGACAGCCGTCCCTCCTGCGACCAGTAGACGTCCCGCAGCCGCAGGATCAGCGCGAACTCGTCCAGCACGAGGGCGGAGCCGACGCCGAACAGCGCCGCCGCGGCGGCCCGCCAGCCGGGCAGGTCGGCCGGGATGCCGAACCCGACGGTCCCGCCGAGCAGCATCATCACCACCCCGAAGACCACGTGGTGGATGTGCAGGCCGCCCGGTGCCACGTTCCCCGGCCACCAGCGGACCCTGGCCCTGATCATCCGGGTCGAGAACCGGATGAACGCGAAGCCGACGATCATGCCGGTGAAGAAGCAGAACAGCGGCAGCCGGCCGGTCTCCACGATGGTGTGACGGAACCACTCGCCCATGTCAGCCCCGCTCCCGCGGCCCACCCTCGCGGCGGTCCGCCACCTCGGGTTGCGGTGGGGTCATGTGCTCCCCCGGGGTCCGGCGACGTGAGTCCGGCGACGTGGGTCCGGGCCCGTCCGGGGATCACGCTCCAGCCTACTCCGCGGGGCCGGGGGCGGCCTGTCGTACGGCAGGCCGCCCCCGGCTCCTCACAGCGGGTCGACGCCGGTCAGTTCGCCGTCCAGCAGGAGCCAGCGGGTGATGCCGATCTCCCGCAGGAAGGGGATGTCGTGGCTGGCCACGACCAGCGCCCCCTCGTAGCTCTCCAGCGCGGTGGTGAGCTGCCGGACGCTCGCCCTGTCGAGGTTGTTCGTCGGCTCGTCCAGCAGCAGCAGTTGCGGCGCCGGCTCGGCCAGCATCAGCGCCGCCAGCGCGGCCCGGAACCGCTCGCCGCCGGAGAGGGTCCCGGCCCGCTGGTCCGCCCGCGCGCCCCGGAACAGGAAGCGGGCCAGCCGCGCCCGGACGCGGTTGTCGGTCGCCTCCGGGGCGAACCGGGCGACGTTCTCGGCGACGGTCAGCGCGTCGTCCAGCACGTCCAGCCGCTGCGGCAGGTAGCGCAGCGGGACGTACGCCACCGCCTCGCCCGCCACCGGCGCCAGCTCCCCGGCGATGGTGCGCAGCAGCGTGGTCTTGCCCGCCCCGTTCCGCCCCACCAGGGCGACGCGCTCCGGGCCGTGCAGGTCCAGCCCGGCGCGGGCGCCGCAGCGCAGCTCCACCCCGCGCAGGGTGAGCACCGTACGGCCGCGCGGCACGGCGGTGTGCGGCAGGTCGACGCGGATCTCGTCGTCGTCCCGGACCGCCTCGGCGGCCTCGTCCAGCCGCTCCCTGGCCTCCCGCAGCCGCTCCTCGTGGAGGATGCGGTGCTTGCCCGCCGACACCTGCGCCGCGCGCTTGCGCGCGCCCATCACGACCTTCGGCTCGCGCTTGGTGGCGTACATCTTGTCGCCGTAGCGCACGCGCTTGGCCAGGGTGCGGTGCGCCTCGGCCAGTTCGCGCTTCTGCCGCCGGACGTCGGCCTCGGCCGCGCGGACGGTCCGCTCGGCCGCCTCCTGCTCCGCGGCGAGGGCCTCCTCGTAGGCGTCGAGGTTCCCGCCGTACCAGCGGACCTCGCCGTCGCGCAGGTCGGCGATCCGGTCGACGCGCCGGAGCAGGTCGCGGTCGTGGCTGACCACGACCAGCACCCCGTTCCAGGAGCCGACCGCGTCGTACAGGCGGCGGCGCGCGGCGAGGTCGAGGTTGTTGGTGGGCTCGTCCAGCAGCAGGATCTCCGGCCGGGACAGCAGCAGCGCGGCCAGCCGCAGCAGGACCGCCTCGCCGCCGGAGACCTCGCCGATGGTGCGGTCCAGGCCGATGTGCTCCAGCCCGAGCTGGTCCAAGGCGGCGCGGGAGCGTTCCTCGACGTCCCAGTCGTCGCCGACGGCCGCGAAGTTCTCCTCGCTCGCGTCCCCGTCCTCGATGGCGCGCAGCGCGGCCCGGGTCGCCGCGACGCCCAGGGCCTCGTCCACGCGCAGGGCGGTGTCCAGGTGGACGGTCTGCGGCAGGTGGCCGACCTCGCCCGTGGTGCGCACCGACCCCTCCGTGGGGGTCAGCTCGCCGGCGATCAGCTTCAGCAGCGTGGACTTTCCGGCGCCGTTGAGGCCGACCAGGCCGGTGCGGCCGGGACCGATCGTGAGGTGGAGGTCCTCCAGGACGGACGTGCCGTCCGGCCAGGCGAAGTGCAGTCCGGAGCAGACGACGGACGCGGCGGACGGTGTGGAAGACGACATGCGGGGCCTCCGGTTGCTTGTGCGACGGAAAGGAGAGGGGGAGGAGCAACGCGGGGAGACACCGGAGGACGTCGTACGACGACGAGGGAGCGGCGAGAACGGGGGAGACGGGACCGGCCCCGGACGCGTCCGGTGCGAGGGCGGCTCACAGCCCGAGGTCGTCGCACACGGGAACCGCGCGGGAACACCACCCGCGCTCCGGTGCCTCACGACCTCAGAGGAGCAACGGCCTTCTCCGATCAAGACAGACAACAGGGCCGGTCGAAACCGTACGGCGCGCGGCACAGGGCGGCAAACGGTTTTCGCGCCCGCCCGGTGGCGGCTTCCGCGTCCCTCCCGCGGTGTGCTGTGCTGCGGCCCATGACCGACCGTGCCCGCCGCGCCTTCCGCCCCGTCACCTGGTCCCGCCTGACCGACGCGGTCGCCGACCGCCTCGCCGCGACGGACGCCCGGGACGGCTCGCCCTGGCTGCGGGCGGCCGTCGACGGCGCCCCGGCCGCCCGGCCGGGGCGGTGGGCGGACGAGCTGGCCGAGGCGCTGCGGCTGCGCGGCCGTCCCGTGCAGCGGGTGAGCGCGGGCGGCTTCCTGCGGCCGGCGTCCCTGCGGCTGGAGCACGGCCACCGGGACCCGGACGCGTACTACGACCTGTGGCTGGACACCGGCGCCCTGTGGCGGGAGGTCTTCGGCCCGCTGGGGCCGGACGGCACCGGCCGGGTGCTGCCCGACCTGTGGGACCCGGTCACCGACCGCGCCACCCGCAGTCCGTACGTCCGGCTCCCGCCCGGCGGCGTGCTGGTGCTGGACGGCCCGCTGCTGCTCGGCCGGGGCTTCCCGCTGGACCTGGCGGTCCACCTGCGGCTCACCCCGGCCGCCCTGGCCCGCCGCACCCCCGGGGAGGAGCACTGGACGCTGCCGGCCTTCGCCCGCTACGAGGAGGAGGTCCGGCCGGAGGAGACGGCCGACGTGGTGGTCCGCGCCGACGACCCCCGCCACCCGGCCTGGAGCGGCTGACGGAGGCCGCGGACGCCGGCGGACCGGACGCGGGCGCCCGTGCCCCGGGGTGTCACTCGCGCCCGGTGAGGGCGGGGGTGCCGGAGGGCTCGGGGAGGACCGTGGAGGTGGAGACCGGGGTGCCGAAGTCCGGGGTGCCGTCGGCCTTCCAGTTCACCTTCTGCACGCGGGTGGTGCGGGTGCCGCCGCAGCCCTGCGAGGGGCTGGAGTTGGCGTGGTAGGCGATCCAGACCTCCTTGCCGTCGGGCGAGGGGAAGAAGAAGTTGTGGCCCGGTCCGTAGACGCCGGCCGCGTCGTTGCGCTGGAAGACCGGGTCGGGGAACTTCCGCCACGCCCCCGGGGCGAGCGGGTCGCTGCCGGTCAGCTCCATCAGCCCCAGCTTGTAGTCGGGCGTGTCGCAGTGCGAGGCGGAGTAGGTGAGGAAGGTCCGGCCGCCCCGCTGGAGGATCACCGGCCCCTCGTTGACGCCCGCGCCCTGCTTCTCCCAGGCGTGGGTGGGGGTGGCGATGCGCGCGGCGCGGCCGGTCGGGGTCCAGGGATTGCTCATCCGCACCGCGTACAGGTTCTGCGTGCCGCCCTCCCAGAAGGAGTGGAGCAGGTAGAGGCGGCCGTCGGGCAGGGTGAGGTAGCTGCTGTCGATCATCCACCGGTTGTCGCCGTACGGATCGACCTGGCCCTTGTAGGTGTACGGGCCGAGGGGGTCGTTGCCGGCGCTCTCCAGGACGTGGACGTGCTGGTGGTCGATGTTGCCGGAGACGCCCGCGCTGTAGGTCAGGTACCAGCGCAGGCCGTTCGGGCCGTTGAGGCGGTGGAGTTCGGGCGCCCAGAAGTTGCAGCAGCGGGAGGCGACGGTCTCGCGGTAGACGGTGGTGGGCGTCGCGTTCCGCAGGCCGCCGACGGTGGGGGAGCGGCGGATCTCCCAGTGGGAGGCCCAGGTGGTGCCCAGGTGGTAGTAGTAGCCGTTGTAGCGGACGATCGTCGGGTCCGCGCCGTTCTGGGTGACCACGGGGTTGGTGAAGGTCCCGGCCGCCGCCGCGGCCGGGGGTGCGGGGGCGGTCCCGGCGCGGGCGGTGGGGGCGCCCGGCTGGAGCAGCGCGAGGAGCGCGAGGAGGGCCGCCGAGAGGAGCGGCAGCGCCCGGGCGCGCGCGGGGGCATGACGGCGTGTGGGGGGCATGGGCGACTCCATGTTCGGGATTTCGAACGCCATTCGTAATTCCGGGCGAACGTAGAGCCGTCGCATGGTCCCGTCAACCCCGGGCGCGGCGGTGGCGGCGCGGCGCCCGGGGCCTTCGAGACACGGTTTCGCGTCCCGGAACCCGCTCCGGCGCCGCGCCGTCCCCGGCGAGCACTGCCGCCCCCGCCGCCAGTGACGCCGCCGCTTCCAGCACGGTCCGCCTGCCCACTCCTGCCATCACCTGTGTTCCTCTCCTCGCCTCTCCCGGGCCGCCCCCGCCACCCGTACGGGGGAGGGGCCGGGCACCTCCCACGGGTGTCCGGAGAACCCGCGCCCGTCGGGGTCAGCCCACACCGGGCGGGACGGGTCCGCCGCTCCTGAGGCCCTGGTCCTCGGCCATCCGGGCCCTGACCGACCGGTAGGCCACGCGCAGGTCATCGCCGTCGTACCGGTACCGGGCGAGCCCGCGCAGGACGCCGTCGGCGTTCACCGCCACGGTGTGCCGCAGCTCCCGGAAGAGGGGGACGTCCGAGGCGGAGTCCCCGTACGCCACGCAGTGGTCGCGCCCCAGGCCGAGGGCCGTGCGCATCCGGTCCACCGCGGTCACCTTGTCCGCGGGCGTGAGGATTCCGGCGGGATCGAGTGCGGTCCGGAACGGCGGCGGGGGGAAGCGCGAGGCCACCACCTCGTCCACGCCGAGGCCGGCCAGCCGCCCGGCGAAGAAGTCGGGGGACATGGTCACCACGACCGACCGCTCGCCGCGGCGCCGGATGTCCGCGAGCACCTCGCGCAGCCCGCCGATCCACGGGGAGCGCGCGAAGACGTCCCCCACCAGCTCGGGGGTCAGCTCCCGCCAGAGGCGGCAGACGCCGGCCGCGAAGCCGCGGGTGTCCACGGCCCCGGACGCGAACGCCGCTTCCAGCCGGAGCAGTTCGGGCAGACAGCCCAGCCGGCGGGCGATCTCCAGGCTCGCGGTGGTGCCCCGCAGCAGGGTGCCGTCCAGGTCGAAGACGTGCAGGCGGCTCACCGTTCCACCTCCCAACGCTCCCCCTCGGTGATCCCGTCGTGCGGTCCCGCCGTGCCACCGGCCCCCTCCGGCCCCCAACTCCGCGCCGGTGCCCGCTCATTGTGCCGTCTCCGGCCGCGCGGGCCGCGGGTGACGCGGTGTCCGGGGGCGCCCGGGAGGGGCGGAAATGGCGCATCTTCACCCCCCGGAGGCCGGGATGGCAGACCTTCGTTCTATATTCATTGCTTCATACGTGATGAATTTGTGAAAGAAGCGCACGCCGATGCCCCGAAGCGACCAGAGACGTGCTCGACGACGGGCACGCCGTCACACCCGCATGCGCGCGGCCCTGCTGACCGTGTCCGTGGTGGTGCTCGCGTCGATCGCCTTCTCGCTCGGGAAGGTCCTGACCGGGGAGGAGAGTTCGGCGGCGGACACGGGCGGCACGAGCGGCGACCGGAAGTCCGGGGACCGGGCGGACCGGCACGCGGGCACGGGCCGGTGGAAGAAGGACGAGCCGTGGGACGGCAAGGTGAAGGTCCTGGGCGACGGCTCCACGTCGTACACCGGCCCCCAGCCGGGGCAGCTCAAACCGGAACGCCTCAAGCCGGGTGAGAAGCCGCCGCAGTTCGTGGTGTTCTCCTGGGACGGCGCGCTGGAGGGCGACGACCACCTCTTCTCGCACTTCCGCCAGGTGGCGAAGGAGAGCGACGCCCACATGACGTTCTTCCTGACCGGCATCTACCTGCTGCCCTCGGCCAAGAAGGAGCTGTACGAACCGCCGCGGCACAGGCGGGGGGCCGCCGCCATCTCCTACCCGACCGAGCAGCACATCAGGACGACCCTGGAGCAGCTCGGGAAGGCCTGGAGGGACGGGCACGAGATCGGTTCCCACTTCAACGGGCACTTCTGCGGCGAGAAGGGCGGCGGCTCCTGGAGCGTCGAGGAGTGGAAGAGCGAGATCCGGCAGACCTACGACATGGTCAGGAAGTGGAAGACCCACACCGGCTTCACGGACCTGCCGCCCCTGCCCTTCGACCCGGACCGCGAGTTCGTCGGCGGCCGCGCACCGTGCCTGGAGGGCCAGGAGAACCTCGTGCGGGCCATCGACCACTTCGGGTGGCGCTACGACGCCAGCTCCCCGGGCGACTTCCAGATATGGCCGGCGAAGAAGGACGGCATCTGGAACTTCCCCCTGCAGATGCTGCCGTACCCGGACAGGGAAGTGCAGGTCCTCTCCATGGACTTCAACTTCCTCTACAACCAGTCCGGCGGGAACACCGAGGGCGACCCGGCGCAGTACCCCGCGTGGCGGGAGACCACGCGCAAGGCGTACATGAACGGCTTCAACCGCGTCTACCACGGCAGCCGGGCGCCGCTGTTCATCGGCAACCACTTCGAGCAGTGGAACGGTGGCATCTACATGAAGGCCGTCGAGGACGTCATGCGGGAGGTCTGCCCGCGCAAGGACGTGGAGTGCGTGTCGTTCCGGGAGCTGGCCGACTGGCTGGACGCACAGGACCCGAAGGTGCTGGAGCAGCTCCGCGCCCTCGACCCCGGGCAGGCCCCGGACTGGAAGTCCGTCGTCAGGTGACCGTCAGGTGACATGACCGCCGTCGGATGACGGCGCGCGTACCGGTGCGACGGCCGCCGCGGCGGCACGCCCCCGGGGAATCCCTCAGGAGCGTGCCGTCGCCGTCATGTAGTCCTTCCAGATCGCCGCCGGCAGGGGGCTGCCGGGCGCCTCGCCGGTGTGGCCGGCGACCCCGTCCAGGGGCAGCAGCTCCAGTCTCCGCAGGTCCATCCGGTACAGCACGACCGCCGTGGCCTCCTTCCCGGTGTAGCCGACGAACCAGGCCGCCGTGTTGTCCTCGGTGGTCCCGGTCTTCCCGGCCGCCCGGAGTCCGGGCACCCGCGCCGGCCGGCCGGTGCCCTCCTCCACCACCCCCCGGAGGGCGTCGGTCACCTGGGCGGAGACCTCGGCGGAGAAGGCACGCCGGGGACGCGGCCGGGGCAGCGCGATCTCCGAGCCGTTGCGGGTGGCGCGGACCACCGAGTACGGCTCGGACCGCACGCCCTGGGCGGCGAACGTGCCGTACGCCGTCGCCATCCGGATCGCGCTGGGCGTCGAGTTGCCGAGGGCGAAGGCGGGCACCTGCGGCCCGAGGCTGGACGGCAGCAGGCCGGCGTCCGCGGCGTGCTTGCGCAGCCGGTCCAGGCCCACGTCCATGCCGAGCTGGAGGAACGTGGAGTTGACGGAGTTCACCATGGCGTAGCGCAGGGGGATGCTCGCGCCCCAGTCGCGTCCGCCGTCGTTCCTGCCCTTGACCACCCTGCCGTTGCGGTCCCAGTAGGGGCCCTCCGGGGTCATCACGGAGGCGTTGTGCTGCCCGTTGTACGGGGTGAGGGGGGTGACCGGCTGCCGGGGGGCGTCCCGTTCGCGCACGACGCCGTCGGTGAGGGCGGAGGCGTAGACGAAGGGCGCGAAGGCGGAGCCCGCGGGGACGGTGACCGCGTTGGACTCGTTGAACCCCTGTTTGAAGAAGCCCGGCCCGCCGTAGAGCGCCAGGATGCGTCCGTCGGCGGCCACGGTGGCGGCGCCCGTGCGCACGAACCGGTCCGCCTTCCGCTTCTCCGGGTCGAGTTCCCCGCGGGCGTCGCGCACCGCCTTTTCCAGGGCCTCCGTCTTCCTCCGGTCGAAGGTCGTGTAGATCTGGTAGCCGCCGAGGTCGAAGTCCTTCTCGGAGACCTTGCCGGAGCGGATGACGTAGGACTTGGCGAGCTCGGCGAGGTAGCCCCGCTGGCCGTCGAGGTCGATGCGGCCGCCGGTGGCCTCGGTGGGCTCGGGGAACTCGGTGTACCGCGCCCGCTCGGCCGGGGAGAGCTTCCCGATCTCGACCATGCGGTCCAGGGTCCACTTCCAGCGTTCGACGGCGCGCTCGTGGTTCTCCGGGCCGAGTGTCGGGTCGTACAGCGCCGCGCCCTTCAGCAGGGACGCCAGGAAGGCGCCCTCGCTCGCGTTGAGCTGGGAGACCTCCTTGCCGTAGTACGCCTGGGCGGCCCGCTGGATGCCGTAGGTGCCGCGGCCGAACCAACTGGTGTTGAGGTACCCCTCGAGGATCTCGTTCTTGCTGAACGTGTTGTCCATCTTCAGGGCCAGCAGCATCTCCTGGAACTTCCGGGTGAGCGTCTGGTCCTGGGTCAGGTACACGTTCTTCACGTACTGCTGGGTGATGGTGGAGCCGCCCTGGGTCTCGCCGCCGCCGACCATCCGCGACACCGCGCGCAGGATGCCGGAGGGCGAGATGCCGGGATCGGAGTAGAAGCTGGCGTTCTCGGCGGCGAGCACGGCCCAGCGGACGTCCTCGGGAACCTTCTCCAGCGGCATCTCCTGCCGGTTGACCCAGCCGGTCCGGGCCATCCTGGTGCCGTCGGCCCAGTAGAAGACGTTGTCCTGCTGGGTGGCGAAGGAGTTCGGGCTCTCGGGGATGTCCGTCTGCCAGTACGCCACCGCCACCAGGAGGGTGAGCAGCCCGGTGCAGCCCAGGAAGCCGCCCAGGGTCTGGCGCCAGGACGGGATCCAGCGCCGGTACCCCTCCCGGTCCGGTCGCGGGTACGCGGGCCGTGCGCGCCGCAGCAGGGGCACCGCGCGCTCGGCCGCCCGCTCCACCGCCCGCCGCAGCGGCGGCGGCCAGGACGGTGCCGGACCCCGGGACCGCCGCGGGGCGCGCCGGCTCCCGGCGGCGCGACGGCCTCCGGCGGCGCGGACCGGCAGCCTTCCGCGGGCGGGGGGCTTGCCCCGCCTACCCACGGAGGACCGCCCCCGGCGCGGACATCGCGGCCGTCACGGCATGCTGGACCGCCGTCTGTGGCATCGGCTCCCCTCCCCAAGAAGCACACGGACCGGGAGGCCGGGCCGTCGTCCCCGGGCCCCCGGCGATCCCCCAGCCTAGGCGCAGGTCGCGGGGGTGTTCCGGCGGCATCCCCGGTCACGGGCCCCGCGCGGCGTCGGCGGCACGGGCCCTGCGGCCCCCAACCCGGGGGCGCACCACCGGAGTTTATGCGGAGGGTCCGTGCCCGGCCCGTGCGAGCCGGGCGACCGGGAGGGCGTCGCGTGAGACGAACGACACTCGGCCGCCGCCGGCGCCGGCCCGGCGATGACCGGAACCGGACGCTCCGCAGGACTGCCCTTTCCGCTGCCCCTTCCGCCGTTCACGCAGGCGGCGGGCGCGGATAGACACGAGACCACCCGCACCCCGGGAGGCAGCGATGCGAGACCAGGAGCAGCACGGCGAGGAGAACGGCGCACGGCGCGTGCGGAGTCCGTCCCAGGACCCGGCGGCACCCCGGGTCTCCGGACCCCCGGCGACCCTGCTGGCCCTCCAGCGAGCCGCGGGAAACGCCGCGGTGGCCCGCGCGCTGGAGGAGGAGCGGCACGTCCACCACGAGGGCTGCTGCGAGGGACCGTCCGTCCAGCGGTCACCGGTGCACGACGTCCTCCGGTCCGCCGGACGGCCCCTGGAGGCGCCGCTGCGGGCCGAGATGGAGGAGCGGCTGGGAGCGGACTTCGGCGACGTGCGGGTCCACACCGACACCACCGCCCAGCGCTCCGCCGAGGAGCTGGGCGCCCGCGCGTACACCTCCGGGAACCACGTGGTGATCGGTGCGGGAGGCGGGGACAAGCACACCCTCGCCCACGAACTGACCCACGTCATCCAGCAGCGCACCGGCCCGGTGGAGGGCACCGACAACGGCCAGGGGCTGAGCGTCAGCGATCCCGGCGACCGCTTCGAGCGCGAGGCCGAGGCGAACGCCAGACGGGCCATGGCGGGCCGGGCCCCGGCCGCGTCCGAGCCCGCCGCGGCCGAGCCCGGCCGGTCGCGTCCAGGCCAGGTCGCCCAGCGCATGGAGATCCCCGTCGAGGAGCGCGACGACTTCGTCGCCGGCTTCAACCCCCGCAACCAGGTGATGCTCAACGCGACGCTGAACGGAGTCGACCTGGGCACGTACGCCAGCGCCGCGCACATCTTCAACAGGGCCACCAGCGACCACGCCGAGGACGCGATCGTGGACGCGATGGAGGCCCTGGACATGGCCGGGCAACTGCTGGACAACAACACCCTCGTCATCACCGACCTGACCGCCAGCCCCTGCACCACGACCGAACGCACCAACCCGGCGACCGGGGAGACGCTGCCCATCACCTCGAACAAGGGGGCCGCCGGGAGCACCGACGGGTGCACCGAACGCCTCATCGAGCTGGCCAGGGACGGCACCGTGAACGGCAAGAGGTTCACCATCTCCATCACCTGCGAGCACTACTACCAACCGCGTGTGCAGGGCGGGAAGGAGGCCTCCCGCCAGGCGGTGGCGGCCATGCAGCAGGCCGGGATACAGGTCACCGTCCTCAACCCGTAGCCCGGGGCCGTCCGCGCGGAGGTGCGGAGGCCGGCCGCGGCGTTCCGGACGGACGGCCCGCGGGCGCCCACGTGCGCACCCGCGGGCCGGACCGGGACGCCCCGGCCCGGCCCACACGCTCCGCGGCCGGTCAGCCCTCGGCGGCGAGGGCGAGGAAGTCGGCCCACTCGCGACGGGTGAAGGCGAGCTGGGGGCCCTGGAGGTTCTTGGAGTCCCGGACGCGGACGCCGTCCGGCCCGGCGGCCACCTCCACGCAGTTGCCGCCTTCGTTGTCGCTGTGGCTGCTCTTGTACCAGGCCGGCCCGTCCAGGGGGCCGGAGGTCCGCTCGGTGTTCACATCTCTCCCAGGAGCTTCTCGACGAGTTTCAGGGACTGACGCGGGGTCAGCGCCTGCGCGCGGATCGTCCCATAGCGGTTCTCGAACGCGCGCACGTCCGCCCGCTCCGTGAACCATGCACTACGCCCCTGGGATTCGGTATAGGCGATTTTGGGACGGCCCGGTGTCTCCAGCAGGGCCAGCGAGCCGACCAGCCCGGCGTGCTCCTCCACGTCCACCGGCATGACCTGGATCTCCACGTTGTGGAGCCGTCCGACGGCAAGCAGGTGTTCGAGCTGCCCGCGCAGCACCGCCCGGCCGCCGAGCGGGCGGCGCAGCACGGCCTCCTCCAGGACGAAGCCCAGCACCGGCGCCGGGCGCCGCTCGAACACCTCGCGCCGCGCCATCCGCGCGGCGACATGGCCCTCGATGGTCTCCCCGTCCATGGCCGGGCGGCGCATCAGGTACAGCGCGCGGGCGTACTCCTCCGTCTGGAGCGGGCCGGGCACGACCATGGGGTCGTACATGTGGATCTCGACCGCCTCGCGCTCCAGCTTCGCGAACTCGCGGAACCGCGCGGGGTACCGCGTCTCCTCCACGTCCTCCTGGACGGCGTAGAAGATGCCGCGCCCGTCCAGTTCCCGTTCCGCGCCCTCGATGAACGGCTGCTTGGGCGGGCGCCTGCCGCGCTCCACCGACGAGACCAGGTCCACGCCGTAGCCGATGCGCCGGCCGAACTCCGGCTGGGTCAGCCCCGCCCGCTCCCGCAGCACCTTGATCTGCTTGCCGACGACCTTCAGGACGGGATCGACCCTCTCCGCCTCCCGGTCCGCCCCCTCGCCGTCGGCCGCCGCCTGCCACTGCCGTTCCGTGCCGGTCATGCCCGTGCCCTCCCGGTGCCTCCCACGACTCACCGGGCCCAACGCCGGACGCGGCCCGCCGTCACTGCCGGTGTGCCGTACGACTCACCGGTCCCACCCGGACGAGTCGGTCCTGTACGGGTGTGGGGGAGCCCGGGCGCCCTCGGCACGGGGAGGAGCCGCGTCCACGGCCCTCCCGTCGGCCGGTGCCCGTGACGCCCCGGACGGCGTCCGGGGCCTTCCGCACCAGTGCGTCCCGTACCGGCCGGGGTGCTGGCCGGACGGCGACGGCTCGGACACGCTCGGTGACGTGAAACCGAGGACCGCTCCAGCCGAACTCCCCGCCCCCACCCACACGTTCACCCGGCTCCTGCGCTCGACGCCGCGCGGTGCGCGGCTCGCGCGGCTGCTGGCGGCGCGGCAACTGGCCGTCTGGGGCTGGCCGGACGGGCACGAGGTGGCGGAGACCGCCGTCTCGCTCGTCGCCGAGCTGGCCGCCAACGCCGTCACGCACGGCCGGGTGCCCGGACGGGACTTCCAGCTCCGCCTCACCGTCGGGCCGGGCCTGCTGCGGCCCGACACGCTGCGGATCGAGGTCGCCGACGCCCACGGGGGACGGCGGCCCGATCCGGCCGCCCCCGTGCCCGTCCCCGGCCCGGACGCCGAGTCCGGGCGCGGGCTGGTGCTGGTGGACGCCCTCGCCTCCCGCTGGGGCGTGGTCGACCGGCTGTACTGCGGCAAGACGGTGTGGGCCGAGATCGACCTCGCCCACGGCGCCGCACCGCCGCGGAACCGGGCCCCGGGCCGGAACCGGTGAACCCGGTCGCCGAGGGCGACACGGTGAGCGCGGCACTTGTCAAGCCATATGGCCATCCATCACCGGATGGCGTGTACTTCCACATAGCTAAGCGTACTTATGTAAATCCCCTTGGTGACCAGGGTGATGACTCACCCACATGACGAGGGGGTACTCAACATGGCCGTGTCCACGACGGCGGGAACGAACTGGGGGAGCTGGACCAGCCTGCAGGGCGGTCTGTCCTCGGAGCCCGCACCGGTGCTCAACGCCGACGACCGCATCAGCGTGTTCGTCAGCGGCACCGACGGCGCCCTGTGGAGCCGCACCCAGAGGCGGGACGGCACCTGGGCGGACTGGTTCAAGCACGACGGCTCGCTCACCTCGGGCGTCCCCGCCCCGATCCGGGGCAAGGACGGCAAGGTCCGGGTCTTCTACCGCACCCCGGACAACAACCTGGAGGTCGTCGTTCAGGACGGCATCAACACGCCCGGCTACGGCCGGCCCCGCACCTTGGTCACCAGCATCGGCGGCGAGCCGGCCGTCGCGCTGGGCGCCGACGGCCGCATCCACGCCTTCTTCCGCGGCACCGACGACGCCCTGTGGTACACCCGCAACCAGGGCGTGTTCTACGAGGAGTACACCGGTCCGGCCTCGCTGGGCGGCGGCATCGAGGACCGGCCCGCGCCGGTCCTGGACGGCTCGGGCCGGATCGTGGTCGCGGTCAAGGGCAACGACAACGGCCTGTGGACCATCCAGCAGAGGATCGAGAACTCGGGGGACTGGAGCTCCTTCCAGAAGCAGACCACCGGCGTGACCGACTACCCCACGGCCGCCGTGGACGCCGCCGGCCGGGCGCAGTTCTTCTACCGCGGCTCGAACGGCGCGGCCTGGCGGGTCGGTCAGACCGACGACCACCAGTCCTTCCACACCTCCGTCACGCTCAACGGAGGGATCACCCACCGGCCCACCGCGGCCCTCGGGCAGGACGGCCGGCTCAACGTGTTCGTCGTCGGCAACGACAAGGCCCTGTGGGTCGCGGTCCAGAAGGACGAGAACGCCGACACCTACACCGACTTCCAGTCCCTCGCGGGCGGTGTCGGCGTCACCACGGCCGTCGCCGACCGCAACAACCTCCTGCACGCCTTCACGCGCGGCACCGACGCGGCCCTGTGGTACCAGCCCCAGGTCTGGGCGTAGTCCCGCGCCCCGCGCACGACCGCGATGGCCCCCCGCCCGGTGCCGGGC
>NZ_DASQNP010000115.1:0-6645 GCF_035644915.1 Streptomyces sp.
AGTCCTGACGCGCAGAGGCTGACGCGCGGGGGCGCTGTCTCGCACACCCGGGTGTGCGAGACAGCGCCCCCGCGCGTCAGCCTCTGCGCGTCAGGACTTGGACCCTCCGGCGGCGCACTCGCCGCAGGTGCCGAAGATCTCGACGGTGTGGGCCACGTCCACGAAGCCGTGTTCCGCGGCGATGGAGTCCGCCCACCGCTCCACGGCGGGACCCTCGACCTCCACGGCCCTGCCGCAGCGGCGGCAGACCAGATGGTGGTGGTGGTCGCCGCTGCTGCACCGGCGGTAGACGGCCTCGCCGTCGTCGGTGCGCAGCACGTCCACCTCGCCCGCGTCGGCCAGCGACTGGAGGGTGCGGTAGACGGTGGTCAGACCGACCGAGTCACCGCGGTGCTTGAGCATGTCGTGCAGCTCCTGGGCGCTGCGGAATTCGTCGACCTCGCTGAGAGCCGCCGCCACAGCGGCGCGCTGCCGGGTCGACCGGCCGCGTACGGGGGGACCTGCGGTCGCCACCATTGCCTCCTCAAGTCGGCGCTACCTCGCGTAGCTGATCGGCCATTGTGCCAGGTGTGGTGGGCGCGGCCGGGGAGTGCCCCTTACCGGCTGTGTCACCGGCCGCACCGGCCACCGACGACCGTGGTCACCGCACGACGGTAGCGCCCTCGGGTGTGTCGTGTTCCTCCTGCCGTCCCCCCTGCCGTCCTGTCCGCTGCCCGCCGGGCTCCCCACCCTGCCGGAGCGCCGCCCGGGCCCGGGCGCGGGCCAGGAGGGGCGCGAGCGCCGCGAGGACCGCGAACAGGGCGATGGCCAGCAGCACGATGCTGGCGCCGGGCGGCACGTCGGCGTAGAAGGAGGTGGCCGTCCCGGAGAGGGCCACCAGCACGCCGGTGACCACCGCGAGCGCCAGCGTGGTCGCGAAGCCGCGCGTGACCTGCTGGGCGGCGACGACGGGCAGCACCATCAGCGCGCTCACCAGCAGCAGCCCCACCACCCGCATCGCCACGGTCACGGTGACGGCCGCGGTGACGGCCAGCAGCAGGTTGAGCAGCCGCACCGGCAGCCCGGTGACCCGGGCGAACTCCTCGTCCTGGCAGACGGCGAACAACTGCCGCCGCAGCCCCAGGCAGACCGCCAGCACGAACGCGGACAGCACCACGATCGCCGTGACGTCCTCGGAGGAGACGGTGGTGATGGAGCCGAAGAGGTAGGTCAGCAGGTCGGCGTTGGAGCCGCCCGGCGACAGGTTGATGATCATGACGCCGCTCGCCATGCCGCCGTAGAACAGCAGCGCCAGGGCGATGTCGCCGCGCGCCATGCCGTACCAGCGGATCAGCTCCATGGCGACCGCGCCGAGCGCGGAGACCAGCACGGCCGTCCACACCGGGTTGGTGCTCAGCAGGAAGCCCAGCGCCACGCCGGTCATCGCCACGTGCCCGATGCCGTCGCCCATGATCGCCTGGCGGCGCTGCACGAGGTAGATGCCGACGGCCGGGGCGGCGACGCCGACCAGCAGCGCGGCCAGCAGGGCGCGCTGCATGAAGGGGTAGTCGAGGAGCTCGATCATGTCAGCAGTCCGGTCCGTGCGGGGGCGGAGGGATCGGGGTGCGGGTGGCACGCCTGGTCGTGGAGGTGGGTGGTGCCCTCCACCCGCTCGACCAGCCCGTCGTGGAGGACGACGGTGCGGTCGATCAGCGGGGCCAGCGGGCCCAGCTCGTGCAGCACCAGCAGGACGGAGACGTTCCGGGAGACCTGCTCGCGCAGCGCGTCGGCGAGGACGCGCTGGCTGAGGAGGTCCACTCCGGCGAGCGGTTCGTCCATGATCAGCAGTTCGGGTTCGCCGGCCAGCGCGCGGGCTATCAGCACGCGCTGGTGCTGGCCGCCGGAGAGGGCGTTCACCGAGTCCCCGGCCCGGTCGGCCAGCCCGACCAGCTCCAGGGCCCGGTGCACGGCCGCCCGGTCGCCGCGCCCCAGCGGCCGCAGCCGGGTGCGGGCCAGCCGTCCGGCGGAGACCACCTCGCGCACGGTCGCGGGGACGCCGGCGGACGCGGTCGGGCGCTGCGGCACGTAGCCCACCCGCCGCCAGTCGCGGAAGCGCCGCAGCGGAGTGCCGAACAGCTCCGCCTCGCCGCTCGCCGACGGCACCTGGCCGACGGCGACCCGTACGGTCGTGGACTTCCCCGAGCCGTTCGCGCCGAGCAGGGCGACGACCTCGCCGCGCTCCACGGTCAGGTCGATCCCGCGCAGGACCGCCCGCGCTCCGAGCGAGGCGGTCACGCCCCGCATGGACAGCGCCGGGGGCGCCGTGGTGTGCTCCTTCGCCATGGGTGGCCTCCTCGGTGGGCTCACTCGGCTCGTCTGGCTCGTCCGGCTCGTCGGTCCCGTTCCTCCCGCCGGCCTCACGCGGCGCCGAGCGCCTTCTGCAGGGCCTGGAGGTTGGCGCGCATGACCTCGAAGTAGTCGTCGCCCCGGGAGGACTCGCCGATCGCCTCCACCGGGTCGAGGACGTCGGTCCGCAGCCCCAGGTCGTCGGCGAGGGTCCTGGCCGTCCGGTCGCTGGCGGCCGCCTCGAAGAAGACGGTGTTCACCTCGTCGTGCCGGGCGATCTCGTGCAGCTCCTTCAGCCGGGCGCCGCTGGGCCCGGCCTCGGGGTCGAGCCCGGCGATGGACTCCTCGTGGAGGCCGTAGCGCTCGGCGAGGTAGCCGAAGGCGGCGTGGGTGGTGATGAAGGTGTCCGTCTCGCGGTTCTCCAGGCCCTTGCGGAAGTCGGCGTCGAGGGCCTTCAGCTCGGCCACCAGCGCCGCGGCGTTCTTGCGGTAGTCGGCGGCGTGGTCCGGGTCGGCCTTGGCCAGGGCCTCGCCGACGCCCTCGGCCACCTCGGCGTACTTGACCGGGTCCAGCCAGACGTGCGGGTCGGTGGCGCCCTCGCCGTGGTCGTGGCCCTCGTGCTCCTCCTCGTGGCCGTGGCCGCCGTGTTCCTCCTCGTGGCCGTGGTCGCCGCCCTTCTCCAGCTCGGTGTACGAGCCGGCCTCGGCGACGTGCTCCACCCCGGACTGCTCCACGGCCCGGTCCACGGCGGGCTGGAACCCCTTGAGGTAGACGACGAGGTCGGCCTCGCCCAGCTCGGCGGTCTGCTGCGGGCTCAGCTCCAGGTCGTGCGGCTCGACGCCGGGCTTGGTCAGGGAACTGACCGAAACGTGATCGCCGCCGATCTCCTCGGCGAGGAACCGCATGGGGTAGAACGAGGCGACGACGCGCACCTCATCGCTCCCGCCCGCCGTGCCGGTGCCGCAGGCGGAGAGGCCGAACACGCCCAGGGCGGCGGCGCTCGCCAGGGCGGCACGGGAAGCGGTGCGGGGGCGGGGTATGAGGGGGCGTCGTCGAGCGTTCATGACACTCATTTTCGGCTTAATTGGAAATGATTGTCAAATGAGATGGAGGTTCCGGTGAGAAGGGGCGATCCGGGTTCCCGTCGGGTGCGGTCCGAACCCCGAACCGATTTGGTCCGGCCCCCGCTGTCGCCGGTAACCTGAGGTATTCCGTCGTCTGTAACCGAAGAGAGCACCGTGGCCGCCGACAAGATCGACACCATCGTCAGCCTCAGCAAGCGCCGTGGCTTCGTCTACCCCTGCAGCGAGATCTACGGGGGGCAGCGGGCCGCCTGGGATTACGGTCCGCTGGGCGTGGAGCTGAAGGAGAACATCAAGCGCCAGTGGTGGCGCTCCATGGTCACCTCGCGCGACGACGTGGTCGGGATCGACTCGTCGGTGATCCTCGCCCCCGAGGTCTGGGTGGCGTCCGGCCACGTCGCCACCTTCACCGACCCGCTGACCGAGTGCACCTCGTGCCACAAGCGGTTCCGCGCCGACCACCTGGAGGAGGCGTACGAGGCCAAGCACGGCCGCCTCCCCGCGAACGGCCTGACCGACGTCAACTGCCCCAACTGCGGCGTCAAGGGCCAGTTCACCGAGCCCAAGCAGTTCTCCGGCCTGCTGTCCACGCACCTCGGTCCGACCCAGGACTCCGGCTCGGTGGCCTACCTCCGCCCCGAGACCGCGCAGGGCATCTTCACCAACTTCGCCCAGGTGCAGCAGACCTCGCGCCGGAAGCCGCCGTTCGGCATCGCGCAGATGGGCAAGTCCTTCCGGAACGAGATCACTCCGGGCAACTTCATCTTCCGGACCCGCGAGTTCGAGCAGATGGAGATGGAGTTCTTCGTCAAGCCGGGCGAGGACGAGAAGTGGCACGAGTACTGGATGGAGCAGCGCTGGAACTGGTACACCGGCCTGGGTCTCCGCGAGGAGAACATGCGGTGGTACGAGCACCCCAAGGAGAAGCTCTCCCACTACTCCAAGCGCACCGCTGACATCGAGTACCGCTTCAACTTCGCCGGCAGCGAGTGGGGCGAGCTGGAGGGCGTGGCCAACCGCACCGACTACGACCTCACCGCGCACTCCAAGGCCTCCGGCCAGGACCTGTCGTACTTCGACCAGGAGGCCGGCGAGCGCTGGACGCCGTACGTCATCGAGCCCGCGGCCGGTGTCGGCCGGACGATGCTGGCGTTCATGCTCGACGCCTACGTCGAGGACGAGGCCCCGAACGCCAAGGGCAAGATGGAGAAGCGCGTCGTGATGCGCCTCGACCCGCGCCTGGCGCCGGTCAAGGTCGCCGTCCTGCCGCTGTCCCGCAACCCGCAGCTCTCGCCGAAGGCCAAGGGCCTGGCGGACGCGCTGCGCAAGCACTGGAACATCGAGTTCGACGACGCGGGCGCCATCGGCCGCCGCTACCGCCGCCAGGACGAGATCGGCACGCCGTTCTGCGTCACCGTCGACTTCGACACCCTTGAGGACAACGCCGTGACCGTGCGCGAGCGCGACTCGATGAAGCAGGAGCGGGTCTCGATCGACCAGGTCGAGTCCTACCTCGCCGCCCGCCTGATCGGCTGCTGACCCGGATTCCTCCGGCCGAAGGCCCCGGACCGCCACGGGTCCGGGGCCTTCGGCCTGTCCGGGGCCGCAGAGGGCAGCCCGGAAGGGGAGCCTCAGAGGGGCTGGAGGCGGAAGACGAGGTCGGTGCCCACGACCGCCCGGCAGAGGTTGGTGAACTCCTTGGTGAAGGAGACCTCCTCGCCGCGCCAGGTGCCCTGGGCGACGGCGGTCACCGGGTCGTACTCGTCGGTGCAGCCCAGGCCCGGGGCGGGCTTGAGGGCCCCGAAGTCGCCGTCGACGGCGATGAGTTTGTCGCAGGCGTCCTGGGCGGTGGGGTGGGAGCCTCCGGCGGGCTCGCACTCCAGGGTGGCCTTGGTGCCGGGGGAGTGCCGGCCCGGTGTCACGGCCAGCACCAGTTCGGTCCGCGGTTCGGGCGCGGGGCCGGCGGCGGTGGCGATGGCGGGGGCGGCGGGCAGGAGGAGCGCCGCTGCTCCGGCGGCGGCCACGGCCGCCGTGCGTAACGCGGGCCCGGAATTCCTCTTCCGCATGGGTGTCGTCCTTTCCGACGGTGGGGGGCGTCGCGGACGCCCCTGGCGGGGCCGCGACGGGGCTGACAAGGGGCACCGGCGGAGGCGGGGGCGGTCCGCCGGCGACGGGCCGGCCCGCCCGCGCCGGACCGGGGGTGCGGGCGGGCCGGAGGCGAGGGGGCGGACGTCGGCCGCCCGGGGACGTCAGAGCCGGAAGACGAAGTTCGTGGCCACGATGGCGGCGCAGCTACTGGCGAAGGTCTCGGTGTAGGAGACCTCGCGGCCGTGCCAGGTGCCCGTGGCGGTGACGGTCACCGGGTCGCGGACGGTGTGGCACCCCATGGTGCCGGTGGGTTCCAGCTTGTCGAAGTCGCCGTCCACCGCGGCGAGTTCGGCGCAGGCGGCCACCGGGTCCGGGTGGTCGCCTCCCGGAGGCCGGCACTCCAGGGAGAAGGTGGAGCCGGGGGTGAACACGCCCGGCGACATGGTCAGCAGCAGGCGGGACTGCGGCTCGGGCGCCGGTTCGTCGGCGGCGGTGGCAGGGGCGGCGGGCAGGGCGAGTGCCGCCGCTCCGGCAGTGGCCACGGCCGCCGTGCGTAACGCCGACCTGAGGTTCTTCCTCATGGGATGCCTCCGGAGGAGGGGGCGTCTTCCGACGCCCGGGGACAAGGTCGCGACGAGGCTAGCAACGGGCGCCGGCGAGCGCGACGCCCTTGCGGAAGACTCCGCCGCTCCGCCGCGTACGCCCTCCCGCCGCCGTTCCGGAACCGCGGCCACGGGGGGTGCGGGACGCCGGAGGGCCGGCGGGTCCGCGCTTCCTCCCGGCGGCCGGGAGGAAGCGGAAGGCAGCGGGCCGGCCTGCCGGACCCGGCCGGGAGCGCACGGCGGCGTACGGCACGGACGGGCGCGTCCGCCAGGTGCGGGAACGCCCTCGGCCCTCGCCGCGGGAGCGTGCCATATCGTCCGCGGCACCCGCGGACGGCCCGGGGCCGTGCACCGCCTCGCCGGACACGGCATGCCCGGCGACGTGCGTCCGCGGCCGGTCCCCGCGCCCCGGGGCCCCGGGCCGGTCGGCGCGGCGCCGGACGGGGCGGGCCGCTCCCGGTGCGGAGCGGATGGGGGACAATGGGGGATCCGTCCCCCGTACGAGCGACCACGAGGATGCCCAGGCCCATGACACAGCAGCTCTCCAT
>NZ_DASQNP010000116.1:0-33591 GCF_035644915.1 Streptomyces sp.
GCCCTGCATCCGCTTGCGGCGGGTGAGGGCGTCGATCAGCGTGTGCTCGAAGGCGTGGCCCAGGTGCAGGCTGCCGGTGACGTTGGGCGGCGGGATGACGATCGTGTACGGCGGCTTGTCGCTCTTGGCGTCCGCCTCGAAGTAACCGCGCTCTACCCAGCGCTCGTACAGCTTCCCCTCTACCTCGGCCGGGACGTACTGGGTCGGCAGGTTGGCGTGGGCGCTGTTCGACGGCTCCGCCCCGACGGGGGTCGGGCTCTGCTGAGTGTTCTCGGTCACGACGGCCAGTGTACGGGCGCCAATGTCGCAGTCTCGAATCGGTTTGGGGGCCTGGCTCCTCGGGAAGCGCCGCGGTCCGCAAGGATGGGGCGGCGTATTCATGAACATGCCCAACAGAGGGGGAGCTTCACGATGAGCT
This sequence comes from Streptomyces sp., assembly GCF_035644915.1. GTDB lineage: Bacteria > Actinomycetota > Actinomycetes > Streptomycetales > Streptomycetaceae > Streptomyces. Next base: position 419 of record NZ_DASQNP010000116.1, read on the forward strand.
ACAACCAGCCGCCGCCGCAGCCCGGCCCGTACGGCCAGCCACCCCAGCAGCCGGGGCCCTACGCCGCGCCCCAGCAGCCGCCGTACGGCCAGCAGCAGGGGCAGCCGGGTTACGGCTACCCCCAGCAGCCCGGGTACCCGCAGCAGCCCGGCTTCCCCCAGCAGCAGGGCTACCCGCCGCAGCCCGGCCCCTACGGCGCCCCGCAGCAGCCGGGCGCCTACGTCCCCCCGCCCCCGCAGGGCGGCGGCGGCAAGGGCAAGGCCATCGGCGCCCTGGCGGCCGTGCTGGCGGTCGCCGGCCTGGCGGTGGGCGGCTACTTCGTCTTCTCCGACAGCGGCAGCGGCAGCGACATCGCCGACGACGGCAAGCGGTACAAGCTCGTCGCGCCCGAGACGGTACTCGGCGGGGAGTACAAGAAGTCCCCGAACGAGAAGGACGAGATGGACTCCGAGGACATCAAGGACCTGGAGAGCTACGGGGTCGAGAACCCGGAGGCCGTCTCCGCCGGCTACACCTCCGGGGACAACCCCGCCTCCCAGAAGCTGCTGAACTTCAGTGGTGTCTGGGGCGAGGTCAAGGATCCCGAGGCGGTCGTCGACGCCATGTTCGCGAAGATGGCGAAGGAGGCCAAGGAGGACCCCAGCCTGGACGGCGACGGGGAAGGCGGTACGGCCGAGCTGGTCGGCGACCCGCGGACGGTCTCCCCCGAGGGGCTGGAGAACGCCGTCATGAAGTGCCAGGAGCTCAAGCTCACCGGCGAGGGCACCTCCGAGCTCGGCGGCAAGGCCATCACCATGCCGTTCTGCATCTGGGGGGATCACAGCACCGTCGTCTACTCGACGCTGAACGACATGGCCGGACTCATGACCGGCAAGAGCCCGTCGATCGACGACACCGCCGCAGCCGCGGCGAAGCTCCGCAACGACGTGCGCGTCGAGATCAAGTGACCGCCACACGCAGGACGCACCACGCGGCGGGGGCCGCCCGGAGTGATCCGGGCGGCCCCCGCCGCATGTGACGTACGTGGCGCCGGGCGCTCAGGCGCTCTTCTCGCGCGGGCCCTGGCCCTGGTCGCCGCGGGAGCGGGGGACCAGGGTGGGGTTGACGTTGGAGTGGACGACGTCCGCGGTGATCACCACGCGGGCCACGTCCTTGCGGGAGGGCACCTCGTACATCACCGACTGGAGGACCTCCTCCATGATCGCGCGCAGGCCGCGCGCGCCCGTGCCGCGCAGGATCGCCTGGTCGGCGATGGCCTCCAGCGCCGGGCGGTCGAAGTCCAGTTCCACCCCGTCGAGCTCGAAGAGCCGCTGGTACTGCTTGACCAGCGCGTTGCGCGGCTCGACCAGGATCTTCAGCAGGGCCTCGCGGTCGAGGTTGTGGACGGAGGTGATGACCGGCAGGCGGCCGATGAACTCCGGGATCATGCCGAACTTGACCAGGTCCTCGGGCATGACGTCCTCGAACTGGTTGCTCGCCTCGATCTCGCGCTTGGAGCGGATCGTGGCGCCGAAGCCGATGCCCTTGGCGCCCGCCCTGGCCTCGATGATCTTCTCCAGACCGGCGAAGGCGCCGCCCACGATGAACAGCACGTTCGTGGTGTCGATCTGGATGAACTCCTGGTGCGGGTGCTTGCGGCCGCCCTGCGGCGGCACGGAGGCCGTGGTGCCCTCCAGGATCTTCAGCAGGGCCTGCTGCACGCCCTCGCCGGAGACGTCCCGGGTGATGGAGGGGTTCTCGCTCTTGCGGGCGACCTTGTCGATCTCGTCGATGTAGATGATCCCGGTCTCGGCCTTCTTGACGTCGTAGTCGGCGGCCTGGATCAGCTTCAGCAGGATGTTCTCGACGTCCTCGCCCACGTACCCGGCCTCGGTCAGGGCGGTGGCGTCGGCGATGGCGAAGGGGACGTTCAGCATCCGGGCGAGGGTCTGCGCCAGCAGCGTCTTGCCGGAGCCCGTGGGGCCCAGCAGCAGGATGTTGGACTTGGCCAGCTCGATGCCGTCGTCACGGCCCTGCGGACCGCCGTTCTCACCCGCCTGCACCCGCTTGTAGTGGTTGTAGACGGCGACGGAGAGGGCCTTCTTCGCGGCCTCCTGGCCGACGACGTACCCGTCGAGGAACTCGTAGATCTCCCGCGGCTTGGGCAGCTCGTCCCAGCGCATCTCGGAGGTGTCGGCGAGTTCCTCCTCGATGATCTCGTTGCAGAGGTCGATGCACTCGTCGCAGATGTACACGCCCGGCCCCGCGATGAGCTTCTTCACCTGCTTCTGGCTCTTGCCGCAGAACGAGCACTTGAGCAGATCGCCGCCGTCACCGATGCGTGCCACGAGGTGCTTCTCCTTCGCCTGGGATCCGTCGAGTTCCACGAACCCGGGTGCTTGCTCTGGGCCTTGGCGGGGGCGGCCCCCGGACCCCCTATGACGGTACCTTGCCCGACCCCCTGAGTGGGCCCCCCTCGGACCGACTCGACCCGAGGGGGGCGGAAATGTTCGGGGAATCCGGCGGAGCCGGCGGGGTTATCCGAGCCCGACCGAGGTCTTGCGGGTCGAGATGATCTGGTCGATCAGCCCGTACTCCAGCGACTCCTCGGCAGTGAGGATCTTGTCCCGCTCGATGTCCTGGCTGATCTGCTCGATCGGCTTGCTGGAGTGCTTGGCGAGCATCTCCTCGAGCTGCGACCGCATCCGCTGCACCTCGTTGGCCGCGATCTCCAGGTCGGAGACCTGGCCGCGGCCGGTCTCGGTGTACGGCTGGTGGATCAGCACCCGGGCGTTGGGCAGCGCCATCCGCTTGCCGGGCGTGCCGGCGGCGAGCAGCACGGCCGCGGCCGAGGCCGCCTGACCCATGCAGACCGTCTGGATGTCCGGCTTGACGAACTGCATCGTGTCGTAGATGGCCGTCAGAGCCGTGAAGGAACCACCAGGCGAGTTGATGTAGATCGAGATGTCCCGGTCGGGATCCATCGACTCCAGGCACAGCAGCTGCGCCATGACGTCGTTGGCCGAGGCGTCGTCGATCTGCACGCCGAGGAAGATCACGCGCTCCTCGAAGAGCTTCGCGTACGGGTCGTACTCGCGCACGCCCTGCGAGGTGCGCTCCACGAAGCGCGGAACGACGTACCGGGCCTCGGGCGCCGGCCCGTCGTAGCGGGCCTCGAGCCGCTCGTAGAGCCCGGCGCCGGGGAAGGTGTGCTGACTGTTCATGGGGCTGTGCACCGTCCTGGTGAGGTGAGCTGGCTGCGGTCGTCGGGCTGCGGAACGTCCGGGCTCACGCGCCCGTACCGCCACCGCCCGGAAGCTGCGAGGCGGAGCCGTAGACCTCGTCGATCAGGCCGTACTCCTTGGCCTCCTGGGCGGTGAACCAGCGGTCGCGGTCGGCGTCGCGGTTCCACTGCTCCTCGGTCTGGCCGGTGTGCAGCGCGGACAGGCGCGCCATCTTCTTCTTGGTGCGCAGGAGCTGCTCGGCGTGGATCTTGATGTCGGAGGCCGAACCCGCCAGGCCCGCGGAGGGCTGGTGGATGAGGATCTCGGCGTTCGGCAGCGCGAAGCGCTTGCCCGGGGTGCCCGCGCTGAGCAGGAACTGGCCCATGGAGGCGGCCAGGCCCATCGCGATGGTCACCACGTCGTTCTTGATGTACTGCATGGTGTCGTAGATCGCCATGCCGGCCGTGATCGAACCGCCCGGACTGTTGATGTAGAGGTAGATGTCCTTGTCCGGGTCAGCGGCCAGGAGGAGCAGCTGAGCAGTGATGCGGTTGGCGATCTCGTCGTCGACCGGCTGGCCGAGGAAGATGATCCGCTCGTTGAGCAGTCGGTTGTACACCTGGTCGCCGAGGCCACCGATGGTCGGCTCGGTGGCGGCGTAGGGCATCGGAAGCTTCACGTGTCCACCTGCTCGTGTAACGGACGGCTCGTCTCTCACAGGGCCGTCTCTGAGTCTTTCGTGTACTTGGACCCTAACGCGCGGGTCCGATTGCGCCATCCCGGTCCGAGAACTGTTCGCTGTGAGCGCAGGGAGCGTTCCCGCAGGTGGCGTCGGTGTGTTCCGCCGTACGCGAACGGGCCCGCACGCGGTGTCGCGTACGGGCCCGTCGTGTCGGGTGTGCCGGGCGGGACGCCCCCTCCGGCTCGGCCTCCGGGCTCAGCCCTCGGCCTTCTCCTCGCCCTGCTCGGCGGACTTCTCGGCGGTCTCGGCGGCCTCACCGGACTCGGCCGACGCCTCGGCGGCCTCGCCGCCCTCGGACTCGTCCTCCTCGTCCTCCAGGGTGACGGTCTCGCCGTTGGTGTCGGTCACCTTGGCGGCCTCGACGACGAGCGCGAGGGCCTTGCCGCGGGCGACCTCGCCGACGAGCATCGGCACCTGGCCGCTCTCGACGACGGCCTGGGCGAACTGGTCGGGGCTCATCCCGGAGGACTGGGCGCGGCGCACCAGGTGCTCGGTCAGCTCCTCCTGGTTGACGTTGAGCTTCTCCTTGCTGACCAGCTCGTCCAGGATGAACTGGGTCCGGATGCCCTTCTCCGCCTGCTGCTTGAGCTCGGCGTCGAACTCCTCCTCGGACTTGTCCTGCATCCGCAGGTAGGCGGCGAGGTCCAGGCCCATCTGCGGGAGCTGGTGGTTGACCAGGTTGTGCTTGCGGGTGTTGATCTCGTCCTGGAGGAGCTTCTCGGGGATCGGAACCTCGACCAGGGAGATCAGCTCGTCGAGCACCTTCTCCTGGGCCTGGGTGGCCTGGTCGTACTTCTTCATCCGCTCCAGGCGCTTGCGGGTGTCGGCCCGCAGCTCCTCAAGGGTGTCGAACTGGCTGGCAAGCTGCGCGAAGTCGTCGTCCAGCTCGGGGAGTTCACGGGCGGAGACGGAGGTGACGTCCACCTTCACCTCGGCCTCGCGGCCCGCGGCGGAGCCGCCCTTGAGCTCGGAGGTGAAGGTCGCCGAGCCGCCGGCCTCCAGGCCGGTGACGGCCTCGTCGATGCCGTCCAGCAGCTCGCCGGAGCCGATGACGTAGTCGACGCCCTTGGCGACGCCGTCCTCCAGGACCTCGCCGTCGACCCGGGCCTCCAGGTCGATCTTGACGACGTCGCCCTCGGCGGCGGGCCGCTCGACGACGGTGGTGGAGGCGAAGCGCTCGCGGAGCTGCTGGACCGCCTTCTCCACGTCCTCGTCGGTGACCTCGACGGCGTCGACGGTGACCTCGATGCCGGAGTAGTCCGGGATCTCGATGGCGGGACGGACGTCCACCTCGGCGGTGAAGGCGAGGAGCTCGTTGTCCTTGAGCTCGGTGATGTCGACCTCGGGCTGACCCAGCGGGCTCAGCTCACCCTCGTTGACGGCCTCCTGGTAGAGCTTCGGCAGCGCGTCGTTGACCGCCTCCTCCAGGACCGCTCCCCGGCCGAACCGCTGGTCGATCACCCGGGCGGGAACCTTGCCCTTGCGGAAGCCGGGCACCGTGACCTGCTGGTTGATCTTCTTGTACGCCGCGTCGAGGCTGGGCTTGAGCTCCTCGAAGGGCACCTCGACAGTGAGCCGAACCCGGGTGGGGTTCAGGGTCTCCACGGCGCTCTTCACGGTCGGTCTCCTTGGGGCTGACTGCTGGGAACTTCTTGACTTCTTCGAGGCGCCCCGTACGCAGACACGACGCAGGCAGGCGCGTCTTTCATAGTACGTGGTCGGGGTGGCCGGATTCGAACCGACGACCTTCCGCTCCCAAAGCGGACGCGCTACCAAGCTGCGCCACACCCCGTCCGTGCGACACGTAGAGTACATGCCGTACGATGCAGAGCGTGCCGCACGCCGTCACGACCATGCGGTGTCATGATCAGGCGGTTATCATCTGCCTGTGCGTGCCCGGCGGTGGCGCTGCGGGCGTAGCTCAATGGTAGAGCCCCAGTCTTCCAAACTGGCTACGCGGGTTCGATTCCCGTCGCCCGCTCCACACGGCGAACGGCCCGGCTCCTTCGGGAGCCGGGCCGTTCGCCGTGTCGTGCGCCCGCTCAGAAGCTGATCTGGTTGATCGACTCGGCGAGCGAGTTGAGGAAGCGGTTTATCGACGGGGCCATGCCGGTGGAGGCGAGGAAGAAGCCGAAGAGGACCGCGACGAGCGCGGGCCCCGCCTTCAGGGAGCCCCCGCGGATGAGCACGACCATGATGATCGCCAAGAGCAGCACCACTGACAGTGAAATGGCCACAACTGATCACACCCTCGGTCGCAACGCCTCTGCACCGGCCGCGCCGGCCCCGGGAACCCTCCGCCGCGTTCCCGCAGGGCACCATCGTGCCACCAACTGCTGCGCCATTGGGGTTCACTGACGGATCGGCGCCGCCGGGCGTGTCCGCCGGACCGGGACGCGGGCGGGGGCGGACCGCGGCGCCGGGCGCCGCCGCACCCGCCCGCGGGTGGTGGGCGGCCACTGTGCCCAAGTCGTGCCGACGTTGCGCCGAAGGTGCACAGAACTTGCACCGAAGGGGAATTCGACCTGGTCGGTGCAGCATGCAACGGCATCCCCCGCCGGAACCGCTGCGGATATCCCGCCGCAGTTAATTCACCGATGCGGTGACACGAATCACGCAGGAAACAACCCGAAAGAAAAACAACACCCCCTTGAGGGACATCACACCCATAAGGGACATTATTTACGGGTCAAAGATCCTTTAATGGACATGCGGTTATGCGGAGCGTCCGGCGGCTCCGCCCTCCGCCGCGGACCGGGAATAATTCAGCCCCCGGGGGTACCCGGATCATCGCGAATTTACCCATGGACGGATCCCCACTAAGGTGCGGCAGATGTTCCACGCTGGCTATGAGCGATCCCCGCTTCCCCCGGTCCGGCCGGACAAGACCGAGAGCCCGGCCCGGTCCGTCCCGCAGACCTCCCCGGCCGGACCGGGCGGCAGACCCGGGGGCGCCAGACAGCGGGACGCCTTCTTCGACAACGCCAAGTACCTGGCGATCGTGCTGGTGGTCGTGGGGCACGCCTGGGGGCTGATGCTCTCCGACTCCCGGGCCGTACAGGCGGCGTACAACTTCGTCTACGCCTTCCACATGCCGGCCTTCATCGTCGTCTCCGGCTACTTCTCCCGCAGCTTCGACATGCGCCCGGACCGGCTGCGGCGGCTGGTGACCGGCGTGGCCGTGCCGTACGTGATCTTCGAGACCGCGTACAGCCTGTTCAAGCGGGTCATCGACGACGATCCGGGCTTCCCCGTCAGCCTGCTCGACCCCTGGTACCTGACCTGGTTCCTGGCGGCGCTGTTCGTGTGGCGGCTGACGACCCCGCTGTGGAAGGCCGTGCGGTGGCCCCTGCCGCTGGCCCTGGGCATCGCCGTCCTCGCCTCCGTCTCCCCCGAGATCGGCAGGGACCTGGACTTCCAGCGGGTGCTGCAGTTCCTCCCGTTCTTCGTCCTCGGGCTCTGCCTGCGGCCCGAGCACTTCGAGGCCGTGCGGCGGCGCGGGGCGCGGCTGCTGGCCGTGCCGGTCCTGGTGGCCGCGCTGGTGTTCGCGTACTGGTCGGCGCCGCGGATGAACCTGGTGTGGTTCTACCACCGCGAGAGCGCCCAGGAGCTGGGCGTGCCGTGGTGGGTGGGCGTCCTGATGACCTTCGCGCTGTTCGCCTGCTCGCTGGTGCTGACCGCCTGCTTCTTCGCCCTGGTCCCCCGGCGCCGCATGTGGTTCACCGCGCTGGGCGCCGGGACGCTGTACGGCTACCTGCTGCACGGCTTCCTCATCCAGGGCGCGCGCGCCGGAGGGTGGTACGAGGCCTTCCCGTGGCTCGCCACGCCGCCGGGCACGGTCGCGGTGACGGTCGCCGCCGCGGCCGTGGGGACGGTGCTGTGCACCGCTCCGGTGCGGCGGGTGTTCCGTCCCCTGATGGAGCCCCGGATGGCATGGGCCTTCCAGCGGGACGCCGCCGAGCTCGCCCGCGAGCGCGCCGGACGGCCCGCCGCGCCGGGCGGTGGCGCCACGGCGGGCGCCGAGGACGCCGGCGCCCGGGCACAGGTCCCCGCCTCCCGCTGACCGGACCCCGCCGGCCCGGCCGGACCGCCGGCCGGGCCCCCGCCCGCGACTACCCCTCCGCGGCGCCGTACGGCTCCCGCAGCCCCTCCTTGATCTCCCTCAGGACCCTGCGGCTGAGCCCGTCGGCGCCGCGCGTCGTCTCCGGCAGCCGGTAGCGCGGGGTGAGGCGCAGCGTGTGGGCGCAGGCGTGGTCCAGGCAGATCCCGTGGCCGGCCGAGACGAACACCGGTTTGACCCCCGGCCGGGTGCGCAGCGCGCGGCCCACCACCTCCGGCGGGGCGCACCCCTCGTCCAGCAGCGGCGAGGAGTCCCCGCGCAGCGGCCCCGGCTCGGTGTGGGTGAAGACGAAGGGCGACTTGGCCACCCCGAAGCAGGGCAGCCCGGTCAGCACGCCCAGGTGCACCGCCAGCCCGGCCCGCCGGGGGTGGGCGAGGCCGTAGCCGTCGCAGACCAGCAGCTCGGGCGGGGTGCGCAGCTTCTCCAGCGCCGCCAGCACCGGGGGCAGTTCGCGGAAGGCGAGCAGCCCGGGCACGTACGGGAAGCGGCTGCGGTCGGTGTGGACGGCCTCCTCCACCACCTCCAGCGTCGTGGCGTCCAGCACCACGGCGGCGGCGACCAGCAGGTCGCCGTCCTCGTCGTAGGTCACGTCGACCCCGGCGATCCTGCGCACCTCGCCCGGCGCGGGCCCCGGGCCCGCCGGGTCCGCGGCCGCGCGGATCCGTTCCTGCTCGGCCACCGCCTCGGCCTCGGTGGCGGGCCAGCACCCGGCCCGCGGGGTGCCCGCGGAGTGCGTCGCCCCGGTGGTCACGGCTCGCGCTCCCGGCCCTGGTCGCGGCGGATGAGCAGCAGGGCCCGGTCGTCGTTGACGTCGCGGGCGACGGCCTCGATCAGGTGCCAGGCGGCCCCCTGGAAGCCGGTGACGACGTAGCGGTCGGCCTCGCCCGTCAGCCGGTCGATGCCCTCGGACAGCTCGCGCTCGGCCGTCTCGACCAGGCCGTCCGTGAAGAGCATCAGGACGTCGCCGGAGTGCAGGCTGCCCTTGACCGCGTCGAACTGGGCGCCGTCGTAGACGCCCAGCAGGGGCCCCTCCCCGGCCTTCTCCTCCCAGCGGCCGCTGCCCGCGTGGAGCTGGAGGGCGGGGACGTGGCCCGCGGAGAACAGCTCGTAGTCGCCGCTGTCGAGGTCCAGCACGAGGTGGACGGAGGTGGCGAAGCCCTCCTGCCACTCCTGGCGCAGCAGGTAGGCGTTGGCGGCCGGGAGGAAGGCGTGCGGGGGCAGCGAGCCCAGCAGCCCGCCGAAGGCGCCGGACAGCAGCAGCGCGCGGGAGCCCGCGTCCATGCCCTTGCCGGAGACGTCGGTGAGGACCACCTCCAGGGTGCGGCGGTCGGGCCCGGTGAGGGCGGCGACGACGAAGTCGCCGGAGAAGTACTGGCCGCCCGCCGGGCGCAGGGCCATCTCGCGGTGCCAGCCCGCGGGGAGCTTCGGCAGCTTGCTCTGGACGCGGATGCGCTCGCGCAGGTCGAAGAGCATGGTGCCGCCGCGCCGCCAGGGCACGCCGACCCGGCTGCGGAACTGGGCCACCAGCAGCCCGGAGAGCCCGACCGCGGCGACCACCAGGATGGTGCCGGGAGTGACCCGGCCGGGCCCCGCGGCGTAGGGGCCGAGCACCGTGGCCTCCACTATCAGCGCGACGGCCGCGGCGGCGTAGAGGATCAGCAGGTTGGCGGGGCGCAGCAGCAGCCCGCCCGCGATGATCGGCAGCACCAGGCTCTCGGGCGCGAACCACAGGGGTCTGGCGATCGTGGCGTAGGTGAGGGCGGGGACGGTGATCGCCAGGGCGGCGAAGGCGATCCAGTCGGAGCCGTCGCCGCGGAAGTAGTCGACGGCGGACCGGCGCAGGGCCGTGCGGACCCGGTGCACGGCCTTGCGGGCCTGGGACCACCGGGACGCGGGGAGTGCCTTGCCCGTACGACCTGCCATAACCCGGACCTTATCCACCCGTTCGGGGGTGCGTCGATTCCCGGTCCCGGGCGCCGGAAACCGTGTTCGATATCCAGTCGCCCCGGCTCCGTCTCCCTGGTAGGCATGGGCCCATGACGAGCACGGAACTGCGGACGCTGCGCCCCGAGGACTGGGACGCCTGGTACGGGAATCTCGAACTCGCCTTCGGAGGAGTCCCCGAAGCACCCGAGAGAAGTGCGCTGTGGCGCGACCTGACCGAATTCGACCGGTCGATCGCCGCCTGGGACGACGGGCAGATCGTCGGCACGGCCGGCTCGTACTCCTTCCGCCTGTCGGTGCCGGGCGGCGCGATCGTGCCCGCGGCCGGGGTGACGATGGTGAGCGTGGCCGCGACCCACCGGCGGCGGGGCATCCTGCGCGCCATGATGCGGCGTCAACTGGACGACCTGCGGGCGGCCGGGGAGCCGCTGGCGGTGCTGACCGCCTCCGAGCCGGCGATCTACGGGCGCTTCGGCTACGGCGTGGCCACCCACCACCTGTACGCCGAGATCGACACCGCGCGGGTGCGCCTGGCGGAGGTCCCGCCGGGCACCGACGAGGTCCGGCTGCGGCACGCCGACCCCGAAGCGGTGCTCAAGGACTGCGAGGCGCTGTACGCCCGCCGGGTACCGGCCCGGCCGGGCATGCTGGAGCGGCGCCCGGGGTGGGAGCGGACGCAGGTGATGGACCCGGAGAGCAGGCGGGACGGCGCGTCGCCGCTGCGCTGCGTGCTGGCCGAGTCCGGCGGCGAGCTGCGCGGGTACGCGCGGTACGCGGTCAAGCCGGAGTGGGACCTGTCCGGGCCCAGGGGCACGGTCGTGCTGCGCGACCTGGAGGCGCTGGACCCGGCGGCGTACGCGGCGCTGTGGCGCTTCCTGTCCGACATCGACCTGACCTCGACGCTGAAGGTGTCCGGCCGTCCGGTGGACGACCCGTGGCTGCACCTGGTCTCCGACATCCGGCGCTGCGAGGTCCGCGTCCGCGACTCGCTGCACCTGCGCCCGGTGGACGTGGGCGCGGCGCTGGCGGCGCGGACGTACGCGGTGCCGGTGGACGTGGTGCTGGAGGTCGAGGACGCCTTCTGCCCGTGGAACTCCGGGCGCTGGCGGCTGACCGGCGACGCCGGGGGCGCCTCCTGCGCCCGCACCGACGACGCGGCCGACCTGGCGCTGGGCGTGCGGGAGTTGGGCGCGGCCTACCTGGGCGGGGTGTCCCTGGCGGCGCTGGCGGGCGCCGGGCGGGTGCGGGAGCTGCGGGCGGGGGCGCTGGCCGGGGCGTCGGCGGCGTTCTCCTCCGCCGTCGCGCCGTGGCTGCCGCACGGCTTCTGACGGCCGGCCGCCCCGGGGCCCCCTTCTCCGGCGCCCCGGGTCACCCCTTCTGGCAGGTGGGGCACCAGAACAGGTTGCGGGCGGCGAGCGGGGCGGTGCGGACCTCGTCGCCGCAGACGTGGCAGGGCAGCCCGGCGCGGCGGTAGACGTACACCTCGCCGCCGTGGTCGTCCACGCGCGGCGGGCGGCCCATGGCCTCGGGGGTGTGCTCGGGGCGCACGGTGTCGATGCGGTTCAGCCGGACGCCCTCGCGCATCAGCCCGACCAGGTCCGTCCAGATCGCGTCCCACTCGGCGCGCGTGAGGTCCCTGCCCGCCCGGTACGGATCGATGTGGTGCCGGAAGAGGACCTCGGCGCGGTAGACGTTGCCGACGCCCGCGACGACCTTCTGGTCCATCAGCAGCGCGGCGACGGTGGTGCGGCTGCGGGAGATCCGGGCCCAGGCCCGCTCGGGGTCGGCGTCGGCGCGCAGCGGGTCGGGGCCCAGCCGGTCGCTCACCGCCCGCTTCTGCCGCTCGGTGAGCAGCTCGCAGGTGTTGGGGCCGCGCAGGTCGGCGTACGCGTGGGGGGCCTCGGCGGTGGACAGCCGCAGCCGTATCTGCCCGACGGGGGCGGGCGGCGGCCCGTCGCCGTGGGCGAAGGTGCCGTACAGGCCGAGGTGGACGTGGATCCAGTCGCCCCCGGCGGGTCCCTCGAAGCCGAGGAACAGGTGTTTGCCGTGGGCGTCGGCGCCGGTCAGCGTCCGGCCGTCGACGAGGGCGGCGCCGCCGGAGAACCGGCCCTGCGGGCTGGACGCCCGCACGGGCCGGCCGCCGAACCTCCCGTCGAGGTCGGCGGCCAGCCGGTGGATGGTGTGGCCTTCGGGCACGGGCGGCTGCCTGTCTCCTGTCGCTCCGGTCCCGTCAGTCCTGCTGCGGGTGGTGGGCGGGGACGGGCGGCAGTTCGCCGGTCCGCTCGTACGCCGAGAGCATGTCGATGCGGCGGACGTGCCGCTCCTCGCCGGTGAAGGGCGTGGCGAGGAAGGTCTCCACGAAGGAGACGGCCTCCTCGGTGGTGTGCATCCGGGCGCCGATGCTGATGACGTTGGCGTTGTTGTGCTCCCGGCCCAGTTGCGCCGTCTCCCGGCTCCAGACCAGGGCGGCCCGTACGCCCTTCACCTTGTTGGCCGCGATGGCCTCGCCGTTGCCCGAGCCGCCGATCACGATGCCCAGGGCCCCGTCGTCGGCGGCCGTGCGCTCGGCGGCGCGCAGGCAGAAGGGCGGGTAGTCGTCCGCGGCGTCGTAGATGTGCGGGCCGCAGTCGACGGGCTCGTGCCCGGCGTCCCTCAGCCACTGGACGAGGTGGTTCTTCAGTTCGTAGCCGGCATGGTCGGAGCCCAGGTACACGCGCATGGGACGGAGTCTATTCACGAGCGCTTGCCGATCAGCTTCCAGGCCGTGGGAAGGGCTCCCATGGCCAGGGCGGCCTTGAGCGCGTCGCCGATCAGGAAGGGCACCAGGCCGGCGGCGACGGCCTCGCCGAGCGACATGCCCGTGGCCAGCGCCAGGTAGGGGACGCCGACCGCGTAGATGACCGCGGTGCCCACGGCCATCGTCCCGGCCGTGCGCAGCACGCCGCGGTCGCCGCCGCGGCGGGCCAGGGCGCCGACGACGACGGCGGCCAGCAGCATGCCGAGGATGTAGCCGAAGGAGGGCATCGCGGCGCCCGAGGTGCCCTCGGCGAACCACGGCATCCCGGCCACCCCCGCGGCGGCGTACAGGCCGAGGGAGGCGAAGGCGCGGCGGGCGCCCAGGCCCGCGCCGACGAGCAGGGCGGCGAAGGTCTGGCCGGTGACCGGCACGGGCGAGCCCGGCACGGGAACGGCGAACTGCGCGGCCACACCGGTGAGTGCGGCGCCGCCGAGGACCAGCGCCGCGTCGCGCACGCGGGCGCGGGCGGCGGTGGAGGCGGGCAGCACGTCGGCGAGGACGGCGCCCGGACGGACGGTGGCGGTGGTCGCGGCAGGGGTGCTCATCTCACGGCTCCGGTGTCGTACGGAACTTCCAGGACGACTCGACGCTAACCGACGGCGGGCCCGCTGCCGCCGTGAGATTGGCGACAAAGGACGGGCCGGACGACTGTGGGGTTGCGGCACCCGCGCCCGCCCGTGCCGCGCGCCCGGGCGGGCTTTTGGGGCGTACGGCGGGCCGCCGGGGCGTCCGGCCGGGGGTGTCCGGATGGCGGACACGGCAGACCGCCCATTGCCCCGGGCGGGCGGTGCGACCACACTGGTTCGGTCCGGAACTGATCGTTCCGTATGTCCCCGACACCCTGGACGGCACTTTTCCATGTCCGGTACGCCCGATCTGAAGACCCCGGGCTCTCCCCCGGAGAGCCCGGCCGCCACCGACCACTCGTCCCTGACCCATGGCCTCAAGCAGCGCCATCTGTCCATGATCGCCCTCGGCGGCGTGATCGGCGCCGGCCTCTTCGTCGGCTCCGGAGCGGGCATCGCCGCCGCCGGCCCGTCGATCGTGCTGGCGTACGCGCTCTCCGGGCTGCTGGTGATGCTGGTGATGCGGATGCTCGGCGAGCTGTCGGCCGCCCATCCCGCCTCCGGCTCCTTCTCGGTGCACGCCGAGCGCGCGATCGGGCCCTGGGCCGGCTTCACCGCCGGATGGATCTTCTGGACGCTGCTGTGCGTGGCCATCGCCGTGGAGGCGCTGGGCGCCGCGGCGATCATGGCGGACTGGCTCCCGGGCACGCCGGACTGGCTGTGGGTCGCCGTCTTCATGGCGGTCTTCTGCGGCACCAACCTGATCTCGGTGCGGCACTTCGGCGAGTACGAGTTCTGGTTCGCCGCCCTGAAGGTCACCGCGATCGTGCTCTTCCTCCTCCTGGGCGCGCTGGCCGTGCTCGGCCTGCTGCCCGGCACCGACTCCCCCGGCCTGACCCACCTCACCGGCGAGGGCGGCTTCTTCCCCGGCGGCGCGGAGGGCCTGGTGGCCGGCCTGCTGGCCTCCCTGTTCGCCTACGGCGGCCTGGAGACGGTGACCATCGCCGCGGCCGAGTCGGAGGACCCGGTCCGGGGCGTGGCGAAGGCCGTGCGCACGGCGATGTGGCGCATCGCGGTCTTCTACATCGGCTCGATGCTGGTGATCGTCACGCTGATCCCCTGGAACGACGAGTCGGTGCTCTCCGGCCCGTACGCCGCCGTGCTGGACCACCTGGGCATCCCGTACGCCGGCGAGGTCATGAACGTGGTGGTGCTGGTCGCCCTGCTGTCGGCCATGAACGCCAACATCTACGGCGCCTCGCGCATGGCCTACTCCCTCGTCCGCCGCGGCGAGGCCCCCGCCTTCCTGGGCACGGTCCGCGGCGGCGTGCCGCGCCGGGCGGTGCTCGCCTCCTCGGGCTTCGGGTTCTTCGCGGTGCTGCTGAGCTTCTGGTGGCCCGACACCGTGTTCACCTGGCTGCTGAACATGGTGGGCGCGGCCGTGCTGGTGGTGTGGGGCTTCATCGCGGTCTCCCAGTTGCGCACGCGCCGGAGGCTGGAGCGCGAGGCGCCGGAGAAGCTGGTGGTGCGGATGTGGCTGTTCCCCGGGCTGACCTGGCTGTCGCTGGCGGGGGTGGCCGCGGTGCTGCTGCTGATGCTGCGCGAGGACGCCACCCGCACCCAGCTCGCCTTCACCGCCGGGCTCACCCTGGTCCTGTCGGTGATCGGCCTGCTGCGGCAGCGGGCGGCGGCGCGCGGCCGGTAGTCCGGCGCGCGCCCGGCGGTACGGCGGGCGGAACGCGCCGCTCCGCCCGCCGTACCGCCGGTGATCTTCGGCGCGCATAATGGGCGGCACGGTCCGGTGCCGGCCGACCCGCGCACCGTTCCGCCTCCCCGCCGCGGGCTTCCGCCGCGGACGCGGTCGTCTTCTCATCCACCACGCGCCGCGCCGGGGACCGGGAGCGGGGAAGGGGTACGGCCCCCGCGCGGTCCTGGCGCGCGGGGCCGTACCGTCCGCTTCCGTCCCGTACGGTGCCGGGCTCAGTCGAACCGCGGCCCCTCCGTGCGGGTCCGCTTCAGCTCGTAGAAGCCCGGGGTGGAGGCCACCAGCAGCGTGCCGTCCCACAGCCGGGCCGCGGCCTCGCCCTTGGGCGCCGGGGTGACGACCGGGCCGAAGAAGGCGACCTGCCTGCCGTCCGCGCCCGGCACGGCGATCACCGGGGTGCCGACGTCCTCGCCGACCAGGCGGATGCCCTCCTCGTGCGAGGCGCGCAGCCGCTCGTCGTACGCGTCGGTGTCCGCCGCGTCCGCCAGCTCCGCCGGGAGGCCGACCTCCGTCAGGGCGTCGACGATCGTCTCGCGGTCCTTGGGGCGGCCCTGGTTGTGGAAGCGGGTGCCCATCGCGGTGTAGAGCGGGCCGAGCACCTCGGCGCCGTGCTTCTGCTCCGCGGCGATCAGCACGCGCACCGGGCCCCAGCCGACCTCCAGCAGGTCGACGTACTTCTGCGGCAGCTCCTCCAGCCGGTTCTCGTTGAGCACCGACAGGCTCATCACGTGCCAGCGCACCTCGACCGGGCGGAGCTTCTCCACCTCCAGCATCCACCGGGAGGTCATCCAGGCCCACGGGCAGATGGGGTCGAACCAGAAGTCGGCCGGGGTTCTGGTGGCGCTCTCGGTCGTCTCGGGCATCTACGTGTCTCCTCTTCAGGTCCTCGGACGGAACAGGGCGGTGCACGGCGGCGACCACGGCGGGCACCGGCACGGGCGGGCGTGCGGGCGCGGGCCGCCGCGGGCGCGCGCAACGGAGAACACCGCGCGGGGGCACGGTGATTCCCGCCCGCCGCTTGTCCGCCGGCCCGTCCGCCGACCCGCGCACCGGCCGACCGCACGGTCGTGCGGCGCCGCATGCGATCCTGAGCGTCCCGAACTTCTGTGATCGACATGCGAGACGAGGGAGTCACGCCGTGCCCGGTGAGAACCTGACCCGTGACGAGGCCCGGGAGCGCGCCCGGCTGCTGACCGTGGACGGGTACGATGTCGCGCTCGACCTGCGCTCCGCGGTCGGGCCCCACACCGGGGACGGCCCCCGCACCTTCCGCTCCACCACCACGATCCGCTTCCGCTGCGCCGAGCCGGGCGCCTCGACCTTCGCCGACCTGCTCGCGCCCTCGGTCTCCTCGGTGACCCTCAACGGCCGCGAGCTCAACGTGGACAAGGTGTTCGACGGCACGCGCATCGCCCTGGACGGCCTGGCCGCCGAGAACACCCTGACCGTGGACGCGCGGTGCGCGTACAGCCGCACCGGCGAGGGGATGCACCACTTCGTCGACCCGGAGGACGGGGAGACCTACCTCTACACCCAGTACGAGCCCGCCGACGCCCGCCGGGTCTTCGCCAACTTCGAACAGCCCGACCTCAAGGCGCCCTTCACCTTCACCGTCACCGCCCCCGCCGGCTGGACGGTGCTGAGCAACGGCGCGCGGGAGGGCGAACCGGAGCCGGTCGGCGACGGGGCGGCCGTCTGGCGGTTCGCGACGACGAAGCCGATCGCGACGTACATCACCACCGTCGTCGCCGGCCCGTACCACCACGTCACCGACGTCTACCGGCGCGCCCTGCCCGGCGGCGGCGAGCTGGTGATCCCGCTCGGGGCGCTGTGCCGCAAGGGGCTGGCCCGCCACTTCGACGCCGAGGACGTCTTCACCGTCACCAAGCAGGGCCTGGACTTCTTCCACGACCACTTCGACTACCCGTACCCGTTCGGCAAGTACGACCAGGCGTTCGTGCCGGAGTACAACCTCGGCGCGATGGAGAACCCGGGGTGCGTGACCTTCCGCGAGGAGTTCGTCTTCCGCGGCAAGGTGACCGACGCGTCCTACGAGAGCCGGGCCAACGTCATCCTCCACGAGATGGCCCACATGTGGTTCGGCGACCTGGTCACCATGGAGTGGTGGGACGACCTGTGGCTCAAGGAGTCCTTCGCGGACTTCATGGGCACCTTCTCGATGGTGGAGGCCACCCGCTTCGCCGACGGCTGGACCACCTTCGCCAACCGCCGCAAGGCGTGGGCCTACCGCGCCGACCAGCTCCCCTCCACGCACCCGATCACCGCCGACATCCGGGACCTGGAGGACGCCAAGCTCAACTTCGACGGCATCACCTACGCCAAGGGCGCCTCCGTCCTCAAGCAGCTCGTCGCCTATGTGGGGCGCGACGCCTTCCTGGAGGGCGCACGCCGGTACTTCAAGCGCCACGAGTGGGGCAACACCCGCCTGGCGGACCTGCTGGCGGTGCTGGAGGAGACCTCCGGCCGGGACATGGGCGAGTGGGCCGGGGCCTGGCTCCAGACGCCCGGGGTCAACACCCTGACGCCGCACGCCACCTACGGCGCCTCGGGCCGGATCACCGAGCTGGCCATCACCCAGGAGGCGCCCGAGGAGCACCCGGTGCTGCGCCCGCACCGGGTGGCGGTGGGCCTGTACCGCAGGGAGGGCGCGGACGGGGCGCTGGTGCGCTACGCCCGCGCCGAGGTGGACGTCACCGGCGCGCGGACGGTGGTGGAGGAGCTGGCCGGGGCCGAGCGGCCGGAGCTGATCCTGGTCAACGACGAGGACCTCACGTACTGCAAGGTCCGCTTCGACGAGGTGTCCCTGGACACCCTCCGCGACCACCTGGGCTCGGTCACCGACCCCCTGGCCCGGGCGCTGTGCTGGTCGGCCCTGTGGAACCTCACCCGTGACGCGCTGCTGCCCGCGCGCGACTTCCTCGACCTGGTGCTGCGCTTCGGCGGCCAGGAGAGCGACATCGGCGTGGTGCAGATGCTGCACGCCTGGGCGCGCACCGCCCTGGTGCACTACGTCGCGCCCGAGCGGCGCGAGGAGAGCGGCCGGGCGCTCGCCCAGGGCGCGCTGCGCCACCTGCGGCAGGCCGAGCCGGGCAGCGACCACCAGCTCGCCTGGGCGCGGTTCTTCGCGGGCGTCGCGCACGACGAGCACGACCTGCAGATGCTGGACAGGCTGCTGGAGGGATCCGGCCGGATCGACGGGCTGGAGATCGACCAGGAGCTGCGCTGGACGCTGCTGGAGCCGCTGGCCGCCCACGGCGTCGCCGACGAGGCGAGGCTGGCGGCCGAACTGGCCCGCGACGACACCGCCTCCGGCAAGCGGCACCAGGTGCGCTGCCTGGCCGCGCGGCCGTCCCCCGAGGTCAAGGCGCGGGCGTGGGCGGACGTGGTGGACTCCGACCGGCTCTCCAACGCGCTGGTGGAGGCGACCATCTCCGGCTTCGACCAGCCGGGGCAGCGGGAGCTGCTGGCGCCGTACGCGCGGCGGTACTTCGAGGTGATCGAGCGGGTCTGGGCCGAACGGTCGATCGAGATCGGCATGGCGATCGTCCGCGGCCTGTACCCCGCGCTCCAGGACGACCGGACCGTGCTGGAGCTGGCGGACGCCTGGCTGGAGGCGCACCGGGACGCTCCCCCGGCGCTGCGGCGGCTGGTGCTGGAGGCCCGCGACGACACGGCCCGGGCGCTGCGGGCCCAGCGGTGCGACGCGGCGGCCGGGCGCTGATCGGCACTCGAACACCCGTACTTTAGGACGGGCTTGTCCGCATTCGCCCACAACCGTGTAACAGAGGTTGGCGGGCGGAGGAGGGACGGGAATCGCCGGGACATGAACCACGACACCCCGCTCTCCCCCCGCCCCGTCCGCCACCTCTCGCACGTACGGCGCCGGGTGGTGACGGCCCGCACGCTGCGCGAGCACGGCGTCCCGGCCGCCACCGCCGACGAGCGCTGCCGGCCGGGCGGCCCCTGGCAGATGCCGCTGCCCGGCGTCTACCTGCTGCACCCCGGCCCGCCGACCGGCGAGGAGAGGCTGCACGCCGTACTGCTGTACGCGGGCCTGGGGCGCGCCTCGGACCGCGTCCCGGGCCGTGTCCCCGACGCGGTGATCACCGGGCCGGCCGCGCTCGCCCTGCACGGCTTCTCCTCGGCCCCCTCGCTCACCTCCCTCGACCTCGTCGACGTGCTGGTCCCCCGCTCCCGCCGGCTGCGCTCGGCCGGCTGGGCCCGGGTGGTGCGCACCCGGACCCTTCCCCGGCCCGAGGAGGTCACCGGCCTGCCCGTGGCCCCGGTGCCGCGCGCCCTGGCCGACACGATCGGCCGCACCACCGACGCCGCGGCCGTGCGGCGGCTGCTGACCGAGGCGGTGCGCGACGGCCACTGCGAGGTCCGGGCCGTCGTCCGCGAGCTGACCCGGGCCCGGCTGCTGGACCGCCCCCACGTCGTGGACGCCGTGGAGGTCCTGTCGGCCGAGGGGCGGGCGGCGGCCGAGGGCCTGCTGTACGGCCTGGTCCGCGCCCACGGGCTGCCCGATCCCTGCTGGAACGTCGATCTGGGGCTGCCCGGCGGCTCCCACCTCGGCGGCGTGGACGCCTACTGGCCCGAGCAGGCCGTCGCCGTGGAGATCGACACCCGCGCGCCCCACGAGGCCCCCGGCGGGGACGGCGCCGCGGCGGGCGGCGCGGACGGCGGCGCGGTGTGGTCGGGGTGGTCGGGGTACGTCCGCAAGCGCGAGACCCTCGGGCGCCTGGGCATCGCGGTCCTCCACCTCACCCCGGCGGGGCTCCGCGACCGCCCGGAGCGGCAGGCCGCCGTGATCCGCACCGCCCTGATGACCGCGCCGGAGCGCGAGCCGGCCGTGCACGTGACGGTCCTGCCCCGGTGACCCGCCCCCGGCGGGGGCGTTTCGAAGGCGGCGGACCCCGCGCCCGTGCGCGGGGCACGGGCGCGGGGTCCGGAGCGGGACGGCGGCAGCGGTGGTGGCGGCGGTGGCGTCAGGCCGCCGCGGCGTCCGCCGCCTGCGCCTTCAGGGCGCGCTCGATGCCCGCGCGGGACTCGGTGACCAGGCGGCGCAGCGCCGCACTGGGCCCGGCCGACTCCAGCCAGGCGTCCGTGGCCCGCAGGGTCTCCTCGGAGACCTGGAGGGACGGGTAGAGGCCGATCGCGATCTGCTGCGCCATCTCGTGGCTGCGCGACTCCCACACGTCCTTGAGCACCTCGAAGTACTTCGCGGCGTACGGGGCGAGCAGCTCGCGCTGGTCGGTCTGGACGAAGCCGCCGATGACCGCCTCCTGCATCGCGTTGGGCAGCTTGTCGGACTCCACGACCGACGCCCACGCCTCCGCCTTGGCCTCCTCGGTCGGCCGGGCCGCCCGCGCGGTGGCCGCGTGCCGTTCGCCCGCCGAGGTCCGGTCGCGCTCCAGCTCGGCCTCGATGGCCGCCTCGTCGGCGCGTCCGGTGGCCGCCAGCCGCTGGAGCAGCGCCCAGCGCAGCTCGGTGTCCACGGTCAGGCCCTCGATCTTCTCGCTGCCGTCCAGCAGTCCGGCCAGGAGTCCGAGCTGCTCGTCGGTGCGGGCGGTCGCGGCCAGTGCCCGCGCCCAGGCGAGCTGGTGGTCGCTGCCCGGCTCGGCCCGGCGCAGCCGCTCCAGCGCGGCGTCGGACCAGCGCAGCAGGCCGGTGTCGCGCCAGTCCGGGGCGGCGTACAGGTCCAGGGCGACCTTGACCTGCCGCTGCAGGGACTGGACGACGCCGATGTCGGACTCCTTGTCGATGCCGGAGAGCACCAGCTCCAGGTACTCGCGGGTGGCCATCTCCCCGTCCCGGGTCATGTCCCAGGCCGAGGCCCAGCACAGGGCGCGCGGCAGCGACTCGGCGAAGTCGCCCAGGTGCCGGGTGACGGCGGCCAGCGACTCGGGGTCGAGCCGGACCTTGGCGTACGACAGGTCGTCGTCGTTGAGCAGGATCACGTCCGGGCGCCGGCTGCCGACCAGCTCGGGCACCTCGGTCCGCTCGCCGTCCACGTCCAGCTCGACGCGGCCGGTGCGCACCAGCCGGCCGCCGTCGAGCTCGTAGGAGCCGATGGCGATGCGGTGCGGGCGCAGGACGGGCTCGCCCCGGGCGCCGGCGGGCAGGGCCGGGGCCTCCTGGCGCACCGCGAAGGAGGTGATCACCCCGTTGTCGTCGGTGGTGAGCTCCGGGCGCAGCACGTTGATGCCGGCGGTCTCCAGCCACGCCGCGGACCAGGCCTTCAGGTCCCGGCCGGAGGTCTCCTCCAGCGCGGTGAGCAGGTCGGTCAGCCGGGTGTTGCCCCACGCGTGGCGCCGGAAGTACGTCTGCACGCCGCGGAAGAACGCGTCCTCGCCGACGTAGGCGACGAGCTGCTTGAGGACCGAGGCGCCCTTGGCGTAGGTGATGCCGTCGAAGTTGACCAGGACGTCGTCGAGGTCCCGGATCTCGGCCATGATCGGGTGCGTGGAGGGGAGCTGGTCCTGGCGGTAGGCCCAGGTCTTCATGGAGTTGGCGAAGGTGGTCCACGCGTGCGGCCACCGGCTGCCCGGGGCCGCGGCCTGGCAGGCGATGGAGGTGTAGGTGGCGAACGACTCGTTCAGCCACAGGTCGTTCCACCACTCCATGGTGACCAGGTCGCCGAACCACATGTGGGCCAGCTCGTGCAGGATCGTCTCGGCCCGCACCTCGTAGGCGGCGTCCGTCACCTTGGAGCGGAAGACGTACTGGTCGCGGATGGTCACCGCGCCCGCGTTCTCCATCGCGCCCGCGTTGAACTCCGGCACGAAGAGCTGGTCGTACTTGGCGAAGGGGTAGGGGTGGTCGAACTTCTCGTGGAACCAGTCGAAGCCCTGCCGGGTGACCTCGAAGATCGCGTCCGCGTCGAGGTGCTCGGCCAGTGACGGGCGGCAGTAGATGCCCAGCGGCACGCTGCGGCCGTCCTTCTCCCAACTGCTGTGCACGCTGTGGTACGGGCCGGCGATCAGCGCGGTGACGTAGGTGGAGATGCGCGGCGTCGGCTCGAAGCGCCAGACGTTCTCGCGCGGCTCCGGGGTGGGCGAGTTGGAGATCACCGTCCAGCCCTCGGGGGCGGTGACGGTGAAGGCGAAGGACGCCTTGAGGTCGGGCTGCTCGAAGCTGGCGAAGACCCGGCGGGCGTCGGGCACCTCGAACTGCGTGTAGAGGTACGCCTGCTGGTCCACCGGGTCGACGAAGCGGTGCAGGCCCTCGCCGGTGTTGGTGTACGCGCAGTCCGCGACGACCCGCAGCTCGTTGCGGCCGGCGACGAGTCCGGGCAGGGCGATGCGCGAGTCGGCGAAGACCTCGGCGGGGTCCAGGGGCACGCCGTTGAGGACGACCTCGTGCACGGTGGGGGCCACCAGGTCGATGAAGCTGGTCCCGGCCTCACGGGCGTCGAACCGCACCGTGGTGACCGAGCGGAACGTACCCCCTTCCTGCGCTCCGGAGAGGTCCAGCTCGATCTCGTACGTGTCCACCTCGAGCAGACGGGCCCGCTCCCGCGCCTCCTCGCGCGTGAGGTTCGTACCAGGCACCTGCGTCATCTCCTTCTTCAGGTCCGTGTGTCCGGCCATCCTCGCATCCCCCGGACGGCGGCGCCCGTGCGGACGACACGGCCGCCTCCCCCGCCGGGGCCGGAACCCGGCCGACCATCGTCAACCCGGGGTTGACGCTCCCCAGTCGTCAACCTAGGGTTGACGCATGGACACTCCGCAGAACCCCGTGCGCATGCCCGCCTCCATCCGCCTCGACGAACTCATCGAGGGCATCCGGAAGGCCCACCCGAACGTCCTCGACCAGCTCTCCACCGCGGTCCTCACCGCCGAGCACCTCGGCGAGGTGGCCGACCACCTGATCGGCCACTTCGTGGACCAGGCCCGGCGCTCGGGCGCGTCCTGGACCGAGATCGGCCGGAGCATGGGCATCACCAAGCAGGCCGCCCAGAAGCGCTTCGTCCCCAAGGACTCCGGCGTCCCGGACCTCGACCCCGCCCAGGGCTTCGGCCGGTTCACCCCGCGGGCCAGGAACGCGGTGATGGCGGCGCAGGAGGAGGCCCGCACGGCGGGCAACGCCGAGATCCGCCCCGAACACCTGGCCCTGGGCCTGCTGAGCGAGCCGGATGCGCTCGCCGCCAAGGCGGTCACCGCGCAGGGCGTGGCGCTGGAGGCCCTCCGCGAGGCGCTCACCGCGGCGCTGCCGCCCGCGGCCGGGGAGGTGCCCGACCTGATCCCGTTCGACGCGCGGGCGAAGAAGGCGCTGGAGCTCACCTTCCGGGAGGCGCTGCGGCTGGGCCACAACTACGTGGGGACCGAGCACGTCCTGCTCGCCCTGCTGGAACTGGAGGACGGCCAGGGCCCGCTCAGCGGCCTCGGCCTCACCAAGCAGGCCGCCGAGTCCCACGTCGCCGAGGCCCTCGCGGCCCTGACCGCCGCCCGCGAACAGGAGTGACGCCGCTCACCCGGCGGGGGCGGAAGATGAACGCGCGGTGAGCGGAACCGCACCGGTCGGCGAGCGGGACATGGCGATCGCGAACACGAGTGATCCATGAACGGTGTTCGGTGTCGGACGTTTCCGTGGTGTTGAACCGCAGGTCACCGGAGATGTCCACGATCCCCGGTGGGCGGGGGAATGCCCCGTTCCATGCCTTCGCGTTCGCATCCGGGGAGAGACGCTCATGTCCCGCCGCAGACAGCTCGCCGACCGTGCCCTCGACCGCCGTACGCTGCTCGCCGCCACCGGGGCGGCCGGGATCGCCGCCGGGCTGGGGGTGGCCCTCGGCGGGGGCGGCAATCCGGCCGGGGCCGCCCCCGCCGCGCCCACGCGCATTCCCTCCCCCAGGCACACCCCCTCCTCCACGCCGCTGGTCCCCTCTCCGGCCGGGACCACGCTGGAGAGCGTCGCCACCGCGCGCGGCAGCGGCGGCTACCGGCGGCTGGGCGAGGGTCCCGGCTGGGGACGGGTGGTACGGCAGGAGCTGGCCGCCGCGGGCGCCGGGCGCGAGGACCGGCGCACGGTCCTGGCCTCCTTCGTGCACTTCACCGACACCCATGTGACGGACGTCCAGCACCCGGTGCGCTTCGAGTACCTGCGCGCCGGCACCACCGGCGCCTGGCGCCCGCACGAGGCGCTCACCGTCCACGGCCTGGTCTCGCTCGTCGAGCGGGTCAACGCGCTGCGCGGCGGCCCGGCCACCGGCGCGCCGCTGGGCTTCGTGATGACCACCGGGGACAACACGGACAACAACTGCCGCGCCGAGCTGGAGTGGTTCCTCACCGCGATGAACGGCGGCCGGATCACCCCCAACACCGGCGACCCGCTGCGCTACGAGGGCGTGCAGAACTCCGGGCTGCCGCTGTACTGGCAGCCGGAGGACGCGCTGCGCGACCTCGACAAGCAGCACGGCTTCCCCCGCCTCGACGGCTTCCTCGACGCCGCGATCGGGCAGCTCACCAGCCCCGGCCTGACCATCCCCTGGTACTCCACCGTCGGCAACCACGACAACCTCTACGGCGGCCACTACGTGAACGACCCGTACTTCGCCGAACTGGCCGTGGGGGAGCGGAAGCTGTACACCCTGCCGGAGGCCGAGTCCGCCGCGCTGCGCAAAAGGGTGCGGGCGGGCCTGGACGCCAGCGGCGAGGCCCTGAAGGAGCTGCTGCGCGCCCACGCCCGCGAGATGCGCACCGTCACCCCCGACCCGTCCCGCGCGCCCGTCACCGCCCGCGAGTACGCCGAGGCGCACCTGGACCCGGCGCACACCGGTCCCGGCCCGGTCGGCCACGGCTACACCCGGGCGTCGGTGGCGGAGGGGCGGCTGTACTACTCCTTCCGCATCGCCGACGGCGTGCTCGGCGTCAGCCTGGACACCACCAACCCCGCCGGCGACTACCGCGGCCACCTCGACGCCGCGGAACTGCGCTGGCTGGACCGCGAGCTGACCCGCCACGCCGACGACCGCGTCGTGGTCTTCAGCCACCACTGCAGCGGGACCATACCCGTCGGCGGCGACGAGCTGCTGGCGCTGCTGAAGCGGCACCGCAACGTGGTCGCGTGGATCAACGGGCACAGCCACCGCAACCGGATCGTGCCGCACGGCGGCTTCTGGGAGATCACCACGGCCTCGCACGTGGACTACCCCCAGCTCGCCCGGGTGGTCGAGCTGACGGACAACCGCGACGGGACGCTGTCGCTGTTCACCACCTGCATCGAGGCGGCGGCCCCGTACGGCACCGACCCGGGCGACCTCTCCCGCACCGGCCTGGCCTCGCTCTACCGCGAGCTGTCCTTCAACGCCCCGGGCCGCAACACGACCCTGACCGGCCAACCGGGCGACCGCAATACCGAACTGCTGCTGCGGCGGCGCTGAGGGGCGCTACGGGAGGGGCACCGAGGGGATGCCGAGAGGACGCCGAGGGGGTCCCGCGGGGGCGGCCGTCCCCCGCGGGACGCTGACCGGATCGTTCCGGGACGGGCCCGGATCGTGCCTGTCGGACCGGCATCCCTCCTGGTCAGACTGGCGGGCATGAACCGAGCGCTGATCGTGGTCGATGTCCGGGAGTCCTTCCGCGCCCGCGTCCCCTGACCCGCCGGGCGGGACGCCGGCTACGGCCGCCCGGTCCTCTCCTCCGCGCGGGGCGGCGCGGACTCGCGGCCGCGCGGGGACGGAAGGCGAGGGCCGGGTCCGGGCCGCCGCAGGACGGCGGCCGCGAGGGCGAGGGCGGCGACGAGGAGTCCGGCGCCGACGGCGAAGGCCAGCCGGTATCCGCCGGTCAGGGCCTCGGCCCGGCTCGCGCCGGCCGCGAGCAGGGTGTCGGTGCGGGAGGCGGCCAGGGCGCTCAGCACCGCGACGCCCAGGGCCATGCCGATCTGCTGGGTGGTGTTGAACAGGCCGGAGACCAGTCCGGCGTCGCCCTCCCCCGCCCCCGACATGCCGAGCGCGGTCAGCGCCGGGAGGGCGAGTCCGAAGCCGGCGGCGAGGAGCATCACCGGAAGCAGGTCGACGGGGTAGCTCGCGTGGACGGGGACGCGGGCGAGCAGCCCGAGGACGCCCACCAGCAGCGCGAGTCCCACCAGCAGGACGCTCCGCTCGCCGAAGCGGGCGACGAGCCGGGCGGAGACGCCCAGCGACACCGCTCCGATGGCCACCGCGGCCGGGAGCATCGCCAGCCCCGTCCCGGTGGCGCCGTAGCCGAGCACCTCCTGCAGGTAGAGGGCGACGAGGACCTGGAAGGAGAACAGCGCGGCGACCATCAGGACCTGCACCAGGTTGGCCCCCGCCACGCCGCGCGACCGCAGGATCCGCAGCGGCATCAGCGGGGTGCGCGCGGTGGCCTGGCGGAGGACGAACGCGGCGAGCAGGACGACGGCGAGCGCGCCGAGGCCGAGGGTGTGCGCCGAAGCCCAGCCGCGGGTCCCGGCCTCGACGGCGGCGTAGATGCCCAGCACGATTCCGGCGGTGACCAGCCCGGCGCCGAGCACGTCGGCACCGGCCCGCAGGCCGAGTCCGCGATCGGCGGGCAGGACGGCCGCGGCGAGCACGAGCACGGCGAGCCCGATCGGCAGGTTGATCAGGAAGATCCAGTGCCAGGCGAGGGCGTCGGTGAGGACACCGCCGAGGACCTGTCCGATCGAGGCGCCCGCGGCTCCGGTGAAGCTGAAGACGGCGATCGCCCGGGCGCGTTCGGCGGGTTCGGCGAAGAGGGTGACGAGGATGCCCAGGCCGACCGCGGCGGTCATCGCGCTGCCGACGCCCTGGAGGAAGCGGGCGGCGATCAGCACCGCAGGGGTGCCCGCCGCGCCCGCGAGGAGCGAGGCGGCGGTGAACACGGCGGTGCCGGCCAGGAACACGCGCTTGCGGCCGATCAGGTCGCCGAGCCGTCCGGCCAGCAGCAACAGGCCGCCGAACGCGATCAGGTACGCGTTGACGACCCAGCTCAGGCCGGCCGGGGAGAGGGCGAGGTCGTCCTGGATGGCGGGCATCGCCACGGTGACGATGCTGCCGTCGAGGACGTTCATCAGCATCCCCGTGGCGAGCACCC
The DNA here is from genome assembly GCF_035644915.1 of Streptomyces sp. Taxonomy (GTDB): domain Bacteria; phylum Actinomycetota; class Actinomycetes; order Streptomycetales; family Streptomycetaceae; genus Streptomyces. Next base: position 27,633 of record NZ_DASQNP010000116.1, read on the forward strand.
CGAGGGCGAGGCCGCGCGAGCGGACGGCCGGAGGACCGGACGCGGAGGGAGGAGCGGAGACGGCGGACATGGGTCTTCTCCTGTCAGTGGACCGACAGGTTCGACCTTAACAGATTGTTTTGTTGTAGACGATTTACTTCGGACCTAACTCTGCCGCTGCCGCGCCCTCCGGACGCCCCGGGGGTTCTCCACCGGAGTGGCCAGGTAGCCGGTGACCAGGCGGTTCATGGCCCGCAGGAAGACCTCCCGCTCGTCCTCCGGGAGCGCCCCCAGCGCCTCCCGGTGCACCCGGTCGACGATCTCCTGGCTCCGCTCGGCGACCCGCGCGCCCTCCTCGGTCACCGCGATGATCCGGGCCCGCCGGTCCCGGCTGGAGGGCCGGCGCTCGGCCAGGCCGGCCTCCTCCAGGGCGTCGACCGTCACCACCATCGTGGTCTTGTCCATGTCGCCGATCTCGGCCAACTGGGCCTGGGTGCGCTCCTCCTCCAGGGCGTGCACCAGCACGCAGTGCATGCGCGCGGTCAGCCCGATCTCGGCGAGCGCCGCCGCCATCCGCGTCCGCAGGACGTGGCCGGCGTGGTCGAGCAGGTACGACAGGTCGGGCTCGGCGCGGGAGGGTGCCATGGCGGTCATGCCGCCAGGGTAGCAATCCGTTCCGTGGCAGATGGTTTGGAACGGGACTTATTGGTCGCGGGCGCCGCCCCCGCCGCCGTCCCCACCACCGTCCCCGCCGCCGCGCGGCCGCGCACCGCGCCCGACCGCGCCGGACCACGGGCGGTGGCCGCGGAGGAGCACCGGATCGACCGCGGCGTCCCGCAGCCGGTCGAGCCGGTCGATCACCGGTCCCGCCGTGACGCCGTGCAGCACCACCGAGGCCAGCACGGTGAACGCCACCACCGCCCACAGCTCCCGCTCGGACACCGGGAAGTCCTCCTGGCCCAGCCCGTAGGCGAGGTAGTACAGCGAGCCGATGCCCCGGATGCCGTAGCCCGCGACCACCCAGCGCTCCCGCGTGTCCATGCGGCTCCCGAGCAGCCCCGTCCACCCCGACAGCGGCCGGATCACCAGCAGCACCGCCAGCGCGGTGACGATGCCCTGCCACGTCAGGGCGGCCAGGCCGCCCAGCGCGACGAAGGCGCCCAGCAGGAACAGCAGCACCGCGGTGAACAGGCGCTCGATCTGCTCCACGAAGTCGTGCAGGACGTTGTGGTAGCCGTGGGCGCGCTCGGCCGCCCGGATCGCGCAGGCGGTGGTGAACACGGCGAGGAAGCCGTAGCCCCCCACCAGCTCGGTCAGCCCGTACGACAGGAAGGTGGCGCCCAGCGCGACGAAGCCCTCCCGGTGCCGGGACAGCCGCAGCACCGACGAGCGGGTCCGGAAGAACAGCCAGCCGAGCAGCCGTCCGACCAGCAGCCCGCTCAGCACGCCGACGACGCACTTGTACGCGAGGTCCTCCAGCGCCCACGAGCCGAACCGGTCGGCCGACCAGGTGCCGCCCGCGGCGGCCAGCGCCACGGCCGCGTACGTCAGGGGGAAGGCGAGCCCGTCGTTCAGCCCCGCCTCGCTGGTGAGGGCGAACCGCACCTCGTCCTCGTCGTGCTCGTCCTCGGTGGGCTCGCCCACCTGCACCTCCGAGGCGAGCACCGGGTCGGTCGGCGCGAGGACGGCGGCCAGCAGCAGCGCGGCGGCCGGCGGCCAGTCCAGCAGCCACCACGCCACGAGGGCGGTGATCACGAAGGTCAGCGGCATCGTGATGCCCAGCAGCCGCCAGGTCGCGGCCCACCGGTGCCGTCCGACGGGCCGGTTGAGCGCCAGCCCGGCGCCCATCAGCGAGATGATCACGCAGACCTCGGTGGCGTGTTCCGCCAGCAGCCGGTCGTCCACCGGATCGATCACGGGCAGCGGCAGGGGCAGCAGGTACACGCCGATGCCGCAGGCCATGAAGACCATGGGCAGCGACAGCGGCCGCCGTCCGGACACCACACGGGGCAGTACGGCCGCGAGCAGTGCCCCCGCGCCCAGCCATGCGAACACGGCATCGCCGATCGTCACTGTGTCGTTCCCGTCCTTCCCGTTCCGCGACCGCGTGGCTTCGCGCACATGCCGCCGCCCGGCACCGCAGCGCCTCTGGTACCCGTGGTTCCGCAGGTCATGGACGGTGCCGGGAGTTTTTCCCCGGCCGCCGCGCGGGGAATACGGCCCGGTCCCGGCCGCATTCCCCCTGCGGACAGTGAGAACGCACAACGAACGGATGAGCGAGGTCGTCGATGGACGTGTTCCCCGACGGGGAGGAGCAGGCTCCGCCGGAGCCCGGAACGGGCGCGGGGACGAGCGCGGAGGCGGACGCGGCACCCGGGCTGGTCGTGCTCGGCTCCGGCGACGCCCCCGTCTGCACGGACGGGACGTGCGGGCTGTGAGCGGGGCGGGGACCGTGCGCGTCGAGGTCTGGTCGGACGTCGTCTGCCCCTGGTGCTACATCGGCAAGCGGCGCCTGGAACGCGCCCTGGAGGACTTCGAGCACGCCGACGGGGTGGAGGTCGTCTGGCGCAGCTTCCAGCTCGACCCCGCCTTCCCCGAGGGCGTGCGGCAGCCGGTGCCGGAGATGCTGGAGCGCAAGACCGGCGGCTCGCCCGAGCAGATCCGCGCGATGCAGGAGCGGGTCACGGAACTGGCCGCGCAGGAGGGCCTGACCTACGACCTGGGCAACGCGATCATGGTCAACACCGTCGACGCCCACCGGCTGGCCCACCTGGCCGGGGAGCACGGCCTCGGCGACCGGGCCCACGAACGGCTGCTGCGGGCCCAACTGGCCGAGGCGCAGGTCCTCGACGACCCCGGCACGCTCGTCCGGCTGGGCGTCGAGATCGGGCTGCCCGAGGACGAGGTACGAGCGGTCGTGACCGGCGACGCGTACGCGCGGGAGGTCGAGGCGGACCTCCGCGAGGCCCGCGCCCTGGGCGTCACCGGCGTGCCCTTCTTCGTCTTCGGCCGCGCCTTCGCCGTCTCCGGCGCCCAGCCCGTCGAGACGTTCCTGACGGCGCTGCGCAGGGCCCACGAGCGCGCGCGGACGTCCGCGCCGGCCGGCTGACCCGGCCCGGCCGCGCGCCTGCCAGGCATCATCGGCCGGACGGGCGCGCGGGACGCCCGGGAGAACTCCGAGGGGAAGCGGTGGGGATGGGCATACTCGTCTACTTCGACAAGGTCTCCGAGGACGACTCCGCCGTCCGCTACGCGTTCGGCGGGACGCCCGGCGAACCGGACCGCTCCCTCACCGTGGACAAGGGGACCGGCGACGTCCGGCCGGACGACCACCGGACCGACCACTCCTTCCGCGCGGCGGCCGGGCGGATCGCCCGCCTCCACCACGCCTCCGGCGCCTGGCCGCGGCGCGGGATGGTCGCGAGCTAGGGCACGGACCCACGCAGAACCGCACCGATCGGAGCGACACCATGGACACGGATCTCCTGCCGTTCTCCCCGGCCCACGCCGCCGTGGTGGCGGGCTGGCCGCGCTCCGCCGCGGAGGTGCTGATGTGGTGCGGCGAGCGCGCGTTCCCCCTGCCCGCGCGGCGGGTCGCCGAGTGGCAGCGCGAGGAGGGGGTCCGGGGCCGCGTCCTGGTCGTGGACGGGGCACCGGCCGGCTACGGGGAGCTGTGGTTCGACGACGGGGAAAACAGCGAGGAGGGCACCGGGGAGGGCGAGGTCGAACTCGCCCGGATCATCGTCGCCCCCGCCGCCCGCGGCCGGGGGCTCGGGCGGGCCCTGGTCCGCGGCCTGCTGGCCGAGGCGCTGGACGCGGGCCGCCCCGACGTCTTCCTGCGCGTCCACCCGGACAACGCCGCCGCCCTCCGCTGCTACCGGGGCGCCGGTTTCGTCCCGGTCGCGGCCGAGTGGGCCGCGGAGTGGAACGCCGCCCAGCCGGTCGCCTACACCTGGCTCCGCCGGCCCCGCCCCCACGACCACGGCCCCCACACCGCCTGACGCGCGCCCGCGCGGCGGACCCCGGCCGGGGCAGGGACGGCACGGGCGGGAGGCCGCGGGCCTCCCGCCACGGTCTTCCTAGACCGCGTAGTCCCAGTGCTGCTCGTCCGAACCGTTGCAGTTGTAGATGATCACTTTGGTGCCGTTCGAGGTGCCGCCGCCACCCGCCGTGGACATGCACTTACCGGCCTTCACGTTGTACCACTGGTGGCCGCCCGAGTAGTCCCACTCCTGCTCGGGGCCGCCGTTGCAGCTCCACAGGATGACCTCGGTCCCGTTCGCGGTGCCGCCGCCGCTCGCGAGGGACAGGCACTTGCCGCTCTTGAGGTTGCGGATCTCGCCCGAAGGCGTGGCGTGGAACCAGTACTGCTCGTCCCCGCTGTTGCAGTCCCAGATGATGGCGTTGGTCCCGTTGGACGTACCGCCGCTGCCCTCCAGCGAGAGACACCGTCCGCTCTTGTAGTTGACCATCCTCGAGTAGATGTCGACCGCGCCCGCGGAGGGTGCGCCCACCGCCAGGGTCGTGACCGCCAGGGCACCCGTCGCCGCCGCGGCCCAGATCTTCTTGCGCATGTGAGGGAACCTTCCATCGCGCGGGACGGCTGCCGCCCCGCTGCCTCCTCGGCCGTCCCGTCACAGATCCACGGCGGCCGGAACACGGCGATCTTGGCCCATCGAACAGGCGTCTGAACACGACTCTTCCGGTCATTCGCCCCTGAAGATCGGGCCAACAGCAGGTGGAGCCGCCCTTTCCGGCATCGCCCCACGAGGCGAACGACCGCCTCGTTCGTCCGGAGGTGAGCGGAAGATCAGCCACGGCCGGCCGCACCGGAGGCGGCAGGAGGCATGGCGGGAAAGATCCCTCCGCGCTCCCGCCGACCCCCGCACCAGGGGCCCCACGGCGTCGGAGCGGCCCGTCGTGGCCACACCCGACACCATTACGGGGGAATCCGTTGCCGAACGTGCCGCCCCGGTAACCATACGTGCTTACGGTGAGCGGAAGTTCAGCCGGTACGACCGTTCCGCACAGGGGGAGCCCGCGATGACCGAGTCCAGGCAGCTCGACCCGTACACCTCGCCCAAGACCTTCTACGGCGCCGAGCTGCGCCGCCTGCGGGAGGAGGCGGGCCTGACCCAGGCCCAGCTCGGCGAACGCGCCTTCTGCTCGGGCGCGTACATCGGCCAGTTCGAGACGGCGGTGCGCCGCCCGCAGATGGACGTCTCCAAGCTCTTCGACGAGATCCTCGGCAGCGGCGAACACCTACAGAGGCTGTGCAGGCTGGCGCGCCACTCCAAGTACCCCGAGTACTTCGCCGAGGCGGCGGAGTTGGAGAAACTGGCGACGACGATCAGCGAATACGCACCGATGCTGGTACCGGGGCTGTTGCAGACCGAGGCGTACGCGCGGGACCTGACACGCACAGCGCAACTGTTCGCGCCGCAGGAGGAGGTGGACAACCGCGTCACGGCCCGCATGGAGCGGCAGCGGCTGCTGGACGAGCCAACTCCCCCGGAGCTGTGGGCCGTCATCCACGAGGCGGCACTGCGCATCCCAGTCGGCGGCCCGGAGGTCATGCGCGAGCAACTGCACCACCTCCTGGAACTCGGGCACCACCACTACCGCGTCATGATCCAGGTCCTGCCCTTCGAGGCAGGGGCCCCTGCCTTTCTGAACGGCACGGTGATCCAGATGACGTTCTCGGACGCTCCCCCGGTCTCCTACTCCGAGGGGGCGTACACCGGCCAACTCATCGAGGAATCACGGCTGGTGGCCCAGTACCAGCGGGCCTACGATCTGATCAGGGCCGCCGCTCTGTCGCCCAAGGCGTCCCTGGCCCTGATCGAATCGGTGGCAAAGGACTACACGACACCATGAGCATCGACCGCGACCTGAGCACGGCCGCCTGGCGCAAGTCGTCCTACAGCAACGGGGATGGTGGGGCGTGCGTCGAGGTCGCTGACGGCTTCCCCGGCGTCGT
>NZ_DASQNP010000117.1:0-6698 GCF_035644915.1 Streptomyces sp.
CGGGCGACCGCCCTGCTCGCCCCCGGCGGCCGGGCGGCCCTCGTCGTCCAGCCGCATCGTCAGCGAGATCCGCTTGCGCTGCACGTCCACGTCCAGCACCTTGACCTTCACGATGTCGCCCGGCTTGGCCACGTCGCGCGGGTCCTTCACGAAGGACCTCGACATCGCCGAGACGTGGACCAGCCCGTCCTGGTGGACGCCGATGTCCACGAAGGCGCCGAACGCGGCGACGTTGGTCACCACGCCCTCCAGGACCATCCCCGGGGCCAGGTCGCCGATCTTCTCCACGCCCTCCTTGAAGGTGGCCGTGCGGAAGGCCGGACGCGGGTCGCGGCCGGGCTTCTCCAACTCCCTGAGGATGTCGGTGACCGTCGGCAGGCCGAAGGTGTCGTCCACGAAGTCCTGGGGGCGCAGCGTGCGCAGCACCTTCGTGTTGCCGATGAGCGCCGCGACGTCCTCGCCCGTCGCCTTCACCATCCGGCGCACCACCGGGTACGCCTCGGGGTGGACGGCGGAGGCGTCCAGCGGGTCGTCGCCGCCGCGGATGCGCAGGAAGCCCGCGCACAGCTCGTACGCCTTGGGGCCCAGCCGGGGCACGTCCCGCAGGGCCTTGCGGCTGCGGAAGGGGCCGTGGGCGTCGCGGTGGGCGACGATGTTCTCGGCCAGCCCCGGGCCGATGCCCGACACCCGCGACAGCAGCGGCACCGAGGCGGTGTTGACGTCCACACCGACGCCGTTCACGCAGTCCTCGACCACCGCGTCCAGCGAACGCGACAGCTTCGCCTCGGACACGTCGTGCTGGTACTGACCGACGCCGATCGACTTGGGATCGATCTTGACCAGTTCGGCCAGCGGGTCCTGCAGGCGCCGGGCGATGGAGACCGCGCCGCGCAACGAGACGTCCAGATCCGGCAGTTCGCGGGAGGCGAAGGCGGAGGCGGAGTACACCGAGGCGCCCGCCTCGGAGACCATCACCTTCGTCAGCTTCAACTCCGGGTGCGCGGCGCACAGTTCGGCGGCGAGCTTGTCCGTCTCCCGGGAGGCGGTGCCGTTGCCGATCGCGATCAGCTCGACGCGGTGCTCCTTCGCCAGCCTCGCCAGCGTCTCCAGCGCCTCCTGCCAGCGGTTCTGGGGGACGTGCGGGTAGACGGTGGCGGTGGCGGCGACCTTGCCGGTGGCGTCGACGACGGCGACCTTCACCCCCGTGCGGTAGCCCGGGTCCAGGCCCATCGTGGCGCGGGTGCCGGCCGGGGCGGCCAGCAGCAGGTCGCGCAGGTTGGCGGCGAACACGGCGACCGCCTCGTCCTCGGCGGCCGTACGCAGCCGCAGCCGCAGGTCGATGCCCAGGTGCACCAGGATGCGGGTCCGCCAGGCCCAGCGCACGGTGTCGGCCAGCCACTTGTCGGCGGGCCGGCCGCGGTCCTGGATGCCGAACCGGTGGGCGACGGCGCGCTCGTACTCGGACGGGCCGGACGGCGCCCCGGCGGACCCGGCCTCCCCGGACGGCTCCGGCTCCGGGTCCAGGGTGAGGTCGAGGACCTCCTCCTTCTCGCCCCGGAACATCGCCAGCACCCGGTGCGAGGGGAGCTGGGTGAAGGGCTCGGCGAAGTCGAAGTAGTCGGCGAACTTGGCGCCCTGCTCCTCCTTGCCCTCCCGCACCTTCGACACCAGCCGGCCGCGCCGCCACATCCGCTCGCGCAGCTCGCCGATCAGGTCGGCGTCCTCGCCGAAGCGCTCGGTGAGGATCGCCCGTGCGCCCTCCAGCGCGGCGGAGGCGTCCGCGACGCCCTTCTCCGGATCCACGAACGCCGCCGCGGCGGCGGCCGGCTCCACGGCCGGATCGCCCAGGAGCTTGTCGGCCAGCGGCTCCAGGCCCGCCTCGCGGGCGATCTGCGCCTTGGTGCGCCGCTTGGGCTTGTAGGGCAGGTAGATGTCCTCCAGGCGCGCCTTGGAGTCGGCCGCGCGGATGCGGGCCTCCAGCTCCGCGTCGAGCTTGCCCTGGGCGCGCACGGATTCCAGGATCGCCGTCCGCCGGTCCTCCAGCTCCCGCAGGTAGCGCAGCCGCTCCTCGATCGTGCGGAGCTGCGCGTCGTCGAGCGCGCCGGTGGCCTCCTTGCGGTAGCGCGCGACGAACGGCACGGTCGAGCCGCCGTCGAGCAGTTCGACGGCGGCCTTGACCTGCCGTTCCCGTACGCCGAGTTCCTCGGCGATCCTGCCCTCGATGGACGCCGCGCCGGACGCCCCCGTGGACGCCTCGGTGGACGCCGCGTCCTCGACGGACATCTCTCCGATGGACTGTGTCACGATCCGTTCCGCCTTCTCGGTGCTTGGTCTCCCCCGGTTGCCCGCATTCTGACAGGCCGCACCGACGGGCGGACGGTCAGACGCGGCGACCGGCGCGCGAAGCTCCGCCGAAGAGACGTGCGAGAAGGCGGAAGGGCAGCGTCACCACGGTCGCGATGGCGCCGCCGACGGTACGGAGTGCGTCTGCTATTGCTCGGAACATGCCATAACGGATGACCGCCGACGCCCCGGGCAAACCCCTCCGGTCCGGACGGCATCCCGCCCGGACCCCGCCGGACATGCCGCCGGGAGAGGTGCCCGCGCCGATAGCCGGACCGGGCCGTGCCCGGCACGTCACCCGTCGGTGCCGGGCCAGGTGAAGACCGGGGGCCGCCGTTCGAGGAAGGCGGCGACCCCCTCGGCGGCCTCCCGGCTCTCCCGCGCCTCGCGCTCCCAGTGCGCCTCGCGCTCCCGTCCCGCCGGGCCGTCCGGCAGGCCGTTGGCGAACTCCTTGGCCGCGGCCTGGGTGAGCCGGGAGCGCGAGGCCAGCAGCCGCGCGAACTCCGCCACCCGCGCGCCGAGTTCGCCGGCGGGGTGCACCTCGTCGACCAGGCCGGTGCGCAGGGCGCGGCCGGTGCCGATCAGTTCGCCGGAGAACAGCAGGTACTTGGCGGTGGCCGGGCCGACCAGGGACACCAGCCGCCGGGTGGCGGAGGCCGGGTAGACGATGCCCAGCTTGGCCGGGGTGATGCCGAAGAGGGCGCCCTCGGCGGCGAAGCGCAGGTCGCAGGCGACGGCGAGCTGGCAGCCGCCCCCCACGCAGTGGCCGCGCACGGCCGCCAGGGTGGGCCGGGGGAAGGCGGCCAGGGCCTCCTCGGCGGCCGCCGCCAGGCCCCGGGCCTCCTCGGCGCCGTCCTCCCGCAGGGCGGAGATGTCCGCGCCCGAGCAGAAGGTGTCGCCCTCACCGGTGAGGACCAGGACCCGTACGGCCTCCTCGGCGGCGAGTTGCTCCAGCACCGCCGGCAGCCGGCGCCACATCCGCGGCGTCATCGCGTTCCGCTTGGCCGGGTTGCGGATGGTGAGGGTGGCGACGCCGTCCTCGACGGCGACCGACAGGGCCGGCTGGGCGTGCTGGGACATGTGCCGGATCGTAACGGCCCAGGCGCGGGCGCCCGTCGCGGAGGGCGGAATCGACCGGGCAAGGTCAGTCGCGGATGCGAACGGCGCGTAAGTCTTCTGTCAATTGCCATCGATAAGTGCCGAGTTGCAGTCACCCGGCCGGTCCGCCCGCCCCACCGGCCAACACTCGACGTGACAGCCGGACCGGGGCCGAGCCGGCACCGCTCCGGACCACAGCGGCAGGCGAGAGCCGAGGACAGCCGGAAGCGGGGTGCGGGCAGATGGAGATCCGTGGGGAGACCTTCCCTGATCCGGTCGGGCGGGCGCCGGTGGCGGCCCCGGGCAGACCGGCGGCGCGGCCGGCCCTCCGGCCGCAGCCCTACGAGGGCACCTGGCGGTTCACCGCCCCGGTGCGGGAGTCCTCCGTGCCCCAGGCCCGCCACGCCGTGCGCGACCTCATCCGCCGCAGGGGCGCGCCCGTCCCCGACGACCTGCTGTACGGCCTGCTGCTGATCGTCTCGGAGCTGGTCACCAACGCCGTGCGGCACGCCGCCCTGCTGTCGACGGAGATCGGCGTGGAGGTGTCCATCGGCGGGGGCTGGGTGCGGATCGGGGTCGAGGACGGCCACCCCTACCGTCCCTCGGCGCTGGCCGCCGACCCGGCGCAGGAGCACACCGGGGGACGCGGACTGCTCCTGGTCAAGGCCACCGTCGCCGAGGCGGGCGGGAGCTGCGAGGTCCAGCGGACCGCCTCCGGGGGGAAGGTCGTACGGGCCGCCCTGCCCCTGCCCCCGTTACCAGCCCGATGAGGCCCCGGCCACCTCGCGGATGCCGGGGCGCGCCGCGTCCAGCACCGTCATGAACCAGGCCGAGAACGGCTCCGCCTCGTGGCGCTTGAGCAGCTCCTCGGGCGTCACGAACGCCGTCTCGGCGATCTCGGCCGGATCGGGCCGCGGGGTGTCCCGCACGAGCCCCGCGAAGAGGTGGTTGTACTCCTGCTCCACCAGCCCGGAGGCCGGGTCCGGGTGGTTGTAGCGCACCGTGCCCGCCTCCCGCAGCAGCCAGGGCGCCACCCCCAGCTCCTCGCCCACCCGGCGCACGGCGGCGGCGAACGGCGGCTCACCGGGGTAGGGGTGGCCGCAGCAGGTGTTGGACCACACGCCGGGGGAGTGGTACTTGCCCAGCGCCCGGCGCTGGAGCAGCAGCCGGCCCATGTCGTCGAAGAGGAAGACGGAGAAGGCCCGGTGCAGGCGGCCGGGCGCGAGGTGGGCGGACAGCTTCTCCGCGGTCCCGACCGTCGTACCGTCCTCGTCGACCAGTTCGAGCATGATCGGGTCCGCCGTGCTGTTCGCCATGTCCGCCCTTCACAGAAATGCGTCGGAACGGCACTTCTCCGATGTTCCGACCGTCCGTTCCAGTGTGCCGTACTCCGCCGGGCACCGCGCGCCCCCCTGCGGCGACGGGGGGACGGGCGCGCCGCCGGCGCCCGTCCTCAGGGGTGCCGGCGGCGCCTCAGTGGCACAGTCCTCCCTCGTACGCCGCGTGCCCGCGCGGTTCGAGCTGGAAGGTGCAGTGCTCGACGTCGAAGTGCCGCCCCAGGCAGTTCCGGAGGTCGTGCAGGATCCTGTCGTGGCCCGCCGACTCCAGCACCTCCCGGTCGACCACCACGTGCGCGGAGAGCACCGGCATGCCGGAGGTGATGGTCCACACGTGCAGGTCGTGCAGGTCCTCCACGCCCGGCACGCCCAGGATGTGCGCCCGCACCTCGGCCATGTCCACGTGCCGGGGCGCGGCCTCCAGCAGCACGTCGATCGCCTCGCGCGCCAGCTTGACCGTACGGGGCACGATCAGCACCGCGATCAGCAGCGAGGCGATCGGGTCGGCCTGCCGCCAGCCGGTGACCACGATCACCAGTGCGGAGACGATCACCGCCAGCGAGCCCAGGGCGTCCGCCGCCACCTCCAGGAAGGCGCCGCGCACGTTCAGGCTCTCCCGCTGGCCCCGCATCAGCAGCGCCAGGGACAGGCCGTTGAGGGCCAGGCCGATCACACCGAACAGCACCGTCGTCCCGCCGGGCACCTCCGTCGGGTGACGCAGCCGCTCCAGGGACTCCACCAGGATGTAGCCGCCGACCCCGAGCAGCAGCAGGCAGTTGAGCAGGGCGGCGAGGATCTCGGCCCGGGCGAGGCCGAAGGTCCGCCGCTCGCTGCCGGGCCGGTTGGCGATGCGGATGGCCAGCAGGGCCATCCCGATGCCGATGGCGTCGGTCGCCACGTGGCCCGCGTCCGCCAGCAGCGCCAGCGAACCGGTCAGGGCGGCACCCACGAGTTCGGCGAGCAGCAGCGCGAGTGCGATGCCCAGCGTGACGCGCAGCCGTCCCCGGTACGCGGCCGCCGCCGTACCCCGCCCACCGGGCGGCGGTCCGCCGTGGTTGTGCCCTGCGCCCATGGAAGATGCCTCCAGCCTCGCGGTCGATCGGCGGACGACCTTCAGTGAACTACGGGAGGGGGGTATCGGGCAACGCGGCACTGAACACCGTTGTCATCCCCTCTGACCTGGCCCTTCTTCCTGCCCTTCGCCTCACTCCCCGGTGCGGGAGCGAGTGGCCGCGGCACGCGGGGGCGGCGCGGGCGCCGGCCCTCCCACGCCGGGGCCACCATCTGGCGTACCCCGTACCGGGGAGCCCAGCCCGGCTCCCGGCCGATCCGCCCGGCCGATCCGCCCGGCCGAGGCGACCAGGCCGGCCGGCGGGCGTCGGCCAGGCCGGCGACGTGGACGTGGTCGCGCACGCAGGCGCCGTCGGGCGTCGGGCGGCCGTCGCCGAAGAACATCGGGATGACGTTGGACACACCGGCACCGGCCGACTCCGGCCGTGCGGCACCCGCCACGTCGAAGCAGCGCAGGCACGCGGTGGCCGGGCCCGTGCGCCTTCCCGGCGGCGCGCACCCGCCACTCGCCCGCGCGTTCCGTCCCGCCGTACGGGCCCAGCGGCCGGTACGGGGTCTCCTCCGCGGCCGGTTCCCCGTCCGGCATGCAGCGGACGGCGGCCGAGGAGGAGAAGGGGGAGCGCCGCACACCCGCCGCGGCCACCGCCGCCAGCAGTGCGGTCGGGCCGTGCACGTTCTCCCGGCCGTACGTCAGCGGCCGTTCCACGGACTCGCCCACCGGCTTCCGCGCGGCCGGGTGCACCGTGCCGGTGGCGCCGTGGACGGCGATCACGCGGTCCAGCAGCGCGCGGTCCGCGACCGTGCCGCGCCGGGGGCGCCTTCGGAGGCAGCCGCTCCGGCGGGCCGCTG
>NZ_DASQNP010000118.1:0-19131 GCF_035644915.1 Streptomyces sp.
CTGCGGGGGTGACACCGTGGCATCCCTCCCGAGGGGATGAGGCCCCGTCAGCCTGCGCGGCGGCCACGGGCCGACAGCAGTGTGGTGCGGCGGCCATGGGCCGCCGCACCACGGGTGCGGTGTTCCAGGTGTTCGGGAGTCAACTTGCCCTGGGCCGGGCTGCGTTGGCGTCCCTGGCCGGGATGACCTCGGCGGAGGGCGGGACGGTCACCCGCTCACCGTGATGTTGGAGCTGCCGCTGCTCTGGTATCCCTCTGTGGCCATGATCATGTAGTAGCTGAAGTTGCCGAGCTGCATCCCGGCCCGGGCCCACGCGTCGAAGTGGTTGCCGGTGGTGATGGTTCCGCCCGTCTTCTTCGACTGCCGGACGCTCCAGAACTGGGGGAAGGTCTTGGTGCCTTCGACGGAGGGCGCGTTGTACCGCATCGTCTGGTAGATGTCGTACGTGCCGCCGTCGCTGGTGACCGTGCCCCTGTGCGTTCCCGTGGGCCGGTAGGTGCCCCAGTTGTCGACGATGTAGTACTCCACGAGCGGGTTCGACGTCCACCCGTAGAGACACAGGTATCCGTTGCCGGACGGGTTGAAGCTGCCGGAGTAGCGCACGGTCCTGCGTCCGCCGTTGCTCCAGCCCTTGCCGCAGACGAAGTTCCCGGTGTTGCGCCACGAGGTGCTGTAGTTGCCACCGGACCCCAGGGTCATGGAGACCGTTCCGTTGGCGTCGGTCCAGAACGAGTAGTAGAACCCGTTGTGGTTGCCGGTCTGGTTCGTGGTGATGGTCTGGGCGTGGGCAATGCCGGTGCCGGGCAGCATCAGCCCGGACGTGGCCACCACCAGGGCGCCGGCACGGCCGATGAAGCCCCTGCGGCTGACCTGGTGGGCGGGGGCGTCGTCCTTGTGCATTGCTTCCTCCTTGCGAAGGCTGGCACGAGGCCAGGCAGCGTGATACGACCCGGCGGGCTGCCGGTGGCCGGGGTGACGGCCACCGCACGTCGGCGTCGTACAACGACGGTGGGGGGATAGCCGGTCGTCGTGCGGTCGGCGACCGGAGAACCAGGTCGCACGGGCGACCCGGACCGACAGCGATGGGGGCCTGTCGATGGCGACAGTGTTGGTCCGGCTCTCTGGGTTGTCAACGGTTCCCGCAAGAATTCCGGAAAGCCTGTCCTGGGTGGAGACTTCTTGACGAGGGATGAGGCCTGGTCAGTGGCTATATGTGGATGGTTGAATCCGTTACCGGCCTGGAATCCCCGATTCAAAGATCAAAAACAGGGCCAACGTTGTCGAAAATTTTCGGAGGTCTTCCGGGTTGGTGTGACGGGGTGGAACATGATCGCGGCTGGCCCGTCGCGGCGGATGCCCGTAGGGCTCCCGCGTTTCCCGACGCGCCGGAAGCCGCGGCGGACGCGGGTGACCGCGCAGGGGAGGTGTGGCGGTGCCGGACGGGACGTCACCCACCGGGGCGACCAGGATGCGGCGACCGGCCCATGGCCCGGGAAGGGGGAATGTCAGAGGCCGTTCATATGGCTGTGCGGCGATGGACGATGGAGGGAGGGGACGTCATGACCGTCACCGCGCAGGACGCCGTCGAGGCCCTGCGGGAGACGGCCCGGCGGCTGTCGGAGACCTTCACGCCGGATCCCGGCGCCACGGATGCGGAGCTGACCGGGGCGGAGCCGACCCGCCCGACGGCATCCGTACGGTGCTGCGTGCCGTGACAGGCGTCAGGATCGGCACGTCGGCACGTACGACCGGCTCTTCCTCGATCCGCGGCGCACCGCCGCCTCCCGTGAGCGGTGTGAGGGCCCGGCGGGACAGCCCGGGTGATCCTCGAACTCGGCACCGGCGACACCTTCTTCGTCGATGTGGACCCTGCCACCGGCGCCTGGGGCGGCGTGTTCTCGGCGTCGGCGGACTTCTTCGACGCCTACGCCCACTGCGCCCGTTCCCCGCCCGAGTTCCAGGTCGCCCACGCAAGCGACGCCCTGACCGGCGCGGCCGGAGCCGGGCCGGAGGAGGACTTCTTCACCCGTTTCCCCTGCGAAGAGCTCTGGAGGCAGGAGGTCGGGCACACCGGCACCCGGGTCTCGGAACTGCGCGGCACGAACGACCCGGGCTCGGCGCGGCGATGGCCGGCCTCCCGGACGGCGCGGTCCTCGCCGGCCTGCGCGCCCTGAAGCCCCCGGCGCTGATGCTGCCGGAGGCGCCGGACGCCGAACTCCAACGGCACGGCCCGGGACGGCGGTTCGCCGTCGCCGTGCCCGGGAGCGCGCTGCCACCGTGCCCGGGCACCGCCGCGGCCCGCTGAAGACCACACGGACGGAGCCCACGGCAGGGCCCACGGGCAGAGCCCGCTCCCTCCCGCGCTGTACGACAGCCGCCGTACTGTGCGCCGGTTACGGCCCGCTGCGGCGACCGACAGGGGCGGTGGGGCGACCGGATGCCGTGGGGGACCGGCTGCCGCCCCACTGCCACCCCGCCCGCCGGGACACCGGGTCGGACGGGTGCGCCGGGATCAGGCCACGGGGGCCGGGTAGGTCGGGTACTCCACCCCGGAGATGTACTGGACGACGCGGATGACCTGGCAGGAGTAGCCGAACTCGTTGTCGTACCACAGGTAGAGGATCGCGTTGTCGCCCTCGACCTTGGTGGCGCCGGCGTCGACGATCGAGGCGTGGCGCGAGCCGATGAAGTCGCTCGAGACCGCGTCGGGGGCGCTGATGAAGTCGATCTGGCGCTTGAGCGGCGAGGTCAGCGACACGTTGCGGAGGTAGTCGAGGACCTCCTCGCGGGTGGTCTCGCGCGCGAGCTGCAGGTTGAGGATCGCGATCGAGACGTCCGGCACCGGGACGCGGATCGAGCTGCCGGTGATCCTCGCCTTGAGGTCGGGCAGCACCTTGGCGACGGCGGAGGCGGCACCGGTCTCGGTGATGACCATGTTGAGCGGCGCCGAGCGGCCACGGCGGTCGGACTTGTGGTAGTTGTCCAGCAGGTTCTGGTCGTTGGTGAACGAGTGGACGGTCTCCACGTGGCCGCGCAGGACGCCGTACTCGTCGTCCATCGCCTTCAGCGGCGGGACGATCGCGTTGGTGGTGCAGGACGCGCAGGACAGGATCCGCTCGTCCGGCTTGATCGTGTCCTGGTTGACGCCGTGGACGATGTTGGGGACGTCGCCCTTGCCCGGCGCGGTCAGGACGACCTTGGCGATACCGGGACGGAGGTGCTTCGACAGACCCTCGCGGTCGCGCCACTTGCCGGTGTTGTCGATGAGGATGGCGTCCTTGATGCCGTACGCCGTGTAGTCCACCGACGTCGGGTCGTCGGAGTAGATCACCTTGATCTCGTTGCCATTGGCAATGATCTTGCTGTTCGCCTCGTCGACGGTGATCGTGCCCTGGAACTGGCCGTGGATGGAGTCACGGCGCAGCAGCGAGGCGCGCTTGACGATGTCCTGGCCGGCGCTCTTGCGGACGACGATGGCGCGCAGCCGCAGGCCGTTTCCGGACCCGGTCTTCTCGATGAGCAGGCGGGCGAGGAGGCGGCCGATGCGGCCGAACCCGTAGAGGACGACGTCGCGCGGCTCGCGGCGCTCGATCTTGTTGGCGCCCGTGGCGCCGGCGACGGCCTCGGCGGTGAACTCCTCCACCGAGAGACCGCGGTCGTCGGTCTTGTACGTCGCGGCGAGCATGCCGATGTCGATCTGCGAGGGGCCGAGATCGAGCTTGGTGAGAGCCTGCAGGAACGGCAGCGTCTCGGTGACCGAGAGTTCCTCACCGGCGATCTGCCGGGCGAACCGGTGGGTCTTGAGGATGCTGATCACCGACTTGTTCACCAAGGAGCGGCTGTGCAGCAGGACCGTGACGTCCCGCTCCCGGTACAACCTCCCGATCATCGGGATCATCGACTCCGCGATCTCCTCGCGGTTCTTCCAATTGGTGAACGAGTCTACGGTGGTAGTCACGGGTCCATCTTTCGAGCTAGGCGGTGCTCATATGTTAACCACCCGCTCTTTCGGTCACTCAAACGGTGCCGCCCGGGCGAGACGCCGCGGCCGGATTCCATGGCCGCACCAGGGCGGGAAAGGGATCCTTGCGCGGGACGAGGGAGGTAATTCGCAGGAATTCGCCCTTGTTTGTCCCCCTGTGTGATTCCTGCCACCTCGGCGCCGATGTGACGCGCACACCCGGTCGGCGGACCCCTGACGGGCGGGGCACCCGCGCCGTACCCACCCGCAGCCATCTCCCCGTCCACCGCCGCGCGGCCCGTGGGCTCCGCCGTATGGCGGCGCCCGGCGCCGGAGCACCGGGGGAGCCGGTGGCCGAGCGGGTTCCATCCGGGTGCGCGGGCCGGAGGGGAATCCTCCGGCCCGCGCACGCGGGTTGCCGTGCCCGGACGGCCGTCAGCAGTACAGGTTGTCGCCGGGGCTCACGCCGAGGACGGCGGTGAACTCCTGGTACTTGGCCACGCGGCTCTGCACCTGTGCGGGGTTCCTGCCGTCGCACTCCAGGGCGCCGTTGATGGAGCGGATGGTCTGCCCGAAGCCGGCTCCGCTGACCATGGCGTTGTGGGGGGTCATGGTGCCGGGGCCGGACTGCGTGTTCCAGTACCACAGCCCCGTGCGCCAGGCCACGGCGGCGTCGTTCTGCACCAGCCAGGGGTTGCCCAGCAGGTCGATGCCCAGGGCGTCGCCCGCCGCCTTGTAGTTGAAGTTCCAGCTCAGCTGGATCGGGCCGCGGCCGTAGTACGCCGCCTGGCCCGCGGGGCAGCCGTAGGGCCGGCTGCTGTCGCAGTAGTGCGGGTAGTTGGCGGTGTTCTGCTCCACGATGTGCACCAGGCCGCCGGTCTCGTGACTGACGTTGGCGAGGAAGGCGGCGGCCTCCCGCTTCCTCGTGGTGTCGTCACCGGTGGTGGCGAAGGCCGGGTAGGAGTTCAGGGCCTGGACCAGGCCGCTGTAGGTGTAGAAGCCGTTCCGGTTCGGGAACATCCGGTTGAACTGGGTCTCGGTGACGACGAAGCCGGACGGGGTGTTGCCGCCGGCGGCCGGCGCGTTCCACTTCTGGTTCGCGGCTCCGGTGCAGGTCCAGATCTGCAGACGGGTGCCGTTGGCGCTGTTGTTGTCCCGCACGTCCAGGCACTTGTCCGCGGCCGGGTTGACGATGTCGTGGGCCGCGGTGACCACCCACTGCTGGTTGGCGCCGCCGGTGCAGTCCCACAACTGGACCGCCGCCCCGTCGGCCGTGCTGCGGTCGACGACGTCCAGGCACTTGCCGAGCGCGCGCAGGGTGCCGTCACCCGGGTTGGACCAGCGCTGGGCGGCGGTGCCGTTGCACTCGTAGAGCTGCACGGCGGTGCCGTTGGCACTGTTGGCCCCTGCCACGTCGACGCACTTTCCGGCGAGCCCGGTGATCTGTCCGTCGGCGGCCTGGGCGGGCACGGCGGTGGACAACGCGGACAGGACGGCGGCGAGGGCGGCGGTCACGGCGAGGCGGCCGAAGGCGATGCGTCTGAGGGAGAACCGTTTGCTACGGGACACGGACATGGTGGACGTCCCTCCTGGTCGTGGGAAGGGGCAGGGGCTGTGTGGGGTGCCGCGCGGACGGACCGGCCGCGGGCGCGTGTGGGCTCGCGAACGGTGCCGGTCACCGGGCCGGGGCGGTCTGTGGCTGCTGGGCGCGGGCGCGCACGTCGTCTCCTGGTGTGCCGGGGCAGGAGTCCGGTGGGGGACCGTGGACCCTCCGCTCCGGTGGTGCACCGCAGGGTGCCGTCAGTCCAGGACCTTCTGGGTGACGACGATGTGACCGGCGTCCGGGTCGAGGCTTCCGCCGAGCCGGCTGAACGCCCCGTCGGTCAGGTCGAGGCACTTGGGCTCCTGCGGGGTCTGCACGAAGGTTCCCCGGTCATTGATGCGCACGACGAGCGATCTGCCGTTGGCGACATTGGTGACCTGCACCCGGGTCCCGAACGGCAACTGCGGTTGCCGGCTCAGCGAGGTGGCCGCCGTGTCCGCGTTGTTGTCGAAGAGCTCACCGCTGGCCGTGAGGGCACCGGGCGGCTGCGGCCCGTAGTGCGTCGCCCAGCACTGGTCGCCGGTCTGCTCGGCGGGTGCCGTCCACTTCTGGTTCGGGGCGCCGGTGCAGGTCCAGATCTGGATCCGGGTGCCGTTGGCCGCGTTGCCGTCCGTGACGTCGAGGCACTTGTCGGCCTGCGGATTGACGATGTCGCGTGCGGCGGTGACGGTCCACTTCTGGTTCGCGGCTCCTGTGCAGGTCCACAACTGGGCCTTGGCGCCGTCGGCCGTCGCGTGGTCGGTCACGTCCAGGCACTTGCCGAGGGCCCGGACGGTGCCGTCCGGGCCGACGGTCCACTGCTGGGCGGCGGTGCCGTTGCACTCGTAGAGCTGTACGGGCGTGCCGTCGGCGGGGTTCGCACCGGCGACGTCGAGGCACTTGCCGGCCAGGCCGGTGATGGTCCCGGTGGCGGCCTCGGCGGGGGAGGCGGTGAGGAGGCTTGCCGACAGGGCCAGCAGCGCCACGGCGAGCGGGCCCCGCAGTGCGGCGGGACGTGTGGGGGGTTGTCCGGCCATGGGGAAGGATCACAGCCTTTCGCGTACGGCTGACTGGTGCGGAGGAGAGCGCACGGCGGAGTTCTTGGAGCCGAACTGCCGCAGGAAACAAGGGGTTTGACGAGCGGTGAATCTAAAGGTCTGAACCATAAGCGTCAAGAGATGGAGAAACGAAAGCTTTCAACCGCGGAGGAATTCCAGAAGTCGAAGCCGGTGCCGAAGGATCGCTTCCTCCGTATCGCGTGTCCGCATCGCGTGCGGCGAGCCGGCCGCGGGGCTTCCGCTCCCAACCGCTCCGGAGGGGAGGGACGGGAAGTGCGCGGCCGGTGCGGACCCTTCCGGCGCGTCGGCACCGCCGCCCCGTGCGTACCGGACGGCCCGGCGGTGGCGCACCCGGCGGGGTCGATGTGTTCGCGGCACGCACGGCGTGCGCCGCTTCCACGCCCAGCGGCTCGCCGCATGCGGACGTGTGGTCGCCTGAACCGCGAGCCCTCCTTGCGGCCGGCGTACTCGGGCCGCATCACCAGCGGCCCGCCCTCCCGGGCGAAGGACCGGTGCCGTGGCCGGTAAAGACGGTTGCCGGGGATGGCACGCCGCCGGGCAGTGCCCTGGCGAGTCGCCGACGGGCCATGCCGTGCTCCCCGCCCATCGTCCGCGTCGGCGGGAGGAACACGACGGTCGCGGTTCGGCAGCGGGTGGTGCGCGCACGGGGTGCTGGTCAGTCGGCGGGTTTCTCCCAGACCGAGACGTGCCGGTCGCTTTCACCGGTGAAGGGCTCCCGTGCCCAGCCGGCCCACCGCTCGCGCAGCCGGAGCCCGGCGATCCGGGCCATCAGGTCCAGCTCGGCCGGCCACACGTACCGGAAGGGAATCGACCGGTACGAGCCGCGTCCGTCGACGACCTCGACGTAGTTCGAACTCATCGCCTGGGTGGCGGTGTCGTAGAGGTCGAACGCCCACTGCGTCGGGCTGGTGCGGAACGGCACCACGTTCTGCCCCGGCGGGAGCCTGCGCAGCTCGGGGACCCCGACTTCGACGACGAAGCAGCCACCGGGCTCCAGGTGGGCCGCGGCGTTGCGGAAGCACTCCACCTGGGCGTCCTGCGTCGTCAGGTTCATGATCGTGTTGAAGACCAGGTACGCGACCGAGAACGTGCCGTCCACCCTCGTTGTCGCGAAGTCGCCGATCGTCACGCCGATCGCGTCACCGCCCGGCTTGGCGCGCAGCCGGGCGACCATCGCCCGCGACAGGTCGATGCCGTGGACCGGGACCCCGCGGCGGGCCAGCGGCAGCGCGATGCGCCCTGTTCCGATGCCCAGCTCCAGCACCCGTCCGTCGCCGGCGAGTTCCTCCAGGAGATCGACCGCCGGATCCACGACGCCCGGCTCGAACATGTCCGCCGCCGACTCGTCGTACGTCGCGGCGACCGCCTCTCCGAAGTAGCCGTCCTCATCGTCCATGAGGCGACTGTAGGGCGGTGGGCCGTCGCGGCGCCCGTGATATTTCTCCCGGCCGCCGGACGGTCCGCGTACGTGTCATCCGGTCACGGCCGGTCCGGGGACCCGGCCATGAGGAGGTCATGCTCCCCTCCCGGGACGGGAGCCCTTGGAGGGCTGGTTCCTCCCGGCACCCGGGCCGGACGAGCCGGTCATCGCGCATCACCCCACGGGGTTCGACCGGTCCGGCGTGCCCGCCCGCCCGGAGCCGTGGCGGCGCCGGGCGGCGGCCTGACGGCACCCGCGTGGGACGACCGGTACCGGGCGTGTCCACCGCCCCTCACGGATGTGCGGGGACGGTGGGCGCCGACGGTGGTCCGGACGGTCGCATGCCGGGGGTGCCGCCGGTGGCCGGTGTGTCCGTCCCGTCCTTCTTCCAGGGGCCGACGCCGAGCCTCCCCGTCGTGCCCAGGTCGAACTCCGGGACCACCATCACGGGGGCGGCGCCGGGCCGTGCCCACACCCTCGTATAGGGGGCGTTGACGGGATCGCCGACAACGGAGTCGACCGTGTTGCGCCAGACCAGCCCGGCGTAGGCGCGCTCGCCGGGCTTGAGGGCCAGTGGATGGGGCATGCCGTCGGCTCCGGTGCCGGTGGCGATGGCGCTGCCCCCGCGGAGGACTCTCACGCCGCTGACGGGCTTGTGGTCCCCGTCGAGGAGCTGCAGTCGCGGATAGCCGTTGAGCCGGACGGTTCCGGTGCCGCAGTTCTCCAGGTGGAGACCCACGACGCGGAGCCCCATGGCGGCGTCGCCGTCGTCGGCGTACACGCGCGTGCCCGAGGGTGGGCAAGGCCCTCCCGCGGAGGACGCCTCGTCGGCGGGGACGCTCCTCACCTGGGTGATCCGCACGTGTGCCGCGCCGTGCGCGCCCGGTGGAAGCCCGTCCACGGTGACGGTGCGCTGCACGGTCCGGCGGGGCCTGACGGACGGCACGGTTCGCTCCGCGGTCGCCAGCGCCTCTCCGGTGGCCGACAGGAACGTGAAGGTGATCGTGTAGGTGAAGGGTTCGCCCTGGTGATGGGTGACCTCGAACGCGGCGCAGGGGCGGGCGCCGCCGCTCAGGCCGGTGATCCTGACTCCGTCCTCATCCAGGCCGGAAGGGCCTCCGGGCGGGGCCGGGGGGCTGGACGCGGCCGGTGTTCCGGAAGGCCGGGCCCGGCAGGAGGAACCGTTGGGGGAGTCCGGGGCACCGGACACCCGCGTCTGTGCCGAGCCGTCGCTCCCCGACCCGGCCCGCTGCGATCCGCACGCCGCGAGCAGCAGGACACCGGCGAGGACGACGGGAGGGGTGAGGAGGGCGCTGCGCATCCGCCGAGTCGATCAGGACGGGGCCATGCCGGCCTGTGATGGAGGTCACGCTTCCCGTCACAGGCTTGTCACAGGCGAGTGAGCGGCACGGCCCGGACCGTACCGGCGACCATCCCGGCGATGGGGGCGACGAGTTCACGTCCCCGGGCCGGGACGGCCCGGCCGGCACGCCGATCCGCTGGGCCCCTTCGGTGCGGAGGAGACCCGGAGCAAGCCGGTGATCGCCACGGAACACCCGCAGGGGGTGGGCCTGAGCGGCCTGTTATCCCGCTCACATGACGACCGAGATCCGGTGGGCATGTGCATGATTGAGTCTTCCGCAGCACACAGCCCGATCCGAAACAGGGAGATCCTTGAAACTCCGTCGTGTTCTCACCGTGGGTGCGGCCGCCGTCGCGGCGCTCGTGCTCTCCACCGGCACCGCGTCCGCCGGCTCCGTGTACGACAGGGCGACCGGCTCGGAGGGCTGGGGCGACTTCAGCTACGCGAGCAAGACCTACGCGCACAGCATCCACCTCCGCGTGCGTGACACCGCCGCCGACGGGCACCACGTCCGGATCCGGGTGCAGTCCCTGGACCCGACCCGCAACGTGACCAGCTATGCGTGGCGCTCGGTCACCACCGGCCACAACACCGAGGGCATCTGGAGCACTTCGCTCACCGACTCGAGCGGCATCTGGGCCCTGCGCATCCAGGTGTGCACCTTCGAGGGCGACACGGCGCAGTCCTGCGCCACCTCGGGCTGGGACGGCAACAACTACTACTGATCCGCACGGCGTTGACGGCAGGAGGCCCCGGGACCATGGCGGATCCCGGGGCCTCCCGCCGTGCACCGGTGTCTCCGGCCGGTATCCGCCGGCGTGTGCCGTGAGGCAGCGGACCGGGGCCGTCACGGACACGGTGGACTCCCCGGTCCGGCACATGCCGCACGAGGAATCCCAAAGCCTTCTGTTTACCCCTCAAGGGCCCGGGTACGCGGGGGGCTCAATTGCCGGAGAGTGTCAAGGAGGAGACGCGGGAGTCGCGGAGAGGTGAGCGGGACATGGCTCAGCGCCCTTCGTCGGCGACGGCCGTCTCCTCCGTCGGACAGGGAGGTTCGTACGTGTCACCACGCAGTGCTCTGAAGCCGGGAGACTTCACGGGACTGGCCGAGAACTACTCCGCCTACCGGACCGGTTACGCACCTTCCGTCCGGGCGGCCCTGCTGGGGCTGTTAGGGCGTCCCGCCGGCGAGCTCGACGCCGTGGACGTCGGCGCCGGTACGGGGATCTGGACCCGGATGCTCCACGAGGCGGGCTTCAGGTCGGTGACGGCCGTCGAGCCGAACGACGACATGCGCAGCGTCGGCATGCGGGATTCCAAGGGGCTGGGCATCTCCTGGCGCACCGGCACGGGGGAGTCCACCGGCCTGCCGGACGCCGCCGCGGACCTGGTCACAATGGCCTCTTCGTTCCACTGGGTGGATTTCGACCAGGGGACCGCGGAGTTCCACCGCGTACTGCGCCCCGGCGGCTGGTTCGCGGCCTTGTGGAGCACGCGCCTCCTGCAGGCCAACCCCCTCCTCGCGGAGATCGAGGAGGAACTGAACCGGCTCCACCCCGGCCTGCGGAAATCCGCCTTCGGCCGGTCCGGTTTCACCGAGACGCTGACCGAACGCCTCGCCGCGCACCCGCTCTTCGACGACGTGACGACCCTGGAGGGGCGGCACGTCGTCACCCAGACCGTCGAGCACCACCTCGGCCTGTGGCGCTCGGTCAACGACGTCCGCTCCCAGCTCGGCGAGGAGAAGTTCGCGCGGTTCCTCGACCACGTGGAGCGCCGCCTCGCCCACGTCGAAACGGTGGAGGTCACCTACCTGAGCCGGGCCTGGGCCGTCAGGCGCCGTGACTGACGGGGAAGCCGGTGCCGCGGTCCGCCCGGCGGACCGCGGCACCGGCCGCGACCCGATCGCGCGGATACCGACGGCTTGAGAACCGGGAAGAGGCGGGAAGTGACCGACCGACGCATCAGCTCCTTGTACCAGCGCAATCTCCGGCACGTGGGACGCGATGACATCGTTCTGGGCGGATACGGCGGCTCGGGCCAGTCGCTCGTCGCCAACGTGCTCCAGGAACTCGGCCTGAACTACGTGGACCCGTACACGGAGGAGATCCTCCCCGACGGCACCTCGGCAGGCGTCCCCGGGCACGCCGCCTTCCGGAACCGCCTGTCGGCCATGCACCGGCGGGACACCGGAGAGCGGACGGAGGGGAGGATCCGCCACCGGCCGCGCTTCTTCAAGACCCACCTGCCGCCGGAGGTGTTCTCCCACCGCGACCTGTCGGGTGTCTGGCTCGTCGTGCGCGACCCCCGGGACGCCCTGTACTCCTGGTACCGCTGGCGGGCCGACTTCGGCGAGGAACCGTGGGACCGCGCCGACGGGACGTTCGAGGAGTTCATCACCGGACCGGATTTCACCGGCAGGCTCCCCACGGAGGACTGGAGCCTCTTCTACGAGGAGTGGCTGCGGCGCGCGCGGGACATCGGACGGTACACCGTCACCCGCTTCGAGGACGTCAAGCGCAGCCCGCGGAGCACCATGCGCAGAGCCCTGGACGACCTGGGCGTCGACGTGGCGGACGACGCCCTCGACAGCGCCCTGCACCGCAGCAGCTTCGAGGCGATGCGCGGCCATGAGGACCAGGTCGCCCGGTCCACCGGGGCGCGGGCGGAAGGCCCGAGGATCATGCGCAGGGGCAAGGTGGGGGAGTGGCAGGAGTGGATGACTCCCGCGCTGGCCCGGCCGTTCGCCCATGACGGTATCCGGGCGACCGCACAGCGATTCGGGTACTCCCTGCCGGCCGACCCGCAGGGGTCGTGAGACCGGCCCGGGCCGATCGTCCGAACTCTCCCGGAGGAATCCCATGGTTACCCATGCGGCCAAACACGTTCTCTTCGGCTCGAAGGCCGAGACCCTGGAGCGAGTGGCGCCCCTGCTCCAGAACGCGTCCGTTCTCCCCCTGACCCGCTTCCGGGTCGAGGAGTGGCGGGCGCGCCGCGCATCCCTGGTGGAGGCGATCTCGAACACCCGCTGGGGAAAGGGGAGACTGATCGTCCGCAGCAGCACCGCGCACGAGGACAGCCCCGACGCCATGGAGCCCGGCGGCTACCTCTCGGTGCCCGGCGTCGTCGGCCCCGACGCGCTGGGCGCGGCGGTGGACGCGGTGATCGAGTCCTACACCGCCAAGGGCTCCCTGGAAACGGACGACATCGGCCGGCAGCACGTGCTCGTACAGCCGATGCTGGAGAACGCCACGACGACCGGGGTGATGTTCACCTCGGACCCGAACACCGGCGCCCCCTACCTCGTGATCAACTACGAGGGGCTCGGCGACACCTCGGCCGTCACCAGCGGGACGTCGGCGCACCTGTGCATGTTCTACTGCTGGAAGCACGCCCCCGGCCCGCCGCGCGACCCGCGGATGCGACGACTCGCCGAGCTGGCCCGGGAACTCGAGGCGATCTTCCAGCGGCAGGCCCTCGACGTCGAGTACGCCTTCGACGGACGAGGGGAGCTGTACCTCTTCCAGGTCAGGCCGCTTCCCGTGGCCGGTGAGCGGGAGGATCCCGGGCTGGAGTCCGCCGTGGACATCGTCGCGGGCAAGGTCCGGCGTGCGAGCATGCCCCACCCCTACCTGCTGGGCCGCCGTACCGTCTTCGGCGTCATGCCCGACTGGAACCCGGCGGAGATCCTGGGCGCCCGCCCGCGTCCACTGGCCCTGTCCCTCTACCGCAAGCTCATCACCGACATGGAATGGGCCGACCAGCGCCGGCGCTACGGCTACCGCGACGTACGGGGATTCCCGCTGCTGCTCGACTTCTGCGGAGTGCCGTACGTCGACGTGCGGGCCAGCGCCAACTCGCTGGTTCCCGCCGGACTCGACGACCGGTTGGCCGAGCGCCTGGTCGACCACTACGTGGACCGGCTGACGACACATCCCGAACTCCACGACAAGGTGGAGTTCGACGTCTTCTTCACCTGCTACTCCTTCACGCTCCCGGAACGCCTGTCCCGCCGGACCGGCACACTGTTCACCGGGGAGGAACGCACCCGGATCCTCGATTCCCTGAGGGACCTGACCAACGCCCTCATGGACGAGGACCACCCCGCCCTGCGCACCGACGCCGAGAGCATCGCCTCGCTGCCCGAACGCTTCACCCGCATACGGGACTCGGTGCTGGAACCGCCCGCCCGGATCTACTGGCTCCTCGAGGACTGCCGGCGCCATGGAACACGGCCGTTCGCCGGTTACGCCCGGCTCGGTTTCATCGCCACCGAGTTGCTGAGGTCCCTCGTGGCCCGGGGCGTGCTGCCGCAGGAGTACGTGACCCGCCTGATGGCCTCCCTGGACACCCCGACGAACCGCATGCTGCGTGACCGGGCCGAGCTGTCCCGGGAGGAGTTCCTGAACCGGTACGGGTTCTTACGCCCCGGCACCTACGACATCCGCTCCCCCCGGTACGACGAGGCACCCGACACGTACTTCACCTGGTCCCACAGGCCACCACCCGCCCGAACCGCGGCCCGGCCTCCCCTGCCCCCCGGCGCGGCCCGGCGGATCGACGACCTGCTGCGGAAGCACGGCCTCAAGCAGAGCGCGGAAGGCCTGCTGGCCTTCATCACCAGCAGCATCGAACGGCGGGAGAACTCCAAGTTCGAATTCTCCCGCCACCTCAGCGAGGCCCTGCGCATCATGAAGAGCCTGGGGGAACAGGTCGGCCTGAGCGCCGACGACCTGTCGTACGCCTCGGCCGAGGACATCGGGGAACTGTACCGGGGGGCGTCCAACAGCCGCAGCGTTCTCAGCAGCGCCGTCGACGAGGGCCGCCGCAAGTACGAGCTGACCAGGCGTATCGTCCTCCCCCCGGTCATCACCTCCTCCGAGGACGTCTTCTCCTTCCGGCTCACCCCCGGCGAACCGAACTTCATCACCCAGGGCAGGACCAGCGGCCCGGTGGCCACGGCCGACACCGACACCGCCGAACTGGCCGGCAAGATCCTGCTGCTCCCCAGCGGCGACCCGGGGTACGACTGGGTGTTCTCCAAGGGCATCACCGGATTCATCACCCGGTACGGCGGTGCCAACTCGCACATGGCCATCCGCGCACACCAACTGGGGGTGCCGGCGGTCATCGGCGCCGGCGACGTCCTCTACGAGCAGTGGTCGGAAGCCCGCCACATCATGCTGGACTGCCTGAACCGCCGGGTGGAGGTGGTGATGTGACGTACATCGCCGTGAGCCAGCGGGTGGCCACGGACCCGGCGCACGGAACCCGTAGCGACGCGGCGGACCAGCGCTGGTGGGCGTTCCTGCGCGGCTGCGGCCTGCTGCCGCTGCCGCTGCCCAACGACCCCGTCACCGTCCGCAGGACGCTGGCGGACCTGCCCGTGGGAGGCATACTGCTCACCGGCGGGAACGACCTCGCCGTCTGCGGGGGCCGGGTACCGGAGCGGGACGCCACGGAGTCCGTCCTCATAGACGAGGCACTGTCGCGGCCGATTCCCCTCATAGGGGTCTGCCGGGGCATGCAGCACCTGCAGCACCGCTTCGGTGCGCGCCTGTGGCGCGTCACCGGACAGGTGGCCGAGCGACAGGTGCTGGAGATCGACGGGCGACGGAGAACCGTCAACAGCTATCACCACTGGGCGACCACCGAGACTCCCGCGCCACTGCTTCCGTGGGTGAGGGGGCCGGGAAGGATCGTCAAGGCGGTCCGGCACGAGTCGGCGCCCCTGCTGGGCATCATGTGGCACCCCGAGCGGATCGAGCCGTTCGCCGAGGAGGACCGCGCACTGTTCCGCTCCCACTTCGGAGGAACACGATGAAGGCCGTCATCCTGGCGGCGGGCCGCGGCAGGCGCCTGGGCACCCTGACCGACGAGAAGCCCAAGTGCATGGTGCCGCTGAGGGGAAAACCCCTGCTGCACTGGCAGCGCACCGCCCTGCGGGCCGCGGGGGCCGACGAACTGGCGGTGGTCACCGGCTACCGCGCCGAGGCACTGGCGGACGGCGGGTACACGACGTTCCCGGCCACCCGCTGGGAGAACACCAACATGGTCACCTCCCTGTGCGCCGCGGCTCCCTGGCTGCGCGCGCACGCATGCGTGGTGGCGTACGGGGACATCGTCTACCCGGCGGCCGCCGTGCGGAGCCTGGCCGCCGCCCCCGGCGACGTGGTCATCACCTACGACCCCCACTGGTGGGACCTGTGGTCCCTCAGGTTCGCCGACCCCCTCGACGACGCCGAGACGTTCCGGCTGGCCGGGGACGGCACCGTACGCCGCATCGGCGGCCGCGCCGCCCACCCGGCGGAGATCGAAGGGCAGTACATGGGCCTGCTGAAGTTCACCCCGCCCGGCTGGTCGGCCGTCGAATCGGTTCTCGGAACGCTGCCCGACCGTACCCGGGACGCGATGGACATGACCTCCCTGCTGCAACTCCTCATCGACCGCGGCCACCGGGTGCACGCGGTGCCCGCCCCGTACGGATGGGCGGAAGTGGACACCGAGTCCGACCTGGCCCTGTACGAGGACCTCGTGGCCCGGGGCCGGCTCGCGCTTCCCACCCACGACTGAGAGGAACCCCATCATGATCGTCTGGCTGATCGGCATGTCGGGCGCCGGCAAGACGGCCGTCGGCACCCGCGTGACCGCCGCCCTCAAGCCCCACCTGCGGGACCTGGTCCGCCTGGACGGTGATCTGCTCAGGGAGGTGTGGGGGGACGATCTCGGACACGATCTGACCGCGCGTGAGACCAACGCGGGGCGCATCAGCCGCCTGTGCGCCATGCTCGACCGTCAGGGCGTCCATGTCGTCGCGAGCGTGCTGTCCGTCTTCCCGGACTGGCAGGCGTGGAACCGCACAACGTTCTCGCAGTACTTCGAGGTGTTCCTGGACGCCCCGATGCACGTCCTGCGGGCCCGGGACACCAAGGGCATCTACGCCGCGGCGGAAGCGGGACGCATGAGCGACGTCGTGGGAGTCGACATTCCCTTCCCGCGCCCCGCCCACCCCGACCTGGTCCTCGACAGCCACGGCCCGGACAACACCCCCGACCGGCTGACCGAGCGCATCGTCACCGCGGTCACCGAGCGGATCCGCTGATGAGGGGCAGGACCGCACTCACCGGACTGGCGGGCTGGCTCGCCGCGGAGACCGCCGTCCACCTCCTCGTCCGCAGGCTCCGCCCGTCCTTCCCCTGGCTCATCGGAGACGACGACGTCGCGCCCGACATCGACGAGCGGCTCGTCGCCCGCCACGCCTCGAACTCCTTCGACGCCGACCTCGGATGGTGCCGGCGTCCCGGGCAGACCGGCACCGAGCGCACCAGGGACGGCACGACCTCGTACACCATCGACCCGCTCGGCCGGCGGAACAACCCCGGGTTCGAGGACGTCCGGTCCCAGGTGGCGTGCTTCGGCGACTCCTTCGTCTTCTGCCGGCTGGTGAACGACGACCAGACCTGGCCGCACCAGCTCTCCCGGCTGCTCGGCACCCATGCCGCCAACTACGGCATCGGCAACTACGGCCTCGACCAGGCCCTGCTGCGTCTGGAGCGGGAGCTGCCCTCGCTGGAGGCACACGTGGTCGTCATGGGAGTGGTGCCGGAGACGATCGCACGGGTGCACTCCTACTGGAAGCACTACTTCGAGTACGGCAACACCCTGGCCTTCAAGCCGCGCTTCGTCCTCGACCCCGCCGGCCGCCTGCACCACCACGGCCCGGCCGTGCGGACCCCGGCGGAGTACGCCACCTACCACCGGCACCTCGACCGGATCCAGTCACTCGACCACTTCTTCGACGCCAAGTTCCGCCGTGACCTGCTGCGTTTCCCCTACCTCCCCCGCATCGCACGGCGCTTCGGACGGCACGGGCCGATACTGCGGCACCTCGTGGCCGGCCTGGTCAGCGGCGACCACGAGCACGCGTTCGCCCGGGCGTTCGACGTCGTCCTGCGCGACAACGCCCGCTGGACCGCCGGGCTCTACCGGGACCCCAGGGCCCTCGCGCTCCTCGAGGCACTGGTCGCGCGATTCGCCGAACGGTGCACGGCGGCCGGAAAGCAGCCCGTGCTGCTGGTCATGCCGCAACCGGTGGACCTCCAGCGCGACGGGGGTGCCGCATACGCGCAGGCGTTCGCCTCCATGCGGCGGATACTCCCCGTCATCGACGTCACCCCGGCGTTCCGCGACGCGCCCGACCACCGCGCCCTGTTCGCCCACGGACGCCTCGGGCCCCACCCCAATCACGAGGGCAACGCCCTCATAGCCCAGGCCGTCGCCCGGCAGATCGACCACCACATCACACCGCAGCCGAAACAGAACCAGCCGTGACCTCTGGACCCTCCCGCACACCGACCACCGACCGGCCCTGGCCGACCGCGCTCTTCCTGGGCGCCACGTTCTTCCTGGTCCTCTTCGACAGCCTCGCCGTCGCGACCGCGCTGCCCGCCATCGCCGGGGACCTGCGCCTCGCGCCCGCCTCCCTCCCCTGGGTGGTCAACCTCTACTCACTCGGCCTGGGCGGGCTGATGCTCCTGGCCGGACAGGCCTGCAACCGATGGGGCCGCAGGCACGTGCTGATCGCCGCCCTCGCCCTGCTGACCGCCGCCACCCTCCTCGCCGGGATCGCCCAGTCCCCGGTTCCGCTCCTGATCGGCAGGGCACTGCAGGGTTCGGCCGCGGCATTCGTCCTTCCCACGGTCCTGGCGATGACCGGAACGCTCTTCCCCCGCGAGCCGTGGCGCAGCCGTGTCCTGGCCGTGGTGCTGGTCTCCGGAGCGGTCTCCGGCCTCACGGGAGCCGTCTGCGGCGGCCTGCTGACCGCCACCGCCGGGTGGCGGTGGATCTTCCTCGCCACGGTTCCCTTCGCCCTGGTGCTCCTCGCCGCGGCCGTCTCCGTCCTGCCCGCCGACCGGCCGGGCACCGCTCCGGCCGGCCGCCCGGACGTCCCCGGAGCGATCCTGGCCACGGGCGGGGTGACCCTGCTCCTCCTCGGCGTCGGCCAGGGCGAGCACGACGGCTTCCACTCCTGGACGACCTGGTCCGCCACGGTCGCCGGGCTGCTCCTGCTCGTGGCGTTCCCGCTCCGGGAACGCCGCGCCGCGCATCCGCTCCTCAAGCCCGGTCTGCTGCGCTCCCCCCGCGTGATCGGTAGCTGTCTGGGCAGCGCGGCCCACTCGGCGGTCTACTCGGCAGGCATCGTCGTGGGCAGCCTCCACCTGCAGGACGCCTATGACCTGTCCCCCGCGGAGGCCGGTCTCGCCCTGACACCCACCCTCGTCGCCACGACACTCAGCGGAACCGTCGCGGCGCGCATCGTGCGGTGGATGGGGCCGCGGACCACGGCATGCTGCGCCCTGCTCCTCGCGGCCCTCTCCCTGGGACTCATGGGCGCCAACGCCGGGACGGTCGGCTACGCGACCGCGGTGCTGCCCTGGCTGCTTCTGCGCGGACTGGCCGAGGGAACGGACTACGTCGCCCTCACCCGGGCGGCGGTCGCCGACGCGGCGGAGGAGGACCGTCTCACCGCCTCCAGCCTCTTCGAGGCCTCCACGCACATCGGGGGAGCGATCGCCGTGGCCGTCTACGCCGCTCTCATCGCCTCGGACCTCGGCTACCGCGGGGCCTACCTGGCGGGAGCGCTCTTCGCGGCCGCGGGTTCCGCCGCGGTCCTCCTCCTGCCGAGGCAGGACGGCCGGCCGGCAGGTGCCGAGCGGCACGCCGCAC
>NZ_DASQNP010000119.1:0-2584 GCF_035644915.1 Streptomyces sp.
CGAGGAGTACCGGTCGGTGGCGTGCCGCCTGGGACGGCACCGGACGTGCCGGGACGGCGAGGAGACCCAGCCGCCGTGCGAGGGCGTGACCGTGCTGCGCTGCTCCTGCCCCTGCCACCGGCGGGACGGCGACGCCTGACCCGGGGGTGGCCCGGAGGAGGGAACGGAAAGGGCGCCCGGTACCGCCTTCGCAGTGCCGGGCGCCCTCCGCGAGACGTCGGCGACGATCAGACGTTGACGCCGAAGTCCTGGGCGATGCCCACCAGGCCCGAGGCGTAGCCCTGGCCGACCGCGCGGAACTTCCACTCCGCGCCGTTGCGGTACAGCTCGCCGAAGACCATGGCCGTCTCGGTGGCGGCGTCCTCGCTCAAGTCGTAACGGGCGATCTCGGTGCCGCCGGCCTGGTTGACGATGCGGATGTAGGCGTTGCGGACCTGGCCGAAGTTCTGGCTGCGGGTCTCGGCGTCGTAGATCGACACCGGGAAGACGATCCTGTCGATGTCGGCGGGCAGCGCGGCGAGGTTGACGTTGATCTGCTCGTCGTCACCCGCGCCCTCACCGGTGCGGTTGTCACCGGTGTGGACGATCGACTGGTCCGGGGTGGACTTGTTGTTGAAGAAGACGAAGTGCTGGTCCGAGTAGACCTTTCCGTCGGCCTTGACCGCGATGGCGCTGGCGTCCAGGTCGAAGTCGGTGCCGGTGGTCGTACGGACGTCCCAGCCGAGGCCGACCGTCACGGCGGTCAGGCCGGGGGCCTCCTTGGTGAGCGAGACGTTGCCGCCCTTGGACAGGCTTACAGCCATGGGGATGCCCTTCTGTGGTGTTTCCGTGCTGGCCGGATGCCCGGCCCGTTGTCCGGTCTGTTGTCCTACCCCCTCCAACGCTTTCGGCGGGGAGTGGGGTTCCACGATCCTTTGCCTTCTTTACCTTCTTTGCCAAGCGACCGGGCCGGGGAGCCGGAAAACGCCGTGACGCCCGTCCCGGCGGGCGGGATCATGGAGGGCATGTCCGGGCCCTATGTCATCCGTGGCTCGGTCTCCCTGCCGGAGGCCGAGCTGATCTGGCGTTTCTCGCGTTCGTCCGGGCCCGGCGGCCAGCACGTCAACACCTCCGACTCACGGGTCGAGCTGCGCTTCGACCTCGCGCGGACCGAGGCCCTGCCCCCGGTGTGGAAGGAGCGCGCGCTGGAGCGGCTCGCGGGGCGGCTGGTGGACGGGGTGCTGGTCGTACGGGCCTCCGAGCACCGCTCCCAGTGGCGCAACCGCGAGGCCGCGGCCGTGCGGATGGCCGCGCTGCTGGCGGAGGCGACGGCACCGCCGCCGCGCCCGCGCAAGAAGAGCAAGGTCCCGCGCGGGATCAACGAGCGGCGGCTGCGGAGCAAGAAGCACCGCGCCGAGATCAAGCGCGGACGCTCCGGCCGGGACTGGGGGTAGGGCGCCTTCCCGACGGCCGGCGACGCGGCGGCCGGGGAGGCATTCGTGCAACCGTTCGACCTGGAACGGCGTCTCACACCCGGTGATCACGGGTGAGCACCCGCGGTGACCGCAGCCCGGGAAGATCCCCCGGCCGGGTCGGACGGCCCTGAGCCGGGAAACCGGCCGCGCCGTACGCAGAGGCCGTACGCCCGAGGGAGGTGACCACCGCGTGTCAGCCCTGGCAGTCCCGTTGACCCTGCTGGGCGTGGCCGCTGTGCTCACCATCCCCGTGTGGCTCATCGCGGTCGTCGTCAAGCTCGTCTCCGTCGCCCTGCCCAGGCGCCGCGCAGACTGGGCCGTGGACCTGCTGCGCTGGGGTGCGGTCATGGCGGCGGTGGCAGCCGCCGACATCTACCTGATCGGGCTCGGTCTGGTCCGGTTCGCGGTGAGCCAGTCCGAGTCCGGCGCGGACTCGGCCCCCTCGCCCTTGTGCCGCGACGAGATGCCGGGCGCCATCGAGCGCATCGCCGGTTACGAGCCGTCCTACGTCCCGCTGGGGTTCGACTGCGTCCTGGACGACGGCACCACCTACCCGGGCAGCGGCGTCTACGCCTGGATGAACGGACTCGTCCTCGCGTTCGGCCTGGCCGCCGTCGTGCTGAGGTGGGCGGGTCGGTACGTGGCCGAGCGCCGCGCCGGGGCACAGGACGGCGCATGACCGCCTTCGGGCCGGGACGGTCAAGCTCGGGAACCGGAACCGGAACACCGCCCGCCCCGATCCCGTACGGGACCGGGGCGGGCGGTGGTGTGCCGGCGTGGCCGACACGGCGGGGTCACGCCCGGCGACGCGTGACGAAGAAGATGGCGACGGCAGCGGCGGCGATGACGAGCACCGCGGCGCCGATGCCGATGGGCACCCACGGCGGCCCGTCGCCGCTGCTCTTCTCCTGCGCGCCGGCCCGCTTCTTCCCGGAGTCGGAGGGAGAGGCGTCGGAGCTCTTCGCGTCCCCGGAGCTGGGAGAAGGGGACTTCGAGGCTTCGAGGGAGGCGAAGTACTTGGAGAAGAGCGGACTCTCGTCGGCCGGGCCGGGGTCGCCGTCGCCGTCGATGAGGACCTGTGCGGGCCTGACGATGCCGTGGCCGAGGTACATGCTGGGCTTCTCGCCCCT
>NZ_DASQNP010000120.1:0-8227 GCF_035644915.1 Streptomyces sp.
GGGGATAGACCCGGAGTTCACGGCCGCCGCCGGCGGCCTGTACTCCCAGGGGCTCCTCCAGGGCGTGGTGTCCGGCGTACTGGGGCCGGAGGCGTTCGGCGACGCCGTCAGGGCCGCGGACGACGCCCTGCGGCGGCTCGATCCCGACAGCCCCGAGGCCGCCGCCGTCCTGCTCCAGCGCGGCCTCGCCCATGGCTACCGCTACCTCGCCTCGGGGCGGGGAGAGGACGCCGACCGGGCGATCACCGACATCACCGGGGGCCTCGCGCGGCTGCCGCCCAACGCGGTGTTCGTCGGACACGGGCTGCTCGCCCTCGGCAACGTGCTGGCCATGCGGACCGTCCGGCAGGGCAGCCTGGCCGACATCCGCGGCCCGCTGCTGCTGCTGTCCCAGTACCTCCGGCAGACGGGGACGGACGGCGCCGATGACCTGGGCAGGGCCGTTCTGGAGATCAGCACCGGCCACCAGCACCTGCGCTTCCACCACGAGGCGGGCGCCCTCGACGCCGACTGCGGCCTGGACCCCGGCGGCTCCGGGACCGGCCACGCCACCGCCGAACTGGAGCGCATGCGCGAGGCGTTCGGAACGGTGGCGCGGTGGTACGCCGCCACCGGCCGCCACCGGGACGGACTGATCGGCCAGCTCGCCCTCGCCCTGGCCCAGGGCTGTATGGTCGTCGCCGCCCTGGAGGTGCCGTCCGGGCAACGCCTGCCGGTGCCGCCCGGACCCGTGCGCGACCGGCTGTCCGAGGCGCTGACCTGGACGCACCGCTCCCTGGAGGCCGCCGCGCCGGGCAGCCTGGAGCACCTGCACCGGTCCGCCCTGGCGGAGGGGTGGTGCTCTGCCGGGACGGGATCCCCGCGGCCGTCCGGGACGGCATGCCCGCACGGCTGGCCGCCCTGTCCGAGCGCCTGGAGGCCCTGCCCCGGCAGGCCGACCCGGCGGTGGCCTCGGCCGTGCGCCTGCTGGTCGACAGCCTGCGCAGCATGTTCCCGGACACCGTCGACGACCAGGTCGAGACGCTGCGCCGGCTGGCGGCCGAAGCCGAGCGCGACGGCTCCCTCCTCGCCCGGACCGACATCCTCCTGCGGCTGGCCCGCGCGCTGCGGTGGCGGGCCGGCGGGGGACAGGGGGCGCCCGGGGCGGGGCGGCCGGCGGCCGGCGACCTGCTGGCCGCCCTGCTGGGCGGGACGGCCGTCAGGTCCGCCGCGGCGCCCGGGGCGCGGACCGGAACGGGCGGCCGGGCCGGAGGAGAGGACCGGGCCGGCTTCGCCGACCGGGCCGAGGCGCGCCGCCTCGGACTGGAGGTGCTGGCCGACGGCGTACGCCGGGTCATGCTCCGGGAGTCGGCCGCCGACGGGCTGCTCACCGCCCGCGCGTCCGGGCGCACGGCCCTGGAGGTGGCGCACTGGGCCGTCGAGGACGGCGTGCCCGAGGACGCGCTGGCCGCGCTGGAGTCCGGGCGCGCCCTGGTCCTGCACACCCACTACGCGCACCGCCCCGCCGCGGACCGGCTGCGCGCGCTGGGCCGCCCCGACCTCGCCGAGGCCTGGTCCGGGCGCGCGCCCGGCGGCGGCCACACCGGCTCCGAGCCCTTCGCGCGGGCCGACCCCGGCGCGGGGATGACCCTGCCGAGCACCCTGCGCCGTCAGGTGCTCGCCGCCCTGGAGCAGGACCCCGAGACGGCCGGGCTGCTGCGCACGCCGCCGCCCGCGCGGATCGCCGACGCGCTCGGCGCGGCCGGCGCGCAGGCCCTGGTCCACCTGGTGCCGCCCGCCCCGGACGGGGACGGCCCGGGCGGTGCCCTGGTGACCGGCGCGGACGGACAGGTGTGGTGGCACCCGCTGCCCGGGACGTCCCGGCGGGAGGCCGCCGTGCTGACGGAGTACCTGGAGGCGCTGCACGCGCGCACCACCGCGACCGGGGACGACCGCGCCCCCGCCGACGCCCGCTGGCGCGCCGCGCTGGAGCGGGTGCGGCAGTGGGCCGGACGCGAGGTGCTCGGACCGCTGGTCCCGCGGCTGAGGACGGTCCACGGGGCCGGCCCCGGCGGGATACCGCGGCTGGTCCCGGTGCCGCTGGGCGACTTCGGCGCGGTCCCGTGGAGCGCGGTCCCCACCCCCGGCCGGAGCGCGGGCGGCCTGGCCGTGGACGAACTCGCGCTGTCCGTCGTGCCGTCCGCCCGCCTCTTCGTCGCGGCGGCCCACCGCCCCGCCGTACGGCGCACCACGCGCGCCCTGCTGGTCTGCGGACTGACCCGCGGAGCGGCCTGGGCGGCGACCGGGCCGCTCCACCGGGACGTCTACGTCCACGCGGAACTGCTCACCGGCGACCCCGCGGACACCGCGCGCGACGGCGTACGGCCGCTCACCGTCGCCTCCCTGCTGCGCGCCCTGGAGGGTGCGCCGCGGCACACGGTGGTGGACATCACCGCCCACCTCGCCCCCGACCCGGTGGAGCCCTGGCGCTCCGCCGTCGCCCTGCCGGACGGCGACCTGCGGGCGGACCGCATCGCCGGCCTCGACCTCGGCGCGGCGGGCACCGGGGTGTGCGTCTCGCTGGCGAGCTGTGTGTCCAACATCAGCGCCCGCCACCCGGACGAGAACTTCACCGTGGCCGCCGCCTTCCTCACCGCGGGCGCGTCCTGCGTGCTCGGCTCGCTGTGGCCGGTGAGTGTCGGCGTCACCGGTCTGCTGATGGTGCTCTTCCACCACCACCTGGCGCGCGGCCACACCCCGGTGGAGGCGCTGCGGCGCGCCCAGTTGTGGATGCGCGACCCCGGCCGGACCGCCCCGCGCCGGTTCGGCGACGCGGCGGCGCGCGAGGAACTGGACCGGCGGACACGCCGGCTGGAGGCGGGACTCGCCGACCGGGGCTCGTCGCCGGTGGACCCGGTGAACTGGGCGGGCATCGTGCTGCTGGGCCGCTGAGCCCCGGCCCGCCGCGCCTCCGCCACCCGCCCCGGCGGTCCGACGGGTGGCCCCGTACGCACGGCACCGGCCGGACGCAGTACCGTCGCGGCAGACAGGCATGCAGGCCCATCCGGTGGTGTGGAGGAGACGGACACGTGAGCGGCACGGTGCTGGTGCAGGGCGCGGACGACGGGGTGGACCCCTTCAACACCGCACGGCTGCGCCGCGGCGTACTCGACGCCTGGGCGGCCTCGCCCGCGCGCTTCCGCGAGGACGCCAACGCCGAGGAGGACCTCGCGCTCGGCGGCTACCGCGACCGCCTGGTCGTGGAACTGGCCCAGAACGCCGCCGACGCCGCCGCCCGCGCGGGCGTGCCCGGCAGGCTGCGGCTCACCCTGCGCGAGGGGGTGCTCGTCGCCGCCAACACCGGGGCGCCCCTGGACGCGGCCGGCGTGGAGTCCCTGTCCACCCTGCGCGCCTCCGCCAAGCGCGACGAGGACACCGACCAGTTCGCCGGCCGGCCCGTCGGCCGCTTCGGCGTCGGTTTCGCCGCCGTCCTGGCCGTCAGCGACGAACCGGCGATCGTCGGCCGCACCGGCGGCGTCCGCTGGTCCCTCGCCGAGGCCCGCGGACTGGCCGGGGAGGCCGCCGCCCACAGCCCCGGGCTCGCCGACGAACTGCGCCGCCGCGAGGGCCACGTACCGCTGCTGCGGCTGCCGCTGCCCGCGCAGGGCACCGCGCCGCAGGGGTACGACACCGCCGTGGTGCTCCCGCTGCGCGACGCGGGCGCCCTGGAGCTGGCCGCCCGGCTGCTCGCCGCGGTCGACGACGCCCTGCTGCTCGCCCTCCCCGGCCTGTCCGAGGTCGTGATCGAGACCGACGGCGGCACACGGACCCTCACCCGCCGCCAGGACGGCCCCCACGTCGTGATCGAGGACAGCGGCGCCACCGGGGGCGCCACCCGCTGGCGCGTGGCCACCGACGCCGGACGGGCCGACGCCGCCCTGCTCGCCGACCGGCCGATCGAGGAGCGGGCGCGGCCGGTGTGGTCCGTCACCTGGGCCGTCCCCGTCGACGACACCGGCGCGCCCGTCCGCGCCCGCACCGCGCCCGTCGTCCACGCCCCGACCCCCACCGACGAACCGCTGGGCCTGCCCGCCCTGCTGATCGCCTCCTTCCCGCTGGAGCCGTCCCGCCGCCACATCGCGCCCGGCCCGCTGACCGACTTCCTCCTCCAGCGCGCCGCCGACACCTACGCGGCGCTGCTGCGCGACTGGGAGCCGGTCTCCACCGGCACCCTGGACCTGGTCCCCGGCCCGCTGGGGAAGGCCGAACTGGACGCCGAGCTGCGCCGCCTGGTGCTTCAGCGGCTGCCGCGCGCGGCGTTCCTGGCCGGTGCCGCGAAGGACGAGAACGGCGAGCCCTACGCGCTGCGCCCCACCGACGCGGAGATCGCCGAGGGGGCCGGCGCCGAGACCGTCTCGGTCCTCGCCGAGCTGTTCCCCACCCTGCTGCCCGCCGGGCTGGAGCGCCGCACCGAGCTGCGCACCCTCGGCGTCGCCCGGGTGCCGCTGGGCGAGCTGATCGACCGGCTGGCCGGGGTGGAGCGGGACCCCGAGTGGTGGTGGCGGCTGTACGACTCCCTGGCGGGCGTCGACCCCGACCGGCTCTCCGGCCTGCCCGTTCCGCTCGCCGACGGCCGTACCACCATCGGCCCGCGCCAGGTGCTGCTGCCGCTGCCCGAGACGGCGGACGCCGTGGGCGCCTCCGCCCTGGCCCGCCTGGGCCTGAAGGTCGCCCACGCCGACGCCGCCCACCCGCTGCTGGAGAAGCTGGGCGCCACCCCCGCCACGCCCCGCGCGGTGCTCACCACCCCGCAGGTGCGGGCGGCGGTCGCCGCGTCGCTGGACGCCGACGAGACCTGGTACGACGAGGACGAGGACGGCGGCCCCCTCGGCCCCGAGGAGCTGGCCGAGACCGTCCTGACCCTCGTCCGCGACGCCCAACTCGCCCCCGGCGACGAGCCCTGGCTGGGCGCCCTGGCCCTCCCCGACGAGGACGGCGAACTGGTCCCGGCGGCCGAACTGGTCTTCCCCGGCAGCGAGTTCGAAAGCGTCATCCGCGAGGGGGAACTGCCCGCCTGCGACGCCGAACTGGCCGAGAAGTGGGGCGAGGGCCCGCTCGCGGCGGTCGGCGTGCTCGCCGACTTCACCCTGGTCCGCGCCACCGACGTCGTCCTCGACCCGGACGAGCTGGAGCCCCGCGACACCGACTACCCCGAGCCCGACGACGCGGGCCTGCTGGACGCGGTGGACGTGTGGTGCGAGGACGTCCTCGACGGCCTCCCCGAGACCCCGGTGCCGCCCGTCGCCGCCGAGCTGCCGGCCGTGCGCGACCTGGACCTGGTCGACGACGACCGCTGGCCCCAGGCGCTGAGGATGCTCTCCCGGCCCCCGCTGCGCGACGCGCTGACCACCCCGGTGCGGGTGCTGCTGCCGGACGGCTCGGTGGAGTCCGTCCGCCCGTACACCGCCTGGTGGCTGCGCGGCCACCCCGTCCTGGACGGCCGCCGCCCCGCCGGCCTGCGCGCCGCGAACGGCGACCCGCTGCTGGCGGGCCTGTACGAGGAGGCGTCCGCGGCCACGGCCGACCTGGACGAGGAGGTCCTGCGCGCCCTGGGCATCCGCACCTCCGCCGCCGCCCTCCTGGACGAGCCGGGCGGCGCCTCCGAACTCCTCGGCCGCCTGGCCGACCCCGGCCTCCCCGTGGACGCCGCCCAGCTCCACGGCCTCTACAGCCTGCTGGCGACCCTGGACCCGGAGGAGGTCACGCTGCCGGACGAACTGCGGGCCGTGGTGGACGGCGAGGTCCGCGTCGTGGACGCCGCCGACGCGCTGGTCGCCGACGCCCCCGACCTGCTGCCGCTGGCCTCGGGGCGCCCGCTGCTGCCGGTGAAGCCGACGCTCGCCGCCGACCTGGCCGCCGTCCTCGACGTGCGCCGCCTCGGGGACGTCCTGCCCGCCCCGGCGCCCGGGGGCGGCGAGGTCCGCGAGGTCCCCGGCGCCGTCCGCGTCCTGCTCCCCGGCGCCCCGGCGACGTACGTCGAGCACGACGAGCTGGTGATCGACGGGGTGGAGGTGGACTGGCGGCTGACCCCCGACGGCACCCTCCACGCCGCCACCGTCGAGGGCGTCGCGGCGGGCCTGGCCTGGGCGGCGGGCCAGTGGCCGCGCCGCTTCGAGGCCGCCGCCCTGCTGGAGGACCCCTCGCGCGTCGGCGAGCTGGAGCGGGACCGCTGGTTCGACTGACCCCGCCGGGCGCGCCCCGCCCGCGGGTGCGGGGCGCGGTACGCCCGCCGGGACGTCAGGGGCTCCGGGGCGCGTTCTCGATCCGGTACTGCTCCACCAGCT
Source organism: Streptomyces sp. (assembly GCF_035644915.1). Taxonomy (GTDB): domain Bacteria; phylum Actinomycetota; class Actinomycetes; order Streptomycetales; family Streptomycetaceae; genus Streptomyces. The sequence goes on from NZ_DASQNP010000120.1 coordinate 6,324, forward strand.
CCTCGAACCGCCCGGGGTCGCCCTCGCCCCACACCACCGGGTGCGCCTCGCCCACGGCGGCGCGCACCCGGTCGGCCACCCCGGCGGCCCGCCGGCCGGTGGCGTGGACGCCCAGGACGAGGACGGTGGCGTCGTCGTCGGACCCGTCCGCACCGTCCCCGCCGTCGAGGGTGAAGCCCCACGGCACCTCGCACGGGCCCGCGTGGTGCTCGTCGGGGCACAGCAGCCGCGCGATCGGCTCCTGGAGCGCGATCGCCTCCCGGACGGTCGCACACCCGTGGACCCGGATCTCGTACACGCGTGGCTCTTCCCCGGCCGGCATGTGCCCCCCTCGCCTCGGCGTCGGACGGAAACGGCTCCGACGCTAGGCGCGGACCGTACGCGACCGCACCACCTTTTCCGCTTCTCCACGCGGGGCGCGGGACCCACCGCGCGCTGGTCGCCACCCGCGGCGAACTCGCCGTCGCCCGCGGCGGGCCGGCAGGTCAGGCGCCCTCGGTGAGGATCGGCTCGCTCACCATCAGGCCGGCGCGGCCGGTGCGGCGGGCCTCGGCCAGGGCCGCCAGCCGCCGGTAGCCCTCCGGGCTCATCAGCCGCTCCCAAGTGGCCCAGTCCTCCACCGCCCAGCGGTCGTGCTCCTCCGGGTCGAGCCGGATGGACGCGAGCTGGTCGTCGTCCAGGGTGCCGCCGTCGAAACAGAAACCGATCTTGGCCAGCGGCGCCTCGTCCGGGTCGGCGCGGATGTAGTGCGCCAGCAGCAGCGGGCGCGGCCCCTCCACGCGCAGCCCGGTCTCCTCGTACGTCTCGCGCACGGCGGTCTGGTACGGGTCCTCGCCCGGGTCCAGGTTGCCGCCGGGGATCTGCCACGGCCGGTTCCCGTACACCGAGCGCATCTGCAGGGGGCGTCCGCGCACGTCGGTGAAGTACAGGCAGGCGTAGACGGTGGCCTTGGGCAGAGTGGCCAGGTAGTCCGTCCGCGCCATCGGGAACGGTAGGCCGGCGGGCTCGTCACTCGTAGTGGTCATGGGACCAGTCCTATCCCGAAACCCCCGCCGGTGTGCGCGTATTCGCCCCGCGAAGCCCTCCGGGTGACCCCGTGCCCGCCGTCACCCCCCACAACCGCCGCAGCCCCCGCAGCCGCCTCCGCACCCACCGCCGCAGCCGCCCCCGCCGCCGGAGTCCTTCTCGCGCTGGTCCTCGCTCTTCGCCAGGGGCGCCGCCTCCACCTCGGGCGCGCAGAACCCCCCGGCCACGAAGAGGAGGATGCCCGTGAGGGCCCCGCCCCAGCCGAACCCGGCGGACAGGCCGCCGAACACGGCCCAGCCGATGGCCCCGAGACCGACGCCGATACCCCCCAGGCCCAGCACCAGGGCCGCGACTTCCCTCACCCGTTTCCCCCGCATGCGGCCAGTGTGCGACTGGGGACGGACGGGCGAAAGGGGGCGGAACGCGGAGAACCGGCCATGTCCGCGTCGACCGGACCGTCGTCGCACGCTGGAATGCGATCCGTGGGCAGCGCGTCGGCCTGGAGGCCGCGCGCCGTCAGTTGGGCATGACGAGAGGCTGACCGCAGGCACCTGTCAGGCCGGTGTCGCCTACCGACCCGCAGCACTGCACGGATGTCATCAGCTTGGACCGCGTCATCGGCGTCGGCAGTCTCCTGCCGGCGACGAAGCTCGCCAAGCTGACCAAGCTCGGCAAGCACAGCGACGAGGCAGCCGGTGCGACGTCATGCCTGGCAAAGCACAGCTTCCTTACCGGCACTGACGTACTCCTCGCCGACGGCACCACCAAGGACATCGAAGACGTCGAAACAGGCGACAAGGTCGTCGTCACCGATCCCGAGACCGGCAAGACCACCACCCGCGAGGTCGTCGCCACCATCGTCACCGAGGACGACAAGG
>NZ_DASQNP010000121.1:0-42287 GCF_035644915.1 Streptomyces sp.
AGGAGTTTCTCCTTGGCCAGGCCGAGGTCCATGGCGAGGGCGACCAGGCGGGCCTGGGCGCCGTCGTGGAGGTCGCGTTCGATGCGGCGCAGGTCGGCGGAGGCGGTGTCGGTCACCGTCCGCCGGTCCGACTCCAGCTCCGCGATGCGCCGCTCCAGCTCGTCCGACGGCGACAGCAGCCCGCGCACCATCGCCCGGTCCACGCTGGCCAGCCCGCGCGCCAGCCACGGCAGGAGGGGCCAGGCGACGAAGAGGGAGACGAAGGTGACGGTGAAGGTGGTGATGCCCCAGGGGAGGCGGATGAAGGAGTAGAGCGCGTTCCGCCAGCCGACCGGGTCCTTCAGGCTCGTCCACAGCCAGGGGAAGAAACCGCCGTGCACCCGGTGCCGGATCGGCGTCGGCTCCTCGATCCGCACCCCGAGCAGCGCCCGGGCGCGGGCCCGCTCCAGCTTGCCGAACTGGCGGCACCCGACCAGGCCGAGCGCCAGCACCGGCAGGCCGACCACCGTCACCGACAGCAGCGCGCCGCAGTAGACCCACACGCAGACGTAGACGAAGCCGATGATGTCCGCCGGCATGTTGAGCAGGAGGTGCGCGATCTCCTTCCAGGTCGCGGCGCCGAGCGGGGGCCGCGGCGGGGGCAGCCGGTCGCGGCCGTCGCCGGACCTGGCGGACCCGGCGGATTCGCCGGGGCGGGAGGCGGGTGCGTCGTGCCGGGTGGGCGGGCCGTCGTGCGAGGTGCGGCCGGAGGTCGGGGGACTCGCGGTCATGGGCCCAAGACTGCCGGGCGCCGGGGTCCGCCGCCATGGGGTGTGTGGGTGGGGTGGAGGGGGGTTAACCCCACCCTCGGGCCGGACGGGCGGTTCCGGGGCCCGGGGCCGCCGCACCCACCGCCGGACCGCCGACCGCGTTCGGCCTCTGAGCACACCAGGACCACTCGTCTAGACTCCCCTTCCGAACGGAGCGTCGTACTGATGCGAACACCACACAGCGAGGGACGGACGTGCCGGACTACTTCCACGGCTATGCGGTCGTCGGGCTGGTGGCGGTCGTCGGGGTGCTCTTCGTGGCCGTGGCCTTCGGTGCCGGGCGGCTGCTGCGGCCGGTGGTGCCCACCCCGGAGAAGCTGCTGACGTACGAGTGCGGGGTCGACCCCGTCGGCGAGGGCTGGGCGCACACCCAGGTCCGCTACTACGTGTACGCCTTCCTCTACGTCGTCTTCGCCGTCGACTCGATCTTCCTCTTCCCGTGGGCGACGGTCTTCGCCGCGCCGGGTTTCGGCGGGGTGACACTGGTGGAGATGTTCGTCTTCCTCGGTTTCCTGGCCGTGGGACTGCTCTACGCCTGGAAGAAGGGCGTCCTGACATGGACGTGACCCCCCGCACCACCCCGCCCGCCGCTCCCTCACCGCCCCCGGCGGACCTGCCGGAGCCCCGCCGCCTGGGCGCGCTGGCCCGGCTGGCCCCGGAGCCGATGAAGGTGATCCTGAACTGGGGCCGCCGCTACAGCCTGTGGGTCTTCAACTTCGGGCTCGCCTGCTGCGCGATCGAGTTCATCGCCGCGTCGATGTCCCGCCACGACTTCATCCGCCTCGGCGTCATCCCCTTCGCGCCGGGCCCGCGCCAGGCCGACCTGATGGTCGTCTCGGGCACGGTCACCGACAAGATGGCCCCCGCGGTCAGGCGGCTCTACGAGCAGATGCCCGAGCCGAAGTACGTGATCTCCTTCGGCGCCTGCTCCAACTGCGGCGGCCCCTACTGGGACTCGTACTCCGTCACCAAGGGCGTGGACCAGATCATCCCGGTCGACGTCTACGTGCCCGGCTGCCCGCCGCGGCCCGAGGCGCTGCTCCAGGGCATCCTCAAGCTCCAGGAGAAGATCGCCCACGAGTCGCCGGCCGAGCGCTACGGGCACGGCACGGCCCCGGCCGCCCCCTCGGCCCCGTCGACGGCCGCCCTGACCAGCGGCCTGGTCGCCCCGCCGCCGGGGCGGACCGGAGAGGAGGGCGGCGCATGACCGGGCCCACCCCGCCCACCCCGTCCGCGGCCGGCTGGCTGCCCCGGCCGCCCGAGGAGCTCTTCGGCGAGGGCGCGAGCGCCGAGGAGGCGTACGGGCTGCTGACCGTCGACGTGCCGGCCGGGCGCTGGATCGAGGCGCTGACGGCCGCCCGCGACGGGCTGGGCTGCACGTACTTCGACTGGCTGAGCGCCGTGGACGAGCCGGGCACGGGCTTCCGCGTCTGCGCGCACCTGGCCGCGCTGGGCACGCCGGTGCGGCGGCTGCTGCTGCGGACCACCGTGCCGCACGAGGCGCCCGAGCTGCCCACCGCCACCGGGGTGTACGCGGGGGCGTCCTGGCACGAGCGGGAGACGCACGAGATGTTCGGCGTCGTCTTCACCGGCCACCCGAACCCGGCGCCGCTGCTGCTCCCCGACGGCTTCGAGGGGCATCCGCTGCGCAAGGACTTCGTGCTGGCGGCCCGGGTCGCCAAGGCGTGGCCCGGCGCCAAGGAGCCCGGCGAGCCCGCCGGCGGCGGACCCAAGCGGCGGCAGACGCTGCCGCCCGGGGTGCCCGACCCCAACGAGTGGGGTCCGCTCAAGGGCCAGCTTCCCCCGGCGCCCGCCCGTCCGGCCCGCGGCCGCGCGGCGGCGGGCGAGGCGGGCGAGAGGCCGCGCCGGATGCGCAGCGCGAGCGCCGGATCGGCGAGCCAGCGGGCGGCGGAGGGCGCCGCCCCCGAGCGCCCGGCCCGGCCGCCGCGCCGGATGCGCAGCGCCTCGCAGGGCTCGGCCAGCCAGCGCGCCGCGGCCGAGCCCGGCCGCCGCAGCACCGACGCCCCCTGGCACCAGCCGAAACCGGACGCCGGAGGCCCGGAGGCCGGGACGCCGGCGGACGAGACGTCGGCCGACGCCGCCCGCCGTGTGCACGAGCGGGACGAGCGGGCCGGTACGCCGCTCGCCGAGGGCGGCGGCGCCTCGGTGGCGAATGCCCCCGAGGCCCCCGAGGCGCCCGAGGCGCCCGAGGAGGACGCCCCGGAACCGGACCGCGGAACCCGCGGGACCGGCGGCGCCGGCGACCGGGACGGAACGACGGGAGGCGGCGCCTGATGGACGTGCTCGACGTCGCCTGGCGGCTGCTGGCCGTGCTGCTCGCCTTCCTCCTGCTGCCCCTGCTGGTGGGCCAGGCCGAGCACAAGGTGATGGCCCACATGCAGGGCCGCGTCGGACCGATGTACGCCGGCGGCTTCCACGGCTGGGCCCAGCTCGTCGCCGACGGCGTGAAGTTCGCGCAGAAGGAGGACGTCGTACCGGCGGGCGCCGACCGCAGGGTCTTCCAGCTCGCGCCCGCCGTCGCCCTCATCCCCTACCTGCTGGTGCTGGTCGCGATCCCGGTCGGGCCGGACGGCATGGTGGGCCAGGCCGTCGACGCGGGGATCTTCTTCGTGCTCGCCGTGATGGGCGTCGGCGTGCTCGGCTCCCTCATGGGCGGCTGGGCCTCGGCCAACAAGTTCTCCCTGCTCGGCGGTCTGCGGACCGCCGCCCAGCTCATGGCGTACGAGCTGCCGCTGCTGCTGGCCGCCGCCTCCGTCGCCATGGCCGCCGGGACGGTCTCGCTGACCGGCATCCTGGAGGCGTTCGAGTGGTGGTGGGTGCCGTGGCAGATCGTCGGTGCCCTGGTCTTCTTCACCGCCGGGCTCGCCGAGCTCCAGCGCCCGCCCTTCGACGCCCCCGTCGCCGACTCCGAGATCATCTTCGGCGCGTACACCGAGTACACGGGCCTGCGCTTCGCGCTCTTCCTGCTCGCCGAGTACGCGGGCATCGTCGTCCTGTGCGCGCTGACCACGGTGCTGTTCCTCGGCGGCTGGCACGGACCGTTCGCCGGCGACCTCGGCTGGCTGTGGACGCTGCTGAAGACGGCCGTCCTCGCCTTCGTCGTCATCTGGCTGCGGGTGAGCTACCCCCGGCTGCGCGAGGACCAGGTCCAGCGGTTCGCCTGGACCGTGCTCGTCCCCCTCGCCCTCCTCCAGATCGCGCTCACCGGCGTGGTGAAGGTGGTGATCCAGTAATGGCCCTGCCCGGCAGCGGCCTGGCCAAGGGCCTGGCCGTCACCCTCCGCACCATGACCCGGCGCTCGGTCACCGCGCACTATCCGGACGTCCAGCCCGAGCTGCCCCCGCGCAGCCGCGGGGTGATCGGGCTGTTCGAGGAGAACTGCACGGTCTGCATGCTGTGCGCCCGGGAGTGCCCCGACTGGTGCATCTACATCGACTCCCACAAGGAGACGGTGCCGCCCGCCGCACCCGGGGGACGCGAGCGCAGCCGCAACGTCCTCGACCGCTTCGCCATCGACTTCTCCCTCTGCATGTACTGCGGCATCTGCGTCGAGGTCTGCCCCTTCGACGCGCTCTTCTGGTCGCCGGAGTTCGAGTACGCCGAGACCGACATCCGCGACCTCACCCACGAGCGGGACCGGCTGCGCGCGTGGATGTGGACGGTGCCCGCGCCGCCGCCGCTGGACCCGGCCGCCGAGGAGCCCAAGGAGGTCGCCGCCGCCCGCAGGGCCGCCGAGAAGACGGAGAGGACCGGGACGGCCGGGACTGCGGAGACGGCCGGAACGCGGCGGCAGGAGGGCGGCGCGTGAGCACCGCGGTACGGCTCGCGGCCGACGCCCCCGGCTTCCTGTCGCCCACCGGCGTCGAGATCCTCTTCCTCCTCGTCGGCCTGCTCACCCTCGGCGCCGCCGTCGCCGCCGTCACCGGCAGGCAGCTCGTCCACGCCGCGCTGTGGCTGGTGGTGGCGCTCGGCGGGATCGCCGTCGAGTACCTCCTGCTGTCCGCCGAGTTCATCGCCTGGGTGCAGGTCCTGATCTACGTCGGGTCCGTCGTCGTCCTCATCCTCTTCGGCCTGATGCTCACCAAGGCCCCCATCGGCCGCTCCCCGGACGCCGACTCCGGCAACCGGCCCGTCGCCCTCGCCGTCGCCGCCGTGGCGGCCGCCACCCTGGTCACCGTGGTCGTGGACGCCTTCCGCACCGCCTGGATCGACCTGGACGGCGGCGGCCCGCAGGGCACCACCCGCGTCACCGGGGAGATGCTCTTCCGGCACTGGGTGCTGCCCTTCGAGGCCCTCTCCGTCCTCCTGCTCGCCGCGCTCGTCGGCGCGATCGTCCTGTCGCGCCGGAAGAGCCGGCGGAACGGAGCGCGCTGATGCACCTCGTCTACCCCGCCGTCCTCGCCGCGCTCCTGTTCTGCACCGGCCTGTACGGCGTCCTCGCCCGGCGCAACGCGATCCTCGTCCTGATGTCGGTCGAGCTGATGCTCAACGCCGTCAACCTCAACCTCGTCGCCTTCGACGCCTGGCTCCGCGACACCCTCCACGCGGGCCAGGCCCTCACGCTCTTCACCATCGCCATCGCCGCCGCCGAGATCGGCATCGGCCTGGCCATCGTGCTGCTCGTGTACCGCAACCGGGGCACCTCCGACATCGACCGGCTCCGCGCCCTCGCCGAGACGGACGGCGAGGACGGCACCGGCACCGCCGACTCCGCCGCCGCCCCCGCCGACAACACCGCCGACGCCCCCGCCGACACGCGCCTGACCAGGGGAGAGGCCACCGCGTGACCACCACGACCCTCGCCGTCCTCGTCCCGCTGCTGCCCTTCCTCGGCGCCCTCGCCGGCCTCCTCCTCGGCCGTCGCGCCCCCGGCTACGTCCGCCCCCTGGCCGTCCTGCCCACCCTCACCGCGACCGCGCTCGCCGTGGTCGTGGCCCTGCGGCAGGACGGGGGAGGCGCCCTGACCGGCGCCGCCCGGCTCGCCCCCACCGGCAACGACGCCCTGCCGATCGAGCTCGCCTTCCACCTCGACGGCTTCGCCGTCCTCGTCGCGGTCCTGGTCGGATTCGTCGCGTCCTGCGTGCAGGTCTACTCCACCGGCTACCTGCGCGACGACCCGCGCTACCCGTCGTACGCCGCGCTGGTCTCCCTCTTCACCGCCGCGATGCTGCTGGTCGTCTACAGCGACGACCTGATCGTGCTGCTGGTCGGCTGGGAGGTCATGGGCATCTGCTCGTACTTCCTGGTCGGCCACTACTGGGAGACCGCCGCCGCCCGCGCCGCCTCGCTGAAGGCGTTCCTCGTCACCAAACTCGGCGACGTCCCGTTCCTCATCGGCATCCTGGCGCTCGCCTCCGAGGCGGGCACCTTCCGGATCAGCACCATCGTCACCCGGATCACCTCGCCGCTGTCCGGCTTCGAGCTGAGCCACCCCACCGTCATCGCGCTGCTGCTGCTCGCCGGGGTGGCGGGGAAGTCCGCGCAGTTCCCGCTGCACACCTGGCTGCCCGACGCGATGGCGGGCCCCACCCCGGTCTCCGCGCTGATCCACGCCGCCACCATGGTCGCGGCCGGCGTCTACGTCGTCGCGCGGCTGCTGCCGGTCTTCACCGCCTCGGCCGCCGCGCTCGCCGTCCTGGCCGCGATGGCCGCCGTCACCATGGTCGGCTCGGCGCTGGCGGCCCTCGCCCAGGACGACATCAAACGCGTCCTGGCCTACTCCACGATCGGCCAGCTCGGCTACATGACCGGGGCGCTGGCCGTCGCCGACCGCGGCGCCGCCGTCTTCCACCTGATCTCGCACGGCGTGTTCAAGGCGCTGCTCTTCCTCGCCGCGGGCGTGGTCATCCACGCCGCCGGCACCAACTCGCTGGCCGCGCTCTCCCGCACCGGGGGCCTGGCCAAGCGCGTGCCGGACGCCTACTGGACGATGACCGTCGCCCTGCTCGCGCTCGCCGCCGCACCGCCCTTCGCCGGCTTCTTCTCCAAGGAGGCCGTCCTCGGCGCCGCCGAACACGCCATCACCGATCCCGCCGCCGGGAACTACGCCGTCCCGGCCGCCGTGGGCTGGACGGTCCTGCTCGCCGGGCTGCTGACCGCCCTGCTCACCGCCGCGTACGCCACCCGCCTGTGGCTGCTCGCCTTCCACGGCCGCGGCCCCGAGGCCCCCGAGCACGGCCGGCAGCCGGTCGCGATGAACGCCGTGCTGTGGGTGCTGGCCGGGCCCACCATCGCCGTCGGACTGCTCTACGGGGCCCTGCCCGACTGGTTCGACGGTCGTTCCCTCGCCCCCACCCTCACCACCTCCGTCCTGGCCACCGGCCTCGCCGCCGCCGGAGCCGTGATCATGTACGCCGCCTGGCGGCACAGCACCGCCCGGGCCGCCGCCCGCGTCCCGCTGGGCGCCGTGGCCGCCCACCCGTACGGAGAGCCGGCCGTCTCCGAGGCCGAGGCCATCGCCACCCACCAGCCGGCCTACGGCGACATCGCCGCGGCCGACGACCCGGCCGACCCCGGCCGCCTCCTGCTGGGCCCCCTGCACCGACACGCCGCCCGCGGCTTCCACCTCGACGCCCTCTACGCGGCCGTCGCCGTACGCCCCGTCCGGGCCGCCGCCCGGCTCGTCCGCTTCCTCGACCGCGAGGTCGTCGACACCTACGTGCACGGCGCGGGCGGTACGGCCCGGCTGCTGGGCGCGGCCGTGCGCCGCGCCCAGACCGGCAACGTGCAGACCTACCTCGGCGCCCTGCTCGCCGGCTCCTTCGTCCTGGCCGTGGCCGCCGTCCTCGTCGCCGCCGGAGCGTGACCAGTGATCCCCCTGAACGACACCGTGATGCGGCTGCTCCTCGCGGCCGTCGTCGTGCTGCCCCTGCTCGGCGCGGGCGCCGCCCTGCTGCCCGCCCCGCCCGGGCTAAAGGGCCGCGGCCCCGAGCAGGCCGTGCTGCGCCACGGCGTCACCGTCACCGGCGCCGTGCTCGCCGCGGCGGTGCTGCTGGCGCTCGGCTTCGACCACGACCGTCCGGGCACGGTGCAGGCCGAGACCGACATCGGCTGGATCCCGGCGCTGGACATCCGCATCCACCTCGGTGTCGACGGCGTCTCGCTCCCCCTGGTGGTGCTGACCGCGCTGCTGACCTTCCTGTGCGCGCTCCACAGCTACCACCGCGGGCCCGGGGGCCCGCGCCCGGCGGCGTTCGTCGCGCTCCTGCTCGTCCTGGAGGCGGGCACCCTGGCGACCTTCGCCGTGCTGGACCTGATGCTGTTCTTCCTGGCCTTCGAGACGGTCCTGATCCCGATGTACTTCCTCATCGCCCGCTGGGGCGGCGAGGGGCGGGAGGGCGCCGCGCGGAAGTTCGTCCTCTACACCCTGCTCGGCTCCGTGGTGATGCTGCTCGGGCTGCTGCTGCTCGGCCTGGACGCGCCGGGCGGCCCGACGTTCGACATGGTGGCGCTCGCCGAGGCCCACGGCCGGGGCCTGAGCCACACCACCCAGTTCCTGGCCGCCCTCGCCATCGGGATCGGCCTGGCCGTCAAGACGCCGATGTGGCCGCTGCACAGCTGGCTCCCCGACGCCCACACCGCCGCCCCGACCGTCGGCTCGGTGCTGCTGGCGGGCGTCCTGCTGAAGATGGGCACCTACGGCTTCGTCCGGATCGTCCTGCCGGCCGTGCCCGACGGCATCCACACCCTCGCCCCGTACCTGGCCGCCTTCGCCACCACCGGGATCGTCTACGGATCGCTGGCCTGCCTCTTCCTCGCCCGGCGCGGCAACGGCGGCGACCTCAAGCGGCTCATCGCCTACTCCTCCGTGGGCCACATGGGCTTCGTGCTGCTGGGCATCGCGACCCTCACCCGCACCGGCGTCAACGGCGCGCTGTTCGCCAACGTCGCCCACGGCCTGATCACCGGCCTGCTGTTCTTCCTCGTCGGCGCGGTGAAGGAACGCACCGGCACCACCGACCTGGACCGGCTCGCGCTCGACGGCGGCGGCGCGGCGCTGTACGGACGCGCCCCCCGCCTCGGCGGGCTGCTCGCCTTCGGCGCGGTGGCCTCCCTGGGACTGCCGGGGCTCGCCGGGTTCTGGGGCGAGATGCTCGCCCTGCTCGGCGCCTACCACCCCGCCGACGGCCTCAGCCGTCCCGCCTACCTGGTCTGCATGGCCGCCGGCGCCCTCGGCACCCTGCTGACCGCCGCCTACCTGCTCGTGGTCGTGCGCCGCGTCTGCATGGGGCAGCCGCCCACCTCCGGCGCCACCCTCGCCCTCGCCGACGTGCGCGCCCACGAGTTCGCCGCCTGGACCCCGCTCGTCGTCCTCACCGTCCTGGCCGGACTGTGGCCCGCGCTCCTCCTCGGGCTCACCGACCCGGCCGTGCAGAACCTCCTCCCGGGAGTCAGCCGATGACCGTGCTCGCCCAGGAGTCCGCCCGGAGCGTGGTCCAGTCCGTCGACTGGGCGGCCATCGCCCCGCCCACCGTCGCGGCCCTGGGCGCCGTCGCCGTCCTGGTCGCCGACCTGTTCCTGCCCGAGCACCGCAAGCCGCTGCTCGGCCGGCTCGCCACCGCCTTCCTCGCACTCGCCGCGCTGTCGCTGCTGCCGCTGCTCGACGGCGACCGCGCCACCTTCTGCCTCACCGACGACCCGGCGGTGTGCAGCTACGTCGCCGACCCGTTCGCCCTGGCCGTGCAGCTCGTGGTGCTGGGGGCCGCGCTGCTGGCCGCCCTGCTGTCGGTGACGGCCGTACGGGACGAGGGGCTGCCGTCCGGCGAGTACTGGTTCCTGCTGCTGTCCTCCGCCGCGGGCGCCGCCCTGCTGCCCGCCGCCCGCGACCTGGCGACCCTGATCGTGGCCCTGGAGGTCGCCTCCCTGCCGTCGTTCGCCCTGGTCGGGCTGCGCCGCGGGGAGGGCCGTTCCTCCGAGGCGGCGCTGAAGTTCTTCCTCTCCTCGGTCACCGCCACCGCCGTCAGCCTGCTGGGCGTCAGCTTCGTCTACGCCGCCACCGGCGGGATGCACCTGAGCCGGGTCGCCGAGGGGCTGCGCGGGGTGGACCCCGCCCTGGGCACCCTGGCCACCGCCGGCGTCGTCCTCACCCTGGTCGGCTTCGCCTTCAAGACCGCCGCCGTCCCCTTCCACTTCTGGGTGCCGGACACCTACGCCGGCGCGCCGGTCCCGGTGGCCGCCTACCTGTCCGTCATCGGCAAGGCGGTGGGCTTCTCCGGGCTGATCCTGGTGACCGTGCTGGCCTTCCCGGCGTACGACCACGTCTGGGGCCCGGTCCTGGCCGTCCTGGCGGCCCTCACCATGACCGCGGGCAACGTCGCCGCCCTGCGGCAGCGCCCCGAGCGCGCGCACAGCGCGGTGCGCCTGCTGGCGTGGTCCTCGGTGGGCCAGGCCGGCTACCTGCTGGTGCCCGTCGCGGCCGCCGCCTCCACCGACGACCCGGCCACCACCGTCGGCGCGACCGTCGCGTACGCCCTGATGTACGCCGCCGTGAACCTCGGCGCCTTCGGCGTCGCGGCCCACGTCGGCCGCACCGCCGCCGCCAACCGGATCACCGACTACCGCGGCCTGTACGCCGCCCACCCCCTGGCCGCCCTCGCCCTCGCCTTCTTCCTGCTCTGCCTGGCCGGGCTCCCCCCGGGGATCATCGGCCTGTTCGCCAAGGTCGCGGTCTTCTCGGCGGCCGTGGAGGCGGGCCTGGGCTGGCTGGCGGTGGTGATGGCGGTGAACGTCGTGATCGCCCTGTACTACTACCTGGCGTGGACGGCCGTCCTCTTCCGCGCCCCCGCCGCCCCCGCCGGGGCCGGGCCGGAGGCCGCCGCCCGCCCCCGCCCGCGCGTCGCCGGGCCGCTCGCCGCCGCGATCGGCCTGGCCTTCGCCGCCGGCGTGGTCCTTTCGGGTGCTCCTCAGCTCGCACTGCGCTTCGCGGCGGACGCGCTGCTTTAAGCGGAGGGCCGCCGGGAACCCAGCACCCCCACGTGGCGTTGGCCTTTCAGGAAGGGTCCACCGAATCCGCCACAAGGCGGAGACACCGCCACACGAGCCACCCGAAGGGTTCCCCTGCCGCACCATCTGGAGGGCGTACCGTGCACCGCCGGCACAACGGGCTGAAGACCGCCCTGCTTCTCGGGGGACTGTCCGCACTCATCATCGTCATCGGCGGCTTCTTCGGCCGTACGGGCCTGGTCATCGCGCTCGTCCTCGCGCTCGGCACCAACGCCTACGCCTACTGGAACAGCGACAAGCTGGCCCTGCGAGCGATGCGGGCCCGCCCGGTCAGCGAGTTCGAGGCCCCGGAGCTCTACCGCATGGTGCGGGAGCTGTCCACGGCGGCCCGCCAGCCCATGCCGCGCCTGTACATCTCCCCGACGCAGGCGCCCAACGCGTTCGCCACCGGCCGCAACCCGCGCAACGCCGCGGTCTGCTGCACCGAGGGCATCCTGCGCCTGCTCGACGAGCGCGAGCTGCGCGGCGTCCTCGGGCACGAGCTGAGCCACGTCTACAACCGCGACATCCTCGTCTCCTCCGTCGCGGGCGCACTGGCCTCGGTGGTGATGTTCCTGGTCAACTTCGCCTGGCTGATCCCGGTGGGCCGGTCGGACGACGACGAGGGCCCCGGCCTGGTGGGCATGCTGCTGATCATGCTGCTCGGCCCGCTCGCCGCGTCCCTGATCCAGCTCGCGGTCAGCCGCTCCCGGGAGTACGAGGCGGACGCCTCCGGGGCCCAGCTCACCGGCGATCCGCTCGCCCTCGCCTCCGCCCTGGGCAAGCTGGAGGCCGGCACGAAGCAGCTTCCGCTGCCGCCGGAGCCCCGGCTGGAGACGGCGAGCCACATGATGATCGCCAACCCGTTCCGCCCCGGCGACGGGCTGTCCAAGCTGTTCTCCACCCACCCGCCGATGGCCGAGCGCATCGCCCGGCTCGAACGCATGGCGGGGCGGCACCCGTGAGGACGCCGAGGGGCCGGGGTCCGCGCCACCGGGCCCGCCGCCGAGGAGGCGCCTAGACCCCGGGCCCTCCGGCGTCCGGCCGGCCGGTGCGGGCCGGGTCCGCGCCGGGGCCGGCCCAGGGCGCCGGTCCGGTGCCGTCGCTCCAGGCCAGCAGCGCCCGGCGGTCGACGCACAGGATGCCGCACCGGTCGGCGTACTCGGCGGCGGGCGCCGTGAAGTCGCTGGTGGTCACCACGGCCGCCACCTGGGCGTCGTGGACGGACCAGCAGGTGCCGCCGAAGCGCTGCACGTCCTGCGAGCCGACCTTGTTGGTGTCGCTGTAGTGCTTGCACTGGATGACCACGCGCCGCCCGTCCGGGGCGGTGGCGACGACGTCGGCGCCGAGGTCGCCGGCCCCGCCCACGACCCGGACGTCCCGGCAGCCGTCCCGCTCGCACAGGGCCGCGACGGCCTGTTCGAACTGCTCCGCGTCCATGGCGTCGTAGTCCACGAGGTCCGAGATGTCCGCGGGGTCCGCGTAGTCCACGGGGTCCGCGGGGACCGCCCGGCCCACCGGGGCCTCCCGGTCCGGCGCGGTGGCGGGCCCGGCGCCGGCGGGTGCCGTCTCCTCCAGGGTCTCCAGGGCGGTCTCGGCGCCCTCGGCCAGGGCCTCGGCGGCCCGGCGCGCGGCCCTGGCCGCCCGGAAGCGGCGCCCGCCGCGCAGGAGGCCGACGGCCGCCGGTGCGGCGAGCAGGCAGAGGGCGACGGCCGCGACCGGGTGCCGTCCGGCGGCCTCGGCCACCGTACGCGCGGCGAACCCCGCGCCGACCAGGACGATGGCGGCCAGTCCGAAGGCCAGGGCGGTCAGCCGGAGGTCGAAGGCGGGCCCGCGGTCCGTCGGGCGCGTCCGGCGGATGGGTGCGGCCATCGGCGGTGATCCCCCCTCGGTGGTTCGGCGCGGCTCGGTTCCGGCACTGATCGTTGGGCCGTCTGCCCCGTATCGCCGCGTTCAGCCGCGCCCGGCGGCGTTCCCCCGTGCCGCGGGTGCGGCGGTCAGCAGCCGACGCCGATGCAGCCCTTCTTCTTGATCACCTGGTTGCCGTCCACCGTGCCGACGACCTCGAAGCCCTCGATCCTGACCCCGCCGCTGGTGTTGATCTCCGGGTTCCGGTCGGCCTCGGCGGTCAGCCTGGCCTCCCCGCCGTCCCGGGTCCTCCCGTCGCACGTGATCCGCAGGTTCTCGCCGCTGCCCTCGTCGGCGCAGTCGAGGCCGCCCTCGATGGGGTGCCCGGCCTGTTCGAAGGCGGCCTCCCCGGCCTGGGCGGCGGCGGTACGGACGGCAGCTCCGGTGAGTTCGTTGTTCCCGCCGTCCTCCCCGCAGGCGGCGAGCGCGAACGCGCCGCACAGCAGCGCGGCCGGCAGGACGGTCCGTACGGTCTTCTTCCTCATGCGTCCTCCAGGGCCCGTACGCGCGGGACGGTCCGCGCCCGGGTTCCCGGGGCCGGGCGTTCCCCAACCTCCCGGAGCCTCCTTCCCCGGGTGCCCGGAGGCCCACTGCCGGGGCGTCAGGAGGCCGCCGGCCCGCCCCCTGCCCGGCGACCGCCCCGGGAGGGACGGGAGGGGCGGACAGCAGAAGGCGCGGAGGAGCCGTGGGAACCGGTGAGCGCCGAGGGCTGACGGTCCGCCGCGGACACCCGACGGACCGGCGGGCGTCCGGTACGCGGGGACCGGTCCGGGGCGCTCCCGGGGCGGCCCCGCCGCTCAGCGGTAGTTGGTGAACTGGATCGCGAAGTCGAAGTCCTTGCCCTTGAGCAGGGCGATGACCTCCTGCAGCGCGTCCCGGCTCTTGGAGCTGACCCGCAGCTCGTCGCCCTGCACCTGCGCCTTGACGCCCTTGGGGCCCTCGTCGCGGATGATCTTCGCGATCTTCTTGGCGTTCTCCTGGGAGATGCCCTCCTGGATCGACGCGACGAGCTTGTACTCCTTGCCGGACGCCTGCGGCTCCCCGGCCTCCAGCGCCTTGAGGGAGATGCCGCGCTTGATCAGCTTGGACTGGAAGACGTCGAGGATCGCCTTGACCCGCTCCTCGGAGTTGGCACGCATCTCGATCTTCTCGCCCGACCAGGCGATGGAGGCGCCCACGCCCTTGAAGTCGTAGCGCTGGGAGATCTCCTTGGCGGCCTGGTTGAGGGCGTTGTCGACCTCCTGCCGCTCGACCTTCGAGACGATGTCGAAACTGGAGTCGGCCATCGTGGATTGGCTCCTCGTGCGTAGATCCGTCAGGGTGCGGCCGTCGCGCGGCACGCCCCCGTCAGCCTAGTCATCCGCCACGGTGATCCACTGCGGGACGACCAGGTGGCGAACCACCCCCCACCATCGGGTATGGTTATGCGCGTTGCCACGGAGCGCGGCTCCGGGCGGCAAACCCGGCGGTGTGCCCGAGCGGCCAAAGGGAGCAGACTGTAAATCTGCCGGCTCAGCCTTCCTAGGTTCGAATCCTAGCGCCGCCACTCACGGGAACGGCCCCCGACCAGTCCGACTGGTCGGGGGCCGTCGCCGTTCCCGGGCCGGCCGCCCGGGCCCCGGCGGGCCCGCTCAGTCCGGCACCTCCGTCGCCTGCACGCCCAGCGTCGCCACCGCTTGGTCGATCGGGGTGTCGCCGCCGATCAGCTCCAGCGTCACCCGCGCGGCGCGGGGGTCGTCGAGGAGGGCGAGGAGGACGGCGGCCACGTCGTCGCGCGGGACGTCGCCGCGGCCCGTCTGGGGCCCCAGCGTCACGCGGCCGGTGCCCGGCCCGTTCGTCAGGCGCCCGGGGCGCAGGATCGTCCAGTCCAGGTTGACGCGCCGGCGCACGTCGTCGTCCGCGGCGCCCTTGGCGCGCAGGTACGCGGCGAAGACGGGGTCCGTCCCGGCCGGCGGCTCGCCGTCCACGCCCATCGCCGAGACGACCAGGAAGCGGCGCACCCCGGCGCGCTCGGCGGCGTCCGCGAAGAGGATCGCGGCCGCGCGGTCCACGGTGTCCTTGCGGGCCGCGCCGCTGCCCGGCCCGGCGCCCGCCGCGAAGACCGCCGCGTCGGCGCCCTCCAGGTGCCGGGCCACCTCCTCCACGGATGCCGACTCCAGGTCGCAGACGATCGGCTCGGCGCCCGCCGAGCGCAGGTCGTCCGCGTGCTCGGGCCGCCGGATGAGTCCCGCGACCTCGTCCCCGCGCCCGGCGAGCAGCCGCTCCAGCCGCAGCGCGATCTGACCGTGTCCACCAGCGATGACTGTGCGCATGCTCCGACCGTACGCCGCCGGGGCCCCGGATCAGCGCTGTGACTGGCGGGGAAGCCCCAGTTCGGCGGCCGGGCCGTCCGCCGCGTCGGCCGTGTCGCAGTACTCCCGCACCGCGCTGGTCCGGGCGACCACCCGGCCGCGGTGGACGACCAGCCGGCTGTACGCCAGGGACAGCGCCCCGGCGAGCGTGTCGCCGCGCACGGCGAGCAGCTCCGCCGGGGAACCCGCCTCGATCCGCGCCTCCGGCAGCCCCAGGACCGCCCGCGCCCGCGCGCTCACCGCCCCGTACGCCGCCTCCGGGGAGGCCCGGTGGCGCGAGACCAGCAGGTGGGCGGCCTCCAGCGGGTCGCCGCGCCCCACCGGGTTGGCCGCGTCGCGCAGCGCGCCGCCGCCCGCGGCGACCCGTACGCCCGCCGCCTCCAGCAGCCGTACGGGCGTCGCCGCCGGGGAGCCGCCGGACACCGGCCGGGGCGGCAGCCCGCAGCCGCCCTGCGGCAGGCAGACCACCGCGATCCCGGCCGCCGCGAGCGCCTCGGCCGCTCCCGCCGCGACCCCGTGCGGCAGCCGGGCCAGGCCGTCGCACGGCCCGACGGTCACCCCCGTCCGCAGCCCGCTCGCCGCCGCGGCGAACCGGGTCAGCCGGGCCGGACTGCCGCCGTCGGTGTGCAGGTCCACCGCGCGGCCGTGCTCGGCCGCCACCGCCAGCACGGCCTCCAGGTGGCCGGCCGGGTCGGGGTCGAGGTCCGGGCAGCCGCCCACCGCCGAGGCGCCCATCGCCACCGCGTCGCGCAGCATCGCCCGGCCGTCCGCCCCCGCCGCGCCGGTGAGCACCCCGGGAACGGCGACGGCGGTGAGGTCGGCCAGGCCGTCCAGGGCGCGGCCGGCCCGGAGCACGGCCCGCAGGGTCCGCAGTCCGGCGGCGCCGCCGATCCGCACGTGGGTGCGCAGGGCGGTCGCGCCGTGGCCGAGCTGGAGCAGGGCGGCCTCGCAGACGCGGCGCTGGAGGTGCCGGTCCGGTCCGCCGGGGCCGTACGGGGGCGGGGCGGGGCCCGGAGCTGCGGTCAGCGCGGTGTCGTAGTGGGCGTGGGGCTCGGCGGGCGCCGGCAGCAGGAGGTAGCCGGTGAGGTCGACGCGGGCGGTCCGGGAAGGGGGTGGGGGCGGCAGGCTGCCCGCGGTGCCGACCGCCTCGATCCGCCCGCCGCCGATCCGCACGTCCACGGTGCGGCCGTCGGCGAGCCGGGCGCCGCACAGGACGAGTGCGGCCGGCCCGGGTTCCGCCGGTTCCTGCGGCTGGCTGTCGGGCATGGGGCTCCCGCGGTTCGCTCATGATCGCTGGCGGGCACCGAGCCTAGGACCGGACCGGGACGGCGGGGCGTCGGCAGCGCACGGGAGCCCAATAGTCGTACCGGCGGCCGCACGACTACGCCGTCAGGAGGGCGGGGGAGACGGCCGTGGGGGGACGTGACCGATACGGATTTCACGTTCGGCGCCCTGAGCGTGTAATGTCTTCATCGCTCGCCCCAATAGCTCAGTCGGCAGAGCGTCTCCATGGTAAGGAGAAGGTCTACGGTTCGATTCCGTATTGGGGCTCTGATGTGAGAGGTCCCCCGTTCACCGACGGGGGGCACCCGCATCGCGGCGGTGTAGCTCAGTCGGTAGAGCAAACGGCTCATAATCGTTGTGTCACCGGTTCGAGTCCGGTCACCGCTACCTCATTCAGTAGCCGATTGCGGGGTCGGTCCTCCGATCGGCTACTCTTCCTGCGTTAAACCGTCTCGTTCGTCAAGGAGCACTCACGTGGCTGCCACCGACGTCCGCCCGAAGATCACGCTGGCCTGCGTGGAGTGCAAGGAGCGGAACTACATCACCAAGAAGAACCGGCGCAACAACCCGGATCGCCTGGAGATGAAGAAGCACTGCCCGCGCTGCAACGCGCACACCACGCACCGCGAGACGCGATAAGCCGCGACCGGCGAGGCCGCCGCGCATAGACACGTCAGCCCGAGGCCGTCCCCGTTGCGGGGGGCGGCCTCGTGGCGTTGACGGGCGCGCGGCGGCCGGGGAAGCACCCATCGCAAGCCGTCCACAGCAAGCCGTATGGAGGTACCGGGCCATGGCGCTCGACCAGTCCTTCGTGGGGCGGAGCTATCCACCCACCGCACCGTACGAGGTGGGCCGGGAGAAGATCCGCGAGTTCGCCGAGGCGATCGGCGACCCCCACCCCGCGTACACGGACCCGGAGGCGGCCAGGGCCCTGGGCCACCCCGACGTGATCGCCCCGCCCACCTTCGTCTTCGCCATCACCTTCAAGGCGGCCGAGGAGGTCGTCCGGGACCCGCGGCTGGGGCTGGACTACAGCCGGGTGGTGCACGGCGACCAGAAGTTCGCCTACACGCGCCCGGTGCGCGCCGGGGACCGGCTCACGGTGACCTCCACGATCGAGTCGGTCAAGTCGCTCGCCGGGAACGACGTCCTGGACGTCCGCGGCGAGGTGCACGACGAGGCCGGTGAGCACGTGGTGACCGCCTGGACCAAGCTGGTGGCCCGTGCTCCCCAGGACGAGCCGGCCCGGAAGCAGGGGGAGTGACGAAGATGACAGCGAGGATCGCGTACGCGGACGTCGAGGTCGGCACCGAACTCCCCGCGCGGAGCTTCCCCGTGACCCGCGCCACACTCGTGCGGTACGCGGGCGCCTCCGGCGACTTCAACCCGATCCACTGGAACGAGCGGTTCGCGCGCGAGGTCGGCCTCCCCGACGTCATCGCCCACGGCATGTTCACCATGGCCGAGGCGGCCCGCGTGGTCACCGACTGGGCCGGCGACCCGGGCGCGCTCGTGGAGTACGGCGTCCGCTTCACCAAGCCCGTCGTCGTCCCCGACGACGACAAGGGCGCCACCATCGAGGTCTCCGGCAAGGTCGCCGCCAAGCTCGACGACGACGCCCGCACCGTCCGGGTGGACCTGACGGTGACGAGCGCGGGCCAGAAGGTGCTGGGCATGTCCCGCGCGGTGGTCCGGCTCGCCTGATCCCGGACCGCCCGGTGCCGCGGGGAGCGGCCGTGCCCGGGAGGCGCACGGCCGCTCTCGTACTCTTGAGCCCGTGCAGGAACTCCACGACGCCCCCCTCGCCCCGCTGACCACCTTCCGGCTGGGCGGCCCGGCGAGACGCCTGGTCACGGCCACCACCGACGAGGAGGTGACCGAGGCGGTACGGGCCGCCGACGCCGACGGCACACCGCTGCTGCTCATCGGCGGCGGCAGCAACCTCGTCATCGCCGACGAGGGCTTCGACGGCACCGCCCTCCGCATCGCCACCACCGGCTTCCGCCTGGAGGGCACCCGGCTGGAGCTGGCCGCGGGCGAGAACTGGTCCGACGCCGTGGCCCGCACCGTCGAGGCGGGGCTCGCGGGCATCGAGTGCATGGCCGGAATCCCCGGCTCCGCGGGCGCCACGCCCATCCAGAACGTCGGCGCGTACGGCCAGGAGGTCGCCTCCACCATCACCGAGGTCGTCGCCTACGACCGCCGCAGCGGCTCCACCGTCACCATCCCCGGCTCCGAGTGCGGCTTCTCCTACCGGCACAGCCGCTTCAAGGCCGACCCCACCCGCTTCGTCGTGCTGCGCGTCCGCTTCGAGCTGGAGGACGCCGGCGGCCTCTCGGCGCCCGTCCGCTACGCCGAGACCGCCCGGGCCCTGGGCGTGGAGGTGGGCGAGCGGGTGCCCGTGGCGCGGGCCCGCGAGACCGTCCTCAAACTCCGCGCAGGCAAGGGCATGGTGCTCGACCCGGAGGACCACGACACCTGGTCCGCGGGCTCCTTCTTCACCAACCCCGTCCTCACCGAGGCCGAGTACGCGGCCTTCCTCGCCCGCGTCGCCGAGCGGCTGGGCCCGGACGTCACCCCGCCCGCCTACCCGGCGGGCGAGGGCCTGGTGAAGACCTCCGCCGCCTGGCTGATCGACAGGGCGGGCTTCGCCAAGGGGTACGGCGACGGCCCGGCCCGCATCTCCACCAAGCACACCCTCGCCCTGACCAACCGGGGCTCGGCCACCACCGCCGACCTGCTCGCCCTGGCCCGGGAGGTCCGCGACGGCGTCCGCGCCGCCTTCGGCGTGACGCTCGTCAACGAACCGGTGACCGTCGGCTGCTCCCTGTGAGCCGCGCCGGGACCGGCTGCCGGACCACGGGCTCCGGCGCGTCCGGAGGCGCCGCCAGCCAGGCGTCGATGTCCGCCAGGAGTTCCTTGCGGACCTCCTCCGGCGCGCACGAGCCGCGCACCGACTGCCGGGCCAGCTCCGCCAGTTCCCCGTCCGTGAAGCCGTGGTGTCTGCGCGCGACCTCGTACTGCGCCGCCAGCCGGGAGCCGAACAGCAGCGGGTCGTCGGCGCCCAGCGCCATCGGCACCCCCGCCTCGAACAGCGTCCGCAGCGGCACCTCCTCGTACGTGTCGTAGACCCCCAGCGCCACGTTGGACGCCGGGCAGACCTCGCAGGTCACCCCCTGCTCGGCCAGCCGGGACAGCAGCCGCGGGTCCTCGGCGGCACGCACCCCGTGCCCGATGCGGCGCGCGCGGAGGTCGTCCAGGCAGTCGGCGACGCTGGCCGGCCCCGACAGCTCGCCGCCGTGCGGGGCCGCCAGCAGGCCGGCCCCGCGGGCGATGGCGAAGGCCCGGTCGAAGTCGCGGGCGAAACCGCGCCGTTCGTCGTTGGAGAGGCCGAAGCCCACCACCCCGCGGTCGGCGTAGCGCACGGCCAGCCGGGCCAGGGTGCGGGCCTCCAGCGGGTGCTTCACGCGGTTCGCGGCGACCAGCACCCGCATCCCGAGCCCGGTCTCCCGGCTCGCGGTCTCCACCGCGTCCAGGATGACCTCCATCGCCGGGATCAGCCCGCCCAGGCGCGGCGCGTACGAGGTGGGGTCGACCTGGATCTCCAGCCAGCGCGACCCGTCCCGGACGTCCTCCTCGGCGGCCTCGCGGACCAGCCGCTGGATGTCCTCCGGCGAGCGCAGGCAGGAGCGCGCGATGTCGTACAGCCGCTGGAAGCGGAACCAGCCCCGCTCGTCCGTGGCCCGCAGTCTCGGCGGACGGCCGCCGTTCAGCGCGTCCGGCAGGTGGACGCCGTACTTGTCGGCGAGTTCCAGCAGGGTGCTGGGCCGCATCGATCCGGTGAAGTGCAGGTGCAGATGGGCCTTGGGCAGCTTGCGGACGTCACGAACGCTTTCCATCCCCGGATTTTGCCGTACGCCCCGACACGCCCGGAAGCCGCGGGCCACGCCCGGGGGCCGTCCTGAACACGCGAGCGGGCCCTGCCGCGGGACACGTCCCGCGGCAGGGCCCGCTCACGCACGGCCGTGCGGTCAGTCCCGGGCCTCGGCCAGCAGCTTCTGGATCCGGGAGACGCCCTCGACCAGGTCCTCGTCGCCCAGCGCGTACGACAGCCGCAGGTAGCCCTGGGTGCCGAACGCCTCGCCGGGGACGACCGCGACCTCGGCCTCCTCCAGGATCACCTCGGCCAGTTCCACGCTCGTCGCCGGCCGCCTGCCGCGGATCTCCTTGCCGAGCACGCCCTTGACCGACGGGTACGCGTAGAAGGCGCCCTCCGGCTCCGGGCAGGTGACGCCGTCGATCTCGCCCAGCATCCGCACGATCGTCCTCCGGCGGCGGTCGAACGCCTCGCGCATCTCCGCCACGGCCTCCAGACCGCCGGAGACGGCCGCCAGCGCGGCGGCCTGCGCCACGTTGGAGACGTTGGAGGTGGCGTGCGACTGGAGGTTGGTGGCGGCCTTCACCACGTCCTTGGGGCCGATGACCCAGCCCACCCGCCAGCCGGTCATGGCGTACGTCTTCGCCACGCCGTTGACCACGACGCACCGGTCGGCCAGCTCCGGGACGAGCACCGGCAGCGAGGAGAACTCCGCGTCGCCGTAGACCAGGTGCTCGTAGATCTCGTCGGTGAGCACCCACAGCCCGTGCCCGGCGGCCCAGCGGCCGATCTCCTCGACCTGCGCGCGGGAGTAGACCGCGCCGGTCGGGTTCGACGGGGAGACGAACAGCAGCACCTTGGTGCGCTCGGTGCGCGCCGCCTCCAACTGCTCCACGGAGACGCGGTAGCCGGTCGTCTCGTCGGCGACCACGGGCACCGGCACGCCGCCCGCGAGCCTGATCGACTCGGGGTAGGTGGTCCAGTACGGCGCGGGGACGATGACCTCGTCGCCCGGGTCGAGGAGCGCGGCGAAGGCCTCGTAGATGGCCTGCTTGCCGCCGTTGGTGATCAGCACCTGGGAGGGGTCGACCGCGTAGCCGGAGTCGCGCAGCGTCTTCGCGGCGACGGCCTCCTTCAGCTCGGGGAGCCCGCCGGCCGGGGTGTAGCGGTGGAAGCGCGGGTTCCGGCAGGCCTCCACGGCGGCCTCGACGATGTAGTCGGGCGTGGGGAAGTCGGGCTCGCCCGCGCCGAAACCGATCACCGGCCGTCCGGCGGCCTTGAGGGCCTTGGCCTTGGCGTCGACGGCGAGGGTGGCGGACTCGGAGATCGAACCGATCCGGGCCGAGACCCGGCGCTCGGTGGGTGACTGGTTGGGAGGGGTTGCAGCGGTCATAGGGGCATCGTCGCAGACCGCGGACGCTCCCGGCACGCGGGTTGCGGACGGGTTTGGGTGGAAAGGCGCCCGGGGAACGGGGGAGGTCCGCGGCGGTTCGGGGTTACGTGTTCGACGGCGGCGCGCGAAGCACGTACACTCACCGTCGTTGGTCCCGGCCGATCATCCGCGAACCGCGTACTCCGCGGGTCCGTTCGGATGCTGTAGGTTGGGGGACGACAGAGGGTCGTAGCTCAATTGGTAGAGCACCGGTCTCCAAAACCGGCGGTTGGGGGTTCAAGTCCCTCCGGCCCTGCTACACGCATCTGCACCAGGTGCGTGCACGTGTACGTACTGGACGCACCGCCGTACGGCCGGGCCGGACGCGGCACGGCACGCGGCCAGGACCCGGATGCAGGTGAGGACGAGTGGCGGAGATCACGGACTCCATCGAGGTCCCCGAGCCCGGGCGGTCGCAGGACGACAAGAAGCCCCGGCGCGGTGGCAAGCGCGGGAAGAAGGGCCCCCTGGGCCGCCTCGCGCTCTTCTACCGCCAGATCGTCGCGGAACTGCGCAAGGTCGTCTGGCCCACGAAGCGCCAGCTCTCGACGTACACCACCGTGGTGATCATCTTCGTCGTCATCGTCATCGGCCTGGTGACCGTGATTGACTGGGGGTTCACCGAGGTCGTCAAGTACGTCTTCGGCTGATCCGCCCGCGGAGGGACCCTCCGGGGCACCTTTCCGCATGTTCGACCCCTTGAAGCCAGGAAGAAGCAGCCACCGTGTCTGACCCGAACCTGAACGACGCCGTCGACCCTGCCGAGGGCGATGACACCGCGCCCGACGTCGTCGAGGCGGAGGACAGCGTCGACCGGGACGAAGCTGCCGACGCCGCCGGGGAGGACGAGCCGACCGAGGAGTCGGGCGTCCGCGCCGGGTCCGACGAGTCCGCGGCAGACGACGCCGAGGCCGAGTCCGGGACCGAATCCGCCGCCGACGAGGTGGAGGAGGAGGCGGAGGAGGAGGCGACCGACCCGGTCGCGGCCCTCCGCGAGGAGCTGAGCAGCCTCCCCGGCGAGTGGTACGTCATCCACACCTACGCGGGTTACGAGAAGCGCGTGAAGGCCAACCTGGAGCAGCGCGCCGTCTCGCTGAACGTCGAGGACTACATCTACCAGGCCGAGGTGCCCGAGGAAGAGATCGTCCAGATCAAGAACGGCGAGCGCAAGAACGTCCGCCAGAACAAGCTTCCCGGCTACGTCCTGGTGCGCATGGACCTGACGAACGAGTCGTGGGGCGTCGTCCGCAACACCCCGGGCGTCACCGGCTTCGTGGGCAACGCCTACGACCCGTACCCGCTGACCCTGGACGAGGTCGTCAAGATGCTCGCCCCCGAGGCCGAGGAGAGGGCCGCCGCGGAGGCCGGCGAGGGCGCCCCGGCGCCGAGCCGCAAGGTCGAGGTCCAGGTGCTGGACTTCGAGGTCGGCGACTCGGTCACCGTCACCGACGGCCCGTTCGCGACCCTCCAGGCGACGATCAACGAGATCAACCCCGACTCGAAGAAGGTCAAGGGCCTCGTCGAGATCTTCGGCCGCGAGACCCCGGTCGAGCTGAGCTTCGACCAGATCCAGAAGAACTGACCCGGTTCTTCCGGTCACCCGCTCCCGGCCAGGTCGGGCAGGTCCAGGGCCTGTCCGACCTGGCCGGTTTCCTACCTCGCCGCGATACCGGCTATCGTGGCGCGGTATGCCTCCGTACGGGTGGATCGGCCCGGCGGGGGATTTCACCACCTCTCACTAGGACCCGGAGAGAACATGCCTCCCAAGAAGAAGGTCACGGGGCTGATCAAGCTCCAGATCCAGGCCGGTGCCGCGAACCCGGCCCCGCCGGTCGGCCCCGCGCTGGGCCAGCACGGCGTCAACATCATGGAGTTCTGCAAGGCCTACAACGCCGCGACCGAGTCGCAGCGTGGCTGGGTCATCCCGGTGGAGATCACGGTCTACGAGGACCGCTCCTTCACCTTCGTCACCAAGACCCCGCCGGCCGCGAAGATGATCCTGAAGGCCGCGGGCATCGAGAAGGGCTCCGGCGAGCCGCACAGCAAGAAGGTCGCGAAGATCACGCGCGAGCAGGTGCGGGAGATCGCCACCACCAAGATGCCCGACCTCAACGCCAACGACCTGGACGCCGCCGAGAAGATCATCGCCGGTACCGCCCGTTCCATGGGTGTGACGATCGAGGGCTGATCCGCTTCCTCCGCGGTGCCCCGCGGAGCGGACCGAGCACACCGAGCACACAAGGAAGTGGCAGGGTCAGGCGCTGGCCCCCTGGACCACGACTCCTCAACCGAAGACATCTGGAGCAGAAGTGAAGCGCAGCAAGGCTCTCCGCAGTGCGGACGCCAAGGTCGACCGGACGCGGCTCTACGCCCCGCTGGAGGCCGTACGTCTCGCCAAGGAGACCTCCCCGACCAAGTTCGACGCGACCGTCGAGGTCGCCATGCGCCTGGGCGTCGACCCGCGCAAGGCCGACCAGATGGTGCGCGGCACCGTGAACCTCCCGCACGGCACCGGTAAGACCGCCCGGGTCCTGGTCTTCGCGACCGGCGACCGTGCCGCGGCCGCGGAAGCCGCGGGGGCCGACATCGTCGGCTCCGACGAACTGATCGAGGAGGTCGCGGGCGGCCGTCTGGACTTCGACGCCGTCGTCGCCACCCCGGACCTGATGGGCA
This sequence comes from Streptomyces sp., assembly GCF_035644915.1. Taxonomy (GTDB): domain Bacteria; phylum Actinomycetota; class Actinomycetes; order Streptomycetales; family Streptomycetaceae; genus Streptomyces. The sequence continues at coordinate 24,337 of NZ_DASQNP010000121.1, forward strand.
AGGTCGGCCGCCTCGGCCGTGTGCTCGGTCCCCGTGGCCTGATGCCGAACCCGAAGACCGGCACCGTCACCCCGGACGTCGCCAAGGCCGTCAGCGACATCAAGGGCGGCAAGATCGAGTTCCGCGTGGACAAGCACGCGAACCTCCACTTCATCATCGGCAAGGTCTCGTTCGACGAGAAGAAGCTGGTGGAGAACTACGCGGCGGCGCTGGACGAGATCCTGCGGCTGAAGCCGTCGGCCGCCAAGGGCCGGTACATCAAGAAGGCCGTCATCACCACCACGATGGGCCCCGGCATCCCGGTCGACCCCAACCGCACCCGCAACCTCCTGGCCGAGGAGGAGGCCGCCGCCTGATCCAGGCGCGTCCCGGCACAAGGGCCGGATCCCGCTCGCGAGTTGAGCGGGATCCGGCCCTCCCGCTGTCAGGGGGAGTCGGTAGGGTGAGCCGACATCACCACCACACCGACATGGGGGGAACATGCGTCTCATTCGCAAGGCCGCGCTGGGAGCCACGGCTCTGACGGCGGCAGTGGCGCTCTCGGGGTGCTCCGGCGGGGGAAGCGACAAGGCGGCCGGGGAGCGGAACGCGGAGCCGCGCTCGATCGTCCAGGCGCTGCGGGCGGTCGCCAAGAAGACCGACGAGGCGAGGACCGCCAAGGTCGAGATGACCATGTCGATGCCCGGCGCGGCGGGCGGCGAGATGAAGATGTCCGGCGTGACGGGCTGGAACCCGACCGTCATGGACGTGACCGCCACCGGCAGCGCGCTCGCCCAGGACGGAGGCCCGGGCGAGATGCGCATGCTCTGGGTCGACAACGTGATGTACATGCAGGTCGACGAGGAGTCCGCCGAATCCTTCGGCGGCAAGCCCTGGCTGAAGATGGACCTCCAGGCGATGGCGGAGAAGTCCGGGGACGAGAACCTGGTCAAGTCGATGACGGGCGGCTTGCAGGACATGAACCAGGACCCGGCCCAGCAGATGGGTCTGCTGCTGGACTCGCCCAACATCAAGCGGGTCGGCAAGGAGACGATCGACGGCGTCGCCACCGAGCACTACAGCGGCACGCTCACCATGAAGGAGGCCCTGGAGGCCAACTCCTCCACGGACTTCCTCACCGAGGAGGAGCGCAAGGAGCTGCTGGACGGCATGGAGAAGTCCGGGGTGAAGGGCTTCGACATCGAGGTCTGGGTCGACGAGCGGGACTACCCGGCGAAGATCGACATGACCATGGACAGCCCCGAGGGCACGATGACCATCTCCCAGCGCTACAGCGACTACGGCACCCCGGTCTCCGTGAAGGCGCCGCCCGCGGGCGAGACGACCGACCTGATGGAGATGTTCGAGGAGCTGGGCAAGGCGGGCCAGGAGCAGCCCAGCGGCTTCTGAGGCCGGCCCGCGAGTCCCGGATTTGCTTGACGCGACGGCGTTCGCGTACTCTGCCACGGAAGCCAAAGACCGCTGGTCGTTGCCGTGTCCCTGAGGATCTGCCACAGATCCCGGGGTGCGGTGGCCGAAGGATCCGCTGGAGCGGGCGACCTGCGCAGGTGACCGTGGAGGACTCCCGGACGTCGTGTCCGGTCGAGTCACGCCCCGTGCGCCTGCGCCGGGGCGTTTCGTTTTGCGCAAGTCCCCTTCCTCGTGCGCCCGACGTGGGCGGTCCGGCGTCATGACCTGCCGAAAGGCACGGTTGAGGATCGCATCACCCGGAAAGGAGGGCCGAGGCTCATGGCGAGTCCCGACAAGGTCGCAACCGTCGCGGAGATCAAGGAGAAGTTCCAGAACTCCAACGCGGCGGTCGTGACCGCGTACACCGGTCTCAGCGTCGCACAGCTCAAGGACCTGCGCCGTTCTCTCGGTGAGAACGCCCAGTACCGAGTGGCGAAGAACACACTGACCAAGATCGCGGCCAACGAGGCCGGGGTCACCGAGCTCGACGAGTTCTTCGTCGGCTCGACGGCGGTCGCCTTTGTGACCGGTGACCCGGTCGAGGCGGCGAAGAGTCTGCGTGACTTCGCCAAGGACAACCCCCAGCTCGTCATCAAGGGCGGTGTCCTTGAGGGCAAGGCGCTGTCCGCCGACGACATCAAGAAGCTCGCGGACCTGGAGTCCCGCGAGGTGCTGCTCGCCAAGCTGGCCGGTGGCATGAAGGCGACCATGGCGAAGGCCGCGGCGACCTTCCAGGCCCCGCTCTCGAAGTTCGTCCGCACCGCGGACGCCCTTCGCAGCAAGGTCGAGCAGGGCGGTGCCGGTGCGCCGGCTCCCGCCGAGGCCGAGTGACCGACCCGTTCGCCGCTCTCGGTCGCAGCGGGCCACTGTACGCCCGCCGACTATGTACAACCCGGCACCAGCCGACTTAGTGGAAGGACCGCCACCATGGCGAAGCTCAGCCAGGAAGAGCTGCTCGAGCAGTTCAGCGAGATGACCCTCATCGAGCTCTCCGAGTTCGTGAAGGCCTTCGAGGAGAAGTTCGACGTCGAGGCCGCCGCTCCGGTCGCCGTCGCCGCCGCGCCGGCCCAGGGTGGTGGCGAGGGCGCCGCCCAGGCCGAGGAGAAGGACGAGTTCGACGTCATCCTCGCCGGCGCCGGCGACAAGAAGATCCAGGTCATCAAGGTCGTGCGCGAGCTGACCTCCCTGGGCCTGAAGGAGGCCAAGGACCTGGTCGACGGCGCTCCGAAGCCGGTTCTGGAGAAGGTCAACAAGGAGACCGCGGACAAGGCCAAGGAGGCCCTGGAGGGCGCCGGCGCCTCCGTCGAGGTCAAGTGACCCCGGTCGCTCCCGGAGTCCGCTGACTCCTCTCCTGCCGAGGGCGATCACCCGTGCGGGTGGTCGCCCTCGGTCGTTTCCGCCACGGTCGGCTTGCCTGACGGAGTACGGCAGGTATGGTGATCATCGCTGTCCGGCCGTACGCCTCCTGAATGATCTCCAGGGGGTGGGGGCCTTGACGAACAGCACGTAGCGCGCAATTCTCAGGACGCGTCGTCACACCGGTCCATGTTCCGAGGCATGGATCGCCGACGAAGTGGGAAACCTTGCGGCAGGCGTTGAACAACAACGAGGGGCTCGCCCCTCCCGGAGGGAGAGATTGGTACTGCGTGCCGGTCTCCGGAATCTGCTCTGGACATCAGTGGGCCTTGTGGCTACACTGACCCTTTGCGCTGCCTATTAACTGCCCCCTGCCCGTCACCAGGGGCACGGCATGCGCGTAGTGAGTCCGAGCCCTCGGAAGGACCCCCTCTTGGCCGCCTCGCGCAACGCCTCGACTGCCCATTCGACCAACGGCGCCAGCACCGCCCCGCTGCGCATCTCCTTTGCGAAGATCAAGGAGCCTCTCGAGGTTCCGAACCTCCTTGCGCTGCAGACCGAGAGTTTTGACTGGCTGCTCGGCAACGACGCCTGGAAGGCTCGCGTCGAGGCCGCGCTGGCCCGTGGTGAGGACGTCCCCACCAAGTCCGGTCTGGAGGAGATCTTCGAGGAGATCTCCCCGATCGAGGACTTCTCGGGGTCGATGTCGCTGACCTTCCGCGACCACCGTTTCGAGCCGCCGAAGAACTCGATCGACGAGTGCAAGGAGCGCGACTTCACCTACGCCGCGCCGCTGTTCGTCACCGCCGAGTTCACCAACAACGAGACCGGCGAGATCAAGTCCCAGACGGTCTTCATGGGCGACTTCCCGCTCATGACCAACAAGGGCACCTTCGTCATCAACGGCACCGAGCGTGTCGTGGTCTCGCAGCTGGTGCGCTCGCCGGGCGTGTACTTCGACAGCACCATCGACAAGACCTCCGACAAGGACATCTTCTCCGCCAAGATCATCCCCTCGCGGGGCGCCTGGCTGGAGATGGAGATCGACAAGCGCGACATGGTCGGTGTCCGCATCGACCGCAAGCGCAAGCAGTCCGTCACCGTCCTCCTCAAGGCCCTGGGCTGGACCAACGACCAGATCCTGGAGGAGTTCGGCCAGTACGAGTCCATGCGCGCCACCCTGGAGAAGGACCACACCCAGGGGCAGGACGACGCGCTGCTCGACATCTACCGCAAGCTGCGCCCGGGCGAGCCGCCGACCCGCGAGGCCGCGCAGACGCTGCTGGAGAACCTCTACTTCAACCCCAAGCGCTACGACCTGGCCAAGGTCGGCCGGTACAAGATCAACCGCAAGCTCGGCATCGACCAGCCGCTGGACGCCGGCGTGCTGACCGTCGAGGACATCATCGCGACGATCAAGTACCTGGTGAAGCTGCACGCCGGCGAGACCGAGACGGTCGGCGACAACGGCGACACGATCATGGTCGAGACCGACGACATCGACCACTTCGGCAACCGCCGCATCCGCAGCGTCGGCGAGCTGATCCAGAACCAGGTCCGTACGGGTCTCGCCCGTATGGAGCGCGTCGTGCGCGAGCGCATGACCACCCAGGACGTCGAGGCGATCACGCCGCAGACCCTGATCAACATCCGGCCGGTCGTCGCCTCCATCAAGGAGTTCTTCGGCACCAGCCAGCTCTCCCAGTTCATGGACCAGACGAACCCGCTGTCGGGGCTGACGCACAAGCGTCGTCTCAACGCCCTCGGCCCGGGTGGTCTCTCCCGTGAGCGGGCCGGCTTCGAGGTCCGCGACGTGCACCCGTCGCACTACGGCCGCATGTGCCCGATCGAGACCCCCGAGGGTCCGAACATCGGTCTGATCGGCTCGCTGGCCTCCTACGGCCGGGTCAACGCGTTCGGCTTCATCGAGACCCCGTACCGCAGGGTCGTCGACGGCGTGGTCACCGACGAGGTGCACTACCTGACCGCCGACGAGGAGGACCGCTACGTCATCGCGCAGGCCAACGCGCCGCTGACCGACGACATGCGGTTCGCCGAGGACCGCGTGCTGGTCCGCCGCCGCGGCGGCGAGATCGACTACGTCCCGGGCGGCGAGGTCAACTACATGGACGTCTCGCCGCGCCAGATGGTGTCGGTCGCGACCGCCATGATCCCGTTCCTGGAGCACGACGACGCCAACCGCGCGCTCATGGGCTCGAACATGATGCGCCAGGCCGTCCCGCTGATCCGGGCCGAGGCCCCGCTGGTCGGCACCGGCATGGAGTACCGCTCCGCGGTCGACGCCGGTGACGTCATCAAGGCCGAGAAGGACGGCGTGGTCCAGGAGGTCTCCGCCGACTACATCACGGTGGCCAACGACGACGGCACGTACATCACGTACCGGGTCGCCAAGTTCTTCCGCTCCAACCAGGGCACCTCCTTCAACCAGAAGGTGATCGTGGACGAGGGCGACCGCGTCGTCGAGGGCCAGGTCCTCGCCGACGGCCCCTCGACCGACAAGGGCGAGATGGCGCTCGGCAAGAACCTGCTCGTGGCGTTCATGCCGTGGGAGGGCCACAACTACGAGGACGCGATCATCCTGTCGCAGCGCCTCGTCCAGGACGACGTCCTCTCCTCGATCCACATCGAGGAGCACGAGGTCGACGCCCGGGACACCAAGCTCGGCCCCGAGGAGATCACCCGGGACATCCCGAACGTCTCCGAGGAGGTCCTGGCGGACCTCGACGAGCGCGGCATCATCCGCATCGGCGCCGAGGTCGAGGCCGGCGACATCCTGGTCGGCAAGGTCACCCCGAAGGGTGAGACCGAGCTGACCCCGGAGGAGCGGCTGCTCCGCGCGATCTTCGGCGAGAAGGCCCGCGAGGTCCGCGACACCTCGCTGAAGGTGCCGCACGGCGAGACCGGCAAGGTCATCGGCGTCCGCGTCTTCGACCGCGAGGAGGGCGACGAGCTGCCTCCGGGCGTCAACCAGCTCGTCCGCGTCTACGTGGCCCAGAAGCGCAAGATCACCGACGGTGACAAGCTGGCGGGCCGCCACGGCAACAAGGGCGTCATCTCCAAGATCCTGCCGATCGAGGACATGCCGTTCATGGAGGACGGCACCCCGGTCGACGTCATCCTCAACCCGCTCGGCGTCCCGTCCCGGATGAACCCGGGCCAGGTCCTGGAGATCCACCTGGGCTGGCTCGCCTCCCAGGGCTGGAAGATCGACGGGCTCGAAGAGGAGTGGAAGAAGCGCCTGGCCGCGATCGGCGCCGACGAGGTCGCCCCCGGCACCAACGTCGCCACCCCGGTGTTCGACGGTGCCCGCGAGGACGAGATCGCCGGCCTGTTCGAGGCCACCCTGCCCAACCGCGACGGGGACCGGCTGGTCCTGCCCTCCGGCAAGGCCCGGCTGTTCGACGGCCGCTCCGGCGAGCCGTTCCCGGAGCCGATCTCGGTCGGCTACATGTACATCCTCAAGCTGCACCACCTGGTCGACGACAAGCTGCACGCCCGCTCGACCGGTCCGTACTCCATGATCACCCAGCAGCCGCTGGGCGGTAAGGCTCAGTTCGGTGGCCAGCGCTTCGGTGAGATGGAGGTGTGGGCGCTGGAGGCCTACGGCGCCGCGTACGCCCTCCAGGAGCTGCTGACCATCAAGTCCGACGACGTCACCGGCCGCGTGAAGGTCTACGAGGCCATCGTCAAGGGCGAGAACATCCCCGAGCCGGGCATCCCCGAGTCCTTCAAGGTGCTCATCAAGGAGATGCAGTCCCTGTGCCTCAACGTGGAGGTGCTGTCCAGCGACGGTATGTCCATCGAGATGCGTGACACCGACGAGGACGTCTTCCGCGCCGCGGAAGAGCTCGGTATCGACCTGTCCCGGCGAGAGCCGAGCAGCGTCGAAGAGGTCTGACGGGCTGGCCGGGGCGCCGTACCCCTCCCCTTGAGGAGGAAGGGCGGTTCCCCGGCTCTCCCCGGGACCCCCGTTCAGACCATTACAGAGCCCCTTGTCTCGCTGACGCGAGGGGCACAACCCTGAGAGGGATTGACGAGAGTGCTCGACGTCAACTTCTTCGACGAGCTGCGAATTGGCCTGGCCACCGCTGACGACATCCGTCAGTGGTCCCACGGCGAGGTCAAGAAGCCGGAGACCATCAACTACCGCACCCTGAAGCCCGAGAAGGACGGACTCTTCTGCGAGAAGATCTTCGGTCCGACCCGGGACTGGGAGTGCTACTGCGGCAAGTACAAGCGCGTCCGCTTCAAGGGCATCATCTGCGAGCGCTGCGGCGTCGAGGTGACCCGCGCCAAGGTGCGCCGTGAGCGGATGGGCCACATCGAACTGGCCGCCCCCGTCACCCACATCTGGTACTTCAAGGGCGTGCCCTCCCGTCTGGGCTACCTCCTCGACCTCGCCCCGAAGGACCTGGAGAAGGTCATCTACTTCGCCGCCTACATGATCACGTGGGTGGACGAGGAGCGCCGTGCGCGCGACCTGCCCTCGCTGGAGGCCCACGTCTCCGTGGAGCGCCAGCAGATCGAGCAGCGCCGCGACGCCGACCTGGAGGCCCGTGCCAAGAAGCTCGAGTCCGACCTGGCCGAGCTGGAGGCCGAGGGCGCCAAGGCCGACGCCCGCCGCAAGGTGCGCGAGAGCGCCGAGCGCGAGATGAAGCAGATCCGCGACCGCGCCCAGCGCGAGATCGACCGCCTGGACGAGGTGTGGAACCGCTTCAAGAACCTCAAGGTCCAGGACCTGGAGGGCGACGAGCTGCTCTACCGCGAGCTGCGCGACCGCTTCGGGACCTACTTCGACGGCTCGATGGGTGCCGCGGCGCTGCAGAAGCGCCTGGAGACCTTCGACCTGGAGGAGGAGGCCGAGAAGCTCCGCGAGATCATCCGGACCGGCAAGGGCCAGAAGAAGACCCGCGCCCTCAAGCGCCTCAAGGTCGTCTCCGCCTTCCTGAACACCCGCAACAGCCCCAAGGGCATGGTGCTGGACTGCGTCCCGGTGATCCCGCCGGACCTGCGCCCCATGGTGCAGCTCGACGGTGGCCGCTTCGCGACCAGTGACCTGAACGACCTGTACCGCCGCGTCATCAACCGCAACAACCGCCTCAAGAGGCTTCTCGACCTCGGCGCGCCCGAGATCATCGTGAACAACGAGAAGCGGATGCTGCAGGAGGCCGTCGACGCGCTGTTCGACAACGGCCGCCGCGGCCGGCCGGTGACGGGTCCGGGCAACCGCCCGCTGAAGTCGCTGTCCGACATGCTCAAGGGCAAGCAGGGCCGCTTCCGCCAGAACCTGCTGGGCAAGCGCGTCGACTACTCGGCCCGTTCCGTGATCGTCGTCGGCCCGCAGCTCAAGCTGCACCAGTGCGGCCTGCCCAAGGCCATGGCGCTGGAGCTGTTCAAGCCGTTCGTGATGAAGCGCCTGGTGGACCTCAACCACGCGCAGAACATCAAGTCGGCCAAGCGCATGGTCGAGCGCGGCCGCACGGTCGTGTACGACGTGCTGGAAGAGGTCATCGCCGAGCACCCGGTGCTGCTCAACCGCGCGCCGACGCTGCACCGCCTCGGCATCCAGGCGTTCGAGCCGCAGCTGGTCGAGGGCAAGGCCATCCAGATCCACCCGCTCGTCTGCACCGCGTTCAACGCGGACTTCGACGGCGACCAGATGGCCGTGCACCTGCCGCTGTCCGCGGAGGCGCAGGCCGAGGCCCGCATCCTGATGCTGTCCTCGAACAACATCCTCAAGCCGGCGGACGGCCGCCCGGTGACCATGCCGACCCAGGACATGGTGCTGGGGCTGTTCTTCCTCACCACCGACGAGGTCGAGGGCGAGCTCAAGGGCGAGGGACGGTCCTTCAACTCCGTCGCCGAGGCGATCATGGCGTTCGACGCCAAGGAGCTGTCGCTCCAGGCGAAGGTCGACATCCGCTTCCCCGTCGGCTCCGTCCCGCCCCGCGGCTGGACCCCGCCGGCCTCCGAGGAGGGCGAGGCGGAGTGGCAGCCCGGTGACAGCTTCCGGCTGCGCACCACCCTGGGCCGCGCGCTCTTCAACGAGCTGCTGCCCGAGGACTACCCGTTCGTCGACTACACCGTGGGCAAGAAGCAGCTCTCCGGGATCGTCAACGACCTCGCCGAGCGCTACCCCAAGGTCGTCGTCGCCGCCACGCTGGACAACCTCAAGTCGGCCGGTTTCCACTGGGCGACCCGCTCCGGTGTCACCATCGCGATCTCCGACGTCGTGGTCCCCGAGGCCAAGAAGGAGATCATCGCGCGCTACGAGGCACAGGACGAGAAGGTCCAGAAGCAGTACGAGCGCGGTCTCATCACGAAGGACGAGCGGTCCCAGGAGCTCATCGCCATCTGGACCAAGGCGACCAACGAGGTCGCCGAGGCCATGGCGGAGAACTTCCCGAAGACCAACCCGATCTTCATGATGGTCGACTCGGGTGCGCGCGGAAACATGATGCAGATGCGCCAGATCGCGGGTATGCGCGGTCTGGTGTCCAACGCCAAGAACGAGACCATCCCGCGGCCGATCAAGGCGTCGTTCCGCGAGGGTCTGTCGGTGCTGGAGTACTTCATCTCCACGCACGGCGCCCGCAAGGGTCTGGCGGACACCGCGCTGCGCACCGCCGACTCGGGTTACCTGACCCGTCGTCTGGTGGACGTCTCGCAGGACGTGATCATCCGCGAGGAGGACTGCGGCACCGACCGCGGCCTGCGCCTGGTGATCGCGTCCAAGGACTCCGACGGTGTGCTGCGCAAGGCGGACAACGTCGAGACCAGCGTGTACGCCCGCTGCCTCGCCGAGGACGTCGTCGTGGACGGCAAGGTGCTGGCCCCGGCCGGCACCGACCTGGGCGACGTGCTCATCGACGAGCTGATCCAGCACGGCGTCGAGACGGTCAAGACCCGCTCGGTCCTCACCTGCGAGTCCGCCGTCGGCACCTGCGCCATGTGCTACGGCCGCTCGCTGGCGACCGGCAAGCTGGTGGACATCGGCGAGGCGGTCGGCATCATCGCCGCCCAGTCCATCGGTGAGCCCGGCACCCAGCTGACGATGCGTACCTTCCACACCGGTGGTGTGGCCGGTGACGACATCACGCAGGGTCTGCCGCGTGTCGTCGAGCTGTTCGAGGCCCGTACGCCCAAGGGTGTCGCCCCGATCTCCGAGGCCGCCGGCCGCGTGCGGATCGAGGAGACCGAGAAGACCAAGAAGATCATCGTCACCCCGGACGACGGCTCCGACGAGACCTCCTACGGCGTGTCCAAGCGCGCCCGCCTGCTGGTCTCCGAGGGCGACCACGTCGAGGTCGGCCAGCCGCTGACCGTCGGTGCCACCAACCCGCACGACGTGCTGCGCATCCTCGGCCAGCGCGCGGTCCAGGTGCACCTGGTGGGCGAGGTCCAGAAGGTCTACAACTCGCAGGGCGTGTCGATCCACGACAAGCACATCGAGATCATCATCCGGCAGATGCTGCGCCGGGTGACGATCATCGAGTCCGGCGACGCCGAGCTGCTGCCCGGCGAGCTGGTGGAGCGTTCGAAGTTCGAGGCCGAGAACCGCCGCGTGGTGGCGGAGGGCGGCCAGCCGGCTTCCGGACGTCCGCAGCTCATGGGTATCACCAAGGCCTCGCTGGCCACCGAGTCCTGGCTGTCGGCGGCGTCCTTCCAGGAGACGACCAGGGTCCTGACCGACGCGGCGATCAACGCCAAGTCGGACTCCCTGATCGGCCTCAAGGAGAACGTCATCATCGGTAAGCTCATCCCGGCCGGTACGGGTCTGTCCCGCTACCGCAACATCCGGGTCGAGCCGACCGAGGAGGCCAAGGCCGCGATGTACTCGGCCGTCGGCTACGACGACATCGACTACTCGCCCTTCGGCACCGGCTCCGGCCAGGCGGTCCCGCTGGAGGACTACGACTACGGCCCGTACAACGGCTGACGTCTCCGGCCGGGCCTGATGAGGGCCCATGCCACGCCCGCGGGGCGGTCGTTCCTTCCGGAACGGCCGCCCCGCGGTGTTGTTCCTTGTCCAGGAACTCCCCGCCGGGGGTGAACGTCATGGATGATGGGGGAACGGCCCGAGGTGGGAGGTGGAGCCGGTGTCGTACCAGCCGTGGGATCCGCGCGGGCTGCCGGGACAGGCGGGGCCGCAGCCGCCGCAGGCGGCGCACCAGATGTCCCAGATGCCGATGATGCGGGCGTCCCATGCGGACCGCGAGCGCACGATCGACGTGCTCAAGGCCGGTTTCGTCGAGGGGCGGCTGAGCAAGACGGAGTACGAGCAGCGGCTGGCCCGCGCCCAACAGGCGCAGACGTACGGGGAGTTGCACGCGCTCATCGCCGATCTGCCGCAGGGGCCGATGGCGGTGCCCGCGCCGGCGCCGCAGCAGTACCCGCAGCCGTACCAGCCGGTGGTGCCGCGCACCTTCCTGCCGCCCCCTCCCCAGACCAACAGCTCCGCCACCGCCGCCCTCATCTGTGGCATCCTGACTCCTCTCTACGGGATCACCGCCATTCCCGCCGTGATCCTCGGGCACAAGGCGCGCGCGGAGATCCGCCGGACCGGGGAGAAGGGCGATGGACTGGCCGTGGCCGGGCTGGTCCTGGGCTGGCTGGCGATCGGATTCGGTGTGCTGCTGGTGCTGGCGGTGATCGTCGCCACCGTGTAGCCCCACAACGGCCCTCCAAGGGCGTCGAAGCCCCTCCGGAGGGCGGGACGGGGGCGGGGCGCGGAGGGGGCCGTGGACGGGTTGTGGAAGCCTCTGAGGCGCTCTTCCGCTCCTGGTGCGGGCGCACTACGGTGGCGTGGGCATTTGTTTTGACCGGAGCCGATGCGGTAGGTACGCTCTGACCTTGTGCCTGGGGTATCCCCTGCGCTCCCGTACGCGCCAAGACGCACAGGGAAGTGAGGACGGGGACACCGAAATCTGCATGCTTCTCACCCAGAGGGCCCCGTGCTGACGGGAGTGTGCAGCCTTCGACACACCCGACCGCGTGGGTCGGTGAGTGGCCCGGGTTAGTTGTACCGAGACTGGCACACAGAAACCGGAGAAACGGTGCCTACGATCCAGCAGTTGGTCCGCAAGGGCCGGCAGGACAAGGTCGAGAAGAACAAGACGCCGGCCCTTGAGGGCTCCCCTCAGCGCCGTGGTGTCTGCACGCGCGTTTTCACCACCACCCCCAAGAAGCCGAACTCGGCCCTGCGTAAGGTCGCGCGTGTGCGTCTGACCAGTGGCATCGAGGTCACCGCTTACATTCCGGGTGAAGGCCACAACCTGCAGGAGCACTCCATCGTGCTCGTGCGCGGTGGCCGTGTGAAGGACCTGCCGGGTGTTCGCTACAAGATCATCCGCGGTTCCCTCGACACCCAGGGCGTCAAGAACCGCAAGCAGGCTCGCAGCCGCTACGGCGCCAAGAAGGAGAAGTAAGCATGCCTCGTAAGGGCCCCGCCCCGAAGCGACCGGTCATCGTCGACCCGGTCTACGGCTCTCCTCTGGTGACCTCCCTCATCAACAAGGTGCTGCTGCACGGCAAGCGCTCCACCGCCGAGCGCATCGTCTACGGCGCCATGGAGGGCCTGCGTGAGAAGACCGGCAACGACCCGGTCATCACGCTCAAGCGCGCACTCGAGAACGTGAAGCCGACCCTTGAGGTCCGCTCCCGCCGCGTCGGTGGCGCCACCTACCAGGTTCCGGTCGAGGTGCGCCCCGGCCGTTCCTCCACTCTCGCGCTGCGTTGGATCGTGGGCTACGCCCGCGCGCGTCGCGAGAAGACCATGACCGAGCGTCTGATGAACGAGCTGCTCGATGCCTCCAACGGCCTCGGCGCCGCCGTGAAGAAGCGCGAGGACACTCACAAGATGGCCGAGTCCAACAAGGCCTTCGCGCACTACCGCTGGTAGTCGCTTCCCCATCGAGAACCGAGAGAAGACTGAGCCTTATGGCTACCACTTCACTTGACCTGGCCAAGGTCCGGAACATCGGGATCATGGCCCACATCGACGCGGGCAAGACGACCACCACCGAGCGGATCCTGTTCTACACCGGTGTGAGCTACAAGATCGGTGAGGTCCACGACGGCGCTGCCACCATGGACTGGATGGAGCAGGAGCAGGAGCGCGGCATCACCATCACGTCGGCCGCGACGACCTGCCACTGGTCGCTCGACAACGTTGATCACACCATCAACATCATCGACACCCCGGGCCACGTCGACTTCACCGTCGAGGTGGAGCGCTCGCTGCGCGTGCTCGACGGTGCGGTGACGGTGTTCGACGGCGTCGCCGGTGTTGAGCCGCAGTCCGAGACGGTGTGGCGTCAGGCGGACCGCTACGGCGTTCCGCGCATCTGCTTCGTCAACAAGCTCGACCGCACCGGTGCGGACTTCCACCGCTGCGTCGACATGATCTCCGACCGCCTGGGCGCGCAGCCGCTGGTCATGCAGCTCCCGATCGGTGCCGAGGCCGACTTCAAGGGCGTGGTGGACCTCGTCCGCATGAAGGCCCTGGTGTGGTCGGCGGAGGCGGCCAAGGGCGAGATGTACGACGTCGTCGACATCCCGGCCGAGCTCGCCGAGGCCGCCGAGGAGTGGCGCGGCAAGCTGGTCGAGGCCGTGGCCGAGAACGACGAGGAGCTGATGGAGCTGTACCTGGAGGGCGAGGAGCCCACCGAGGAGCAGCTGTACGCGGCGATCCGCCGCATCACCATCAACTCCGGCAAGGGCACCGGCACCACCGTCACCCCGGTGTTCTGCGGCACCGCGTTCAAGAACAAGGGCGTCCAGCCCCTGCTCGACGCGGTCGTGCGCTACCTGCCCTCGCCGGTCGACATCGAGGCGATCGAGGGCCACGCGCCGAGCGACACCGAGGAGATCCTGCGGCGCAAGCCGACCGAGGACGAGCCGCTGGCCGCTCTCGCCTTCAAGATCATGAGCGACCCGCACCTCGGCAAGCTCACCTTCGTCCGGGTCTACTCCGGCCGCATGGAGTCCGGCACCCAGGTGCTGAACTCCGTCAAGGGCAAGAAGGAGCGCATCGGCAAGATCTACCGGATGCACGCGAACAAGCGTGAGGAGATCGACAGCGTGGGCGCCGGCGACATCGTCGCCGTCATGGGCCTGAAGCAGACCACCACGGGCGAGACCCTCTGCGACGCGTCGGCTCCGGTGATCCTGGAGTCCATGGACTTCCCGGCCCCGGTGATCGAGGTCGCCATCGAGCCGAAGTCCAAGGGCGACCAGGAGAAGCTGGGTGTCGCCATCCAGCGCCTTGCCGAGGAGGACCCGTCCTTCCAGGTCAAGACGAACGAGGAGACCGGCCAGACCATCATCGCGGGCATGGGCGAGCTGCACCTTGAGGTGCTGGTCGACCGCATGAAGCGCGAGTTCAAGGTCGAGGCCAACGTCGGCAAGCCGCAGGTCGCCTACCGGGAGACCCTGCGCAAGTCCGTCGAGAAGGTCGACTACACGCACAAGAAGCAGACTGGTGGTTCCGGCCAGTTCGCGAAGGTGCAGATCTCGGTCGAGCCCCTGGAGGGCGACGGCTACGAGTTCGTCAACAAGATCACCGGTGGCCGCATCCCGAAGGAGTACATCCCCTCCGTGGACGCCGGCTGCCAGGAGGCGATGGAGTTCGGCGTGCTGGCGGGCTACCCGCTCACCGGTGTGCGGGTGACGCTGCTCGACGGCGCCTACCACGAGGTCGACTCCTCCGAGATGGCGTTCAAGATCGCCGGTTCCATGGCCTTCAAGGAGGCCGCCCGCAAGGCCAGCCCGGCCCTGCTGGAGCCGATGATGGCCGTCGAGGTCACCACGCCCGAGGAGTACATGGGCGATGTGATCGGTGACATCAACTCCCGCCGTGGCCAGATCCAGGCCATGGAGGACCGCGCCGGATCCAAGGTCGTCAAGGGCCTGGTTCCGCTGTCGGAGATGTTCGGTTACGTCGGTGACCTCCGCAGCAAGACCTCCGGTCGCGCGAGCTACTCGATGCAGTTCGACTCCTACGCCGAGGTTCCCAAGAACGTGGCCGAGGAGATCGTCGCGAAGGCCAAGGGCGAGTAGCGTACGTTTCGTGTAGCTATCCACCCTTATAGGCTGGAGCACAACAAGGCATTCGGGGCGTCCGCCGCCGAGCCGTACCGGTTCGGTGGCGGGCCCCCGGCGGCCCGCCCCAGATACGAAACGGTCAAGGGCGTCCCCCTCGGGGTCCTGACCGGTTCGGCACGACCATCTGAACCCCTTCCGCAGAGCGCGGGGGAGTACAGCACCAGTCCACAGGAGGACCCCAGTGGCGAAGGCGAAGTTCGAGCGGACTAAGCCGCACGTCAACATCGGCACCATCGGTCACATCGACCACGGTAAGACCACTCTTACCGCGGCGATCACCAAGGTGCTGCACGACGCCTACCCGGACGTCAACGAGGTCTCGGCGTTCGAGAACATCGACAAGGCTCCCGAGGAGCGCCAGCGCGGTATCACCATCTCCATCGCGCACGTCGAGTACCAGACGGAGAGCCGTCACTACGCCCACGTCGACTGCCCGGGTCACGCGGACTACATCAAGAACATGATCACCGGTGCTGCCCAGATGGACGGTGCCATCCTCGTGGTCGCCGCGACCGACGGCCCGATGCCGCAGACCAAGGAGCACGTGCTCCTGGCCCGCCAGGTCGGCGTTCCGTACATCGTCGTCGCCCTGAACAAGGCCGACATGGTGGACGACGAGGAGATCATGGAGCTCGTCGAGCTCGAGGTCCGTGAGCTGCTCTCCGAGTACGAGTTCCCGGGTGACGAGGTTCCGGTCGTCCGCGTCTCGGCGCTCAAGGCGCTTGAGGGCGACGAGAAGTGGGCGCAGTCCGTCCTCGACCTGATGAAGGCCGTCGACGAGTCCATCCCGGAGCCGGAGCGCGACACCGACAAGCCGTTCCTCATGCCGATCGAGGACGTCTTCACCATCACCGGTCGCGGTACGGTCGTCACCGGCCGTATCGAGCGCGGTGTGCTCAAGGTGAACGAGGAAGTCGAGATCATCGGCATCAAGCCGGAGAAGACGAAGACCACCGTCACCGGCATCGAGATGTTCCGCAAGCTGCTCGACGAGGGCCAGGCCGGTGAGAACGTCGGTCTGCTCCTCCGCGGCATCAAGCGCGAGGACGTCGAGCGCGGCCAGGTCATCATCAAGCCGGGTTCGGTCACCCCGCACACCGAGTTCGAGGCCCAGGCCTACATCCTGTCGAAGGACGAGGGTGGCCGCCACACCCCGTTCTTCAACAACTACCGTCCGCAGTTCTACTTCCGGACCACGGACGTGACCGGTGTCGTCCAGCTGCCCGAGGGCACCGAGATGGTCATGCCGGGCGACAACACCACCATGACCGTCCAGCTGATCCAGCCGGTCGCCATGGAGGAGGGCCTGAAGTTCGCCATCCGCGAGGGTGGCCGGACCGTGGGCGCCGGCCAGGTCACCAAGATCATCAAGTGACCCGGTCCGCTGCCTGAAGGCGGCTGCCGGCTTCGGCCGGTGAAAGGGCCCGTACGACTTCGGTCGTACGGGCCCTTTCCGCGTCTCCGGGCGCGCGGCCGGGTGGTCGCCGGCGGCTAGGATCGCCGGATGGTCCGGGCGGGGCGCCCGGGCCGGTTCCGACGTACGAGGGGGAAGACAGACATGCGCAAGACGGTCGCCGGGCTGGCCCTGGTCGTGGCCGCCACCCTGCTGACGGCCTGCGGCGGCGGTGGCGGCGAGGACGGGGACGGGAAGAAGAAGGACGGCTCGGCCGCGTCGTCCGCCCCGGACGAACGGCCGGAGGAGGACGGCGCCGGGGGCGACGGGGTGACGCGCGAGGTGACCCTCGAGGTCCAGGGCAAGGGCACGACGCAGATCGCCTACGTCGCGGGCAGCAACGCGACCGAGCAGGTCACGCTCCCGTGGAAGAAGACGGTCAAGGTCACTCTGAAGGGCGCGGAGCGGAAGCTCGGCGTCCCGGTGACCATCGTGCCGGGCTCGGTGCAGGGCCCGGACGGGCAGCTCCGGCCCGCATCCTGCACCATCACGGTCGACGGCGAGAAGGTCGCCGACAACAAGGACGGCAAGGACGTCACGGGCTGCAAGCACATGCTGAAGTAGCGGACGCCCGTCCCCGCCGCGCCGGCAGTGGCGGGGACGGGCGTTCCATCACCACGGAGCCGTCATCGCGCCGACGGCGTCGTGACCGTCGTCACCGGCGCGGGGTTCGAGCGGAGGGAACGCCGCTATCCGCTCTGCCGTGTCCCTGCGGGGCCGCCGGCCGCCACCGGGCCGGGGTGTGGCCGGATACGTGGCAGCCTCCGCCTGCCACGGCAGGCGGAGGCTGCCACACGCTCAGAGCGCCCGTAAGGCCGCGGCCGAGGCGACCATGCCGTCCCGCTCCAGTGAGCCGAGCACGTCCTGCACGGTCCCCGGCGGGTTCTTCCATCTGTCCGCGATCCGGCGTACCGCCGCGTACACGGTGGCCGGATCCAGATCGATCTGGTCCTCGATGAACGCGTCGGGGTGCTTGGCCTCCATGTCCCATGGCGACAGGGCGCCGGGAGGGAAGTCCTTGAGATTGAACGTGACGATGACTTGTGCTTTCGCCCGGATGGCCGCCGCGAGGACGTGGCGGTCATCCGGATCGGGGAGTTCAAGGGCCTCTATGAGCGGCTCGTAGCCCTTGATCATGCAGTCGCGCACGGCCCTCATCATGGCTTCCCTGGTCCGGTCGAGCCGGACAGGATCGAGGTCGGGCCGTTTGGCTTTCAGGTTGCCGAACGTCTCGTCGAGGATACGAGCAGTCCACTTGGCCTGTACGAGGCCGTCCTGCGCTATGCATATGAGCAGGTCGCGCAGGGTGCTTGGGTAGAGCACGTTGGCGTCGTACAGGGCAACGAAAGCCATGTTTCAGATCAGTCCCATCTCCTGGCCCAGTTGGGTGAGTTCCTCCGCGGCCTCGCGGCGGCGTTCGTCGTCTCGCCGCTTGTACTCCATCAGCGATGACGCCGGAATCCTTCGGTGTTTGCCGACCTTGCGGTACTCGATCTCTCCGGCCTGTAGGAGCCCGATGAGGAATGGCCTGGAGACATTGAGCAGGTCGGCCGCTTGCTGAGTGGTG
>NZ_DASQNP010000122.1:0-14819 GCF_035644915.1 Streptomyces sp.
CGTTCTTCCGTGCGGTTCTTCGGCGGTGGTGGGTGGTGGACGGTGGACTGACGGCGCGGGGGCCCGGGAAGGGCCCGCGGGGAGTGCGGGCCCTTCCCGGGCGGGGCCGTCAGGTGGTGCGGCGGCGTCCGGCCAGGACGCCGAAGGCGATGCCGCCGGCTCCGGCGGCGATGCCGATGACGGCGAGGACGCGGGCGGTGGTGTCGGAGGTGTCGCCGGCGTCCGCGGCGGTGTCCTCCGCGTCCCCGGCGTTCTCGGTGCTCCCGGCGTTCTCCGCCGCGCCGGTGTCGCGGTCGTCGTCGGCCGCCCCGGCGGCCCGGTCACCGCCGTCGCCGTGACCGTCCTCGCCCTCGGCGGGCGGCACCAGCTTCAGCACGGGAGCCGGGTGCTCCGGCTCCTCGCCGCCCTCGACGGGCTCCTCGATCCAGCGCACGACCTCCTTGTTGCTGTACGTCTGGACGGCCTTGAGGACGAGCCGGTCCACGTCCTCGGGGAGCTGCCCGACGGAGACGGGGAACTGCTGGAAGGTGCCCGGCTCGATGCCGCCGTCCGTCTCCGTCCAGGTGATCTTGGAGGGGACTTCGTCGAGCTTCCGGCCGTGGACCTCCAGCGGCTTGTCCAGCCTGGTCTTGGTGACCTTCACGTCCCAGCCGGGCACCGGCTGCGGCATCACCGAGGCGAGCGGGTGGTCGGCCGGGAAGGTGACCTCCAGCTTCACGGTCGAGGCGTTGTCCCGCTCGTTGGGGACCTTGACGTTGACGGTGGCGTAGCCGCCCTGCTCGGCCTCGTCCGGGTTGACGGTGACGTGGGCCGCGGCGGGCCCGGCGAGGGCCATGACACAGGCGGCGGCGACGGCACCGGCGGCCGCGAGACGACGGGGGGACGGCGCGGGGAAACGCGTCGGGAACTGCATGCCGAAGACACTCCTCGTACACGGGGGAACGCGCTCCCCGGCACGGCGGCGGGCCCGCGTCGGGAGCCGCCGGACCGGGTGAGCCTGGACGTGGTGCGCGCGGCGCCGGCGCGCACACCTCGTCCCCGGTACGGGCGTGGGGGCGTGCGCGTCAGGCCGCGAGAGCGAGGTCGTGCACGGGACGCGGCGGCCCGCGCCGGATCACCGAGTGCGCCGGCAGCAGGGAGAAGGACGGCACGGGCTCGGCCGCCCGGTCGGCGCGCGGGGCGCACGGCGCCGCCGCACCGTCGGGCAGCAGCCCGCGGCACAGGGCCCGCACGCAGCGCAGCGCCGTGCGCAGGGCCCGGACCAGCAGCCCGTCGGCCACCCCGTCCGCGAGGTGGGCCGACAGCCGCACCAGCCGCCACAGCGCGGCGTCGCCGCGGCGCAGCAGCCAGCCCATGGCGAGCGCGGCGAGCAGGTGGCCGAGCAGCATGGGGCCGGAGAGCAGCGACAGGGCGGTGCGCACGGCGGCCTGGAGGCACTCGGCCGGGGTGGCGGCGGCACCGGCGGCGTCCGGCAGGGCGTGACCGCCGTGGAGCGCCGCGGCCTCCCCCGTGGTCCGCGGCACCGCGCCGGAGAGTCCGGCGTCGGCGACGATGCGGTGG
This sequence comes from Streptomyces sp., assembly GCF_035644915.1. Taxonomy (GTDB): domain Bacteria; phylum Actinomycetota; class Actinomycetes; order Streptomycetales; family Streptomycetaceae; genus Streptomyces. The sequence goes on from NZ_DASQNP010000122.1 coordinate 1,561, forward strand.
GCCTCGGCCTCGGTCAGGGCGGCCGCGGCCCGGTCGTCGCACAGCAACTGCCCGGCCAGGGCGGTCAGTCCGCCGCGGCCGGTGCCCCCGCCGCCGGCCGCGCCCCGGGCGGCCTGGCCGGCCTGCCCGTAGGAGTAGAGGAGGTGCAGCGCGAACTGCCCGAGCGCCAGCAGGGTGGTGATGCCCGGCAGGGAACGCTCGCGTCCGGCCAGCGGCAGGGCCACGGCGAGGACGGCCGCGAAGGCCGCGCCGAGCGCCCAGGCCGGCAGGCCCTGCCCCGCCGCGAACACGTGCCCGGCCGCGGACAGGGCGACGCAGACCGCGGCGAACACCGCAGCCCGAAGCAGTCGCAGGTCGGCGGCGGCGCGCGCGACGGGGGCTCTCATGGCCGGACCATCATCTCACCACCCGTTCGGCCGGGATACGGGGCAGGGGGAGTTCCGGGTGCCGGAGGAGGCGACCGGCCCGCTCCCGGTGATCCGTCGAAACGGGAGAAGACAGGGAATGGACCGCTTCTCGTACATTCTCCGTATACGGAGCGCCACGCTGCGTCCGCCGATTGAGCGGTAGCGCGTCACCCCCGGGCTTACCGGCTGTGCCCCGGGCAATACGTAGGCGTATGTCGAGCCGCAGCCAGGAGGCTGAGCATGAGCATCTGGTGGTCTCTCCACTTGCGGCGCGAGGCTGCGAGCGTCCCGCTCGCGCGGCGGCTTCTGCTCGGCGCGATGGAAGTGGCGGGCGTGGACCCCGACGTCTCCTACGACCTGTCGGTCGCGCTCTCGGAGGCGTGCGCGAACGCGGTCGAGCACGGCGGACCCGTGAGCGCCGGGACGTCGGGCGCCGGTGAGTTCCACGTGACGGCGTACCTCGACGACGACATGTGCCGCATCGAGGTGACCGATCACGGGCCGGGCTTCGAGCGCGTGCGCGGCGGCGCGTCCGGTGCGGCCGTCCCCGGTGCCCCGACCGCGAGAGACGGGTTCCACGACGGGGTTCACGACGGGGCGCACGCCTCCGAGCACGGCAGGGGGCTGTTCCTGATCGAGGCCCTCGCCGATCACGTCGACTTCCGCAGCCGGCCGGGCAACGGCGCCGTGGTCTGCTTCGACAAGCTCCTCAAGTGGAGGAAGGACGCGTTGTTGCGGGTGTGCTGACCGGACCCCGGCCGGATTCCGGCCGGACGGGGACACCCGTCGTCCGCCCCGTGCCGGACCCACCGTCCGGCGCGGGGCGGACGCATGCGCGGGGCGGTGCCGGCGAGGGCGGGGGCAGGGGGCCGAACGAGGGGAAGCCGACACGCCGTTCGCCCCCTCGTCCGGCCGACGCCCGGAGGGGTTCCGCGGGGGACCCGGCCGCGGCCGGCGCGGACGTCCGCGCCGGCCGCCGGACGCCCGGTCCACGGGGCCGCGGCCGGGCCGCCCGGGTTCCGGGACCCCCGCGGAGACCCCGCGCCCGCGTGCCCGGAACAGCGGAATTCCTCCTCGGAGAGCCGATTCTCCCAACGGCGCAGAACGAGTTGCCGCGGCTGTGGCCGGGGCCGAAGGTCTAAGCAGGCCGGCGAATCCGGAACGGCGCTGCCCCATCGTGTGCCGGATCCGCTGCCGCAGTCCACTGCGGTCCGATGTTTTCGGTGTGCCTTCGACCAGAGAAAAGGCAGGGACATGAAGAAGAGATTCTTCCTGTCGGCGTGTGCGGCGCTCGCCGTCGCACTTCCGGCCATGCCCGGTCACGCGGTTCCGGCGGGAACCGTCGTCGTCGACGACGACCTCGTCCAGTGTCCGGAGGCGGAGTTCATGTCGATCCAGGACGCGGTCGACGCCGTGCCCGCCGGGAGTCGGATCAGGGTCTGTGCCGGCACGTACGACGAGGTGGTCACCGTCGGCAAGAGCCTCCAGTTGACGGGGGCCAGAGCGCCGCGGGCGTGCGACAGGCACCAGGCGCCGGATCCGGCGAGGGACTCGATCGTCCAGGGGAGGAACTCCTCGGGAGGCGTCGTCAACCTGATGGCGAACGGGGTGCTGTTCCGGGACTTCACGGTCCGGAACAACACCGCGGGACCGGGCATCGCCACCGGCGGTTCCTTCTCCGGCTACCAGATCGAGAGGAACACGATCCGGGACAACGTGTACGGGATGGACCTGGACATCCGCAAGGCGAACGAGCAGAACGAAGTCGAGAAGAACTGCATTCGCGAGAACAACCGGCCGGGCCCCGAAAGCGGCTATGGAATCCTCTCGAACCGGGGACTGGACTTCACGGAGATCCTTGAGAACTCCTTCTTCCGGAACGGGTCCGCCGCGATCGCGCTCGCGGGCGACAAGCCGGGCGACATCTCCGATGTCGATGTCGAGCGGAACACCTCCGAGCAGGACGGCTCGCTGCTCGTCATCACGAACTCGGTGGACAGCGAGGTGGAGAGGAACCGGGTCCGGAACAGCGCGGGGGCCTCGCTCTTCGTCGGTTACGACAACGACTGGCTCCAGATCCAGTACAACGACATCGAGGGAGGCGCCGGCGGTCTGCGCACGAGCACGAGGTCCGGCGGGGTGCCGGGCGCGCCGGTGAGCGGAGGACCGAGCACGGACGTCAGGATCATCCGCAACGGCATCGGCGGAGTCACCGTCGGCGACGGCATCGGCGTCGGCCCGGACTCCCTGTCGGGGTCCGTCATCTCGCACAACCGGGTGGCGGACAACTCGCGCAGCGGCATCCGCATCGACACGGGCGCGAACGAGGACAACCTCCTCGCCCACAACCGGCTGCGGAACAACGGCGAGCACGACTGCCACGACAGCACCGAGGGCACCGGCACCGCCGGCACGGCGAACACCTGGCGGAAGAGCCTCGGCCAGACCGAGAACCGGCCCGGCCTGTGCGACCGGGCGCCGGCCCCCGGAGGCTCCTGACCGGGTGGGCGCACCGACCGGGAGGCTCCCCGGAACCCTCCGGGGAGCCTCCCGCGCGTGCCGTGGGACCGCCGGGACCGCCGGCGGCCGGCCGGGCTCAGCCCCGCAGCCGGGCCATCCACTCCTCGACCTCGTCCGAGCGGCGCGGCAGCGCGGCCGAGAGGTTCCGGTTGCCGTCCTCGGTGACGAGGATGTCGTCCTCGATGCGGACGCCGATGCCGCGGTACTCCTCGGGCACCGTCAGGTCGTCGGGCTGGAAGTACAGGCCCGGCTCGACGGTCAGGCACATGCCCGGCTCCAGCGTCCCCTCGGCGTACGTCTCGCGGCGCGCGACGGCGCAGTCGTGGACGTCCATGCCGAGCATGTGGCCGGTGCCGTGCAGCGTCCAGCGGCGCTGGAGGCCCAGCTCCAGGACGCGCTCGACCGGCCCCTCCAGCAGGCCCCACTCCACCAGCTTCCCGGCCAGCACCCGCTGTGCGGCGTTGTGGAAGTCGAGGTACTTCGCGCCCGGTTTCACCGCCGCGATGCCCGCCTCCTGCGCCTCGTAGACGGCGTCGTAGATCTTCCGCTGGAGGTCGGTGAAGCGGCCGCTGATCGGCAGGGTGCGGGTGACGTCGGCGGTGTAGAGGGTGTGGGTCTCCACGCCCGCGTCCAGCAGCAGCAGGTCGCCGGAGCGGACCGGGCCGTCGTTGCGCACCCAGTGCAGGGTGGTGGCGTGCGGTCCGGCGGCGCAGATGGAGCCGTAGCCGACGTCGTTGCCCTCCACCCGGGCGCGCAGGAAGAACGTGCCCTCGATGTAGCGCTCGGAGGTGGCCTGGGCCTTGTCCAGCACCCGTACGACGTCCTCGAAGCCGCGCACGGTGGAGTCGACGGCCTTCTGCAGCTCGCCGATCTCGAAGTCGTCCTTGACCAGGCGCATCTCGGAGAGGAAGACCTTCAGCTCCTCGTCGCGCTCGGCGGTGACCTTGTCGGTGAGGGCCGCCTCGACGCCCGCGTCGTAACCGCGCACCACGCGGACGTCGCCGGTGGCCGAGCGCAGGACGTCGGTGACGGTGCGCACGTCCCGGCAGGGCAGTCCGTAGAGCTTCTCGGCCTCGGTGAGGCTGTGCCGGCGGCCCACCCACAGCTCGCCCTGGCCGTCGAGCCAGAACTCGCCGTTCTCGCGGTTGGAGCGGGGCAGCAGGTAGAGGACCGCGTCGTGGCCGCCGCCGGCCCTCGGCTCCATGACCAGGACGCCGTCCTCGGTCTGGTTGCCGGTGAGGTAGGCGTACTCCACGGACGCCCGGAAGGGGTACTCGGTGTCGTTCGAGCGCGTCTTGAGGTTGCCCGCGGGGATCACCAGCCGCTCGCCGGGGAAACGGGCGGAGAGCTTCGCGCGCCGCTCGGCGGTGCGGCCGGCCTGGGGGATGGGCTCCAGGTCGCGCAGCTCGGTGTCGGCCCAGCCGGTCCTCATGTTCTCGGCGAGCTCGTCGGACACGCCCGGGTACAGGCCGTTCTTCCGCTGCCTGATCCGCTCCTCCGCCGTCGGTTCGGCCGGTTCGCCCTGCTCGGCCGGGTTCTCCGGCGTCTGCTGGTCAGCCACGTCGCTGCCTCCTCCTGCTGGTGGTGTGGGCCGGTGAGGGCCGCCTTCCATCGTAGGTCCGAGGCGTTTTCCGGCGGTACGGGATTCCGGCGGCGCGGCGGCGCGGCGGTACGGCGGCGCGGCGGGGGCGCGGGGCGTCCGCGGAGGCCCGCGGCGGGGGACCGGCGGGTCAGAACCGCGCGGCCAGCAGCACCACGTCCTCGGCGCTGTCGGCGTCGGCCCGCCCGTCGGGGAGCACGGTGTGCAGCACGTGGTCCACCAGGGCCTCGGGATCGTCGCGCACGGCGGGCGCGGCGCCGGCGGCGGCGGACCGCAGCCGGGCGAAGGCCCGGTCCATCGACTCGCCGGTGCGGTGCAGCAGGCCGTCGCTGTACAGCAGGAGCGTCTCCCCCGCGGCCAGGAGCAGTTCGATGCTCGGCGCCTCCCAGCAGGAGAGCATCCCCAGCGGGGCGGAGAGCGTGGTCTCGGCGAACTCGGTGCGCCGCGGTCCGACGACCAGCGGCGGGCAGTGCCCGGCCCCGGCCATCACGATCCTGGTGGCGCTCCCGGCGTCCCCGGGCCCGCCGCCGGCCGGGTGCGCGGACGCGGCGGCCCGCTCGGCGTACCCGAACAGCGCGGTCGCCGCCCGCGCCGGCTCGGTCAGCCTCAGCAGCAGTTCCAGGTCGGACAGGACCGCGACCGGATCCTCCCCCTCCATCACCGCGTACGCCCGCAGCGACGCCCGCAGCCGTCCCATCGCGGCCAGCGCGTCCGGCCCGGAGCCGGTGACCCCGCCGACGGACAGGCCGAGCGCCCCCTCGGGCAGCGGCAGGACGTCGTACCAGTCGCCGCCGCCGCGCGGCCCGGTACGGTGCCGCACCGCCAGCCGTACGCCCGGCACCCGCGGCAGCCGGCCGGGCAGCAGGTCCTCGCGCACGGCGGTCACGGCGGCGCGGGCGCGGGTGAGGTCGATCTGGCGGGCGATGTGCTCGGCGGCGTGCCGGACGTACAGGCCGAGCAGGTGGCGCTGGCGCTCGGTCGGCTGCGCCGGCTCGTCGTACAGCCAGACGGCGGCGCCCACCCGTCCGGTGGTCCGGGACACCAGCGGCACCGCGTAGCTGGCGGCGTAGCCGAGCCGGGCGGCGACTTCGCGGTGGCGCGGGTCGAGGGTGGTGTCCCGGGCGATGTGGGGGTGGGCGATCTCCTGCGGGTCGTCCCCGGAGCCGGGGCCGGCGGCCTCCGGCAGCCCGTCGAGGAGGCGTGCGTAGGAGGCGGAGTCGCGCGGGACGGTCTCGATGTGGCCGAGGTCCGCCGCGCCGAGGCCGAGTCCGACGGTGGTGTCGGGGCCGAGGCCGTCGGCCGGCTCCAGTGCGACCAGTCCGCGCCGGGCGCCCACGAGGGCGGCCCCGGCGGTCAGGGTCTCGCGCACCGCGCCGTCCAGGGTGTCGGTGCGCACCAGGCGCTCGGTGAGGTCGTGGAGGGTGGTGAGGTCGGAGATCCAGCCGGCGAGCCGGTCCTGGACGGCGGCGAGGTGCTCGACGGGCCGTGCGAGGGCCGGACCGGCCGGGTCTTCCGCGGGGTGGGGCTGCGGGGAGACGGTGGGCTGCTGGTGGGGCGCGGTGGCGGAGGGCGGGACAGTCTGGTGGGGCGGCGACGAGGGCGAATTGATTCCGGCCAGTTTCGGTGGCTGCTGGGCGCTCATGGGCAGGGACCCTCACCGCGGATCAGCATCCTCAATAGCATCGCAAACCCCCATGTCGTGCTGCTCCGCTATCAATGTCTCCAGGTGTACACGCCCTGATAACAAGATGTCCAGCATTGTCCCAGCGGGCCGTGGGTGTCCCTGCGGGCCGCTTTCGCCGGGGGAGCGGAGGGGTAACGAAAGGCGTCCGGGGGGTGCCCACAAGCTTGGCCGAAAACGTATCCTTCGCTCGGTGACTCACGGTCGACTGGCGTCCGTACGGCAGCGCGTCATCACGGCCGTTGTGGGTACGTGGGTACGTACGGCACGGAGGGGTCGAGCGATCGGGTTCCCCGGAACCCGGCGAGAGGTCCGCGCGTCTCAGCTACGGAAGCGAGGCGCGCCCCACGTACGCGGCGATGGACCAGGGCACGGTCACCAGGCAGTCACCGGGCACGACGGACAGCACGAGCGCAGCCACCGGGCGCGCCGCCCGCCGCATTCCACGTTCGGCCCACCGGGACGTCCGGGCCGCGGACCGCGGGAGGACGACGCGGTGACGCACTGCCGGCCGCGCGTGCGCGGTCACGTGAGATCCACAGGTGTACAGGTGTGAGGGACGGGAGGCCGTCGTCGGCCGTCCGTTCTGCTAGGTCCTTGTCGATCCTTGGCGTTACGGAAAGGAACGAGCGCTGATGCGCGAGATCCTCGGAAGGCGACGCATGACCCGCTGGGCGCTGCGGAACGCGGCGCTCGTCTGTGCCACGCGGTGGGGGTGGCCCGTGCTGCCCGGTGTGGCGCCGCGGGAGTCCAAGCGCCTGACCGCACGCCTGACCGCACGCCAGTCCGGGCAGCCACGGGGGCGCTGCTCCTGCCCGCGGCCCGACTGCGCCGTGCCCGGCGCCCACCCCTTCGACCCCGGGCTGCTGGCCGCGACCACCGACGCCCGCATGGTGCGCTGGTGGTGGACCAACCGACCACACGCGCCCGTCCTGCTGGCCACCGGAGGCCGCGCGCCCTGCGCCCTCAGCCTTCCGGCGGCCGCGGGGGCCCGGGCCCTGGAGGAGTTCGACCGGCTCGGTCTGCGCACCGGTCCGGTGATAGCGACCCCGACGCGCTTCGCGCTGCTGGTCGCGCCGTACGACCTGGAGGAGCTGGGCGAGCTGCTCTACGCCCAGGACTGGGTGCCCAGCTCGCTGCGCTTCCACGGCGAGGGGGGCTACGTGCCGCTGCCGCCGTCGCGCACCGGTGCCGGGCAGGTGCGCTGGGAGAGGGAGCCGGCCGAGCTGGGCGGCACACCGTGGCTGCCGCGGATGGAGCCCCTGGTGGACGTGCTGGTGCGGGCGAGCGCGGAGGTCCCGGACACCGGCAGCCGGCTGGCGTACTGACCGGCGCCGGGCGCCACCGGCCCACCGGCTTCCGCCGATCCGCGCCGGCCTCCGCCGATCCGCGCCGACTCGCGCCGGCCGGGGCGCGGTGCGGCGCGCACCGCCCGGAAGCCCGTTCACTCGTACGGGTAGCGGCGCGCCGGAGATGGAGGGAAACAGGCGCTCTGTCCCCCAGGGCGCCGTCTTCCTCCCGATATGTTCGGGTCGCCGTGGGGCCTTTGCGTCGGGTGCGCCGGGATTCTCGCGCCACGGCTCTCCGTCTCCAGCGAGTTGCAGGTGGGTTACCCATGCATGAGCCGCAGCAGCGTGCCTCGAACCTCCGTGTGATCGCGCTCGCCAGCGCGGTGGCGCTCGCGGTGGCCCTGCCGCTCGCCGTCGCGACCGCCGGACCCGGATCGCGGGACGAGGCGTCCGACGGGCGTCCGGCCGCCTCCGTCTCCTCCCTCTCCCCCTCCCGGGCGCCCTCGCCGTCCGCTCCCGGCTCCCCCGGCTCGTTCCCGCTCGCCCTCTCCCCGGAACGGCTGGCGGACACCGGCCTCTCGGAGGTCACCGCCGTCTGCGGTCCACAGGCCACGGCGCCGGAAGGAGTACGGGCGCAGACCTGTGTTCTCACCCGGGACGAAACGACCTGGGGACGCATGTACTACCGGAATACGACGGGCGAATCCCTGCACGGCGCCCTGAGTCTGATGGGCCCCGACGGACGGACGGTGCACATGCCATGCGCACTACCCGCAACGGATCAACCGGGCGCCTGCGACACCCCCCGGCGGCGAACTGCACAAGCGCATCCGGGCGGGGAGCCGTATGCGGCGGTGGCGGAGATCGGGGCGCCGGACGGGGACGGGCTGCTGCTGCGCTCCGGCAGCAACACCGTTGCCGCGTGGGGGAGTTGAGCGCTCGGCCCGCTGCTCGGCGGCTCCGCCGGGAAGGTCCGGACATGGAAAGACCCGGTCGCTGGCGACGGGGGATGCACCAGCGACCGGGCTCTTAAACGGTAACAAGTAATGGGCCGTTCGCAAATTCCACCGATCTCTTCAAGCCGTTCATTTACCTGGGAGTACGGCCCATTGTGACGGGAATCACTGTGCGAATGTCCGCGCGGTTCCCGGAAATTCGTCTGTCAGTTGAGAGTTACCTGTCGATTGGTGAATCCACTGCGCGCCCGGCGCTCCTCCGCCGTCAGCGGGACGGTGGTCTCCAGCGCTTCCCCGAGCCGCTCCACGAAGGCAGCCGCGGGCTTCTCGCACTCCTCCGCGCCCATCGTGCCCGGCAGGTCCCACACCGGCACCACCAGCCCGTGCGCGCGGAAGGAGCCGACCAGCCGGGTGCCCTCCCCGAGCGACGAGGCACCGGCGGCGTGCAGCCGGGCGAGCGCGTCGAGCAGCCGCTCCTCGGGGTGCGGCATGACCCAGCGCAGGTGGTTCTTCTCCGGGGTCTCGCACCAGTAGGCCGCCTCCACCCCCTCCAGGCGGACGGTCGGCATCGCGGCGGAGTTGGCGCGTTCCAGTGAGGCGGCCACCTCGGGGCTCTGCTGCCCGGCGGCGTCCTCCAGCCAGAACTCGAAACCGCTGTGCACCTCGGGCACGAAGGGCGCCTCGGTGTCCAGCAGGTCCTGCAGCCGCGGGGCGTCGGCCGTGGTGCGCTCGGCGGCCACCGGGGTGCCCGGCGGCGCCGTCAGGGCCCGCCGCAGCACGTCGGCGAGGTCCCGGCTGAGGTCGCCGGAGGGGGTGTCGTTCTGCAGCCCGAGCAGGACGGCGCCGTTGCCGCGGCGCAGCGCGGGCCAGGCCATGGGCAGGACGGTGGCGAGGGTCAGGGAGGGGACGTCCTCGGGCAGACCGTCCTTCAGGGTGAGCGGCACGGTCGCGGCGGGCACCAGCTCGCGCAGCGCGACCCAGTCGCACTCGCCGGGCAGTCCCTCGAACGGCCGCCGCACCAGTTCGGTCACCGCCTGCGCGGCGGCGCGCCCGTGGCATGCCTTGTAGCGGCGGCCCGATCCACAGGGGCAGGGCTCGCGGGCACCGACGACGGGGACCTCCCCGTCGGCGAACTGCGGCTTGGCGGCCTTTGTCTGGGGGCGGCGCTTCTTGGCCATGGCGTGCGGATCTCCCGGTCGTACGGACGCTGTCGGCGCGAGCCTAGCCCCTGGAAACGGGCCCGCACGCGTACGCGGAAGACGCCACCCGAAACGCCTACGCGAAGTCCTCCAGGTCCGCCAGGTCGAAGTCCATCGAAGAGGCGAATCCGTCGTCCTCGGCCGGCGGCACCACCGCCCAGACCGTCACCTCGCCGGGCGCGCCGTCGTCGCTCACTCCCCAGTCGCTGGCGAGGGAGGTGATGATCGAAAGACCCCGGCCGCCCCGCGCGGTCACCGACGGATTGGACAGCCGCGGACGCGTCGGGCCCCCGCCGTCCGTGACGGAGACGCTCACCCCGCCGTCCGGCGTACGGCCCCATGCCGCGTGCACGCACTCCCCCGCGCCGAGCGGTCTGGCGTGCCGGTACGCGTTGCTGAGAAGTTCGGAAAGGATGAGAACCGCATCGTCGACGACGGCTTCCGGCGTGCCGGAGCCGAGCAGCTCCTCACGCATCCGCCGCCTCGCCGCACCCACGCCCGCCGGACCGTGGGGTACGGCCATCGTCGACGACGTCGGCGCCTCCTGTGCAACCACCAACGCCACCCCCGAGACCTCCTTCTTCGCCCCACGCCACGTGATGGATGCCCCTTTGTCCGTAGCCGGAAACCGGACGGAACGTTCCCGTGACGTAGCCCTCATCGCCCGTGCACCACCGGTGAGGGACGAGTGCGCCGGAGTGTTTTCCGAGGTCTCAAGTGCGCGGGGGATGGCCGGAAGTGGCCGGGCGCGGCGGTGCCCGGCCGGACCCAGGCGGACTCAGGCGGGCTCGTCCGGGCTCAGACCAGCCGGTCCCGTTCCAGCCGGGCCAGTTGGGAGAGCACGTGCCGGGGCCGGTTGGTGATGATGGCGTCCACGCCGAGCAGCGCGCACAGCTCCACGTCGTCCGGATCGTCCACCGTCCACACGTGCACCTGGTGGCCCAGGCTGTGCGCCAGCGCCACGTACTCGGGGTGGTTGCGCAGGATGCGGATGCTGGGGCCGGCGATCCCCACGCCCGGGGGCAGCCGCCCGTCGCGGTGGCGCGGCAGCAGGAACTGCATCAGGTAGACGGTCGGGATCCACGGCGCCGCGGCCCGCACCCGGTGCAGCGAGCGCGCCGAGAAGCTCATCACGCGCACGGGAATGGCCGGATCGTGACGGGAGAGCACCCGCAGCAGCTCCGCCTCCACCTGTCCCGCCCAGCGGGTGGGGTGCTTGGTCTCGATGGCCAGCTCCACGCGGCGGCCCGCGGTGGCCTGCTCCTCGACCAGCCGCAGCAGCCGCTCCAGGGTGAGGACGGAGGTGTGCTCGCGGCTCTCCGTCTCGGGCGACTCCTGGGCGTCGCTCCAGCCCTTCCAGGAACCGAAGTCCAGGGCGGCCAGGTCGGCCAGTTCCAGCGCGGAGACGGCGCCGCGGCCGTTGGAGGTACGGTTGACCCGGCGGTCGTGCACGCAGACCAGATGGCCGTCGGCGGTGAGCCGTACGTCGCACTCCAGTCCGTCGGCGCCGTCCTCGATGGCCTTGCGGTACGCGGCCAGGGTGTGCTCCGGGGCGTCCTCGGAGGCCCCGCGGTGGGCGATGACGGAGATGGGGCGCCGTGACCCGGGCGATCCCCGGCGGATCTCGTAGCTCACCGCGTTATGGTGCCACCCCGCCCCGTACGCCGCGGCCCGTCGCGCCGACCGGGCGATCCGCCCCGGACGGGGCGCTTACGCCGGTCTGACGTGCCGTGGGAGACGCTGGGGCCATACACCTGAACACGCCACCGCAGCCGTGGCGGTGTGCAACTGTCGTGTACCTGAGGAGATAGCTGTGAGCACCGAGAACGAGGGCGCCGCCGACAAGCCCGCGGCCGGCGCCCCCGTGCCGCCCCCGCCGGCCGACGGGTCCGGCGCGAACGACGCCGCCGCGCCCAGGACACCGACCGACACCCCGCCGGAGGACTACGACCTCCCGGCTCCGGCCCCCGCTCCGGCCCCGGCGTCCCGGGAGGCGTCGACGACCCGGTTGCGGAAGATCGAACCGGAGGCCGCGGAGCCGCCGGAGCAGCAGGCGCCGCCGTCGCCGCAGTCCTCCACGCCGCCGTCGCCGGAGGCGCAGCAGCACGCACAGCCCCCGCAGCCTCCACAGCACCCGTATCCCCCGCAGCAGTCGCCCGAGCCCCCCACCCAGTCCACCCGGACCACCACGCAGCCCGCCGCCCCGCCCCCCGCGGCTCCCCCGGCCCAGCCGTACACCGGGCAGTGGGGCACACCGGGCGGCTACGGCGGTGCGCCCCCCGCCCCCGGCGCGCCCTCCGACCCCGGCTCCCCCTGGGGCGCCCCGCCCGTCCCCCCGCCGCCCCCGGAGCGGAAGCGGCGCTTCAACGGCCTCGTCGCCGCCGTCGCCGTGGTGGCCCTGCTGGCGGGCGGCGTCGGCTCGGGCATCGGCTTCTGGGCCGCCGAGCGCATGGACAGCACCACCTCGACGACCGTCTCCTCCGACGGCTACCTCGACTCCGTCAACCGCGCCCCCGACTCCGTCGCCGGGATCGCGGCCAAGGCCCTGCCCAGCGTGGTGACGATCGAGGCCGAGGGCGGCGGCGAGAGCGGCACCGGCACCGGCTTCGTCTACGACCAGCAGGGCCACATCATGACCAACAACCACGTGGTGGCCAGCGCGGCGGACGGCGGCGAGCTGACCGCGACCTTCTCCGACGGCAGGAAGTACGACGCCGAGGTCGTCGGCCGCGCCCAGGGCTACGACGTCGCCGTCATCAAGCTCAAGGACGCCTCCGACGCCAAGCTCACCCCGCTCCCCCTGGGGAACTCCGACAAGGTCCAGGTCGGCGACGCCACCATCGCGATCGGCGCCCCGTACGGCCTGTCCGGCACGGTCACCACCGGCATCATCAGCGCCAAGAACCGCCCGGTCGCCTCCAGCGACGGCCAGGGCTCCCAGGCCTCCTACATGAGCGCCCTCCAGACGGACGCCTCCATCAACCCGGGCAACTCCGGCGGCCCCCTCCTCAACGCCGAGGGCGCGGTGATCGGGATCAACTCCGCCATCCAGTCGGCGGGCGGCGGCCTCGGCCAGAGTTCGCCGGGCAGCATCGGCCTCGGCTTCGCCATCCCGATCAACCAGGCCCAGCGGGTCGCCAAGACCCTGATCGAGACCGGCGAGCCGGTCTACCCGGTCATCGGCGTCCAGGTGGACCTCCGCGACCTGGGCGACGGCGCCCGCGTCATCGAGAACACCGACGACGGCAGCGAACCGGTCACCCCGGGCGGCCCGGCCGACAAGGCGGGGCTGCGGCCGGGCGACGTGATCACCGAGTTCGACGGCGTGGCGATCGACAGCGGCCCCACCCTGATCAGCGAGATCTGGGCCCACGAGCCGGGAGAGAAGGTCCAACTCACCTACAAGCGCGGCGGCAAGGAGGCCACGGCCGAGCTCACCCTGGGTTCCCGCAAGGGCGACTGACGAACCGGCGCTAGGCTATCCTCACGCCGCCCCGCGTCCGCGCGGAACGGCGTGAGGAGGCTTGCCCGAGCGGCCTAAGGGAACGGTCTTGAAAACCGTCGTGGCGGCAACGTCACCGTGGGTTCAAATCCCACAGCCTCCGCC
>NZ_DASQNP010000123.1:0-78470 GCF_035644915.1 Streptomyces sp.
GGCCGGGTTGACCACCTCGGTGGTCCGGCCGTCGGCCGCGTCCTGGAACCGTCCGTCGATGTAGTTGCGCAGCCGGCGCAGTTCGGTGCCCACGGCCCGCCCTCCTGCTCACTCGTCCGATAGATGAGACACCCACCCTAAGTCGTCGGTGCAACGCATTCAATGGCGAAGATCCATCTCCTCGCCGGAATCAGTCGCCTGACCGCGCCTGAGCGACCGAATGAGTTGAGAAGGGGTTGTCCGGTTGAGAAGCCTCGTGCACAGTGGCGCCATGGCTCGTGATGACAAGAAAGCGAACGGCGGCGTGACGATCGACGCCGTCTCCCTGGCCATCATCCAGCAGCTCCAAGAGGACGGGCGCCGCCCGTACGCCGCCATCGGCAAGGCCGTGGGCCTGTCCGAGGCCGCGGTGCGGCAGCGCGTCCAGAAGCTGCTCGACCAGGGCGTCATGCAGATCGTCGCCGTCACCGATCCGCTCACCGTCGGCCTGCTGCGGCAGGCCATGGTGGGGATCAACGTCGACGGTGATCTCGAGCCGGTGGCCGAAGCGCTCGCCGCACTCGACGAGGTGGCCTACGTCGTGATCACGGCGGGGTCCTTCGACCTCCTCGTGGAGATCGTCTGCGAGGACGACGCGCACCTGCTGGAAATGATCAACAAGCGGATCCGGACGCTGCCCGGCGTGCGCTCCACCGAGAGCTTCGTCTACCTCAAGCTGCGGAAGCAGACCTACACCTGGGGGACCCGATGACCGTGAGCAAGGACCTGTCCCGTACCGCGTACGACCACCTGTGGATGCACTTCACCCGGATGTCGTCGTACGAGAACGCCCCCGTGCCCACCATCGTGCGCGGCGAGGGCGTCCACATCTTCGACGACAAGGGCAAGCGCTACCTCGACGGACTCGCGGGGCTGTTCGTCGTCCAGGCCGGGCACGGCCGTACCGAACTGGCCGAGGCCGCGCGGAAACAGGCGCAGGAACTCGCCTACTTCCCCGTGTGGTCCTACGCCCACCCCAAGGCCGTCGAGCTGGCCGAGCGGCTGGCCGGGTACGCGCCCGGCGACCTGAACAAGGTGTTCTTCACCACCGGCGGCGGCGAGGCGGTGGAGACGGCCTGGAAACTGGCCAAGCAGTACCACAAGCTCACCGGCAACCCCGGCAAGTACAAGGTCGTATCACGGGCCGTCGCCTACCACGGCACCCCGCAGGGCGCCCTGTCCATCACCGGTCTGCCCGCCCTCAAGGCACCCTTCGAGCCGCTGGTCCCCGGCGCCCACAAGGTGCCCAACACCAACCTCTACCGCGCACCGGTCCACGGTGACGACCCGGAGGCCTTCGGCCGCTGGGCCGCCGACCAGATCGAGCAGCAGATCCTCTTCGAGGGGCCGGAGACCGTCGCCGCGGTCTTCCTGGAGCCGGTGCAGAACGCGGGCGGCTGCTTCCCGCCGCCACCCGGCTACTTCCAGCGCGTGCGCGAGATCTGCGACCGCCACGACGTGCTGCTCGTCTCGGACGAGGTCATCTGCGCCTTCGGCCGCCTCGGCACGATGTTCGCCTGCGACAAGTTCGGCTACGTACCGGACATCATCACCTGCGCCAAGGGCATGACCTCGGGATACTCCCCGATCGGCGCCGCGGTCGTCTCCGACCGCGTCGCGGAACCCTTCTACCGGGGCGGCAACACCTTCCTGCACGGCTACACCTTCGGCGGCCACCCGGTCTCCGCCGCCGTGGCCCTGGCCAACCTCGACCTCTTCGAGCGCGAGGGGCTGAACCGGCACGTGCTGGACAACGAGAGCGCCTTCCACGCCACGCTGCGGAAGCTGAACGACCTGCCCATCGTCGGTGACGTGCGCGGCGACGGCTTCTTCTACGGCATCGAGCTGGTCAAGGACAAGGCCACCAAGGAGACCTTCGACGACGAGGAGACCGAGCGCGTCCTGTACGGGTTCCTCTCCAACGCGCTGTTCGAGAACGGCCTGTACTGCCGCGCCGACGACCGCGGCGACCCGGTCGTGCAGCTCGCCCCGCCGCTGATCGCCGACCAGCGCGTCTTCGACGAGATCGAGCAGATCCTCCGCTCGGTCCTGACGGAGGCGTGGACCAAGCTCTGACCTCCCGGGGAACGGCGTCCCGCCGGTGGTGCGGGAGGCGGCGTCCGTCGTCTTCCGCACCACCTCCCGTACCGCCGCTCCGGTGGGACCGCGGGCCGCGGCCGGGAGCGGCCGGCCGTCCGGCGAGACTCAGTCCGCGGGAGCGATGTCCCGGCGCATGCAGGCGCGGGGCCAGCGGTCCAGGCCGTGGGCGGCCTCGGCGGCCCGGATCGAGCGCAACCCCTCGGTGACCTCGTCGTCGGCCAGGTACCGGAAGCCGATGCGTTCGTAGTAGGGACCGTTCCACGCCACGTCGGTGAACGTGGTGAGGGTGAGCGCGGGGATGCCCTTGCCGCGTGCCCACCGGGCCACGTGGTCGATCAGTCCGGCGCCGATCCGCCTGCGGGCGTGGTCGGGGTGGACGGACACCTGCTCGATGTGGGCCAGGCCGTCGACGTGGTCGACGAGCACATAGGCCACGGGCCGGTCGTCCCCCGCCGCCTCGTCGACGTGCACCCACGCCCGGCCGGAGGCGATGTATCCGAGGAGGGTCTCCTCGGAGGGCGGCTCGTCGTCCGCGACCGCCTGCATGCCCAGCGGGCGGAAAGGCTGCCCGGCAGCGCGTTCGATGTCCTGGAGGACGGGCACGTCCGTGGGTTCGCCAGGGCGGATCATCGAGTTCCTTTCTTCACAGGGGAACTGCCGTCCTTCGCTCCGTGGGCGCGCCCTCGCCGGCTGCGGGGCCACGGAACCGACGGGGCACCCATCCTGCCCCAGCCCGTCAGGGGGACCGAAACCTCCCGTGCGCCCGGCGCACGATACCGGCCACCCGGCGTCCGCTCTCCGGTACTCCGCCCGCCGGCATCCGGAGCCGGACAGGGCAGCGATTATCTGCCAGAGTAGCGGAGAGTGTCCTGCCGCGGACGTGTCCGATTAGCGCCCTGGTGATGGTGAGTGACCATGTCCTGGCCCTGTGCTCCTCCCGCCCTCACCGTGAGGGCCGGGCCGTGAGTGACTGGTGTGACACCTGATGCGACCTGCCCGCCGTGCCCGCCGGACCGGCGCATTCGCTCGACGAGGAGTACCGGACAACCCGGGTCATCGACATCGCGCCACGCATGGGCCGGACGCACTTGATGAGTCCTACGGTCCGTGAAAATAATCTGACCCCGGAAATGTGTTCAGTGCTTCGCATCGCCTGCTCGGTGCAAACCCGGCTTACCCCTCTGCTCTCGCAATGCCGTATGAATCGTGAGCCGGGTTCCTGTGCGTCCGTACGCCTGACGATATTCGTCATGCCGTCGTATGCGACGGGAAAGGTGGTGGGAAAATGCAGAACAAGCTCGAGGGCGTCGGGAATCCGGGGTCTCCTCACCTGCCCTCCGTGGTTTCCGTGGACGGTGTGAGATGGATCGACTATCGCAGGACCCTCGTGCCTCGCTATTCGATGGTCTGGAGGGACATCGCCGGCTGTTACGCCGCCCTGGCCCTCGGACTGGCCGCCGTGCTCGTGCTGGACTCCCGGGCCGGCGACGCGGCGGGATGGGCCGCCGCCGTGCCGGCGGCGGTGTGGATCGGGTACTGGCTGCACTCGCTCTTCCTGTTCGGGCATGAGGCGGCGCACAGGAACCTGGCTCCCCGCCGGCCGTGGAACGACCGGCTCGGCGACTGGCTGGTGTGGATCCTCTACGGGTCGACGACCGCCGAATACCGCCGCACCCACATGGCTCACCACACCCAGTTGGGCAACCATCGGGACCCGGAGACCACGTACCACCTCTGTCTCTCCGTGATCAACATCCTCAAGGGGCTGACCGGCGTGCACGTGCTGGAGGTCATGCTCCGCAACCGCCGGAACGCGCGCCGCGCGCCCGGCGGCAGGCGGCAGGGGGGCGGCACGGCGCTCGCGTCGCTGCGCACCGTGGCCGTCCACGCCGCGCTCCTCAGCGCCCTGGTCCTCGGCGGCGCCCTGCCCGCGGCGACGGCGTGGGCCGCCGGTACCGCCGCGGTGTTCCCGCTGTGCGCGTTGCTGAGGACGGTGGTGGAGCACCGGCACCTGGACGCGCCGTGCGAGACGGACTTCACCCAGGTCGAACACGGCCCGGTCAACCGCCTCTTCGGCGTGGGACCGATCTCCCGGACGTTCGGTGCGGCGGGCTTCAACCGTCATCTTCTTCACCACTGGGATCCGGCGATCTCGTACACCCGATTCGACGAAATGGAGCAGTTCTTCCTCAGGACGCCGCTGGCGGACCGGATGTCCGAGAGCCGCACCAGTTATCCGGCGGCGCTCAAGCAGCTCATCAAGGAGGCGTCGTGACCGAACAGATCATGGATTGCCCGGTGTGCGGAGGGAAAAATCCAGAACTTTTTGCTGAGGCATACGACAAGGAGTACTTCACCAGCGACGAGAAATACCGGTACGCCCGCTGCGAACAGTGCACCGCGGTGTACCTGGACAAACCGCCGACGGACCGTCTGCATGAAATCTATCCCCCGAACTACTACTCTTACGGGGGCATCGAGAACTCCACCACGTTCACCGAGCGCGTCAAGGCGCGGCTCGACAGGAGGATGCTGCGCAAAGTACTGCGGGGGATACCGGGACGCCGACTGCGGGTGCTGGACATCGGCGGCGGCGCCGGCTGGATGCTCGACGTGGCCCGGGCAGCCAGTTCCCGGGTGGCCGAGACGCACGAGGTGGACCTCAAGAAGGAGCCCGCGGAGGCGGCCGAACGGGCGGGGCACGTCTACCACTGCATGGCCGTGGAGGACTTCACCTCCTCCCAGCGATTCGACCTGATCATGATGCTCAGCATCATCGAGCACGTCCCCGACCCCAGGAGCGTGCTGCGGCGGATGGCCGACCTCCTCACCGACGACGGCCTCCTGCTGGTCAAGACGCCCAACACCGCGACCCTGGACTGCCGCCTCTTCCGCCACCGCAACTGGGGCGGCTTCCACTGCCCCCGCCACTTCGTGCTCTTCACCGCCGCGGGACTCGCCCGGCTCGGCGCGGAGTGCGGACTGGAGGTCGTCAGGAGCCAGTACACGCAGGGAGCCCCGCAGTGGGCGCTGAGCGTGATGGCCTGGCTGAGCGACCGGGGCATGCTGCGGATCAGCGCCGACCGGCCGGCCTACACCCACCCCGTCTACGAACTCCTCACCGCGCTGTTCGCGGCCGTCGACTACGCCCGGTTGCCCTTCGCGCCCACCGCACAGATCGTCGTGACCTTCCGACGGGCTCGGTGACGGACTCCCACAACCACTGACCGGCAGGAGGAACCGTGGCAACACCAGCCGTACCGAATCCGCACGCCCGGGACCAGGAGGTGGACCTCACCTTCGGGATACCCATGTACAACGAGGAGGCGATCGTCGAGGAGGCCGTCCGCAGGGTCGTGGCCGTCGGTGAGAAGTGGGGACGCCCCTACGAGGTGCTGGCAGTCGACGACGGCAGCCGGGACGCCACCCCCGACCTCCTCTCGCAACTGACCGCCGTGTATCCGACGCTCCGCTGGGTGCAGCTGCGCCCGAACTGCGGGCAGCCCGCGGCGAGCAAGGCCGCCATGCTCGCGGCGAACGGCCGCATGGTCGCGGTCCTGGACGCGGACCTCCAGACTCCTCCGGAACTCGTGCCGCGCCTCGCCGAGAGCCTCGACGAGCAGGGTCCCGAGGTCGACGCCGTCTTCGGGACGACGTCCACCGGCAAACGGGACGACCCCGTACGGCTGCTCGTGGGCCAGGCGGTCTTCTACTTCCTCCAGACGCACCTGTCGCGCAACGCGCTGCCCCACGGTGCCAGCTCCTTCTTCGTGATGCGCCGGCAGACCGCGCGGCGTGTGGCGCGCCTCGACTTCACGCTGGGCAACATCGGAGCCGTCATGTCCGCCGCCGGCATGAAGGCGGCGGCCGTCACCTACGTCAAGCCCGCCAGCTATCGCAGCTCCTCGCGGCTGGGACTGCGCGGGCACGTCGAGGAGGCGGTGGGTTCGCTGGCCCTGACCGGCGCCCTCGGGCGCCTCTGCGCGGCGGGTGCCTCCCTCGGCTCCCTCGGTGCCCTCGGCGCCCGCGCCTCCCGCCCCGGCCGGGCGCTCTCGCTGGCCGCGGCGGGTGCCTCCCTGGGCGTGTGGGCCGCCGCCGAGCGCTATGCGCGAAGGGCCCTGTGGGCCTCCGAAGCCCCCTTACCGATCTTCGAGGGCCCCGCCGCGAGCCGGGTCTGACCAAAGACGAGGGAATCGAGACCAACGTGCAGTCAGTCACCGTTGTAGGACAGGGCTACGTCGGTTTGGCAGCATCAGTGGCAGTGGCGTCAGCGGGTTACACCGTGCACGCCGCCGAGTCGGATCCGCGCAGGTTGGCCGCACTCCGCGAGGGACGGAGCTACATCCCGGACGTCTCCTCCGCCGCCATCCGCGAGGCCATGGCCCGCGGGAGGTTCCATCCCGTGGCCGACGCGCGGGACGCGCCCCCCGCCGACGTCTACCTGATCGCGACCCCCACACCCGTCACCGAGGAGAACCTCCCCGACCTCAGCCTGCTGGACACCGCGCTGGAGTCCATCGCCCCCACCGTGAGGCCGGGCGCCCTGGTCGTGCTGGAGTCGACGGTCTACCCGGGCGCCCTGCGGCAGTACGTCGCCCCGCGGCTGACCGAGCTGTCCGGCCTCCGCGCCGGCGCGGAGGTGCACCTCGCCTACAGCCCCGAGCGGGTCGACCCCGGACGCGGCCGGTCGCTCGGCGGCATCGCCAAACTGGTCTCCGGTCTGGACGAGAGGTCGGGAAAGCTCGCCCGGGCCTTCTACGAGACCGTGTTCAGCTCGGTCGTCGAGGTGTCGAGCAGCGAGGTCGCCGAGTTCGCGAAGCTCTTCGAGAACACCTTCCGCTACGTGAACATCGCCTTCGTCAACGAGCTGAGCAAGGCCGCCCACGCGATGAACATCCCCTTCCGCGAGGTGGTGGCCGCCGCTTCCACGAAGGGATTCGGCTTCATGCCGTTCCACCACGGCCCCGGAGCGGGCGGCCACTGCCTGCCGAACAACGTCCACTACCTGAACCATGCCCTGCGCCAGGCGGGCTTCCCCAGCTCCCTCCTCGAAGCCGCCGAGGACATCAACCGCTCCATGCCGGAGTACGCCGTCGAAAGGCTGCGGGAACTGCTTGAGGGCCGGAACATCCCGTTGAACCGGTCCCGCATCCTACTGCTCGGACTGGCGTTCAAGGCGGGCGTGGCCGACGTGCGCAACTCGCCCGCCCGGGACATCGGAGACCTGCTGGCCACGGCCGGAGCCCAGGTCCGGGTGGCCGATCCCTGGGTCCCGCCGGAAGAGGTCGCCGCCCCGCTGGTCGCGGTGGAACTCACCGCGCAGGAATGCGCGGCGGCCGACGCGGTGGTGCTGGCCACCGACCACGAGGAGGCCGACTACCAACTGGTGCTGGACTCGGCGCGGCTGATCCTGGACTGCCGCGGTCGTCTGAGGTCCCGTGAGGTCGTACAGCTGTGACCGCCACGGGAATCGAGCTGCGGCTCACCTTCGACGGAATGCGGCCCGAGCAGATCGAGCGGCGGTGGGCCGGAGAGGTCGGCGGACTGGAAGCCTACGTGTTCGACGCCGCCGAACTGGCCGAGCCGTCCGGATGGGAGCGGTTCCGGCGCAGCCTGCGGCACGCGCGCCGTGCCGCGGGCGAACAACTGACCTGTCACTTCCCGACGGAGAACGCCGACTGGGTCACGGACCGGACGGCCTTCACGACGCTGCTGCGGTTCTGCCACGTCGCGGCCGAGTCCGGTGCCGCGGGCGTGGTGCTGCACTCCAACCAGTTCGTGCGGCAGGAGGACTGGCGCCACTACGACCTCGCGGACGCCCGGGCCCGGGTGACCGAGCGGCTGGCGGAACTCGACCGCCGCCTGGACGGCGCGCCGCTGTGGATCGGGGTGGAGAACATGCCGGTGATCGGTGCCGAAGGCGACGACTACGACGCGGTGTTCGTCACGCCGGCCGACTTCACGCCCCTGCTGCAACTGGAATCGCCGCGGATCGGGGTCACCTGGGACGTGTGCCACTGGGCGGTGACCTGCGCCACCGCGGCGTCCGTGGCGCAACTCCAGCGCCGGGAGCCGGAGGTGACGGCCGACGACCTGCCGGTCCTCCCGATCCGGCACATCCACTTCGGCTCCTACCGCGGCATGGCGATGCCCTTCCGCCCCGAGGTCTGCCACGAGGGCGTTCCGCCGCAGGAAGGTGACGCCGCCGAGGACCTCCTGGCCCGGATGCTCCTCAGGGCGGCCGACGCGGCCCCCACGACCGTGGGGGTCGTCCTGGAGATCCAGGAGCAGGACTACCTGGCGCGGAAGAACTGCTGGCGGACGCTGGACTGGCTGTTGTCCCGGCCGGACATCGCAGCCCGCCTCGGAGACGGAGGACGCCGATGAGCGGCTTCATCCCCTACGCACGACCGCACTGGACGGCCGAGGAGTCCCGGGCGCTGGACCGCGTGCTGGAGTCGGGCATGTGGACGGGCGGTGACCGGGTGCCGGAGTTCGAACGGGAACTCGCCGCGCTCACCGGCGCCCCGACCGTGGTGCTGTCCAGCGGCACGGCAGCCGTGTTCGCGCTGCTGCACCTGCTCGGCACCCGCTCCCGGGGACCGCGGCTGCTGGTGACCCCCACCCTGACCTTCGCCGCCGCACCGGCCTCCGCCAGGTTCCTGGGGTGGGACGTCGCGTTGTGCGACGTGCGGTCCGACGACCTCACGATCGACGCCGACCGGCTCGGACCGCTGCTGGAACGGGTGCACCGCGACTACGCGCGGATCGTGGTCATGCCCGTGCACTACGCCGGGCACAGCTGCGACCTGCCGGCGGTGTCCGCGGTGTGCGAGCGGTACGGTGCGACGCTCGTCGAGGACGCGTGCCACGCCATCGGCGGCCGTTACGACGGGGAGCACTCCGTGCCGGTGGGGGCCTGGCCCGGTTCGCTGGCCGCCTACTACAGCTTCCACCCCACCAAGCCGGTCGCCGCGGGGGAGGGCGGTGCCGTCGCCACGCGGGATCCCGTACTCCTGGAGGAACTGCGCGCGTTCCGCAACCACAACATGGTCCCCGTGCCCCGCCACACGGACGACCACTCCCCGTGGCCGTACTCGATCGACCTGCCCGGCATGAACCTGCGGCTGTCGGAGTTCCACGCCGCCGTCGGGCTGGTGCAGGCGCGCCGGGCCGAGGAAGCCAGACGGAACAGAGCGCGCCTGGCCGACCGGTACCACGCCGCCCTGGCGGAACTGCCCGCCGTGCGGGCCGTACCGCCCGTCCGGCGGCCCGGCTCGGCGCACCACCTGTTCCCCGTCGTCCTCGACCTGCCGCGGATGGGACTGGGCAAGCCGCAACTGCTGGCCGAACTGCGCGCCCGGGGCATCGGCTGCCAGGTCCACTACACCCCTCTGCACCGCCTCCCCGCCTTCGCGGACACCCCCGCCCGGCTGAGGACGGAGTTCCCCGTCGCCGACGCGGTCTTCCCCCGGCTCGTCTCCCTGCCGCTCTGGCACGGCATGCGCGACACCGACCAGGAACGAGTCACCGACGCACTGGCGGACCTGGTGCTCCGCCGACCCATCCCCGGAGGAATCCGATGACCGATCCCCGACCGCGAGGCGCCCGCCGCGTCCTGATCACCGGCGGATTCGGTTTCCTGGCCACCTGGATCGCCGCCGGACTGCTGCGCGGGGGCCACCAGGTGGTCCTGGTGGACTCCCGCCACACGGTGGAGGGCAGTCCGGCGGGACTCGCCGGCCTGCCCGGCCTACCCGGCGTCAGGACCGTGCCCGGCACCGACATCACCAGGCCCGGCGCACTCGACGGGATCACGGACGTGGACACCGTCGTGCACGCCGCCGCGCTGCTCGGCGTCGGAAAGGTCCGGGACGCGCCGATCGAGACGCTGCGCGTCAACATCGACGGCACCGCGGCGGTCCTCGACTACGCGGTCAAGCTGCCCTCCCTGCGGCGCTTCCTGCTGCTGAGCACCAGCGAGGTGTACGGTGCCGAGGCCAAGGACGCGCACGAGGACGAATGGCTGTCCGTCCGGGTCGGGGACCCCCGCTGGTCGTACGCGGTGAGCAAGGTGACGGCCGAGTCGATGACCGCGGCCTACGGAACCGAACACGGCCTGCCGTTCACGATCGTGCGCCCGTTCAACGTCTACGGGCCGCTGCGGACCGGCTCGTACGCCGTGGGAGCGCTGTGCCGGCAGGCCGTGGCCGGACGGGACCTCACCGTCCACGGAGACGGCGGCCAGACCCGCGCCTGGTGCCACGCCGAGGACTTCGCCAACGGAGTCGTTCGCTGCCTGCACGCCCCCGAGGCCGAGGGCGAGACGTTCAACATCGGGGACGACCGCTTCGGTCTGAGCGTCGCCGACCTCGCCGACCGGATCGCCGCCGCGGCCGGCGCCACCGGCTCGGTCGTCCGCACCCCCACTCCCGGTCCCGACATCGCGTCCCGCCGTCCCGACCTGGCCAAGGCCCGCCGCCTGGTCGGCCACCGCCCGGCCCGCGGCTTCGACGAGGGGCTGAAGGAGACCGTGGACTGGTACCGCGCAGGAGCCGGGCCGCTGACGATCCGCCTGCTGCGCGACGACTGGGAGCGGCCGGCGGACACGACCCCGGGGACGGCGAGGTGACGGCCGTACCGGAGACCGGGCCCGAGGAGGACCTGCGGTACGTGCCGCCGCCCCGGCGGCCCGCGCTCTCCCTCCACGCCGCCCGCATGACACCGGCCCGGCTGGTGGAGGCCCTCGGACGGAGCCTGCTGCCCTCCGCCTCCCTGGCCCGCCTCGGCGGTGAGCTGCGCAGGTCGGCCGGGGTCGCTGACGCGGTGCTCACCGCGTCGGGGCGCGCCGCCCTGCGCCTGGCCCTCGACTCGCTCGGTGCGGGCCCGGGGCGCGAGGTGGTGCTCTCGACCTTCAACTGCCCCGCCGTCGTCGACGCCGTCATCGCGACCGGTGCCCGGCCGGTGCTCGTGGACTTCTCCGCGCGCACCGGCCCGGCCTTCCACACCGCCGACCTTGACGGCCGCATCGTGGTGCTCACCAACGGCCTCGGCTTGGACGAGTGGACCGAGCACGCGGCGTCCCTGACCGCCCGCGGTGCCGAGGTCGTCCTCGACCTCGCGCAGGCGTTGCTGTCCCCCGGGCTGCTGCGCCGTTTCCGGCCGGCCCCGTGCCCCGTCGTGCTGAGCTTCGGCCCCGGCAAGCCGCTGGGCGGGATCGGGGGCGGGGCACTGCTCCACCCCGGGGGCGCTCCTGCCCGGCCGCCGGCGCTGCGGCGGCACCCCGGGGGAGTCCGCGCGCTGTGGGCGGCGTTCACGGCCCGCGCCCTGCTGTCCTCCCCAGCGGCCGTGCGCGCCGCAGCCCAGCGGCGGCGGGAACGGGCGCCCGGCTGGTCGCTGGACAAGGCCGACCACCTGCCCACGGCACCGGGCGCGGTGCACCTCCGGCCGCCCTCCCGGTGGGAGGTCGGCGCGGCGGACGCGCTGTGGTCCGGTGCCGAGGCCGGACGGCGGCGCGCGGCGGCACTGCACGAGGAGGTCCGCCGCGCCGTCGGCACCGAACTGTCGCACGTCCGGCTGCTGCCTTCCGACCCCGACCTGACGTCCGGCATCGAACTGCTGGTGCGGCACCCCGGCGACCGGCAAGCCGTCGCGGCGGCGCTCGCACGGCGCGGGATACCGAGCACGTGGAACTACTACCCCCTGCACCGCATGGCGCCCTACCGGCAGTACGCGGCCGGCCCGCTGACCGCCGTGGACGAGGTGTGGCCCCGCGTGCTCACCGTGCCCAAGCTGGCCCAACCCCGCCTCGACTCCCGGCTCATGGCCGACGCGCTGCGGGAAGCCGACGCCACCGTGAGAACGTAGGAGGGTTCCATGCCCGACCGGCACGGCACTCTTGCAGTGACCGCCCTGAGCCGAACCGAGTGGACGCGGGCCTGCGCCAGGTCCACGCCGGTACTGCCCTTCACCGACCACCGGTGGATCGCGCTGGGTCTCGCCGGCTCGCCCGGAACCCGGTTCGCGCCCGTCGCCCTGCACAACCCGGACGGCGGCACCACCCTGGTGCCGTTGTGCCTCACGCCCGAAGGGGCACGGGTCGGCTGCTTCGGCTACGGCAGCCTCCTGACACCCGGCGGCGAACCGGACACGCCCTGGCCCGACTTCGGCCCGCTGGCCGCCCGGCTCGGTGCCGAGCTGGGCTTCGGTGAACTCCGCACGCTCCTGCCCCCGCCGGGAGTGGTACCCGCGCTGGACCGGGCGGCCGCCCGGTGGCCCCACGTGTCCGGACCGGTGACCTACCTGCTCGACCTCTCCCGCCCCGACCCGCTCGCAGCGGCACGCGGCAGCGTCCGCACCGCCCTGCGCCGGGCGAGGTCCGAGGGGCTGGGCCCCGTCCCCGTGGACACGTCATCGGTGCTGCGGTTGTACCGGGAGACCATGGCTCGCAACGGTGTCCCCGCGCGGTACGGGCCCGGCCTGCTCGACGCCCTGCTCGGAGCGTCCGGAGAACCGGAACGGGCCGCCGCCGACACCGTCGTCACCGCCGTGGGCCGCCGCGGCGTCGCGCACGCCGTCGCGGTCTTCGCGGTCGCCGGGCCGACGGCTTACCACATCATGCAGCTCACCTCGGACGAGGGCCGCAGCACCAACGCGGGACACCTGGCGCTGTGGACGGCCGTCGACGCGCTGCGCGAGCGCGCGGTCGCCACCGCCGACCTGGGGTCCGCCCGGAGCCCCGGCCAGGACCGCTTCAAGATCCGCTGCGGCGCGGCCCCCGTTGCGACCCGGCTCGTCCGGTGGCCTTTCACCGAGGAGGGAGATCGATGATCATCAGTGCGCACCAGCCCGCCTACCTCCCCTGGGTGGGTTACTTCGCCAAGATCGCCCGCGCGGACGCCTTCGTCCTGCACGACCTCAGCCGCATCGGACGCCGCAACAAGCTCAACCGCAACACCATCCGCACCGCCACCGGGGAACTGCTGCTCACCGTTCCGCTGAACGGCGCCGACGTACGCGCCGAACGGCCGCTCAACGAGATCCGCGTCCACGACGACGGCTGGCGCCGGCGCCACTGGAAGGCGATCCGGCTCGCCTACCGGCGCGCTCCCTTCTTCGAGGAGCACGAGGAGTTCCTGGCCGGCTACTACGGGCGCGAGTACCGCACCCTCGACGAGTTGTGCGCCCCCTTCATCGACTACTGCGCATCCGTGCTGGGCCTGGCGGACCGCATCAGCCGCTTGTCGGCCCTCGGCCTTCCGCCGGTGGACCGCACGACCATCGTCCCCGAACTGTGCCGGCACTTCGGCGCGGACACCTTCCTGCTGGGGCCGCACGCCGCCGACTACCTCGACTTCGACGAACTCCGCCGGCAGGGGATACGCCCCGAGGTGTTCGTCTACGACCACCCCCGCTACCGGCAGCAGTACCCCGGCTTCGTGTCCCACCTGTCCGTGCTGGACCTGATCTTGAACTGCGGCCCGCAAGCGGCCGACATCGTGAAGGGAGGATCCGCATGACGAATGTCCTGGCAGTCGTCGCCCACCCGGACGACGAGGTGCTCGGCCCCGGCGCGACGCTCGCCCGCCACGCGGCTCTGGGGGACGAGACGCACGTACTGATCCTCGCGGAGGGCAAGACGTCGCGCGGTCCGCTCGCCGAGGGCGCCGCGGACGTCTCGAACGAGGAGACGGCCAAGGCGTGCGCCCGCCTGGGCGTGACCACGGTGCGGCGGCTGGACCTCGACGACAACCGGCTCGACCGGTACCCGCTGCTGGAACTCGCCCGCCATGTCACCGCCGTGGTCGAGGAGTGCGGGCCGGAGGTCGTCTACACCCACCACCCGGGCGACCTCAACATCGACCATGAGCTGACCGCCCGTGCCGCCATGATCGCCTGCCGTCCGCACGCCAGCCCGGTGCGGTGGCTGCTGTCCTTCTCCACGCTCTCCGCGACGGACGCCGGACACGCGGGCCGCCCCCCGTTCACGCCCTCCGTCTACGCCGACGTCACCTCCACTCTGCAGGCGAAGATCGACGCCATGGCCTGCTACGCGTCCGAGTTGCGGGAGCACCCCCATCCGCGCTCCCTGCACGCCATCCGGCTCCAGGCCGAACTCCTCGGCGCACACGCCGGAATGCCCGCCGCGGAGGCGTTCGCCGTCCTGCGCGGTACCTGGCCCAGCACCCCTCTGAGCCGATGGAGCGGCGATGTCGAGTAATCCCGCGGACCACCACCGCACGACGCTCATGGACGCCGCCTACAGCGACGTCTACGGCGCCATGTACCGCCGCCACTGGTGGTGGCGCGCCCGCGAGCACCAAGTGCTGGCCCTCATCCGGCGCCACGTGGAGAAGGGGGACGGGCCGGGGAAGGTCCTCGACGTCGGATGCGGCGACGGACTGATCTGGGACAGCCTCACTGGATTCGCCCACATCGAGGGCATCGAGCCGGACAGCCGCCTCATCCACCCGGCGTCGCCGCGGCGGGACCGCATCGAGATCGCCGACTTCCTGCGGGGCCGTCCACGCCCGGCGGACCACGACCTGCTGCTGATGCTCGACGTCCTGGAGCACATCGAGGACGAGCACGCCGCCCTGCTCAGGGCGAAGGCGCTCCTCGCCCCCCGGGGGATCCTCCTGCTCACCGTCCCCGCGCTCCCCGCCCTGTGGAGCGAATTCGACGAGATGAGCGGGCACTTCCGCCGGTACACCAGGAGGTCCCTGCGCCGCGCGCTCACCGCGGCCGGGCTGGAGATCATCGACCTGCGCTACAGCTATTTCTGGACCGTGCCGCCCCTGTTCGTCCGGCGCCTGCTGTTCCGCGCGGCAGCCGGCGAACAGAGCCTCTTCCTCAGGCCCCCGCCCGCACCGATCAACTCGGCCCTCCACATGGTGAGCCGGCTCGACCACGCGCTGTCCCGCCGGATTCCGCTGCCGGTGGGAAGCTCCCTGGTGGCCGTGGCGGGAACGCGGCCGGTCCCGCGCGGGCGGCAGGGAGCCGTCCGGAGCCGATGACCGTGCGCGAGGCGTGCCTGCGCGCCGGACGGAACGCCGTCGGTCCGTCCGGCGCGGTGCGGGTCCTGGCCGTCACCGGGCTGGCCCGCGCACTGGGATTCGGGTTCCTGATCACCGTCGGCGCGCTGTACTTCACCCGCACGGTCGGCCTTCCGGCCGGAAGCGTCGGTTTCGGCATGACCGCGGCGGCGGCCTGCGGCGTGGCGGCCGGTGTCACCGCGGGCCGCCTGGCCGACGCACGTGGTCCCCGCGCGGTGACGGTGGCCGCGGCACTCCTCCAGTCCGGTGCGGCACTGGGGTACGCCCTGGCGGACGGCCTGCCCGGCTTCCTGATCGTCACCTGCGTGTCCATGGCGTGCCACGCGGCGTCCGAGGCCGCCCGGGGCGCGCTGATCGCCCTTGTCGTGCAGCACCGCGAAAGGGTGGAGATCCGCGCCCGCCTGCACGTCGTCGCCAACGTCGGGATGTCACTGGGAGCCGTGCTCGGCGGGATCGCGCTCCTGTACGAGACCGATCTCCTCTACCGGGGCTTCTTCCTCCTGTGCGCGGCGCTGTTCGCCGTCACCGGCATCCTCAGCGCCGGGCTCCCGGATCCCCGCACGCGCGGGCGCCCCGAGGACGGGCGACGGGGCTGGGACAGCCTCGGGGACAGGCGGTTCGCCGCGTTCATCCTGCTCAACACGGTGCTGATGATGAACGACGGGCTCATCACCGTGGTACTGCCCCTGTGGATCGCGAGCCGCACCGAGGCGCCGGTCAGCGTCTACTCGGCGATCCTCGTCCTCAACACCGCGGTGGTGGTGCTCTTCCAGGTGCGGGCCAGCAGGGGGACCGGGGACCTCGCCGGGGCCGCCCGGGCGCTGCGCCGGTCGGGAACACTGCTGTTCGCCTGCTGCGTGGTGTTCGCCCTCTCCGCCGGACGCTCCCCCCGGCAGGCCGTGGCGGTGCTGCTGCTCGGCGCCCTGCTGCACGTCATCGGCGAGATGCTGTGCAGCGCGGGCGCCTGGTCGCTGTCGTTCGAGCTGGCGCCCGAGCACGCACACGGGCAGTACCAGGGGATGTTCACCACGTCGATCCAGCTCAGCTCCATGCTGGCCCCCGCGGCGGGCACCGCTTTGGTCCTCGGCCTCGGCACCACGGGCTGGCTGGTGATGGCGGCGGTGATGCTGACGGCCGGAACGGCCTGCACGGCCGTGGCCCGCATGCCCGGTCCGGACCGGGACCGTGCGGTCGGCGGGTGACTCCCGGGACGGGACGGCGGCATCCCGGGGAGGAGGTCAGGGCGGGACGCGGGGCTTCCCGGGGGCCGGTGGGGAGGCCGCGATCCGTGCCGCATCCGGAAGGCCCCGCATCCCGCCGGGGACCGTTCCGGGGCGTGCCGCCGACGGGCGGCACGCCCCGGAACGGCGCGCCTAGATCACCAGGGACAGCAGCAGGACCAGGCCGCCGGCCACCACCGAGATGATGGTCTCCATGACCGACCAGGTCTTGACGGTCTGGCCGATGTTCAGCCCGAAGTACTCCTTGACCAGCCAGAATCCGGCGTCGTTGACATGGCTGAAGAAGAGCGAGCCCGCGCCGATCGCGAGCACCAGCAGGGCCGCGTGCGTGGCCGACATGTCGGCGGCCAGGGGGGCCACCAGCCCGGCCGCGGAGATGGTCGCGACGGTCGCCGAGCCGGTGGCCAGGCGGATGGCCACCGCGATCAGCCAGCCCAGCAGCAGCGCCGGGATCGACCAGTCCTCGGAGAAGTCCAGGATCATCTGGCCCACGCCGACGTCGATGAGGGTCTGCTTGAAGCCGCCGCCGGCCCCGACGATGAGCAGCACGCCGGCGATGGGCGCGAGCGACGTCTCGACGATCGAGGAGATCCGCGCCCTGCCGAACCCGGCGGGGCGCCCGAGCGTGAAGAACGCGACGAGTACGGCGGCGAGCAGCGCGATCAGGGGCGAGCCGATGACGTCGAAGACCCGCTGCACCGTGTGCTCGGGGTCGTCCACGACGATGTCCACCAGCGCCTTGGCGAGCATCAGCACGACCGGCAGGAGCACCGTGGCGACCGTGACGCCGAAGCCGGGGCGCTCCTGCGGGCCCTCGGAGGAACGCTCCGGGATCATCCGCTCGGGGACGGCCACGTCCACCCACCGGGCCGCGTACCTGGAGAAGACCGGACCCGCGATGACCACGGTCGGTACCGCGACGAGCAGGCCGAGGGCCAGCGTCAGCCCGAGGTCGGCCTCGACCGCGTCGATCGCGACCAGCGGGCCGGGGTGCGGGGGGATGAGGCCGTGCATCACGGACAGGCCGGCGAGGGCGGGGATGCCGATGCGCATCAGCGAGTAGTTGCCCCGCTTCGCCACCATGAGCACCACCGGGATCAGCAGCACGATGCCGACCTCGAAGAAGAGCGGCAGTCCGATCACCGAGGCGATGAGCACCATCGCCCACGGCATGGCCCGCCCGCCCGCCTTGGCGAGGATGGTGTCGACGATCTGGTCCGCGCCGCCGGAGTCGGCCAGCAGTTTGCCGAGGATCGACCCGAGGGCGATCAGCACGCCCACACCGGCCACCGTGGCGCCGAGCCCGTTGCTGAAGCTGGTGAGCACCTTGTCGAGCGGGGCGCCCGCCAGGGCGCCGAGCGCCAGGGAACCGATGGTCAGCGCCAGGAACGCGTGGAGCCTGACCTTGGTGATGAGCAGGACGATGACGGCGATGCCCGCGAGGACGGCGATCCCGAGCTGGGTGTGGCCCGCGGAGGTGATCGGCTCGGCGGTATCCGCTGCCAGTATCTCGACGCTGAGTCTGGTCACGTCTTCTTCCTTGTGGTGGGTCGGGGTGAGGGGGCGGGCAGACGGCCACCCGGGGAGCGGGCGGTCGGCCGCTCCGGGCGGTGGGCGCCGTTACCCGAGCGGCTGCCGCTGCCGGTGGGCGCGGAGGGCGCCGACCGCCCGCTCGGTGATCTCCTCCGGGCTGCCGGAGACGTCGACGGCGACGCCGGCCTCGTCCGGTTCCAGGGGTTCGAGCGTGGCGAACTGCGAGTCCAGCAGGGCCGTGGGCATGAAGTGGCCCGTGCGGCGCGACATGCGGTCCTCGATGAGCCGCCGGTCGCCGGTGAGGTGGACGAACACCAGGTGCGGGGCGGCGGCCCGCAGCCGGTCCCGGTAACTCCGCTTCAGTGCCGAGCAGCTGACGACCCCGCCGAGCCCCTCCCTGCCGCGCGCCCAGGCGCCGATGCCGTCCAGCCAGGGCAGGCGGTCCTCGTCGGTCAGGGGGGTGCCGGCCGTCATCTTCGCGATGTTGGCCGCGGGATGGAAGTCGTCGCCCTCGGCGTACGGGACGCCGAGCCGGGCGGCGATCAGGGGGCCGATCGTGGTCTTGCCGGTGCCTGCCACGCCCATGACCGCGACGACGTGGGGGGTGCTCATCGGTGCCTCGCTGTCTTCGTCGACATCGGTATGTCACGTCACTGAAACCCAAAGGTCAGATGAATTCAAGACCGCGGAGCACATTGATATGACTTTTTGTTCGGGCGGCCGCTGCGTAGGCTGAAGGTCATGACCGAAGAGGCCCGGGGGCTGCACGCCCGTGTACTGGACACCCTCGGGCTCGCCATCACGGCCGGCGAGTACCCGCCCGGCAGTGTGCTGCGCACCGACGAACTGGCCGAGAGGCTCGAGGTGTCGCGCCCGGTGATGCGCGAGGTGGTCCGCGTACTGGAATCGATGCACCTCGTGGAGTCCCGCCGCCGGGTGGGCGTGACCGTGCGTCCCACCGCGGAGTGGAACGTCTACGACCCGCAGGTCATCCGGTGGCGCCTGGCCGGCGCCGACCGCTCCCGCCAACTGCGCTCCCTGACCGTGCTGCGCTCGGCGGTCGAGCCCGTCGCCGCGGGACTGGCCGCGCGCAACGCCACCCCGCAGCAGTGCGCGGAACTGACCGAGTGCGCCCTCGGCATGGTCGCCACCTCGCGCGGCCACCAGTTGGAGGGGTACCTGGTGCACGACATCGCCTTCCACCGGATCATCCTGAACGCCTCGGGGAACGAGATGTTCGCCCACCTGGGCGACCTCGTCGCCGAGGTGCTGGCCGGCCGCACCCACCACCGGGTCATGTTCGAGGACCCCGATCCGGCCGCCGTCACCCTCCACGTGCAGGTCGCGGAGGCGGTACGGGAGGGTGACGCCGCCCGCGCCGAGGAGCTGACCCGCGAGATCACGGTGGGCGCCCTCCAGGAGTTGGACGTCCTGGCGCCCTGAGGCGCACCGCGCCGCCCGGGCGGGTGCGGTGACCGGTCCGGCCGGGCATAGCATCGATGCCCGGTATGGACATCAGCATCTGGGGCTTCGCGGCGCTGGCGGCGGCCGCGGCGCTCGTCGGTTTCTCCAAGACGGCGGTCAGCGGGGCCAACACGGTCAGCCTCGCGGTCTTCGCGGCGGTGCTCCCGGCACGGGAGTCCACCGGCGTGCTGCTGCCCCTGCTGCTGGTGGGAGACGTGATCGCCGTGCTCACCTACCGGCGGCACGCGCACTGGCCGACGCTGCTGCGCATGTTCCCCGCGGTGGTCGCCGGGATCGTGGCCGGCACGGTGTTCATGGCGTGGGCCGACGACACGGTGGTACGGCGGTCGATCGGGGCGATCCTGCTGCTGATGGTCGCCGTGACGCTGTGGCGGCGCCGGGCCGCCGGCGGCGACGGGCCGGGAGAGGCACCCGGGGCGCGGGCCGGACGGTACGCCGCGCAGTCGTACGGGGTGCTGGGCGGCTTCACGACCATGGTCGCCAACGCGGGCGGCCCGGTCATGTCGCTCTACCTGCTCTCCGCCGGCTTCCGGAAGCTCGGCTTCCTTGGCACCTCCGCCTGGTTCTTCCTGGTCGTCAACGCCTTCAAGGTGCCGTTCATGGTCGGCCTCGGCCTGATCGGCGCCGACTCGCTGCGGCTGGACGCGATGCTGGCCGCCCTGGTGGTGGCCGGGGCGTTCGCCGGCCGGGCGGTCGCCGCCCGGATCGACCAGCGGCTCTTCGACCGGCTGGTGATCGCGGCGACGACCGTCGGCGGACTGCAACTGCTGCTGCGCTGAGCCCGGGCGCCCGCCCCGCCGGCCCGGTCCCGGGTCCGTCGCCGGGCCGGCGGGGAAGAGCGTGTCGGTCGAGGGTCGGTCGAGGGTCAGTCGAGGTGGTCGGCCAGGAACGCGAGCGCCGCGGGCAGGCCGGAGGTCCAGTAGGCCCAGTCGTGGCCGCCCTCGCGGGACATGAAGCGGTGCGGAACGCCCTTGCGGGTCAGGGCGATGTGGAGTGCGGCATTGCCCTCGAAGAGGCCGTCGTAGGCGCCGCAGTCCAGGAACCAGGCGGTGCGGGAGAGGACGTCGGCGGGCGTGCAGGCGATGGCGTCCAGCAGGTTCCAGGATCGGTAGAGGTCGTTGAGCCGCGCCTCGCCTTCCAGGTTCTCGCCCCAGGCGCGGCCGTAGCGGCGGTTGTACCCGTCCATGTCGAGGGCGACGACCTGCTCGTCGGTGCGGAAGCCCGCGCTCAGGGCGAAGGCCGCCGCGAACGTGTCCGGATGGCGCAGCGCGTAGGACAGGCTGCCGAAGCCGCCCATGGACAGCCCGCCGACGCACCGGCGGCCGGGCGCGCCGCCGACGCGGTGGAGATCTTCGACGAAGGGGACGAACTCCTCGGTGAACATGTCCGCGTAGCGGTGGGAGCCGTCCGCGTCGTTCATGTGGTAGGTCAGGTACTGGCCGCCGGGGGGCCGGGTCATGTCGCGCCGGGCGTCGGGCATGACCACCGCGATCGGGGGGACGTCGCGGCGGGCGATGGCCTCGTCCAGGATCGCCCCGGCGTCGCCCTTGCGCAGCCAGGCGGTGTTGTCGTCCCCGCTGCCGTGGTGCAGGTACAGCACCGGGAGCGCCCGCTCGCCGTCGTGGCGGCCGTCGTCGGTGGAGCCGGGCGGGAGGTAGAGGGAGTAGAGCACGTCCGTGCCCAGGACGGAACTGGGCATCGCGAGGTTCTCGCGGACCCGGCCGCGAGCGGTCGGTGCCGCCGCCCGTGCGGTGGGCCCGGTGGCGGCGAACGCGGTCGCGGTGGCGGCCGTGGCGGTGAGCAGGGTCCGGCGTTTCACGTCTGTGCCTTTCGGGGACGTCGGGAGGGCGTCCGCGCCGGTACGGGGAGCACGGTGCGGCTCCGCTCCCCGTGCCCGGCGGCACCCTCGTCGCGGTGAGGGGTGTCCCCTAGCGCTACCCGCCCCGGCGGGCGCGGTAAAAGGCGCGGTGAAAGGCCCGGTGCGAACGCCCCGCCCCGGCGGCCCCGCGGTGGCGCCGTCAGCGGCGGCCGTCGGGCACGCAACGGCCGCCCTCGGTGCGGTAGTTCCAGCGGGGGCCGTCACCGACCAGGCTGCGCACGGCGGACAGGAAGCGCTCGATGTGCTCCTCGGGCGTGCCGGCGCCGAAGCTGACCCGCACGGCGTTCAGGCTCCGCTCGCCCGGCGGGGACGGCTCGGGCGCGCCGCACCGCGCCGGCGCGTCCCCGGCGTCGCCCAGCAGGCTCCGCACCAGCGGATGGGCGCAGAACAGGCCGTCGCGGACGCCGATGCCGTGCTCGGCGGAGAGCGCGGCGGAGAAGTGGGAGCTGTTCCAGCCCTCCACCACGAAGGAGAGCACGCCGACCCTGGGGTGGTCCTCGCCGAACAGGCTGAGCACCCGCACCCCGGGCACCTCCGCGAGGCCGGCCCGCAGCCGGCCGAGCAGCACCTCCTCGCGGGCTGCCAGGGCGTCCGGCCCCGCGTCGGACAGGGCCCGGCAGGCGGAGGCCAGCGCGTAGGACCCGACGACGTTGGGCGAGCCCGCCTCGTGCCGCGCCGGGCCGCGGTGCCACTCCACCGCCACCGTGCCCGCGTCCCGGTGGTCCACCGTGCGGCTGGCGCCCCCGCCGGCCAGGTACGGCTCGGCGGCGTCCAGCCAGTCGGCGCGGCCCGCCAGCACTCCGGCACCGAACGGGGCGTAGAGCTTGTGCCCGGACAGGGCCACCCAGTCCACGCCCAGCTCCCGCACCGACACCCGGCGGTGCGGGGCCAGTTGGGCGGCGTCCAGCACCACGCGGACGCCGTGGCGGTGGGCGACCCCGGTCAGCTCGGCGACCGGCCAGAGCTCCCCGGTGACGTTGGAGGCGCCGGTGACGCACAGCAGGCCGGGCCCCTGCGGCGCGGTGGCCAGCGCCTCCTCCAGTGCGGCCACGGCCTGGCGCGGGGAACGGGGAGCGGGCAGGTAGACCGGACGCAGTCCGGCACGGCGCCAGGGCAGCAGCGAGGCGTGGTGCTCGGTGGCGAAGACGAACACCCGGGTGCCCGCCGGGAGCGCGGCGGCCAGCAGGTTCAGGGAGTCGGTGGTGCCCCGGGTGAACACCACCTGGTGGTCCTCGGGCAGATCGAGGAAGCCGGCGACGGTCCGCCGGCTCTCCTCGTACAGGTCGGTGGACAACTGCGAGAGGTAGCCGGCGCCGCGGTGCACGCTGGCGTAGCAGGGGAGGTACGCGGCGACGTCGTCCCACACCCGCTGCAGGGCCGGGGCGCTGGCGGCGTAGTCCAGGGCCGCGTAGGGCACCTTCTCACCGGTCACCAGGGGCACCTCCACATCCCGCCCCAGGACCGGCAGCGGAGCGGTGACGGCAGTGGGCCGGGGGACGGGGGCGTCGAGGACGGGCTGGGCTGTCATGTGGTGCTGCTCCCGGAAGGTGGCGTACACCGGGGGGAGGTGTACGGACGGCGGAACCCGCACGGAGACGGGACGTGCGGGACGGCGGGCAGGAGCCCACGGGCGCGCGGCAGCCGCCGCCCGGCCCGCGCGGGCCGGTGGTGCGGACGTCACGTCCGTGGGAGCCGGACGCGAACCGGTCCGGCGGTCGGCGGAAGGAGGCTCCGGGCCTCTAGCGCATTCGCTTCATCATGGTGTGTTCCCCTCGGACCAGGACCCCTGGACTGCTGCGAGGGGTCCGCGCTTGCCGCGCGGCATCCGTGCCGTACGGCCCGGTCTTCACCCGGGGCACCCCGCCACGGACGGAGGGTTGCCGGACAGCCGGCCGGGGCCTGATGGGCTGTCGCTCGTGACCTGACGGAGATTCTGGCACACGGCCGATCGCTGCCCAAGGCCGTATCCACGATCCGGACGTACCGCCTGCCGGGCAGGCGGGGGATGCCCCCATGCGTCTGGTCGAGGTCGTGGGTCAGGATGACGGCGTGAGGACTTGGTTCCGCACCTACTGCGAGGACGAAGACCTGTGGCTGTACTTCGAGGCCGGTGACGAGGGCCGGGCAGCGCGTCAGGCCGAGGTCCGGGGAGAGGACTCGCAGCCGGTGACGGCGGCTTCCCCGGCGGAGGTCGTGCACGTGCGTGACCGTGCCGGTCTCGCTGCGATGGGCCGCTGTGAACGGCAGTACGGCGTTCTCGCCGAAGGCCCCGTGGACGGCCGGCAGGACCAGCCTCGGGCAGCCGAGATCTGTGCGGAGGAGTTCGAGCGGCTGTGGACCGAAGCGAGGCGGACCCTCGGCGGCTCAGCCTGACCTGACCGGTTGCGGTTCGTGGGAAGTGCCGTCGCGGAGCATCGCCAAGAGGATGCCGGCCCACCGCCGTCCGGGCGGAGGACCCCGCGGCACGGACCGCGAACGGGCTCCCGTGCGCGGCTGTGACGGGTCTCGTGCCGGAGGGAACCCGTGCGCCCCGGCCCCTGCCCCGTAACCCGGCGTGGGCGCCGGTTCCCGGACACCGGAACGGACATGGCCGAAACGCGCCCTTGTCCAGCGCCCCCCGCGACCCCCACCGTCATCCCCGCACCGACAGCACCACGCAAGGGGAAACCCATGGAAGCCAGCTACGCTCAGCGCGCCGCCGCGCACGCCGACCGGGCCGCCAGGACCGGCGATCCCGGCGACATGGCCGCGGCCCAGGTCTACGCCGCCCTCGCCCTCGTCGAGAGCGTCGACCAGGTCAATGACCACCTGCGGAGCATCGTCAGCTGGATGGACCACCTCTCCGGCGTCCTCCACAGCCCGCTCGGCAGTCTCGCCGACCACGCCGAGGCGATCAGGCACCGTCTCGAAGACTGACCCCGGCCCGCCGGAGCCCCACCCCGGTCCGCCGCCGGGTCGGCGGGGCGACGACCACGAGGGGTGTCTGCGGTCGCGGGAGCCGTCGCCCGGCGGCCTCCCGCCTCCCGTACCGGCCCTCCGTCCGGCGCGGGAGGCGGGAGCTCCGCAGGGCGTGGGTGTTCAACGGGCGGGCGGGACGAACTCGGGCTGGTCGAGCAGGCGCAGCCAGCTCCCGTCGGGCTGGCGGCGGACGACCTGCGCGCGGGCACCGGCCCCGTCCCTCGGCGGGGTCGAGGTGAGGGCGATGTCACCGCTGACCAGCGTGGGCAGCGGCTCCTCCGGCTCGAAGTGCGGGCGGTCGGCCAGCACCTTCTCCCACAGCGCGCGGATCGCCTCCCGGCCCACGGTCCGTTCGCCGGGCGGGTAGGCCAGCACCGCCTCCTCCTCGTAGAGCGCGGCGACCCCGGCCGCGTCACCGGCGTTGGACCGCTCGACGAACAGGCGGGTGATGTCCTCGGGCCGCATGGCCTTCTCGTACTTCTCGTAGTCCGGCACGGACTCCTCCTCGTCTCGGTTCCCGTGCTTCCAGCCTGGTCGGTCACCGATTAGAAGTCCAAGAGATGGATCTTCTAGCGATCAGAACACCTGGTTATGGAAGAGGTGTCTCCCGCCTCCCGCGGTCCGGTGGGGCGGCCGGTGCGGCCGCCCCGGTGGCGCGCCGGGAAGCCCCACCACTCTGCGGCGGGAGCCGTAGGCCCGGACCGGGAGGGGGGAGGCGGCGCGCCGTGCCGCCTCCCCCCTCCCGGCATGTGAGACGCCCGGCGGAATGCGGGAACGCGCCCTTGACGGAGTCCGGAAGGCACCCGACACTCCAGAGCAGGAATCCTAGTGAACAGGTAGGAAAAGATGGGGCATCGGGAGCCGGGTGACGGTCGAGCGGTCCGCGCGGGCCGGCCGTCGCCCCTTCTGACCTCCCGTCGCCACATCGACCTGCTGCGCACCTGCAGCGCGGCGAGTCCCCTCCACTGAGGCGCCACCCCCGCCGACACCGCGTCCACGTCGCGCGCCGGGCATGTGCCGACGCCGTCGCGCGCCCATCCCCGACCCTCGCACCCCACGAACCAGGTCCGGACCCAGGGAGACACATGTCCACCACATCCCCGGCCGCCCCGCCGTCCTTCCGGGGCAGGATCGGCTGTGACGCGCGCAGCGGCCACTACGCCGTGCCGCGCCGCTACCGCCTCCACCTGTCGCTGTCCTGCCCGCACTGTCTGCTGATCGCCGTCACGCACAGCCTGCTCGGCCTCGACGACGTCCTCCCCCTGACCCTCCTGCCCGCCGTGCCCGACGAACCCGGCGGCGGGCACGGCGCGCTGCGCCCGCTGTACGAGGCCAGCGCGCACCGGTACCCCGGAGCGGCCACGGCGCCGGTGCTCAGCGACGACTGGACGGGGCGGATCGTCAGCACGCACGCCCCCGACATCCTGCGCGACCTGACACGGCGGTTCGGCGGCGACGGCCCCGAGCTGTACCCCCCGGGCGCCGAGGCGGAGATCGAGGCCGTCGAGCGCCTCTGCGAGCAGGGCGTCAACGAGGCCGCGCAGCGCGCCGGGCAGCCCGACACCGACGACACGGCCCGCGACACGGCCCTCGGCGTCCTGCTCCGCGCCCTGGACTCGCTGGAGAGGCGGCTCACCCGCCACGAGTACGTCCTGGGCGACGAACCGACCGCCGCCGACGTGCGGTTGTGGGTGACCCTGGTGCAGCTCGACACCGTGCACCGCTGGCACCTGGACGCCGCCGCGGTGCACCACGTCGCCGACCGTCCGCACCTGTGGGCCTACGCGCGGCGGCTGGCCGCCCGCCCCGCCTTCGGCCGCCACCTCGACCTGGACGGCATCGCCCGCAGGCACCACGCGCACTGCCGGGGGCTGGAGGCGGCCGGTGCGGCGGTGCAGATCGTGGACTGGGCGGCGTACGCACCGGACAGGACCGCCGTCCGGCCCGGCTGAGCGCGCCCGGGCGCCGTGCCGCTCCGGAACGGCGCCCGCTCCGGGCGGCTCGGCCCCTGCCCTCGGGTGTCGCCATCGCGGCCGCCGGGGCGGAGCCGTGAGCGAGTCAGTGGAATTTATGGCCTGCGCGGAGAACCCATAGAACCGGTTATGAATTTTGGAATTCCGCCGGCGATCCAGGTCATTCCGTGCGGACGGCGGCCGTTTCCGTCCCGGCCGCCGCCAGGGGGTGTCCGCACGTCCGGCGGGCCGGAGTTCACGCGGCGGAGCACCTCGTTCACCGTCGTCGCCGTTCCGGCGCCCCGCCGCGGGAGATCACCGAAACCGCTGCGTAGTACACATTTCAAACAGTGCATCATGCCGTACGGCACGCGTCGGAACGGAATATGAGTATTACCCTGTTGATATGGAGACGAAAAGCGCGAAATTCTATGTCGTGGAGGAGGGCGACACCCTCACGGCGATCGCCCGGCGATTCGGCGTCACGATCAAGCAGCTCCAGCTCTGGAACCACATCCCCGATGTGAACAGGATCAGGGTCGGGCAGCGCCTCATCGTCTCGAAGGACGAGCCGGACTACGTGCCCTTCCCCGGCGCCTCCTGGTTCAGGAAGGCGAACAGCCCCGTCGTCAGCGTGATGGGCCACCGGCTGATGGAGGAAGGCTGCTCCGCCTACACGGAGGATCCACCGCCCTACTGGACGGCGGAGCACACCGAGTCGTACGCCACGTGGCAGCGCAAGCTGGGGTACCGGGGCGCGGACGCGGACGGCACTCCCGGCGTGACCTCCTGGAACAAGCTGCGCGTTCCCTATCCGGAGGACTACGGACACACGGCCGCCTGACCCTCCCCTCGTCCTCCCGTCCCGGGCCGGGGACCGGAGGCGCCCTCCCGTGTCCGCGCGAGCGGGCGGGGTGCGGACGGCGAGTGCCCCGCGGGCGCGCCGGCGCCCGGACGCTCCCGCCGGGAAGCCGTGACGGGCAAGTCCCCTGGCTGCCGGGGGACTTCGGTTCCGGCACACGGGAGGCGTTCCGGCGACGAGGTCGGCACGGACCCGCAGGCGGTGGGCCCCATCCGTTGTCCGTCCTCCCCGGCCGCGGCGCTGTCCTTGGGCGGCGGCCCGCACCGCTGCCCCGGGGCGGGCACCGCGGTCCTGGAGACCGACATCCTCCTCAGCAGCCCCTTCGCGCTGGTGGGCGTCCGGATGACGACGGCCCCGCATGTCACCAGGACTGTCCGCCGCCAAACGGGGCATCGGTCGAGAACAGCACGCGGTCCTTCGCCGCGTACCGCCGTCGACCGAACCGGGAGGCACCGTGCTGGAAACCTTCGTCCTTGTCATCGGCCTGGTGGCCGCACCCGTCGCCGCCCTGGCACTTCTGGTCTGGGGGCTGAACGGCACCGCATGGCTGCTCAACCGGTTCGCCGGGCGGAGAAGGGTGTGAACGCTCCGGCCGCCCGTCGGTGACCTCCCGGACCACGGCGCCCGCCCGTGTCCGCCGGACGCGGCGGGCACGGGCGGGCACGGGCGGGCACGGGTATCCGGTGTGCCGTTTCCGGTGCCGCTACGCGCCGCAGCAGGCGTGGCGCGCCTTCCGGACGTAGGCGTGGCCGTGCCACCAGAACGCGGCGTTGTCCGGGTGCTCGGGAAGGGGTGGCAGCACGGCGCTGTCGCGGGCCTTCGCACCGCTCGCCGCCGCCTCGGCGAAGGGCCGCAGCAGGGACTCCACGCTGTGTTCGACGCCCGAGACCAGCACCCGTTCGACGTTGGCGGCGGCCCTGATGTCGGCCAGCGGATCGCCGTCGACGATCGCGAGGTCGGCGTACGCCCCGGGCGCGATCCGGCCCAGGTCCTCCCCGAGGGCGTCCCCGGCCCGGCTGGTGGCGGTCAGCAGCGCCTCGTAGGGGGTGAAGCCGTACTCGACCATCCCCCGCAGGTTCATGTGCAGGCTGACGGCCGTGTGGTCGATGGGGGCGTCGGTGCCCAGGACGATCCGGCCGCCCTGCCGGAAGATCTCCAGGACCTGCCGGACCTGGGCCCGGAGGTTCGCCCGCTGCAGGGTCTGGTCGGTGTCGCGCGCGGTCTCGGCGGTGCTCCGCAGGGCGGCCATGCGCCACGCGGGGTTGAGCGTCCGCACGCGCTCGTCCTCGACCAGGGAGGTGTCCTCCCGGTACAGCGCCTGCGACCCGAACAGCGTCGGCGTACGCGCCATCCCCGACGCCACGAACAGGTCGGTGACGTCGGAGTAGGCGGTGCCCAGGGGGGTGACGGTGCGGCGGTAGCCGAAGCGGGTGGTCGCGCCCATGTGCTCCATGCCGTCCGCGCCGAACGCCGCGGCCGGGTAGTGGTAGTGGGAGGTGACCGGGACGCCGATGCCGTGGGCGAAGGCCGTGACCCGCCGGTGCCACGCCACCGGCAGGCGGACGTAGCACTTGAGGAGGTCGTACTCCAGGCGCTCCGCCCGCTCCAGCTCCATCTCCAGTTGCGCGCCGCTGAAGGTGGGGCGCATGAAGTTGTAGTAGATCCTCGGACCGTCGATGGCCTCGCCCGTGCCGAAGTAGCGGGGTCCGATCCTGGCGCCGGACCGGGTGGCCTCGCGCTCCTCCACCATGTGGTAGGCGGGGCTGCCCGGGGAGCGCGTGGTCGTCACGCCCAGGGACAGCCAGAGCCGCCCCTGCCGGTCGCCGTACGCGTACCCCTGCATCTCCCGGTGGTTGTGCATGTCGATCAGACCCGGCATCACCAGGCGGTCGCCGGCGTCGACGAGCCTGCCGTCGCGGCCCTCCCGCCGCGGTTCGACGGCCGCGATCCGGTGCCCCTCGATGACGATGTCCACGTCGTGGCGGAGTTCCGCGCGGACGCCGTCCCACATCCGTCCGGCACGGACCACCGTGCGCGCCGGCGGCCTGACGGCGGTCCACGTCAGCGGTACGGCGACGGTCCGGGGGCGTCCGCCGCCGGCCGGCACCAGGCGCAGGCGGCCGTTGTTGAGGTACAGCAGCTCCCGGGAGTCCCCGCTCCAGGACGGGGCGTCGGTCACCTCGTCGGTGATCCGCCGCGGCGCTCCGGTGGGCGTTCCGTCCTCGTCGACGTCCACGACGTGGAGCACGCTGGCGGCGACGAACGCCATGCGGGTCCCGTCGGGGGACCACACCGGCCCGTCGTCCCCGCGCGTCTGGATCGAGCCGCCGGGCACGGCCTCGACGTACCGGCCCCGCCCGGTGCGGCGGTCGATCAGCAGGATCTGGCTGACACCCTCGCGGAACCGCGCCGAGTACGGCTTCAGCGCGGCCAGGGCGATGGTCCTCCCGTCCGGTGACCAGCTCGGCCTGCCGGGCTCGAACGTCGCGGTGAAGACCTGGCGGACGCCGCCGCCCGCGACGTCCGCCACCCAGACCGCGCCGTCCTGGTCCAGGAAGGCGATCTCCCGGCCGTCGGGCGACCACGCCGCGGAGACCGCCGCCCTGTCCTCGAAGTGGGTGAGCTGCCTCTCGCGTCCGGAGGAGAGCTCCCTGAGCCAGATGTTGAGCGTGCCGCTCCGGTCGGTGCAGTAGGCCAGCCGCGTGCCGTCGGGCGACCAGGCCGGATCGCACTTCCACCAGTGGTCCCGGGTGAGGGGCCGGGGGACGCGCCCGATCTCCATCACGTACAGGTCGTTCAGGGCGCGGAAGGCGACGCGCCGGCCGTCGGGGGAGAGCACCGGGCTGCCGATGCCGCGCACCGGGCGGGGGCGCGTGCTCTCGAAGTCCCGCCGGCGCCGGGTGTACCGCGGGGGTCTGGCGGTCACGGCGGCGGAGAAGCCGACGGTCTTCCGCAGGCGGCCGTCGAGGGAGCGGACGCGGATCCCGCCGTCCGCCGTGTACAGGAAGCGCTCCCGGTCGATCCACGACACCCGGAAGGGGAACGCGTCCTCGCCCTCCACCAGGGGGGTGCCCGAGAGCATCAGGTCGCACCGGCCGTCGTGTTCGAGGTGGTGGACCAGTCCGGTGCCGTCCGGGGTCCACTCCACCTGGTGGATCACCTGGCCCTCGGGCACCGTGACCCGGGTGTCGCGCTCGCCGGTGCGGCGGTCGACCACGTCGATCCGGGTGTTCGCCACCACGAAGGCCACCCGGGTGCCGTCCGGCGACCACGCGGGCTCGTACTCCTCCTCCGCGGTGTCGGCCAGGGGCGAGATCCGCCCGGTGGCGACGTCGTACGCGTGGACGGCGTAGGACCCGGACCGGTCGCCGGAGAAC
Source organism: Streptomyces sp. (assembly GCF_035644915.1). Lineage (GTDB taxonomy): Bacteria > Actinomycetota > Actinomycetes > Streptomycetales > Streptomycetaceae > Streptomyces. Next base: position 30,482 of record NZ_DASQNP010000123.1, read on the forward strand.
AGGATCGTCCGGCCGTCGGGCGACCAGCGCGGCTCCCGGTGGTCGAAGCCGCCCGTGGTCAGCCGCCGCAGCCCGCTCCCGTCCGGTCTGATCGTCCACAGGTGGAAGACCCCGTCGCGGTAGGACTGGAAGACCAGCCGGGAGCCGTCGGGGGACCAGTCGGGTTGCGCGATGTCGAACAGGTCGCCGGTCAGCCGCCGGGCCGGGCCGCCCGAGGCGGGCATCACCCACAGCACTCCCAGCAGGTCCATCGCGATGTGGCGGCCGTCCGGGGACAGGCGCGCACCGAACGTGGTGCCCTCGCGCAGCCGCAGGCGGCCGGCCCCGCCGGTCCCGGCGGCCGCCGGAACGGGAGCCGCGGCGGCGAGTGCGCCCGCGGCCGCGGCGGCGGTGCCGGCCAGGACGGTGCGGCGGGGGAGCCGGAGGCCCGGGGCCTCGGTGGGCTTCGGATCGTTCACTGCGCATCCTTTCCGTCCCTGCGGGACGTGGTGGACCGAGTGGTGCCGTGAGGGGTGGAGCACAGGCGAGTCCTACCCGGCGCCGGACGCCGGTGACCCCTTCCGGCCGGTTCCGGCTCCGGCCGCCGGTGGACCGCCCGGCCGGGTCAACCCGCCCGGGCGGTCAGCTTGGCGAACGTCTCCTCCAGTCGGCCGAGCACGGCGCCGACGTGCGGGACCCGCAGCGGATCGGCGGCGGCCAGCGCCTCCTCCTGCTGCTCGGCGGTGTCCCCGTAGAGCATGCTCGTCGCGGCCTTGAAGCGCAGCGCCCGCTCGTCGTCCCCGAGGTGGTGCCCGGCCAGCACCATGACGCCGAACGCGTCGAGCAGGTGCCGCTGCAGGGAGTCGGAGTCCCGGGCGCCGACGGCCTCCAGGCGGGGCCGGCACGGCTCGAAGTCCGGGTAGACGTAGAAACCGCCCGTGGGGGGACGGCAGGAGGCTCCGGCCCCGACCACGATCCGGTGCACGTCCCGCGCCACCGCCCCGTGCAGGCGGCGGCTGGCCGCCAGCCGCTCGCGGATCTCCGGCGGCTCGCCGAACGCGTAGGCCGCGACCTCCTGCATCGGCCCGGCCAGCGTGGACCAGACCTCACTGGCGACGGACAGGACGGCGGTGCGGATCCGGTCGCCCCACGGCCCCTCCGGGAAGCGGGCCACTCCGATGCGCCAGCCGCCGAGGGCCAGGGTCTTGGACAGGCCGCTGGTCACCACCGTGCGGCGGGGGGCGACCTCGGCCGGGCTGAGCACCGGCGTGGCCGGATCGTGCACGATGTCGCGGTAGATCTCGTCGGAGACGATGAGCAGGTCCTCCTCCTCCGCCAGCGCGCAGATCTCCCTGACGAGCCGGGGCGGGGCGAGGGTGCCGGTCGGGTTGTCGGGCAGCGTGAGCACCACGACGCGCGGGTCGTGCCCCTGCCGGCGGGCGGCCAGCAGCGTCTCGCGCAGCGCGGCGGGCTCGGGCACGCCCCCGCACTCCTCGGGGATCGGCACGCCGAAGGCGCGCTTCCCGGCCAGCACGGCCTGCGGGGCGTAGGTGTTCCAGCAGGGCCGCGGCAGCAGGACGTCGCCGGGGACCGCGTGGTTCACCGCCATCAGGAGCGGCTTGCTGCCCGGCGCCACCACCACCTGGTCCGGGTGGGTGGGCAGCCGGCGCCGGGCGAAGTAGCCGGCGACGGCCTCGCGGACGTCGGCGCCGCCCGCGATGGGGCCGTAGGCGTTGCGTCCCGCGCCGGCGGCCAGCCGCTCGACGAGCGGACCGAAGGCGGGCAGGCGGGCCTCGCCGAATCCCAGGTGCACGATGTCCTCGCCCCTGGCGCGGCGTTCCGCGACGCGCTGGTTGAGGGCCAGGTTCGGGGAGAGGTTCCAGTCGGCCACGGCGGTCTCCTCCCTACCGCTGGTGCCCGGTCGAGCCGGTCCGGGTCAGTTCCGGGCGGGGCGTGCCGTGCACCGCCGCCGCGATGTCCGCCGGGGTGTCCGGGGCGAGTTCCAGTTCGTCGAGCCAGGCGGCGGTGACCGAGTAGCGGGCCCGGAACGGCCGGCCGACCAGCGAGGGGTTCCGGGCCTGCAGCATCCGCAGGTGGAAGAAGCGGCCGTGGACGGTCTCCTCGACCCCGTCGACGACGACCTTCCCCGGGGTGGCGGACATCACCGGGCCGCGCACCGTGCGGGCCAGTCCCGGCAGTTCGCGGTAGGCCGCGCGGAAGATCTCCGACGCCTTCGCCAGCGGCACCTTGAAGTAGTCGTACGGGCCGGTGTCGCGCTCCACGAACATGTAGTAGGGCACGGCTCCCGCGGCCAGCTCCGCGCGCCACAACTCGGCCCAGGTCCGGGCGTCGTCGTTGACGCGGCCGATCAGCGGGGCCTGGCAGTAGACCACCGCGCCGGTGGCGCGGATGCGGGCGACGGCGCGGCGGGCGAGGTCGGTCTCCAGTTCCCGGGGGTGTGTGAAGTGCGCCATGACCGCGAGGGTGCGGCCCGACGCCACGATCCGCTCGAACAGCCTCAGGACCTCGTCGGCGTCCTGGTCGCCGACGAACCGCTGGGGCCAGTAGGCCACCGACTTGGTGCCGATGCGGATGGTGCGCACCGTCTCGACGCCGAGCAGCGGTTCCAGGTGGCCGCGGAGCCGCTCGGTGGACATCACCATCGGGTCGCCGCCGGTGACCAGCACGTCGTGCACCTCGGGGTGTTCGCCGAGGTAGTCGACGAGCCGGTCCGGGGCGGGGGCCGCGAAGCGGAGGTCCGCGTCGCCGACGAACTGCGCCCACCGGAAGCAGTAGGTGCAGTACGAGTGGCAGGTCTGGCCCTGCCCGGGGAAGTACAGCACGGTCTCCCGGTACTTGTGCTGCAGCCCGGGGATCTCCTCGCCCCCCTGGGTGGGCACGTTGAGCTGCTTCTGGCCGGAGGGGTGGGGGTTGAGGCCGGCGCGGATGCGCCGCACCTCGGCCCGGAGGTCGGACCTGGCCGCCCGGTCGCCGACGAGGGGGGCCAGCCGGCGTTCGTCCGCGGCCCGGAGCATTCCGCGCTGCGGGAACACCATCTGGAATATGGGGTCGTCCGGAATGTTGTCCCAGTCGACGAGGCTGGAAAGGACGTATTCGTTGACCCGGAAAGGAAGTACCTGCGAGACGAGCCGCACCGTGTCCCGGATTTCGTCGGACAGTCCGTAGCGCCTGGCGATTTCGTCGATGTGCCGTGGTCCATAGGCGCGGAAGCGTTCCGTTTCCATCAGGGTGGGGGCCATCAAGGACATGCGGCTTCCTCCGTCTCGTGGACACCGGGTTCGCGAATTCGTTTCATGCTATTCGCTCCGGTGTCGGATCGGCCGGGGACTCACGGACCGCTTCATAGCGGTGCCGCATGGGCCGATAGACGGTTCCGTGAAAAGGCGAAAAGGGTGGGGACGCGCCGGAGGCGCGCTCCCACCCCGCCGTCGGGCCGCCGGGGTCAGTCCGGGGCCGGACGCGCCGTCGCCTCCTCCAGCGCTCCGGGCGTCACGACGCGCAGGAACGGAACGATCACCAGGAGGGTGGCCACGGCGAAGACGGCGAACGCCGCCCGCAGCCCGAACCACTCGGCGAGCACGCCCACCAGTCCGGCCCCCAGCGGCATCGCGCCCCAGCTGAACAGGCGCGCGGCGGCGTTGTAGCGGCCCATCAGCTCGGTCGCCACCAGGCGCTGGCTGATGGTCCGCGAGTTCACCGTCCACAGCACGCCGCCCATGCCGCCGACGAAGGCGCCCGCCGCCACCAGCCACAGATTGGTGGTGAGCACCGGCGCGGCCACCATGGCGGCGGTGCCCAGCAGGTCGGCGAACATGGCCCAGCGCCGGCCGAGGAGCCGGTTGATCAGGCTCACGGTCAGCGCGCCCACCAGGCCGCCGGCCCCGAGGGCGCTGAGCAGCATGCCGTACTGCCGCGCGTCCAGCCCCATCAGGGAGGTCGCCACCAGCGGCATCAGGGCGAGCCAGGCGCCCCAGCAGGCGCACAGCACGGTCAGGGCGAGCGCCATCATCCGCAGCAGCCGCTGGTGCCACAGGAAGCGCAGCCCCTCGGCGATCCGCTGGTTCACCGTGCCGGTGGGCCCGTCGCCGTCGGGGCGGGGCGCGAACCGGCCGACCAGCAGGGCCAGCACCACCATGCCGGCCACGTACGCCGCGCCGGTGGTGCCCAGCGCGACGCTCGCGCCCGCCGCCACCAGGATGCCGCCGACGAAGGGGCCGCAGAACTCGTTGCAGACCGTCTCGGCGCCGGCCACCCAGGCGTTGGCCCGCTCCAGCCCCCCGGGCGCGACCGCCGTCGGCACCAGGGCGGCGGCGGAGGTCAGCGCGATGACCTCGGCGACCCCCAGCGCGAGACCGCCCAGGTACAGGACCGGGAGGCTGGTCGTACCGGTGATGGTGGTGGCCAGGAGTGCCGCGATGGCCGCCAGCCGGACGAGGTTGGCGACCCACAGCAGCCGGCGCCGGTCGAAGCGGTCGACCAGCACGCCGACGTGGAGCGCGGTCAGCAGCCACGGCAGCGTGAGGGTCAGCCCGACGCCCGAGACCTGGGCGGGGGACTGGGTGAGCTGGGTGGCCAGCAGCGGCAGCGCGACCTTGGTGACGCCGTCCGCGAGGTTGGTGAGGGAGGTGAACAGCACCAGCACGGTGGTGTTCCGCGCGCTCACGGCGTCCAGCGGGTGGCCCGGTGGGGGTGTCGGCGGTGTCTTCGGCGAGGCCGCGGAGGCCGGGCCGACGGCGGTGTTCTCCATCGAGTAACTCCCTAAGCCATTTTGGTGGTCAGCATAGTACTGACCTGCTGGGCCCGCAGAAAGAGGATTGCTAACCTGGTAGGCGAAGTGACTGGTTAGTGACCGAATATCGACTGGTGCGCCGATCGAACCGAGGAGGGCGTATGACCGGACCGTCTGCGGCGGTCGAGCTGATCGCGGACTTCGCCAACACCGTCGACCTGGAGAGCGGGCGGGACGAACTGGCCACTCCCGCCGGGCTCGCCCGCTGGCTGGTCGACGCGGGCCTCGCCGAGCGGGCGCCCGACGTCACGGAGGACGACCTCCAGGCCTGCCTGGACCTGCGCACCGGCATGCGCGAGGCCCTGGACGACGGCGGGACGCCCGCGTCGCCGCACCGGCTGGCGCTGGCCGACGCCGTGCTGGCCCGGCTGCCGCTCCTGGTCACCCTCTCCGCACCGGCCGCACCGCCGGACGGGGGACGGGCGCCCGCCGTCCTCGTCCCGGCACCGGACCTCCCCGCCGTGTCCTCGGCCATGGCGCGGCTGGCCGTCGCCTGGGCCGAACTGGTGCTGACCGGGCGGATACGGCGGCTGAAGCGGTGCGCGGAGCGGCGGTGCGGCGAGGTCTTCTGGGACACCTCCCGCAACCACAGCCGCCGCTGGTGCTCCATGCAGGTGTGCGGCAACCGGGCCAAGGCCCGGCGGCACACCGCCCGCCGGGCCGGGACCGGTCCGGCCGGTTCAGCCGGCCGAACCGACCGGACCGGCTGAACCGGTCACGACCGGCAGCAGGCCGACCGCGAGTTCGGCCGTGCGACGGGCGTGGCGGCCCTGCAGCATCGCGTAGTGGTCGGCGTCCACCCGTTCCACCGACAGCCCGCCCGTGCACCAGGCGCCCCACCGCCGCACCAGCCCGGCCGGCAGGTCGGCGGCCACGACCAGCGCCGGGACGTCGACGGGTGCCTCGCCCCGGTACCCGGCCATGGCCGTGTGGTGCCGGCGGTGCAGCTCCCAGTGCGCGGCCAGGGTGTCGGACCGGGCGTCGTGCCCGGCGGTGCGCAGCAGCGCGGTGAGCGCCTCGATGCCGGCCCGCGCCGACGTGCCGGTCCGCAGCACGTCCGGGCACAGCGGGTGCGCGCCCACTCCCCGCAGCACGGCCTCGGCGAAGAAGCCGAAGTCGGTGGAGGCGTAGTCGTACCCGTGGTCCGGCGGCGGCGCGTCGAGCAGCAGCAGCGGCGGCGGCCGGTGCCCCGCGCGCCGCAGCCGTACCGCCATGGCGTGGGCCAGGAGCCCTCCCATGGACCAGCCGCCGAGCACGTCGGGCAGCCCGGCCCCGGCCAGCAGGGCGCGGCCGTACCGGTCGGCCATCGCGGCCAGGTCGGCCTCGCCGGAGCCGTCGTCCTCGCTGACCGAGACCCGCCAGTGCGGCGGCAGGGCCTCGACCAGGGCGCGGTAGGGCAGCCGCCCCACACCGGCGCCGTGCACCAGGTGCAGGTGCGGTCCGCCGGGGCTGCCGGTGCTGAGCCACCGCAGCCCGCCGGCGGACTCCGCGTCCGACGCGGCGGCGTCCCCGGCGGGGACGGCCTCCCCGACCGGGGCGGCGGTCGCGGCGACGGTGTCCGCCGGGGCCCGGCCGGCGACCAGCCGCGCCAGCCGTGCGGGGGTCGGCCGGTCCAGCCAGTCGGCCACGTCGATCCGGCTCCCGGTCCGCTCCTCCACCGTGGCGATGAGCGAGAGCACCTGCAGGGAGTGGCCGCCGAGCTCGAAGAAGTCGTCCTCCGGACCCACCTCCACGCCCAGGATCTCGCGCCAGACCTCCAGCATCCCCTCGTCCGCCGCCGTCGCCGCGGGCTCGGCCGTCCGCCCGTCCGCGACCGCCGCCGCGGCGGGCCCGGCGGCGCGTGACGCCACGGTCAGCCCGCCGAGGGCGCCGCCGTCCCCGGCCGCCGCGGTCAGCACCCGGTCCAGGTCGCCCAGCAGGGTCTCGACGGCGTTCCGGGTCAGCCGCCGGGTGTCGTACTCGACCTCGACCACCGTGCCCGCGCCGTCCTCGAACAGGCTGATCAACAACTGGCACCGGGCGCTGGTGCTCGGGCTGGGCAGCAGCCGCGCGGGCTGTCCGCCCAGGCTCAGGCCGGAGCCGATCGAGCCGTGGTAGGTGATCACTATCTCGGGCCCGGAGCCCATCGCCGCCCGGTCCGCGGCGGACAGGCCCGCCACCGCGTCGGCGAAGGGGACGTGCTGGTACGGCAGGCTCTCCCACAGCCCGTCGCGGGCCCGGCCCACCACCGCGTCGAAGTCGTCCGCGGGCGAGACCTCGTCGGCCAGCAGCACGACGTTGCCGCAGTAGCCCACCGCACGCTGGTCCTCCAGGGTGGACCGGTTGGCCATCATCACGCCCAGCGCGGTCCGGCCGCGCGCTCCGCCGAGCGCCAGCACCGAGCGCAGCGCCGCCAGTTGCACGGCGAACGCCGTACTGCCCGCCCGCCGGGCGGCGGCGGCCACCGCGGCGGTCGCCTCCGGCGACTGGCGGCGCCTGAGCACCTCGCCGCGGTCGCCGGCGCCGGGCCCGCCGGGCCGGTCCGGGGCCAGCGCGGCCAGGCGCGTACCGGCCAGCCGGTCCGGCCAGAAGGCGCGCTCCGCGGCCCCGAGCGGCCTGCGGGCGCGCCCGGCGAAGGCACGGTGCGAGACCGCCGGCCCCTCGAACACCTCGTCGCCGGTGACCTGCGGACCCCGTTCCCGTACGGCGCGGTAGGCCGTCTCCAGGTCCTCGGCGACCAGGTGCAGCGCCCAGCCGTCGAGCACCGTGTGGTGCACGGTGAGCAGCAGCTCCTGCCGCTCCGCCACGGTGACCAGGGCGGCGCGGGCCAGCGGCGCGGCATCCAGCTCGAACGGGCGCGCGTGCCACTGCCGGGCCAGGGCGTCCGGCAGCCCCGCCGCGTCCGGGGACGCCGGAGCGGCGTCCCAGCCCACCTCGGCCAGCTCGGCCTCCACCACCGGACGGACCACCTGGACGACCGCGTCGTCGCGGCGGGAGAACGACGTCCGCAGCGCCTCGTGCCGATCGGTCACCAACTGCCAGGCGCGCCGCAGCACGCCGGCGTCGAGCCCGGCCACCCGCATGCGCCAGGTCAGGTTGTAGACGTCCTTCCGGGCAGCGCGGTGGTGCATCCACCACAATGCCTCCTGCGCCGGCGAACTGGGCACTTCGATCGGTGCTGGATTCATATTTCCTCACCCGGTGTCGGGACGCGATTATTCCCGGACATGGTTCGCGCCGGAAAAGCCGGGGGCAAGCCCTCGGCCATAGGGTCATAGGAATCCTTTATCGGCCCTGCTCGGAGCGCGCGTCTATGGCCTCATGCGCCGTCCTTATCGCCGCCGCCCGCGGATTCCTTGACCGTGCCGACACCGCCGCGCCTACCATTCGAGCCATCCCGGAAAACGACGGAATCGAGCAGGGAGTGCATTCGATGGACCAGGCTGTGCAAGATATCGGCGATGCCGTTGACTCCGCCCTCGCCAAGTTCATTCGCGTGCCCTACACCCCCGAATCGGAACTGAGCCGGATCGGTCTGGACTCGCTGTCGATCGTGCGGATCGCCGTGGAGGTCGTGCCCGACGCCGACCAGGAGATCGACGCGAGCGAGCTGGCCGGGCTGCGCACGGTGGGCGAGTTCCGCACCTGGCTGTGCGGCCTCGCCGCCCCGGGCGGTGCCCGGTGACGGCGACGGTCGACGGGACGGCCGGGAGCGGGGCCTGGACCGCTCCGCTGACCGAGGCGCAGATCGGCCTCCTGCTGGTGCAGCGGTCGGTGACCGCACGGCACCTGTACAACGTGCCGGTCGAGATCGAACTGGACCCGGCCGTCACGGACCCCTGCCTGCGTGCCGCGCTGTCCGACGTCGTCGCCGTCCAGCCGGCCCTGCGGACGGCGCTGCGGCCGGCACCGCAGCCCCACGCCGGCCTGCTCGCACCCCCGTCCCCCGAGAACCTCCCGCTGACCGAGGCGGTGGCCGGCGACGACTTCGACCGGCACAAGGACGAGGTGGTCCAGGCGCTGGCCGCCACGGAGTTCGACCTCGCCGAGCCCCCGCTGTTCCGGGCGGTGCACCTGCGCTCCGCCGCGGGCGACCGGCGCGTGCTGGTCCTCGTCGTGCACCACACGGTGTTCGACGGCTTCTCGCTCCAGCCCCTCGTCAAGGACCTGAACGCGGCGCTGCGCGGCGACCTCGACGTGGCGCGGCTCCGGCCGGCCCGGGAGCGGGCCCTGCACCGCGAGCTGTCCGCGCAGTGCGAGGCCGCCGCCGACCCGGCCGCGGCCGAGGCGGCGGCCGACATGGGGGCCAGGCTGCGGGCCACCCCCGCCACCGTGGTGTACCCGCGGCCGAACCGCCCGGCGGAGACGGACTTCACCGGGCGCCGGCGGCACCGGCTGCTGGACCCGGCCGCGTCGGCCGCCGTGGACCGGGCGTGCGAACGCCTGGCCACCACACCGTTCGTGTTCTTCTCCGCCGTGTACGGGGCGGTGCTCGCCCGCCACACCGGCAACTCCGCGGTCACCTTCGGCAGTCCGCTGCTGTCCCGCCGGACGATCGGCTCCTACAGCCTGTGCGGGTTCTTCGTCAACACGCTCCCGCTGGTGCTGGACGTCGACTGGGACACCGGCTTCGACCGGTACGTGGCGGAGGTGGTGGAACCGCGGGTGCGGGAACTCAAACAGCGCGCCGCCGTCCCGTTCAGCCAGGTCGTACGGCACGCCGACCCCGACCGCTCCACCAGCCGCAACCCGCTGTTCTCCGTGATGCTGGCCATGCAGGACTCCACCGAGGTGGCCGGGCCCGGCGCGGTGCGGTCCCTGCGGGAGCACGGCAACGGCGCCGCCAAGTTCGACCTGTGGCTCGGGGTGACGCCCACCGCCGCCGGATGGCTGCTGGAGCTGGAGTACGACGTCGCGCTGGTGCCCGAACCGGTCGCGGAGGGGGTGCTGGACTCCCTGTGGGAGGCGCTCGGCCGCGCCGCGGGCGACGAGACGCGGACCCTGTCGGAGCTGTTCTCGGACGCCGCGGCGCAGCCGTGGCGGGCCGACGACGGGCACTGGCACGAGCCGGCCGCCGCGGACCTGGACGGCTGGTTCCGCGCCACCGCCCGGCGGGTGCCGGACAACACCGCGGTGACGGAGCCGGGCCGGAGCCTGTCCTACCGCGAACTGGACGCCGCGGCCGGCCGGCTGGCGTCCGGACTGCGGGGCCGCGGCATCGCGCCGGGACAGGTGGTGGGCCTGACCACCAGCACGCTGGCCGACACCGTGACGACGATCCTCGCGGTGCTCCGGGTGGGCGCGGCCTTCCTGCCGCTCGACCTGACGCTCCCCGCCGAACGGCTGGCCTACATGGTGGAGAAGGCGGACTGCCGGCTGGTGATCGGCGAGGGAGAGGTCCCCGGACGCACCGTCGTCCCGCCCGCCGAGGCGGCCGTGCCCGCCGGCGCCGCGGACGGCGCAGCCGCCGCAGCGGCGGACACCGGGCGGCCGGCCGGCGGCCAGGGCGGCTACGTGATGTTCACCTCGGGCTCCACCGGCCGGCCCAAGGGCGTGGTGATGGGCAACGGACCCCTGCTCAACCTCACCGCCTGGCAGCTCGACGCGCTCGCCATGGACGCCTCCACCCGCTTCCTGCAGTACGCGCCGCTCGGTTTCGACGTGTCGTTCCAGGAGATCCTGCCGACCCTCATGGCCGGCGGCACCGTGGTCTCCCGGGAACCCGCCGACCGCCGGGACCTGCCCGCGGTGGTGCGGCGGGTCACGGAGAGCGAGGCCAGCCACGTGTACCTCCCGGTGGCCGCGCTGCGCCCGTTCGTACAGGCCGCGGTGGCCGCGGACGCGGCGTTCGAACACGTCACCCACGTCTGCGTCTCCGGCGAGCAACTGGTCGTCGACGGGGAGGTCGAGGACTTCTTCGCCCGGCGGCCGTGGATCGAGCTGGTCAACCTGTACGGACCGACCGAGACCCACGCCGTCTCCACCCACCGGCTGTCGGCGGCCGCACCGGGCTGGCCCCCGCACGTGCCGGTCGGGCGTCCCATCCGCAACGTCACGGCACAGGTCGTCGACTCCACGGGCCACCTCGCGCCGATCGGCGTGGCGGGGGAGCTGCTCGCCGGCGGGGCCTGTCCGGCCGTCGGCTACATCAACGACCCCGAGCAGACCGCCAGGCGGTTCGTCGGCGACCCCTACGGGCCGCCCGGCGCCCGCCGCTACCGCACCGGCGACCAGGTGATGTGGAACCACGAGTCGGTGCTGGTGTTCCTCGGCCGGGACGACCACCAGGTCAAGATCCGCGGCTTCCGGGTGGAACTCGGCGAGGTGGAGAGCGCGGCGCTGGCGCACCCCGAGGTGCGCGAGGCGGTGGCGGCCGTACGGGGCGAGGGCGCCGACCGGCACCTCCTCCTCTTCCTGCGGCCCGCCGAGCGGCCCGGCGGCCCGGCGGCCCCGGCGCCCGGCGGCCTGCCCGACGACGTCGCACGGCAGCTCGCGGCCCGGCTGCCCGGCTACATGGTGCCGCGGAGGGTCCTGGTGGTCGACGCCATGCCCACCACCGGCAACGGCAAGTTCGACCGCCCGGCGCTGCTCGCCCTGGCCGACCGGCTGATCGAGCACGAGCGGGACCGGCACGAGGAGCGCGTCCCGCTGCCGGACGACGCGCTGGAGGCGTGGCTCCTCGACCTGTGGTCCGAACTGCTGGACCGCCGGGACCTGCCCGCCGCCGGCTCGCTGCTGGAGTACGGCGCCCACTCGCTGAACGTGCTCACCGCGCTCGCCCGGATCGAGGAGGAGTACGGGGTGCGCGTCCCGGTCCTCGACTTCTTCCGGGCCCCCACGGTCCGGGAGCTGGCCGGGCTGGTGCGCGCGGGCTCGGCCCGGCCGGTACTGGAGGGACGGTGACCGCACCGGCCGCCCCGCCGGGGAGCGTCCCCCTGCTGACGCCCGTCTCCAACGGCCGCGGCCCGGGGCCCCGCAGCGTCCTGCTGCACCCGGCGGGCGGCGGCCTGGGCCCCTACCTGGGCATCGCCCTCCAGCTCAGCCGCCGGGGCGCGGTGCACGGGGTGCGGGCGGCCGGGCTGATGACGGGGGAGGAGCCCGACCGGTCGGTGCCCGCCATGGTCCGGCGCTACCTGGCGCTCGTCGACGGCCTCGGCGAGCCGCCCGGCCTGCTGCTCGGCTGGTCGCTCGGCGGCGTCCTGGCCTGGGAACTGGCCTCGGTGCTCGCCGGGCGGGGGCACCGGCCCCGGGTCGTGATGATCGACAGCCCGGCGCTGCCGGTCGCCCACGACCCCGGGGAGCGCCGGACGCTGCGCGACCGGGTGCTGGAATCCGCCGGCGCGGCACCGCACGGACACGACGCCGCCCTGGTCGCCCGGACCACGGACGCGCACCTGGAGGCGGTCGGCGCCCACCGCGTGCGGTCCGCGCACGACTGCCCGACGCTGCTGATCACCTGCACCGGCGGGGCGTCCGGCGGGAACGACTCCGCCCACCTCGCCGCCTGGCGCGCCCTCGCCGCGGACCTCCGGGTCCGCGAGATTCCCTGCGGCCACTTCGAGGTGCTCACCCCCCGGCACCTTCCGGCGGTCATGGACCACCTCACCGCGTTCCTGCGGGAGACGGCCTTCGACACCGCCGCGCACCCTGCGGACGCCGCAGCGCACCACACCAACGCCCACCGCGAAGAGGAGGAGCGATGACCGAGCCACTTGCCGTGGTCACCGGCGGAACCAGGGGCATCGGCCTGGAACTGAGCCGGCGCCTGATCCACCTGGGACACCGGGTGGTCGCCTTCTACTGGTCCGACCGGACGGCGGCCGAGAAGTGCGAGGCCGAACACCCCGGCCGGCTGACCGCGATGCGCGTCGACCTCGCCGACGCCGACGCCGTCACGGCCGCCGCCCGCCGGGTGCTCGCCGAGCACGGCACCCCGGCCGTCCTGGTGAACAACGCGGGCATCAACCTCGACCGCCCGTTCCTGGAACTGACCCGGGAGGACTGGCGGCGCGTCCTCGACACCAACCTCTCCGGACCGTTCTGGCTCACCCAGGCGCTCGCCCCCGCCATGCTCGACGCGGGCGGCGGCCACGTGGTGAACGTCGGCGCCACGACCGGCATGCGCCCGCGGGTGAACGGCGCCAACTACTGCGCGAGCAAGGCCGGCCTGCTGCAACTGACCAAGTGCCTGGCCCTGGAACTCGGCCCCACCATCCGGGTGAACTGCCTGATCCCCGGAATGATCGACACCGAGGAGCTGCGCACCCGCTGGCGCCTGGACGACCCGGAGCGGATGGCGCAGACGCTGGACGAGATACCGCAGCGCCGCATCGGCACCACCGAGGACGTGGCCGACGCGCTGGAGTTCATCGTCGGCCCGAACGGCTCCTACTTCAACGGGCAGAAGCTGATCGTCGACGGCGGGCAGTTCATGTGGTGACCGACGACCCGACGAACCGGCTCCTGGGCTCCGCGCGGGCCGCCCTGCACGCGGCACCGCCGATCGGGGACGACGCCTACCCCCGTTACTGCCGGGAACTGGCCCGGGGGCTCACCGCCGCCTGGCCCGCGGTGGTCGCGGCCAACCGGCAGGACGTCGCCCGGGCCGAGGAGGACGGACTGCCGCCCACCCTGGTCGACCGGCTCCGGCTGACCGACGCCCACCTGGCCGGCCTGGTACGGCTGTGCGCCCAGGCGGAACGGGAACTCCCGCACGTCACCCGCGGCGGCGAACCCGTCCCGGCCGGGGACTGGGGCACCCTGCGCAGGATCCCCAAACCGCTCGGCGTGGTGTTCATGATCTACGAGGCACGGCCGACGGTCACGGTGGACGGCGCGCTGCTGCCCGTCGTCGTGGGCAACGCCGCGCTGCTGCGCGGCGGCAAGGAGATCGCCCGCACCGACGCGGCGCTCGCCGAGGTCATCGGTGCCGCCCTGACCGCGGCCGGGCTGCCGCGCGACCTGGTCACCGTGGTACGGGACCCGGACCGCAGGCTGATGAAGGCCCTGCTGGCCCGGCCGGACGCGGTGGACGTGCTGGTGCCCCGCGGCAGCCCCTCGCTCATCGAGTACTGCCGCTCCGCGAGCTCCATCCCGCTGATCGCCAGCGGCGGCGGCGTCAACCACCTCTACGTGCACCGCAGCGCCGACCTGGAACTGGCGGCCGAGATCACCCTGGACAGCAAGGTGCCGGAGCCGGCCGGCTGCACCTCGGTGGAACTCGTCCTCGTCGACCGTGAGGTGGCCGGGGAGTACCTGACGGCCCTCCGGCGCCTGGCCGGGAAGCGCGGCGCCCCGTTCACCGTACGGCTCGACCCGTCGGTCCCGGCCCCCGACGGGCCCGGCGACCCCGCCGACCAGGACGGCCTCTGGCGGACACAGCCGCTGCAACCGCACGACGTGGGGCGGGAGTTCCTCGACCCGGTGATCGCGGTGCTGGCCGTGGACACCCCGGACGAGGCCGTCGAGCACATCCGGCGCCACGGCTCCACGCACACCGAGGGCGTGGTGGCGCGGGACCGGACGGTCGCCGAGCGGTTCACCCGCCGGGTGGACGCCGCGACGATCGTCGTCAACGGATCGCTCCGGCTGCACGACGGCCCCAAGCTCGGACTGGGCGCCGAGATCTCCATCGCCACCGGCCGGCTGCACGTCCGCGGCCCGGTCACCCTCGGCTCGCTGGTCTCCGGCACCTGGGTGGTGGAGGCCAACGGCGAACTGCGCGGGTGACCGCGGCGCCCGCCGCCGGGTCACTGGGCCGCCGGGCGCGCGGACGACACCGCTCCGGCACGGCACACGCACCACCGCATCCAACCGCTTCGATCCGACATCCGTTCCGTGCCCGCCGAACGCCGTGGCGCCCGGGCACGCAGATCCCAGAGGGGTCCTTCATGTCCGCTGTGGAACAGCTCGACCGGGCGGCGGTCGCCGACGCCGTCAAGCGCGTCGTCATCGCCGAGTCCCGACTGTCCATCAGTCCCGACGACATCACCGAGGACGAGCCGCTCGTCGGCGACCTGCTGCGGGTCAACTCCCTCGGCTTCGTCGGGATGCTGGTGCGCATCGAGGACGAACTGGCCGTCACGCTCCCCGACGACCTCTTCGTGGGACGCAGCTTCCGCACCGTCGCCGACCTGGTGGACGTGGTGCGCTCCGGCGCGGTGGTGACCCGATGACCGCCGTGCTGCCCCCGGCGTGGCGCAGCGTGTTGCCGCACCTGGGCCGGCCCATGCCGCCGGACCTGACGCCCGAGTCCGCCGGAGGCTCGGCGGTACAGGTGAACCTCCCCCTGGAACTGGTCCGGCAGAGCGTGCTGGACCGCGAGTACTGGGAGATCCCCGGGGAAGTGGCCGACGCCTACCGCCGCTTCCGGCCGACCCCGCTGTGGCGGGCCACCGGCTTCGAACGGGCCGTCGGCGCGCGGGTGCCGGTCTACGTCAAGTACGAGGGCGGCAACATCTCCGGCAGCCACAAGCTGAACACCGCGCTGGCCCAGGCGTACTACTACAAGAGGGCCGGGATCCGGGAGCTGGTCACCGGCACCGGCGCGGGCCAGTGGGGCACCGCGCTGGCCGCCGCCTGCGCGCTCTTCGGACTGCGCTGCCGGGTGTTCATGGTCGAGTCGAGCCTGCGGCGCAAGCCCTACCGCGGCGTACTGATGCGGATGCTCGGCGCCGAGGTGCACTCCAGTCCCAGCGGGCTCACCAAGATCTCCGGGAAGCCCGCCGAGCAGATCGGCAACAGCCTGTCGCTGGCCATCGGCGAGGCGGTGGAGTACGCGGCCGGGCACGAGGGCGCGGCGTTCTCCATCGGCAGCGGCGAGACCTACAGCATCCTCCACCAGTCGGTGATCGGCCTGGAGGCCCAGGCCCAACTGGCCGAGGAGGACGCCGAGATCGACACGGTGGTCGGCTGCGTGGGGGCCGGCTCCAACTTCGGCGGCATCGCGCTCCCCTTCTTCGCGGAGTCCGCGGCCGGCGGCGAGCGGCCGCTGCTGGTGGCCGCGGAGTCCAGCACCGCGCCCAAGCTCACCCGGGGCGTGTACGCCTACGACAAGACGGACGCGACCGGCTCCGGACCGCTGGAGGCGATGTACACCATCGGCAGCGACTACCGCATCCCGGACGCGCACTCGGCGGGCCTGCGGTTCCACGGCGCGGCGAAGGTCATCTCGGCGATGCGCCACTCCGGCGACATCGCGGCCACCGCCGTGACCCAGAACGACGCCCTGGAGGCCGGCCGCCTCCTGACCCTGCACGAGGGGGTGCTGCCCGCGCCGGAGTCCGGGCACGCCCTGGCGGCCGCCGCCCGGCTGGCCACCGACGGCGCCGACGGCATGCGGGCCCGGCGCGGCGTCCTGGTGTGCGTCAGCGGCCACGGCTACCTCGACCTCGCCGCCTACGAGCAACTGCTCGACGGCGAACTGGGCGACGAGGCCCCCGACGGCCCGGCACTGCTCGCCGCGGTCTCCGGACTCACACCGGTCGGGGCGGAGCCCGGGGCCACCGGCCCGGGACGGACCGCCCTGCTGACGACGGGGGTGAGGCCGTGACGACCGGGGCCACCGCGGCCCCGGACGCCGCCGGAACCGTACGGGCCGAGCTGCTCGACTGCATCCAGTCGAACCTGGCCGTGCTCGCCGACCGGTTCCACGGGCCGGGCCGCCACCTGCTGCTCGGCGCCACCCTGCGCTTCCGGCCGCGACCGGGCCCCGCCGGACTGCCCACCGTGGAGCCGCCGCTGGAGGAGCAACTCGCCGACGCCGCCCGGCTGGGCCTGGCCGAGCGCGCCCGCTGGCACCGGGTGCCCGGAGCCGAGCTGCGGACGCTGGCCGAACGGCACGGTCCGCTCTACGCGGTCGCCGACGCGTTCCACATGCCGTGGCTGCCCTACCACGGACAGCGGCACATGGAGCACAGCTTCCTGGTCGAGCCGGCGCCGGCCGCCGCCGGCATCACCGACGCCTACTACAACCCCACTCCCTGGGGGCTGGCCGCCCCCGGCCGCTGGGAGCAGGACTGGCACGCGCTGCCCACCGCGTCGGTGGTGGTGCTGCTGGAGCCGGCCGCCGACGGCACCGGGGCGCCCGGGACCGTCACGCCGGGGACCGACCTGGCCCCGGCGGCGGAGCGGGAGCGGTACGTGGCCGCGTTCGCGGACCACCCGGACCGGGTGGCCGCGCTCGAACAGCTCACCGCGGAGACCTGGTTCCTGGCCCGCTCCCGCAAGCTGCACGCCGCCTGCCGCGACGCCCTGGGCCGGCCGGCGGGACCGGGAACCGAGGACCACCTGCGCCGGTGGGACCGGCTCGCCGAGCAGACGTTCGTGGCGCTGCGCCGCGTCCAGCGCGGCCGGCCCGAGCCGGAGCGGCTGCTGCCCGAACTCGCCGCCGCCCTCGCCGCCGACCGGGCGGTCTTCGACGGCGCGGCGGACGGGCTGCGCACCGCGGTGGTCGCCGTCGTGGCCGAGGTGCTCGGCACCGGGGTCGAGGCCGTGCTGGCCGCTCCGGAGCTTCCCGCCCTCCGGGGGTTCGACTCCTTCCGGGTGGTGGAGATCGTCGAGGGCCTGGAGGAACGCCTGGGCATCGAGTTCGACCCGGAGGAGCTGCTGCCGGAGAACCTGCACCACCTGGACGAGCTGTGCCGGCTGGTCGCCAGGTCGGCCCGGCCGTAACCCCCGCCCCCAACCCTCGCCCCAATCCTCCCCGCCACCCCCACCGTGACAAGGAGTCACCACGATGGACCCGCGCTTCACCGAACTGCTCACCCCCTTCCTGAAGCTCCTCGGCGGCCGGGAGATCACCCCCGAATCCAGGCTGCCCGACCTCGGACTGGACTCCATGCAGTCCATCGAGCTGCTCTTCGCCATCGAGGACACCTTCGGTGTCTCACTGCCGGACGAGGACCTCAACGACACCACCTTCGCCACCGCGGGCAGCCTGTGGACCGTCATACAGGCCGCCGGCCGGGCGCCCGGCACCGCGGCGGGTGCGGCATGACCGCCGCCGCGGCGGCCCGCACCCTCCCGGCGGCGGCCGAGCGGCCCGCCCTGGCCGAGCGCGCCGAGGCGGTCGCCCGGGTGGCCGAGGAGCACGCCGCCCGCACCGACCGGGACGCGGTGTTCCCGGTCGAGGCGCTGGCCGCGATGCGCGAGAGCGGGCTGCTGGGACTGCTCGTCCCGGTCGAGTACGGCGGACTCGGCGGCACCGTCGGCGACCTGGTCGACGTCTCCATCCGGATCGGCCGTGCCGACATGTCGACGGCGATGATCCTCGCGATGCACTGCCAGCAGGTCGCCGGGATCGTCGGCCACGCCGGTCCCCGGCTCCGCGACGAACTGCTGCCGGAGATCGCCGCCGGCCGCGCCTACCTCGCCTCGGTCACCACCGAGACCGGCAAGGGCGGGCACCTGCTGAGCGCCGAGGCGCAACTGGCCGCCGAGGACGGCAACCTGCTCATCGACCGGTTCGCCCCGATCGTGACCGGCGGTGCCCACGCCGACGCCTTCCTGATCACGCTGCGCAGCCCCGGGGCGACCTCGCCCGCCCAGGTGTCCCTGGTGTACGCCCGCAGGGACCAGTTGGACATCGCCGCCACCGGGGACTGGCAGCCGCTGGGGATGCGGGCCAGCCACAGCATCGCGCTGCGGCTGACCGGCACGGTGCCCGGACACCAGGTGGTCGGCGAGCACGGCGAGTTCTCCCGGATCGCCACCAGGGTGTTCGCCCCGCTGGCGCACATCGGCTGGTCCGCGTGCTGGCTGGGCACCGCGAGCGGCGCGCTGTCCCGCGTCCTGACACTGATGCGCGGCGCCGGCCGGGGACGCTTCGAGCTCGGCTCGGAGCTGCTGCTGAGCCGGCTCTCCAGCGCCCGGCAGCGGGTGGACACCGTGCACGCCCTGCTGCGCCACACCGAGCAGGTCTTCGGCGCCGCCGCCGACGTCTCCACCCCGCGCGTCCAACTGCTGCTGAACGCGCTGAAGATGACCGCGGCGGAACAGTGCCACGCGGCCGTGAACGACCTCGTCGACGCGGTCGGCCTGCGCCACGGGTACCTCAGGGACTCGCCCACCCGGCTGGAGGCGGCGCTGCGCGACCTGCGCTCGGCGGCGCTCAACTACCACAACGACCGGCTGCACCTGGCCGACGGGCGACTGGCGCTGCTCGACCCGGAGGTGCACCTTGTCTGACCCGGCAGTGCTGCTGTCCCCGGGGAGCGTACGGGAACCCCGCACGGACTCCGGCCCGGACATCACCGCGGACACCGGTGGACGGGAGGTGTGGGCCGCGCTCGGCGCGGCGGGACGCATCGCCGCGGTGTTCCGCGACGGCGACCCGGCCGCGGGCGTGGACCCCGCTCGACTGGGCGAGCTGCTGGCGGACGTCGACGCCAGGACCGGAATCGGCTCGACGCTCGCGGTGAGCGTGCAGATCGCCACGGCGGTCCCGCTGCTGACCCTCGCCCGCGGCCAGGACCAGGAACCGGCCCTGCGCGCCGAGCGGCAGGCGCTGGCGGGCACGGCGGTCGTCGCGCTGGCCGCCACCGACGAGACGGCCGGATCCGACCTGGCCGGCCTCCGCACCGAACTGCGCATCGGCGAGGCGGAGCTGGAACTCAACGGCACCAAGCGGTGGATCACCAACGCGACGCAGGCGGACTACTTCCTGGTGCTCGCCCGGCACCGGCCCGGCCGGCACTTCACCAACTTCACCTGGGTGCTGGTGCCGGCCTCCGCCCCCGGGATCACCGTGGAACGCGCCGACACCGAGCTGTTCGACGGCTCCGGCACCGGCCACATCAGGTTCGACGCGGTACGGCTGCCCCGCGACCACCTGGTCGGCAGACCGGGGCGCGCGCTGGCCTCCTTCGCCGCGCACATCGCCGTGGAGCGGCTGGCCGGAGCCCTGTGGGGGATCGCGCTGTGCCGCAGGGTGCTGGCCGACACCAAGCGGCGGCTGGAGGCGCGCCCCACGGCGGACGGCACGCTGTGGCAGGCCGAGGCCGTCCGGCAGCGGTTCGGCAGGTGCCTGGTGCTCGTACGGCAGTTGCAGGCGCTGACCCGGGAGCTGGGGGAGCCGGTGGCCCGGCGGCACGACGCCACCTCCGCGGCCCTGCTCAAGAGCAGCGTCGCGCTCACCCTGGAGGAGGTGCTCGCCGAGTGCGCCCACTTCCAGGGCGCCGAGGGCTTCTCCGGCACCGGCGCCCAGCGGCTGCGCCCCCAGGCCGCGCTGTTCGGCATCGGAGGCGGGAGCACCGAGGTGGTCCTGTCGATCGTCGCCGGGGCGGCCGACACCGTACTCGCGGAGCTGTCGCCATGAGCGTGATCGAGGTGGCGCCCGGCGTGTGGGCGATGGCGCACAGCGGCCCCGGGCTGCGGTCGGCGCAGGCCGGGGACGTCGCGGCGGCGGCCGGCATGCCCGGCTGGCGGGCCGAGGAGTTCCTCGCCGGGCGGGCGCTGCTGCGCCGGCTGCTGGCCGCCGTGCTGCCGCGGGCCGCCACGGCCGCCGTGGTCCCCGGCCCCAGCGGCAAGCCCGTACTGGCCGGCTGGGAGCGGGTGGGCGTCAACGTGACGCACGACGACGGGCACTACGCCGCCTGCGCCGCCGTCGGCCGTGCGGTGGGCATCGACGTCCAGAGCCCGCCCGCGCGCCTGGACGACGCCCTGCTGCGGCGCTGCGTACGGCCGCCGCACGCCGGGGAGGTCGCCTCGCTCGACGCGCCGGACCGCGCCCGGGAGTTCGCCTGGATCTGGACGGTGCAGGAGGCGTGCGTGAAGGCCGCGGGCACGGGCCTGTCCGGCCGCCCCTGGACCATCGACGTGCCGCCCGGGAGCCGGACCGGCACCTGGCGCGGATTCACCTGGCGCAGCCTGCGCGAGCTGTCCGACACGCCCCTGAGCTGCGCCTGGAAGGAGTCGCCGTGACCATCCCCGCGCCCCCGGCGCCCCCCGGGGAGGCCGAACTCAGTTGCTACACGACCAACCTCGTCGCCCACCTGCGGCCCTGGCTGCCGGACGTGGACGCCAGGCTGGCGCACGCCGTGCGGCTCGCGGTCCGCACCGACGCGGCCGGCACCGGCCTGGCGTTCTCCCAGCACCGGCGCATCGACCGTACGGCGGACGGCCGCGAGCTCGGCTACCGGTCCGCCGCCGACTGGGCGTCGGCCCGCGCCGGGCTCGCGGCCGAGGCGGCGGAGGCGGGCCGGGTGCTGGCCGTCGGGAACACCCGCCTGCTGCCCTGGTCCCCGGCGTACGGCAGGGAGGACGTCCCGCACTGGGTGCTGCTGGAACCGGCGCCGGGCGGCGGACCCGGCTGGTGGGTGACCGACCACTTCGCGGCGCTCCTGCCGCACGGCGAGCAGCGTCCGTACTCCGGCCCGCTGGACGAGGACGGGCTGCGCGCCGCGCTGACGCCGGTCCCGCACGCCGCGCCGGAGACCACCCTGCGCGACGTCCACGCCCTGGGCACCGCCGTCCCCCTGCCCGATCCCGCGCACTACCGCTGGCTGGCCTGGCAGCCCGCCGCGCCGGAGCCGCCGCGGGAGGGGGAGTGGCTGGCGGACCCCCTGGCCGCGCTGGAGTTCCTGGCCGCCCGGCTCGGTGCCGACGAGCAGGCCCTGGCCCGCAACACCGACGACCTGTGGGCCGCCGCACGGCACCACCGGCACCGGCTGTCCACGCTCGCCGACGCCGGACTGCTGCCGCGCGCCCCGGCGCTGGCGGCCGCCGCGAGCTGGTCGGAGCTGCCGCGCTCGCTGCGGTTCGCCGCCGCGTCCGCGGAGCGCGGCCGCCCCCGTCCCGGCGTCGTGGCCAGGGCGTTCCACGACGTGATCACCACCATGGCCCGCTTGGCGAAGGAGGACGTGTCCCGATGAACGACGACCGGACCGACTGGACGATGTACGACTGGTTCGCGGCGTCCGTCGCCGCGCACGGCGACGGACAGACCGCACTCGAAGTCGCGGACGACACGCTGAGCTACGCCGAGCTGGACGCCGTGGCGGCCCGGCTGGCGGGCAGGCTCGTGGCCCGGCACGGCGGGGTCCCGGCCCGCGTCGGACTGCTCGCCTCGCGCTGCACCCTCGCCTACGCGGGCTACCTGGCCGTCCAGCGGCTGGGGGCCGCGGTCGTCCCGCTCAACCCCGGCTTCCCCGTGGCGCGCAACGTGGCCATCACCGAGGCCGCCGGACTCGACCTGGTGATCGCCGACGAGCGGGTGCCGGCGAGCCGGGAGCTGCCGGTACCGGTCCTGGCCCTGTCCCCCGGGGAGGTGCGGGAGCTGCGCACCGGGCCGGTGCCCGAGCTGCCCGCCGCCACCGCGGGCCCCGGCGACCTGGCCTACATCCTGTTCACCTCCGGCTCGACGGGCGCGCCCAAGGGCGTCCCGATCCAGCACCGCAACGTCTCCGCCTACCTGCGGCACGTCATACCGCGCTACGAACTGGGCCCGCGGGCCCGGGTGTCGCAGACCTTCGACCTCACCTTCGACCCGTCGGTGTACGACATGTTCGCCGCCTGGGGCTCCGGCGCCACCCTGGTCGTCCCCGGCCGGAACGACCTGCTCGCCCCGGTCCGCTTCGTGAACCGCCGGCGCATCACCCACTGGAACTCCGTCCCCTCGATCGCCTCCATCGCGCTGCGGCTGCGCGCGCTGGCCCCCGGCAGCATGCCGACGCTGCGCTGGAGCCTGTTCTGCGGCGAGGCCCTGACGCTGAAGCTCGCGGAGACCTGGCGGGCGGCGGCCCCGAACACGGTCCTGGAGAACATCTACGGGCCGACCGAGATGACCGTCACCTGGACGGAGTTCCGGCTTCCCGAACGCGTCGAGGACTGGCCGCGCCCGGCCAACGGCACGGTCCCCATCGGCACCCCCTACCCGGGCCAGGAGCACCTCGTCCTGGACGAGGAGGGCCGGCCCGCCGACGACGGCGAGCTGTGCGTGCGCGGGTCGCAGCGGTTCCCCGGATACCTGGACCCGGCCGACAACACCGGCCGGTTCCACTCCTTCGACGGGCGGCGGGCCACGCCCTACGACGGCTCCGGGCCGCTGACCGCCGAGCACTGGTACCGCACCGGCGACCGGGTGCGCACGGCGGACGGCCAGTTGGTCCACCTCGGCCGGCTGGACCACCAGCTCAAGGTGCGCGGCTACCGCATCGAGCTGGGCGAGATCGAGGCCGTCCTGCTCCAGCAGCCCGGGGTGGACGAGGCGGTGGTCGTCGCGCTGCACGCCCCGGACGGCGAGGTGGACCTGGTGGCCGCCTGCACCGGCGCCGCGGCCGACCCGGAGCGGTTGCTCGACGCGCTGCGCTCCCGGCTGCCCGCCTACATGGTGCCGCGCGACATCACGAGGCTGGACGAGCTGCCGCTGAACCCGAACGGCAAGGTCGACCGCACGGTGCTGGCCGCCTCGCTGTCCCCGGCGCCGAACGCCTGAGAGGAGACCGGTCCGTGACCACCGACCTGCAGGCCGGCGTCCTCGACGCGGTGGACGAGACGTCCTTCCGCCGGGCGATGTCCCGGTTCCCGACCTTCGTCACCGTGATCACCGCGGCGACCCCGTCGGGTGCCGTCGGCTGCACCGCCACCTCGGTCATGTCGCTGTCGCTGCGCCCGCCGACGCTCATGGTCTCGCTGGACTCGGCGGGCCGCACGCTCGGCGACGTCCTGTCCGCGGGGGAGTTCGCCGTGAACGTGCTGTCGTGGAGGCAGCGGGACCTGTGCCGCCGGTTCGCCGCCGGCGATCCGCGGCGCCGCTTCGACGGAGTGCCGCACTCGGCGTGGGACGGCGTGCCCGTCCTGGACGACGCGCCGGCCACCGTCGTGTGCCGGCTCGGCGGAACCGTCCCGGTGCTGGACCACACGCTGCTGATCGGCACCGTGCGGCTGACCCGCACCCGTCCGGACGACCCGCTCGTGCTGCTGGACGGGGTCGGCCACGCCGTGGCCGCGGCCACGGACCCCGACGCGTCCGAACCCAGGAGGGCAACGTCATGAGTGTGGAGCTGGAGAGCACCGTCCCCACCGGCGCACAGCCGGGGACGCTGCACGAGTTCATGCTGGCCGCGGCCGGCACCACCCCGGACCGTCCCGCGGTGGTGGAGTTCGCCGGGAACGGGGACGTCCGCGTCACCCCCTACCGGCGACTGGCGCACCTGGTCCACGAGTACGCCGCCGGGCTGGACGAACTGGGGCTCGACATCGGTGACCGGGTCGTGCTGGAGTCCGACACCTCGGCCCACGCCATCGCGGCGCTCCTGGCCTGCTCCTCGCTGGGACTGCCGTTCATCCCGGTCAGCCCCGAGACCCCCGACCAGCGGCTGCGGACCATCCTGGCCGCCGCCGAGCCCGCGCTCTACCTCCGCGCGGCGGGGCTGAGCCGCGACGCGCTCACCGAGCGGCCGGCCGACGGCCGGTTCGGGCCGGACGGGCTGACGGTCGAGCGCCGCCCGGCACCGCGGGTGCGCCACCGCAGGGAGCTGACCGGCACCGACACCGCCTACGTCATCTTCACTTCGGGCACCACGGGCCGCCCCAAGGGCGTGGTGATGAGCCACCGCGCGGTCCTCTCGTTCTACCGCGGCATGCTCCACCACGGCATCGTCACCGACCAGGACCGGGTCGCCACCACCTCCCCGCTGCAGTTCGACTTCTCCCTGCTGGACATCGGGCTCGCCCTGGGCAGCGGGGCGGCCGTCGTCCCCGTGCCCCGCACCCTGCTGCGCTGGCCGAGCCGGTTCCTGCGCGTCCTGCGGGACACCGGGGCCACCCAGGTCAACGGGGTGCCGTCGATCTGGCGCCAGGCGCTGCGGCACCTGCCGGACGAGCTGGCCCGGCTGGAGGCGGTGCGGGGCGTCCTGTTCTGCGGCGAGGAGTTCCCGCTGCCCGAACTGCGCCGCCTCCAGCAGCTCCTGCCGCACGCGCGCCTCGTCAACTGCTACGGCGCCACCGAGTCGATGGCGTGCTCCTTCACCGACGTGCCCAACCCGCTCACCGAGGACGTGGAGCGGCTCTCCATCGGCTTCGCGCACCCGGGCGCCGAGATGACGGTCATCGACGCGCAGGGCCGGCCGGTCGAGGAGCCCGGCGTCACCGGCGAGATCCACCTGCGCAGCCCCGCCCTGTTCACCGGCTACTGGGACGATCCGGCGGCCACCCGGGCCGCGCTGGTGCCCGATCCGCTCGACCCGAGATCCGGCCAGGTCGTGTTCCGCACCGGCGACCTGGCCTGCCGGGGCGAGCACGGCGAGCTGTACTTCTGCGGGCGCGTCGACTCCCAGGTGCAGATCCGCGGCAACCGGGTGGAACTCGGCGAGGTCGAACGCCGGCTGCTGGAGTTCCCCGGCGTCACCGCGGCCACGGCGCTGGTGCTGCGGCCTCCGTCGGGGGAGGCCGAACTGGCGGCCTTCGTCGTCTTCGGACCGGGCGCACGGGTCGCCGGGGAGGCGGAGCTGGCGGGCTTCTGCCGGCAGGCACTGCCCGGCTACATGGTGCCGCAGACGACGTTCGCGGTGGACGGGCTCCCGGTGACCGCGAACGGCAAGGTGGACCGGGCGGCGCTGACGGCGCAGGCGGCGGAGAGAAGGGGATGGCGGGGCGACCGCACCGGGTGAGAGAGCCGCTCACCAGCCCGGCGGCGTACGCCCGGTGACGGGGCGTGCGCCGCCCGGGCGACTCGGAACGGCGCACGCCGCCCTCATCGTCTCATCCCCAAAGCCTCACGCTCGGGATACACTCGCCGCGCGCCGCCAGGACGGCTTACCAGCTATCCCGAGTGCCGCACCTCCTGGCGGGCTCGCACCACGACGTGGCCGGAGACCCCGGTCCGTCCGTCCCGGGGGAGGATGAACCGTGGTCGTGATGACGCAGGTGGCACTGGACACGCCGGCCTACCGGTTACTGGGCCCGCTGGCCGTGATCGGTTTCGACCAGCGGAACTTCCGTATCCCGCGCGGACGGCAGCAGACCGTGCTCAGCGCGCTCCTGCTGTGCGCGAACCGCGTGGTGAGCATCGACCACCTGATCGACGCGGTGTGGGACGACGACCCGCCGCCGACCGCCCGCACCCAGGTGCACATCTGCGTCTCCGCGCTCCGGGCCAGCCTGGCCAAGGCCGGCCACGAGGGAGTGATCGTCACCCGGGAACCGGGGTACCTGCTGCGGGTCCCGGGCGGGCAGGTGGACGCCCAGCTCTTCGCCGAGCTGATGGCCGAGGCCGAGGAACTGTCCCACCGGGACCACACGGCCGACGCGCTCCAGTACGTGCAGCGGGCCCTGGCGCTGTGGCGCGGACCCGCGCTGAGCGGCACGTCCAGCCCCCGGCTGCAGGCCAAGGCCGCCCAGTTGAACGAGGACCGGCTGGCCGCGATGGAGACCTGCGCGGAACTCCGGCTGCAACTGGGCCGGCACCACCAGTTGATCGGCGAACTGAGCGCGCTGGTCGACGAGCACCCGCTGCGCGAGCGGGCCAGGGGCCAGTTGATGGTGGCCCTCTTCCGGTCGGGACGGCAGGCCGAGGCGCTGGAGACGTACCGCAAGGGGCGCCGGCTGCTCATCGAGCAGCTCGGCCTGGAACCCGGGGAGGAACTGCGGAGGCTGGAGGCCGCCATCCTCGCCGGCGACCCCGCGCTGCGGGGCGACCGGCCCGCGTCCCCGCGCCGGCCGGAGCCGTCCGCCCCGTCCGGACTGGTCGCGCCCCACCAGCTCCCCACGGACATCGGCGACTTCACCGGACGCGAGGAGCACATCGGCGAGGTGACCCGACTGCTCGCCGACGACGGGGACCACCGCGCCACCCGGGTGGTCGTGCTCGCCGGCAAACCGGGCGCCGGGAAGAGCGCCCTCGCGGTGCACCTGGCGCACCGGCTGGCCGACCGGTTCCCCGACGGCCAGCTCTACTGCGACCTGGGCGGCACCCGGGCCGGGCCGGCGCCGGCCGTGGACGTGCTCGGCCGGTTCCTGCGGGCACTCGGCATCCCGGGCACCTCGATCCCGGGGTCCACCGAGGAGCGCGCGGAGATGTTCCGGCACCTGCTGGCGAGCCGGCGCGTGCTGGTCGTCCTCGACGACGCGGCGGCCGAGGCCCAGATCCGCCCGCTGCTGCCGGGCAGCGGCACCTGCGCGGTCCTCGTCACCAGCCGGACCCGGCTCACCGGTCTGGCCGGCGCCCGGATGCTGGACGTGGACGTCTTCGAGCACGGCGAGGCGCTCGGGATGCTGGCGAAGGCCATCGGGGAGGAGCGGGTGGCCGCCGAGGGCGCCGCGGCCGACGCACTGGTCCGGCTGGTCGGGTTCCTGCCGCTGGCGCTGCGCATCGTCGCCGCCCGGCTGGCCGCCCGCGCGCACTGGTCGCTGGCCTGGATGGTGGAGCGGCTGTCCGACGAACACCGCCGGTTGGACGAACTCGCCCACGGCGAGCTGGTCGTCCGCTCCAGCCTGGCCCTGACGTACGACGGCCTGAGCGACGAGGCCCGGCTGCTGCTGCGGCTGCTCAGCGCGCTGGACGAGACCACCTTCTCGCCCTGGGTCGCCGCGGCGCTGCTGGACACCGACCTCCACCGGGCGGCCGAACTCCTGGAGACGCTGGTGGACGCGCAGATGCTGGAGTCCGCCGCCATGGACCGCACCGGAGGGCTGCGGTACCGGCTGCACGGGCTCATCCGGCTGTTCGTCCGGGAGCACCTGTACCGCGAGGACCCCGCCGACCGCCGCGACGCGGCGATCGGCAGGGTCGTGGGCGGCTGGCTGGCCACGGCCGCCGAGGCGCACCGCCGGATCTACGGAGGGGACTTCACGGTGCTCCACGGCGACGGGCCGCTGTGGCACCTCCCGGACGCGTACCTCGACGTGCTGCTCGACGACCCGCTGGGCTGGCTGGAGTCCGAGCACACCAGCCTCTGCTCCGCGGTGGAGCTGGCCGCCGGCGCCGGTCTGCACGAGCTGTGCTGGGACCTGGCGACGACCCTGGTCACCCTGTTCGAGGCCCGCTGCTACTTCGACGACTGGGAGCGGACCCACCTGCGGGCCCTCGAAGCGGTGACCGCGGCCGCCAACCGCCGTGGGGAGGCGGCCCTGCTCTGCTCCCTGGGCACGCTGCACCTCGGCCGGTCCCAGCTCACGGCGGCGGGCGAACGGCTCGACCCCGCCCTGGAGGTCTTCTCCGAACTCGGCGACGTGCACGGCCTGGCGATGACGCTGCGCAACCAGGCGCTGCTGGAACAGCGCCGGGGCCGGGAGGGGCGCGCCCTGGAGCTCTACCGGTCCGCCCTGGCGGGGTTCACGCGGGCCGGTGACGGCATCGGCCGGGCGCACGTCCTGCTGCACATGGCGCGGATCGAGCTGAACCGGGACGACGAGCGGAGCGCGGCACGCCACCTGGACGAGGCGTTCGAGGTGTGCAGGACGACCGACAGCAGCCGCGTGGAGACCCAGGCCCGCTACGTGCTGAGCGACCTCATGCAGAGGCAGGGGCGCCACGAGGAGGCCGGGGGAGTGCTGACGGAGCTGCTCGAGGTGGTGCGGGAGAACCGGGACATGGTGGGCGAGTCCCGCATCCTGCGCCGGCTCGGGAACGTCTACGCGCGTCTCGGACGCCGCGGGGACGCCGGGCGGCTGCTCCGGGAGGCGGGAGACATCTGCGAGCGGACGATGGACCAGGTCGGGGCCGCCGAGGTGCGCCTGGAACTGGCCCGTCTGCTGGCGGACTGAGCGCCCGCCCCGACGCCGGGAAGCGGGCCCCTCGGCCCGCGGCACGGTCAGGAGCCGACGGGCCACGGGGTGTCGGCGAGCGCGGCGGCGGACGCGGTCGTCCTGGGGGCGGGCCAGGGGGTGTCGCTGTCGGTCGCGCCCACGGCCGCCGTACCGGAGGCGGCGTGGCCCGTCGCCGCGAGGCAGGTGAACGAGGCGAGAAGGGTCAGGGCCGCCAGGCCGGTCGCTCGGCCGGAACGTGCCTTCCGTGTCATTGCCGCACTCCCTTGGATCCGTTGGTGGCTGTCGGCGGCGGCCGGGCTTCGGCCGGCTGCGGGAACGACGCTAGGGAGGGGGCACATCGCCGGGCTATCGGCGGCCGGTGCCCCGCTATCCCGGTGGCTATCGCCGCCGGGTTTGCCGGGCGATAGCCGGCCGAAGGCGGCCCGCGGCGATGCTGGGCGGCGAGAGGCACCGCGCGGAAGCGGCGCGACGCCAGGGAGGTCAAAGACGTGGACGCACCTCAACTCGACGCCTTCATCACTGTCGTGGAAGTCGGCAGCTTCACCAGGGCCGCGGCCCGGCTGCACCTGTCGCAGCCGACCGTGACGACCCGCATCAAGTCGCTGGAACTCGCACTCGGCACCATGCTGGTGGAGCGGCTCCCCGGCGGCGTCAGGCCGACCGCCGCCGGCGCCGACCTGCTGCCGTACGCCCGGGAGATCGTCCGGCTGACCGGGCGCGCCCGCCAGGCGGTCGGCTCCGGCGGGCAGCCGCACGGCCGGATCGAGGTCGGCGCGATCGAGAGCCTGGCCACGTACCGGCTGCTGCCCGTGGTCGAGTACCTGTACTGGCGCTATCCGAAGATGCAGTTGTCGATGCACACCCCGGCGGCGGACAACTCCGTCACCGACGTCCGGGACGGGCGGCTGGACTGCGCCTTCTTCATCGACTCCCAGCGGGAGTGGGAGGGCCTGCGGGCGGCGGTCCTGTGTCCCGAGCCGCTCGTCCTGGTGGGCGGCCCCGACCACCTGCTCGTCGGCCGGTCCGACGTCACCCGCGAGGACCTGCGCACCGCCTCGCTGATCCGCGCCGACAGCGACGCCGGGTACCACAGGCTGTACGAGCAGGCGGTCGGCCTGCACGACGCCGCGGAACGTCCCAGGACCTTCGAGCTGGGCTCCGTGGACGCGGTGAAGCGGAGCGTCTCCCTGGGACTGGGCATGGCCCTGCTGCCGGCCGTCACCGTGCGGCGGGAACTGGCCGAACGGCGGCTCTTCCCGATCGACTGGACCGTGCCGTTCGAGGCGTACTCCCAGGTCGTCTGGCGCCCGGGCAGCGGTTCCAACACCGGCCTGGAAGCCCTCGTGGACGCCGCGATCCGCGTCGTCAGGGAGCAGGACGACGAAACGGCCCCCGTCGGGGGCGTTCCCCGCTGAGGCCCGGCCGGGCCGGACGGCCCTCACCGCCGCCGCGCGGCGGCGGTCAGGACCGTCCGTGGCCGTCGGCCAGGACCGCGAGCCACTGCTGGAGCAGTGCGGTCTCCGCGGGGGTCAGTGCGGCGGGGGGCGTGGAACGCAGCCGGGCGCCGAGGGTGGCGGCCGCGGAGGGCACGTCCGTGTCGCCGCCGGACCGGGTGACGGGCCGCTCCGGCGCGGCCGGGCGGGTGACGGCGCCGATGACGGCGTCGCGGACGCGGTCGGAGAAGTCGGTGTCCGGATAGAGGTGCGGCCGGGCGATCAGGGAGAGGGCCACACCGGTGTTGGCGGACATGATCATCCGGGTGGCGGTGTCCGGGGAGACGCGGAGGCGGCCTGCCGCGGCGCAGCGCTCCAGCACGGCGCGGAGCAGCCGGTGGGCCTCGGCGGCGGCCCCGGGGGGAGCGGTGAGACCGGGGGAGTACATCAGCCGGTAGTGGTTGGGGTGTTCGACGGCGAAGCGGACGTGGTTGTCCCAGCCGTCCTCGAGGTCCCGGACGGGGTCGTCGCTGGGCCGGGCGGCGCGCTTGGAGGCGAGGTACCGCTCGAAGCCGTGGTCGACCACGGCGGAGAGCAGGCCGGCCTTGTCGCCGAAGTGCCGGTAGAGCACGGGGGCGCCGACGCCCGCGGCCTCGCACACGGCCCGGGTGGAGACGTCCGCGTCCGGTGACTTGGCCAGCAGCTCGGTGGCGGCTTCCAGGATCCGCTCCCTCACGTCCATGACAACGATGATACGCCGCTCTTTATCGCCGTTACGGGCCGGGTCTTAACATCGCTACGGAACTCTGTTATCGTCGTTTGCGTCGAGATGTTAACGACGTTTTCCGGAGGGACGTCATGACCACGTACAGCGAGAGCACCCAGGCGTCCGCCGACGCTCCCCGCGTCGCCGTCGTCACCGGCGGATCGCGCGGCATCGGCCGGCAGACGGCCCTGCGGCTGGCCGCGGACGGCTTCGCGGTCGTCGTCGGCTACGCCGGCCGCAAGGACGCCGCGGAGGAAGTCGCCGACGAGATCCGCGGCGCGGGCGGCACGGCGGTCGCGGCCCGGGCCGACGTCGCGGACGAGGAGCAGGTCGCCGCCCTGTTCGACACCGCGGAAAGCGCCTTCGGCGGCGTCGACGTCGTCGTGCACGCCGCCGGCCGGATGGCGCTGGCCCCGCTCGCCGAGCTGGACCTGACGGTGCTGGACGACCTGCACCGCACGAACGTCCGCGGCACGTTCGTGGTGGACCAGCAGGCCGCGCGCAGGCTCCGCACCGGCGGAGCGATCATCAACTTCTCCACCTCGGTGCTGGGCCTGGCCCTCCCGACCTACGGCGCCTACGCGGCGAGCAAGGGCGCGGTGGAGGCGCTGACGCTCATCCTGGCCCGGGAACTGCGCGGCAGGGACATCACCGTCAACGCCGTCGCCCCCGGCCCCACCGCCACCGAGCTGTTCCTGGACGGCAAGGACGAGGAGACCATCGCCCGCATGGCCGCCCAGCCGCCCCTGGAGCGCCTGGGCACACCGCAGGACATCGCCTCCGTGGTCGCCTTCCTCGCCGGCCCCGACGGCCACTGGGTCAACGGGCAGGTCATCCGCGCCAACGGCGGCATCGTCTGACCGCTCGCCGCCCGGCGAGCGGGCCGATCCGCCCCACGGCGGAGAAGGGAACGTCCTCCCATGAACTCCCGCAAGACCATCGTCGTCACCGGCGCATCCAGCGGATTCGGCGCGCTCACCGTGCGCGCCCTGGCGGACGAGGGGCACACCGTCTACGCCGGCATGCGCGGTCTGCACTCCCGCAACGCCGCCGCGGCGGCCGAACTGCGGTCCTACGCCGACACCCACCAGGTGGACCTGCGCGCCGTCGACCTCGACGTCTCCTCCCAGGAGTCCGTCGACGCCGCGATCGCCCGTGTCACGGGCGAGCAGCGGCGGCTCGACGTCGTCGTCCACAACGCCGGGCACATGGTGCTCGGGCCGGCGGAAGCCTTCACCCCCGAGCAACTGGCCGAGGTCTACGACACCAATGTCCTGGGCACCCAGCGCGTCAACCGCGCGGCCCTGCCGCATCTGCGCCGGCAGCGCGAGGGCCTGCTCGTCTGGATCGGCTCCTCCAGCACCCGGGGCGGCTGCCCGCCGTTCCTCGCCCCGTACTTCGCGGCCAAGGCGGCCATGGACGCCCTCGCCGTCAGCTACGCCGGCGAACTCATCCGCTTCGGCATCGACACCTCCATCATCGTGCCCGGCGCCTTCACCTCGGGCACCAACCACTTCGCCCACGCCGGCTCCCCGGCCGACACCGGCCGCGAGGCGGAGTACGACGCCCGGTACGGGACGCTGCGGGAGGAACTGAGCGATCGTCTCGCCGCCCTCATACCACCGGACGCGGACGCCGCGGACGTCGCGCGGCACGTCGCCCGTGTCGTGGACCTCCCCGCCGGGCAGCGTCCCTTCCGCGTCCACGTCGACCCGAGCCGGGACGGCAGCGAGGTCGTCTCCGCCGTCGCCGACCGCATCCGGGTCGAGTTCTTCCGCCGCGCCGGACTGGAAGACCTCCTGACCAGCGGCAGCAGTCTCTGACCGGCGCCGCGAGCGGCCTTCCGCCGCACCCCGTCCCAACCGCCCCTCGCACCGTGAGGAAACCGTTCATGCCTTTCGCCACCTTCAAGGTCCCCGCCGGCAGCCTGTCCGCCGAGGACAAGGAGAAGATCGTCACCCGTACCACCGACCTCTACGCCGAGATCTACGGCGACCGGGCCCGCGCCACCACCCTCGTCCTGATCGAGGAGGTCCCCGACGGGGGCTGGGGCA
Source organism: Streptomyces sp. (assembly GCF_035644915.1). GTDB lineage: Bacteria > Actinomycetota > Actinomycetes > Streptomycetales > Streptomycetaceae > Streptomyces. Next base: position 63,209 of record NZ_DASQNP010000123.1, read on the forward strand.
TAGGCGGCGACGTCCTGACCCTCGCCAGGATCCAGCAGATGCTCCAGGAGTAGCCCGGACGGTTCCCGCGGCGGCGCATGGACGCCTCCGGCCGGCGGACGAACCTCCGCGGCCGGGGAAGGCAGCCGGGTCCGCCATCGGGCCGGCCGGTGAACGACACTCCGGCCGGCCGGCGTGACCGTCCGGCCGAAGTCGCCGGTTCAGGGAGGCGGGGCGGATGCGGGATCGACGGTGGCGCGGTGAGGCCGGAGTGTGTGACGGTGGGGGAGAGCCGTTCCGTCGTCCGGGCGGGATCGGCGTGTTGTGTCCGCGGTGACCGGGGCGCGGCTGCCTGCGGGGCGTCCCCCGCCGGGCGGTGCTGGTCGACGTGGGCTGATCTGCCCCGGGAAGGGGGTGAACAGCCGTGCGTGCGTTGTCCGTTCCCGTCAGCCGCGAGCGCGGCGCCGTGGTGCTGCGGCCGCAAGGAGAGGTCGACTACCACACCGCACCGGCGCTGACCAGTGCGGTGGAACAGGTGGAAGGACCGTGGCGAGAGGTGGTGGTGGACCTCTCCCGGGTGCCGTTCATGGACTCCGCCGGCCTGCATGCCCTGCTCGACCTGGAGCGCTGCTGCCGCGAACGCGGCGGACACCTGGTCGTGAAGGGAGTGCGGGGCCAGCCCGCCCGGGTGATGGAGCTGGTGGGCCTGACGGAGTACCTCGCCGTCACCGACTGACCGTTTCGCCGGGATGCCGCCGTGCCGGCGGGACGGTGAGCGGCTGCCCTTCCAGCGCGTCGTGCGGCTCCGTGCTCGCGGCGGCGGCACTATGGGACAGGAGTGACGGGGGATCGACGGCGGGACATTCCGTCGTGTGGCGGATACGTCGACGGGCAGACGGATTCTTGTACCGCTGTGGCAGCCGGGGGGCATGCGATGGAACTGGTGACAGCCGGGGGTGTGGGCGCTCCGCAACTGCGCGTCGATCTCGACGGTCATCCCGGTGCCATCGCCCGGGCCCGGGATGCCGCCGACGCCTTCTTGACCACGCTCGCGCAGAGCGTGCCGCCCGCCGGGGACCGCGCCCGCGACGACGTGCTGCTGGTGGTCTCCGAGCTGGTCACCAACGCCGTCCGCCACGCCCCCGGCCCTCTCACGCTGCGCCTGGCACACGTCGTGAACGGGGTGCGGGTCTCCGTCCGGGACACCGGCGCCGCCCTGCCCCGGTCCCGTTCGGGCGATCTGGAAGGCGGCACGGGCGGCTTCGGCTGGTCCATCGTCCGACGGCTGGCCCACAGCCTCGAAGTCGTGCCGCAGCAGGACGGCAAGGAAATCCATGCCGTCCTGCCCTGGTAACCGTCGTTCCACGCCCCGCGGGCAGCGCCTCCCCGGCGCGGTGGCGGGCACCGTGCCGTCGTGCCGGGGGAGAGACCGCCGCCGGTGCCGACCGGATGAACACGAGGGACCAGGCCGGAGTCCGGGCCGTGAACGAGGAGGCCCCGGGTTCGCCCCGGGGCCTCCTTCTTCGGCCTTGTGCCTCTTCTCCGGTCCCGGTCCGTACTCCCCGACGGAGCGGTGCCGGAGCCGGTGTCAGCGCGTGGCGAGCATGCCCTCCCGCAGGCGCGCCAGGACACGGGCCAGCAGCCGGGAGACGTGCATCTGGGAGCAGCCGAGCCGTTCACCGATCTGGGACTGGGTGAGTTCCTCGACGAACCGCAGGTGGATGATCTGCCGGTCACGCTCGTCGAGCTGCTCGATGAGCGGCGCCAGGGCGTGGAAGTCCTCGACGAGTTCCATGGCGGGGTCTTCGGCGCCGAGGAAGTCCGCCAGGGCCGCTTCGCCGTCCTCGTTGCCGTTGATGGCGGCGTCCAGGGAGGCGGAGCGGTAGCCGTTGGAGGCCATGCGGGCCTCGATGACCTCTTCCTCCGTCAGGTTCATCAGCGCGGCCAGCTCGCTCACCTTCGGCGAGCGGCCCAGTCGCGTGCTCAGCTCCTCGGTGGCGCGCGCCAGTTCGGTGCGGGCCTCCTGCAGACGGCGCGGGACGTGCACGGCCCAGGAGGTGTCACGGAAGAAACGCTTGATCTCGCCCACGATGTAGGGCACGGCGAAGGTGGTGAACTCCACCTCGCGCGACAGCTCGAACCGGTCTATGGCCTTGATCAGGCCGATCATGCCGACCTGGACGACGTCCTCCATGTCGCCGCCGCGGTTGCGGAACCGGCCGGCCGCATAGCGCACCAGCGACATGTTCATCTCGATCAGCGTGTTGCGCGCGTACTGGTACTCCGGAGTTCCCTCCTCCAGTACCGCCAACTGATCGAAGAACAGCTTCGACAGCTCCCGCGCGTCCTTGGGTGCGACCTTCTGCGGATCGGCGACCTCCGGCAGTTCGTCCGTACCGTGTTCGACGCTCGTCCGGGAAATCGCCGTCGTCGTCATGCTGCCCCTCCCTTGTTCGACCGGCCGGTCTTCTGCACTGTTTCCGTTGAAGCCCCGCCTACCCCGGCTTGCACGGGGTATGCCTGCCATCTTTCAAGGTCCCGTTCGTCGGCATCCGGTACCGGCCACGGACGGTACCGCGCGACGGATGGGGCGCCGACCCCAACGTCCCGGGCCCCGGTGGCATCGGCGCGCGAACTCCGTTGGGGCATCGGGCGGTTCGGGGGTCCGGCCCCTGTGCCGCCCCCTCAGGCCGCGTGACCGGACCCGGTCGTGGGGAGCCCGGCCCGGGGCGCGGAGTCGGCCGCGGGGGAGGGGGAGGGGGCGCCGGAGCCGGACACGAGGCGAAGGTGCCGCCGGGGACGGGCGTGGCGCGCCGGTGCCGACCGGGCCAGCATGTGGTCCTCGTAACGTCCCAGCGCCAGTACGGCGCACAGCAGGAGGGGAGGAGTCAGCAGGGCGGCAACGATGAGCATGGGATTTCCTTCGGACGGCGACGACCTCCCCTGTGCCGCCTTGCCGCGCCGCCGTCCCGCAAACCGGCCGTGCCCCTTCCAGCGGCCTCCCTCGGCGGCCGGTCGCGCATGCCATGACCGCACGCCGTGTTTGGCCACCGTCTTCGCGGTTATCCGCCCTCATGTTTCCGGTTTGCAACAGTCAAGACGACAAGTCGTGGGAGGCAAGCGTGACGACGGCACGCAAGATCATGACGGGGAACGCCGAGTGCGTGCGCGCGGACGAGAGCGTGCTGGACGCGGCGCGGAAGATGACCGAACTCGGCGTGGGCGCCCTGCCGATCTGCGGCACCGACGACCGGCTCAAGGGGATGCTGACCGACCGGGACGTCGTGGTGAAGGTGCTCGGAGCGGGCAAGGACCCCGCCGAGGTCAAGGCCGGTGACCTGGCCCAGGGCGAGGCGGTCACCATCGGCGCCGACGACGACGCGGAGGAGATCCTGCGCACGATGAGTTCCCACAAGGTCCGCAGGCTGCCGGTCATCGACGGGCACCGGCTCATCGGCATCGTGGCGCTGGCCGACGTCGCGCGCGCCCTGCCCGACCGCGCGGTCGGCGACGTGCTCGAAGCCCTCTCCACCGACTGACACCACCGCGGATCCGCACCGAGCGGGCGGCCCCGACCTCCACCGGGTCGGGGCCGCCCGCTCGATGGTGGTGCGGTGGTGGTGCGGCGGCTCGCGAACAGTGCGCGCGGTACGGGCGCCGAACGCCGGAGGCGGTGTCGCGGCCGGGCGTTCACCACGCCCGACCGGACACCGCCCGGCGGTCATTCCGCCGACCGCCCCGAGCACCGGGACGATCGGCCCGCCGACGCCCCGGAAGCCCTCAACGGCGCTTCCCGCCGCGGCGCCTCGCGGCCAGTACGACCAGCGCTACGGCCGCCAGGGCCAGCAGCGGGCCGGGCCGGCGGCGTGCGGTCTGCGTGACCGCGGCGGCCTTGTCGGCGACCGCGTCCGGGGTCTTCTCCTGGAGCCTGCCCGCCGCCGTCGTCGCGGCCCGGGTGATGTGCTCCTTGGTCAGGGCGGCCTTCTCGGTCACCGGCTCCGGAAGCCTGCTCTGGGCCAACTGCCCCAGTCGGACCGCCTTCTGCTGGGCGGTCACCTTCGCCTGGGCGGCGGTCCCCAGGACCCGGGTCCTGGCCGCGGCCGTCCTGTCCCGCAGCTGTGTCTTCATGTCCACCTTCCCTGCCAGGGCTTCCACGGTCCTGCCCAACTGCTCGCGCGTGGCCTCCGTCCGCTCGCGCAACTCCTCGGTGGTGGAGCCGCGCGTCCGCGTGTTGTCGCTCATCGGTGTGCCCTCTCCTTGATCTCGGTCACATCGGCCTTGACGCCGTCGATCGCCTGCTCGGGCGCGGGCGGGGACGCCTGGCCGACCTGCTTCCTGCCCGCCACGGCCAAGGCGGCGGCGACGGCCAGGAGCACGACGCAGACGATCAGCGCGGATGCCCACACCGGCAGCACCAGGGCCAGCGCCGCGATCACGGTGGCGACCAGCGCCTGCAGTGCGAGGAAGGCCACCATCCCGGCGCCACCGAGGAGTCCGCCGCCGATCCCGAAGCGCTTGCCCTTCTGGGCCATCTCGGCCCGTGCCAGCCGCATCTCGTCCCGCACGAGCTGCGAGAGCTGCTGCGACGCCCGGGAGACCAGCTCGCCCACCGAGTCGTCATGACCGCTGTGCGCGGTGCGGTTCCCAGCGGTGCTCAACGCCGTTCACCTTGCCCTTCTCCGATCCGATCGGTTCGTCATCCGGGGTTGTGCCGTACGTCACGGCGTACCGCCATCGCATGTACCTCCCTTCGACGGACGGTCGTCAGTGCGCGCGTACCCTGATCCGGCCGGATCACCGCCGGATCACCTCCGGTCCGCCGCGCCGTCGGACCGGTCGGCCGCGGCGGACGGCTCCTGTGCCTGTGCGAGGTGCCGGCGGTCCTCCTCGGTCCACTTGCGGGTGTCGCGGGGCTCGACGTACGGCTCCTCGGGTACGGGATGACCACCGGCGATGGCCCGCTGCCGGGCCATCTCGGCGTCGAACTCCAAGCCGAGCAGGATCGCCAGGTTGGTGATCCACAGCCACGTCAGGAAGACGACCACACCGGCGAGGGTGCCGTAGGTCTTGTTGTAGGAACCGAAGTTGGCCACGTACACCGCGAAACCGGCGGAGGCGGCCATCCAGACGACCAGGGCCAGGAAGCTGCCCGGGGTGATCCACCGGAAACCGCGGCCCCTGGCGTTCGGCGCGGCCCAGTACAGGAGGGCGATCATGAGCATGACCAGCAGGACGAGCAGCGGCCACTTCACGACCGACCACACCGTCAGCGCCGTGTCCCCGATGCCCAGCGCGGCTCCGGCGTGCCGGGCGATGCCTCCGGTGAACACCACCGTCAGCGCGCTCGCGCAGGCCATGACCAGCAGTGTCACCGTCAGGGTCAGGCGCAGCGGCATGACCTTCCACACCGGCCGGCCCTCGGGCATGTCGTAGAGGGCGTTGGAGGCGCGGATGAAGGCCGCCACATAACCGGAGGCGGACCACACGGCCGCCAGCAGACCGGCGACCGCCAGCACCGAACCGGTGCCGCCCTTGCCCTGCAACTGCCGCACCGCGCTCACGACGATGTCGCGGGCGGGGCCCGGGGCGAGCTTCCGGAGGTTGTCCAGCACCTGCTGGACCGCCGACTCGCCCGCGACGCCCAGCAGCGAGACCAGCACCAGCAGCGCCGGGAAGAGCGACAGGACGCCGTAGTAGGTCAGGGCGGCCGCCCGGTCGGCCAGCTCGTCGTCCTTGAACTCCCGCACCGTGCGCTTCAGCACGGCCCACCAGGACCTCCCCGGCAGCTCGCCCGGCTCGTCGGGAGCCCTGCGCTCCACCTCCGGGTCCGGGCCGACCCCGTCGTCCGGCTGGAGGCCGGGCCCGCGGGACGCGCGGTCGCGATGACGACCGTCGTGGGTACGGCAGTCGGTTCCGTCTCGGTGTCCCAGTTTCGATGTCCGTGCCATACCCGGCGGATAACCTCCCGTGCCGGGTGAAAACGAATCCCTTCGGGTGCGCTCGCGCGTCCCGGCCGCCCGCCGACGGGCGGTCAGCCGGGCAGGAGACCGGGCGTGTCGGCCGGAGCCGCGGCCGCCGGGCGGACGGGCGGCGGACGCGGAATGCCTGGCGCGCGGGAAACGGGGTATCCGCCGGACCGGATCACCGCCTTCTTCCACGGTTTTGAGGAGTCGATCATGCCGTCCACCACGAACGACGTCGTCGAGCTGATCCTGCGTGACCACCGCAGGATGGAGGACCTCTTCCGCACGATGCGCAACGCCGAGGCCGACCGGGCCGGTGCGCTGAGGGAGTTCGCCGCCCTCCTGGTGGCCCACGCCACGGCCGAGGAGGAGAAGGTCTATCCGGCGCTGCGGCGCTACAAGAACGTGGACGACGACGACGTCGAGCACAGCGTGCACGAACACCAGGAGGCCAACGAGGCGTTGCTCGCCCTGCTGGAGGTGGAGGACACCGCCTCCCAGGAGTGGGAGGAGAAGCTCGAGGAGTTGGTGACAGCGGTCAACCACCACGCGGACGAGGAGGAGCGCACCCTGCTCAACGACGCCCGCGAGAACGTCAGCGACGAGCGGCGCGCGCAACTGGGGGAGGCGTTCAGCCGGGCGCGCGCGGAGCACCTGGACGCCGACTGCGGGAACATCGAGAACGTACGGAAGATCGTGGCTTCCGGCGGCGACTGAGGCCGCCGCTCCGCCCCGCTGCCGCTGGACGCGGCCGGCCGGGGAGGGGCCGTACGGGGCCCGCCACCGAGGGGCGGGCCCGCCGGCGGTGACCGGCGGGCCCGCGCGGGAGGACGCCCGTCCCCCGCTCAGGCCTCCGCTCAGGCCTCCGTGCCGGCGGAGGCGCCGCGCCGGAGGTGGAGGACGGAGGCGAGCAGGGCGACGAGGACGCCGCCGACCGCGTAGCCGGCCAGGGTCCACAAGGGGCCGGTGATGGCGTTGGCGGAGAAGTAGACGGTGTTGCGGACGGCGGTGGTGGCGGCCCCGGTGGGGATGCAGTCGCCGATGGCGCGCCAGAAGGGCGGCAGGAGCGCGGCGGGGTAGACGCCGCCGGCGCTGGGGTTGCCCAGGACCACGAAGACCAGGATGGCCACGCCGATCCCGACGATGCCCAGCAGGATCTGCAGGGCGACGGTGGTGGCTGCGGCGGCGAAGACGGTCAGGGCGCCCAGCGCCCACAACTGGACGAAGTGCCCCTCCAGGGCGCCGAGGACGGGATCGGCGATGATGGCGCCGCCGAGCCCGGAGACGACCGCGTACGCCGCGAGGACCCCCAGCCGGATGGCGGTGCGGTGGAGGTTGGCGGGACGGGCGCCGCCGGCGACGCCGAGGATGGCCGCGGCCAGGTAGCCGCCGACCATCCACCCGATGACGAGGTAGAAGGAGGACATGCCCCGGCCGTCGCCCTCGGCGGGCGGGAGGATGTCCTCGGTGGTGATCTTCCGGCCCCGGGAGGCCTCGATGTCCTCGGCGAGCCGGGCGGCGGTGGTGGAGACGGCGGGGCCGCCCGCCGATGCCACCAGCAGGGTGTCGGTGGTGCCCCGGGGGTCGACCAGGACCGCCGCGTCCACGGTCCGGTCCAGGATCAGGGCGCGGGCCGCGGCCTCGCTCCCGGCGGGGCGGGCCTCGACCGGATCCCCGTCGAGGGCGTTGAGCTGGTCGACGATCCGTTCGGACGCGCCGTCCGGGGCGACCACGGCCACGGGTATCCCGTGCGGGGCGGGGGAGTGGAAGGCGCCGACGTAGGACAGGACGAAGGCCAGTTGGAGCAGCAGGGCGCCGGTGACCAGCAGGAGGCCCCGGAGGCTGAGGGCGTCCCGCAGCTCGCCGAGGAAACCCCGCGGCCCGCCCGGCGGCGCGTGGGTGTGGTCGTCGGTGGTGGCCGGGGTGTTCATGCGTCGGGGGCTCCTTCGTCTTCTCGGTCGTCTTCCCGGTCGTCCTCGCCGGGGTGGTGGCCGTGCCGGGGCCGCCCGTCCGGCTGCTCGGTGACGGCGGTGGTGGTCAGGGCGCTCAGCAGACGGGGGGCGACGCGGGCGGCGAGGTCCCGGGTGCCCGCGTGCGCGCCCTGGACCAGTCCGACGGCGGTCAGTCCCCTGGACAGGGCCATGACGAGGCGGGTCAGGTCGTCGGTGGCGACGACCGGCCGCAGGCCGTCGCGGGCGAGCGTCTCCTCGAAGATCTCCGACAGGCCCCGGACCAGGCGCTCCTCGTGGGCCGCCAGCGCCTCGGCCACCGCCGGGTTGCGCGCGGCGTGCAGGGTGAACTCCATGGACACCAGGAACCACTGGCGTTCCTGCGGGGTGCGGCCGGCGATGTACGCCAGGAACCGGTCGACCGGGTCCTGACCGGGCTCCAGTCGGGCCGCCGCCTCCCTCAGCCCGGCCAGGAGGGCGTCGGTGCGGGCGTCGTAGAGCGCGAGGAACAGCTCTTCCTTGTCGCGGTAGTTGGAGTAGAAGGCGCCGCGGGTCAGCCCGGCGCGCTGGACGATGTCGCTGATCGAGGTGGCGTGGAAGCCGCGCTCGGTGAACAGCGCGAGGGCGCTGTCGGCGAGCGAGGCGAGCGTGATGGGACGGCGCTTGGTCGGCGACTTCGGCACGGTGCGGACCTTCCGTGTGACGGGCGGAGGGAGGACGGCGGGCAGGTTACGGGGCCGGTGCCCGCACGGTTCCCGGCCGACGGCGGCGACCGGTCGGGCCGGGGAGCCGGCCGGGCCGCGGAACCCGCGGGCGTCCTCTTCCTGCGGCACCACCAACGGATACATCATGTATCCGATACATGGTGTATGCAAACCGGGGTCCCGTCCGGCGCGATGCGCACCGGCACCGGGCGCCGCGGCGGCGCCGGGCGCGAGCCGGACCAGGAGGACCAGGAAAGGGTGAGGCCGCAGAGGTCACGGGCGCGCCGGGCCGCCCTGACGCCGATGCCCCGACGCGCCGCGACGGCCGGACGCGCCGTTCCCCGGGGGCGGCCGCAGGGGCGTACCGGCCGCGCCCTAATCCAGCCAGTGCCGGCGGCCCAGGTTGATCAGCCGCAGCCGGCGGCGCGCGACGGAGGCCACCCGTTCCGCCGCCGCCCCCGGTTCCGCCTCCTCGGCGGCCTCCAGGAAGGCCGAGGCCGTCATCACCATCTGGTCGACGTAGAGGCCGCCGAGCATGCGCAGGTCGTCCTCGCCCCATCCCCGGGTGCTCGGATGCCCGGCGTACTCGGCCGCCACCTCGACGGCGAAGCGGCGCAACTGGGCGCCGATCGCCTCGCGCACCAGCCGCACCCCGCCGTGCCGTTCACGGATGATGAAGCGGACGTGGGCGGGGTGGTCCCGGACATGACGGGCGATCAGGTCGACCGTGCGGTCGATGCGCTCCTCGTCCTGGTCCTCCCCGGTCTCGGCGAGGATGCCGGCGATCATGCCGTGCAGGCCGCCGAGGGCCTCCTCGACGAGGGCGACGCCGAGGTCGGCCGTGCTCCGGAAGTGCCGGTAGAACGCGGTGGGGGCCACACCGGCCGCCCGGGTCACCTCGCGCAGGCCCAGGCTGCTCAGGCTCTGGTGCTCCAGCAGGCGCAGGGCGGCGTCCAGCAGTGCCCGGCGGGTCCGCTGCTTCTGCATCCGGCGGGTCCCGGCCGGCGGGGCGGCGGTGCGGCTCATGCCGTTCAGTAAACAACGGCCCGGCGCGGCCGTGGCGGGCCCGGGTTTGGGCTCGCGGTTCAGTGAACACTCGTACACTGAATGCTCCCGGTGCCGACGCAGGCGCCTCGACAGCAAGGTCCGCTACGCGAAAGGCAGACCGTGTTCCTCCTCGCCGCAGCCCTTCTGCTCCTCGGAATCCTGCTGGGCCCGGTCGCCCACCTCCCGGTTCCGGTCAGCCTCGTGGCCGCCGCGGTCATCGGCGGGTGGCTCCTGGCCTTCGCCGTCCGCGAGCGGCGCGGACGGCACCGGCGGAACCGGCCGGAAGGAGTGTGAACCGTGGCATCCACCGCACACGTCCGCAGGCGCGCCGTCCCCCGGGACCCGGACGACATGGCCGTCGCCTCCTTCGTCCTCGGGCTGGTCGGCCTGCTCGCGATGAACGTCCTCCTCGGGCCCATCGCGGTGGTGCTGGCCTCCCTCGCCCTGCGGCGCGGTACGACCCGCAGGGGCCGCGCCCTCCTCGGCCTCTTCCTCGGCGTCTGCGACCTGGTGGTCCTGGCCGTCCTGGCCGGCCTCGACAACACGGTGTCGTGGGCCTTCTGACGGCCCATGACGGTCCCCGGGCCGCGGTGGACCGGGGCGCCGAGGACGCCCGCGGAATCCCGGTGCCCCCCGGCCCGCCGGACGGCAGACTGCCGTCATACCGATGTGTGTGCCGCTCCCGGAGGCGGCACCCGGAAGGAGTCGTTCCCGTGTCCATCAGCTCGGCGGTCGCCTCGCTGCGAAGCGCACCGCACGCCCACACCGAGCACCTGGTGGTCATCCGCCGTGGCGTGCCGGTGGCCGAGGAGAGCCTGGGGGTCCGGCGGCCGGACGAGCCCGCGGACGTCTTCTCGGTCACCAAGTCGGTCCTCGGCACCCTGGTGCTGTCCGCGGTGCGCGAGGGAAGGATCGGCCTGGACACCACCCTGGGCGAGGCCCTGGGCGACCGGGTGCCGCCGCCCCGGCGGGCCGTCCGGATCCGGCACCTGCTGGCCATGACCGGTGGCGCGGAGTGCGGAGGACCGGAGGCCATCGACCGGGTGACGGCACTCGGCGGCGGCTGGGTCCGCGCACTCCTGGAGAGCCCCCAGGCCCATCCGCCGGGCACCCGCTTCCAGTACGACAACGGTGCCGCGCACCTGCTGGCGGCCGCCGTCACCGAGGCCGTGGGCGACCTGCGGGCCTACGCCGAACGCATCGTCTTCCGGCCCCTGGGCATCGAGCGCTGGCACTGGCCCGTGGACCCGGACGGCATCGCCTGGGGCTTCAGCGGTCTCCGGGTGTCCGCGACCGACCTGGCACGCATCGGCGAGGCGTGGCGGACCGACGCCTTCGCCCTCGGCGACCTGATGCGCCGGGCCACCCGGCCGCACACCGGGGGAGGAGCGCCGGAGATGCGCCCCTACGGATGGACGTTCTGGACGGACACCATCGCCGGACATGGGGTCTACTACGCCGCCGGCTGGTCCGGGCAGGTCGTCCTGGTCGTCCCGGACCACCTGAGCGTGGTCGTCACCGGCAACCCGCGGTTCCTCACCGAGCGCTCCCAGCGGCCCTACCCCGTGGTGCGTGAGCTGGCGGCGGCGGAGATCTCGCAGGACCCGTGCGGTACGCGGTGACGGACGCGCGACCCGCGTCGGTGCCCGGCCGGCCGCCGCGGACGCGGCCCGCTCCCGCCGCCGGGCCGCGGCGCGCACCATGACCGGCCCGGCGGCGGTGACCCGGGCCGGTCCGGAGCTCAGCGGACGACGCGCAGCGCCAGGTTGGTCGCCCCCGGCGCCTCGGTGAGGCCGAGACGTTCCAGCGTGACCTCGGTCCCGCCCGGACGGTCGAACAGCCGCACGCCGTCACCCAGCAGGACGGGCGCGATGCACACGAAGATCTCGTCGAGCACCCCCGCATCCAGGCACTGTGCGGCCACCTGGGCGCCCAGCACGCCGACGTACCCGTCGCCCGCGGCGGCCCCGGCCGCGGCGACACCGCCGTCGAGGTCACCGACGAACGTGACGCCGGGGACCGGGGTGTCCGGGGCGTGGTGGGTGAGCACGAACAGCGGACCGTCCCACCCGCCGCCGTACGGCTCGCCCTCGTGCTCGGTGCCCCGGTACGGATCGTCACCGTCGAACGTACGGCGGCCGACGAGCAGGGCGCCGGTCCGCTCCATGACGCGGTCCGCCGCCGGATTGGGCCCGAGGTGCCCGGTCAGCCAGGACATGTCACCGTCCGGTCCGGCGATGAAGCCGTCCAGCGACATGGTGCACTGGTACTGCAGCGTGGCCATGCTCCGCCTCCGTCGGGGTCGGTCCCCGGTGGTGGGACGACCGAGCGTGCGGAAAGTCATCGGTGCGCCCGCCCCCGGCCGGCCGGGGGCGGGCGCACCCGTTCGCGCACGCGGGGCGGTCAGGGCGCCCAGGGTTCCTCGACGGCCCAGGTGGTGTCCTCGGTGAACGATGCCGGGGCGTCCCAGGCGTGCGCGCCGCCGGGGGTCGCCAGCCACAGTTCCGCGTGGTAGTGCCGCAGGTACTGGCCGGGGAAGTTGGAGGCGGACAGGCGCACTCCGCCGCTTCCCGGTACGGCGCAGAAAGTGGCGTCGGCCCTGAACAGCGCGGAACCGTCCCCCGCTTCCCGGTAGACCCGGAAGTCGCGGTGGCGCAGGTACTCGCCGGGGTAGTTGCGGGACTCGAAGGAGTAGCACGAGCTGTCCGCGAGGCCGGGGACGATCTTCCAGGTGGCGTCGTTCTTGAGCAGGCTGCTGCTGTTCCCGTCGACGACCTCGGTGAAGACCGCGCCGTCCTTGTGGCGCACGTAGCGGTTCGTGTAGCCGGGGGTGGTCACCCGCAGCGACTTGTACGCCCCGGTGGGCAGGGTCGCGCGCGGCGGCGGATTCCGCGACGCGTCGATCAGGGCGAGGTTGGCCGCCCTGACCCGCGCGGCGTCGACCTTGACCACCTGCCGGTCGTAGGTGAGCAGGCCGTTGGCCTCGTTCTCGACGTCGGTGATCTCGGTGTAGACGGAGGCGGAGAGCCCCATCGGCATCTGGTTCTCGCGGATGGCGTCCAGCAGGCCGACGAACCGGTTGTTCAGGGCCGTGATGCTCGCCTGGTCCTCGTAGCTGAACCCACCGCCCGGATACCACTCGTGGCCGGGCACCCGGTAGCCGAGTCCGCCGAACTCGCCGAGGACGGCGGCCCGGGTCGCCGTGGGCCTGGTGACCCCGGGGCCCACGTAGATGTGGTGGTCGATCACGTCGCCGTTGCCGCCGTCCACGGAACCGCAGCAGTTGACGCCGCTCATGTTGTTCACCAGCCGGGACGGGTCGGACGCCTTCACCTTGTCGGCGATCCGCGCCTGGTCGTACTGGCCCCAGCCCTCGTTCTGGTTGACCCACATCACCAGCGACGGCGAACTGCGGTGCTGGTCGATGATGCGGTCGTACTCCGCCTCCCACTGCGCCCGGGCGGCGGTGTCCGGCGTGCGCAGGTCCATCGAGGGCATGTCCTGCCACACCAGCAGGCCGAGCCGGTCGGCCCAGTGGAACCACCGCTGCGGCTCGACCTTGATGTGCTTGCGCACCATGTTGAAGCCCAGGTCCTTGTGCTTCTGCAGGTCGAACCGGAGGGCCTCGTCGGTGGGCGCGGTGTAGATGCCGTCGGGCCAGTAGCCCTGGTCGAGGGTGCCGCTCTGGAAGACGAACTCGCCGTTGAGGACGATGCGCCGCACGCCGTCCACCTCGGCGACGGCGACGGAGCGCATGCCCGCGTAGCTCCCGACCGAGTCGACGACCGAGGTGCCGGAGAGCAGTTCGGCCTTCACGTCGTACAGGAAGGGGTCCTCCGGGGACCACAGGCGGGGGTTGCGCACCGGCACCGCGAACGCGCTGCCGACCGGGCCGGTGGCGGTGCCCACGGTGGTGCCCCCGGCGGAGACCGTCACCCTGGCCCGGTGGCCGTCGGTGCCGGCGCCGCGCACGGTGACCCTCAGGGTGCTGTCCGCCAGGTTCGGCACCATGTCCAGGCGGGCGATGTGCGCGGGCGCCGTGGGCTCGAGCCACACCGTCTGCCAGATCCCGGAGGCGGCCGTGTAGAAGATGCCGCCGCCGGGCTGGGGGGTGACCTCGCGGATCCGCTGCTTGCCGACGGCCTGGCCGCCGGTCTCGGTGGGGTCCCACACGGAGACGACGAGGGTGTTGGTGCCGCTCCTGAGCAGCGGCGTGATGTCATGGCTGAACGCGTCGTAGCCGCCGCTGTGGACCGCGCCGGCCTGCCGGCCGTTGACCCACACCGTGGTGCGCCAGTCGCTCGCGCCGAAGTGGAGCTGGATCCGCCGGCCGCTCCAGCCGGCCGGGACGGTGAACGTCCGCTTGTACCAGAGCTTGTCGTTCTGGGTGATCTTGCGCTGGATTCCGGAGAGCGCGGACTCCACGGGGAACGGGACGCGGATCTGCTCCGGGAACGAGGAGGGCTGTCCGGCGTCCGCCGCGGTCACCGCGAAGTCCCAGACGCCGTTGAGGTTGGCCCAGTCCGGGCGGGTGAGCTGCGGGCGCGGGTACTCCGGCAGGGGTTCGTCGACGGGGACCCGGTCGGTCCAGGGGGTGGTCATGGGCGAGGGCTTCGGCGTCCAGGCGGACGCCTGGGCCCGGGCGGTGCCGCCGGTGGTGAGCAGACCGGCGCACACCAGCGCGCAGGTGCTCAGCGCGGCGACGACCGCGTGCCACGGCCGCCTGGGCCGGTGGGGTGGCGAAGGGCGCATCTGTGCTCCTCGGTGAGGCGTTCGGGGGCGGGCCCGCCGTCCTCGGGGACGGCGGGGACGGTCGGCGGCGCCGGGCCGGTACGCGGCCGGGCGCCGGGTCAGAGGAAGCGCCAGAGGTGGTCGGCGGTGCCGTTGTCGGCGAACTGCACCACCTGCGCGCCGTCGTCCTTGGACATGCCGTCCACGCCGAGCACCTTGCCGCTGTGGCGGTTGCGCAGCCGGAACCAGCCCGCGCCGTCGTGCACCAGCCGCCACTGGTGGTCGGCGGTGCCGTTGTCGGCGTACTGGACGACGGGTGCGCTGTCGTCCCCGGACATCAGATGGACGCCGAGCACCTTGCCGGAGTGCTCGTTGCGGATGCGGTACCAGCCGTCGGCGTCGGGCAGGAACGTCCACAGGTGGTCGGCGGTGCCGTTGTCGGAGAACTGGACGACGCGGGCGCTGTCCTCCCTCGACATGCCGGACACCGCCAGCACCCTGCCGGAGTGCCGGTTCTCCAGCCGGACCGCGCCGTCGGGCAGCAGGCGCCACAGATGGCCGCCCGCGCCGTTGTCCGCGTACTGCACGACCGGGGCGCTGTCCGCCGCCGAACCGTCGAGGACGGCCAGCACCCTGCCGCTGTGGTGGTTGCGGACCCGGAGGAATCCGTCGCCGTTGTCGACGAGCTGCCACAGGTGGTCGGCGGTGCCGTTGTCGGCGAACTGCACCACGCGGGCGCCCTCGCCCTTGGACATGCCGTCCACGCCCAGCACCTTGCCGGAGTGGACGTTGCGGATGCGGTACCGGCCGTCGCCGTTGTCGACGAGTCGCCACAGGTGGTCGGCGGTGCCGTTGTCGGCGAACTGCACCACCTGCGCGCCGTCGTCCC